>NZ_CAXSBH010000048.1:0-23154 GCF_964235535.1 uncultured Sphingomonas sp.
CTTCTGGCCCCAGCGGCCCTCGGCGGCGAGCGCGTCGCGGATGTTCTCGATCCGGCTCGGGTCGCGGTGCCAGCCGATATCGACGCCCGCCAGGTCCGCCATCTGGAACGGACCCATGGGCATGCCGAACGCGACGTGCACCTTGTCGATCTGCTCGGGCGTGGCCCCTTCCATGAGAAGCTTGTTGGCCTCCAGCTGGCGCGGCATCAGCATGCGGTTGCCGATGAAGCCGTAGGTGACGCCCGCCACCACCGCGACCTTGCCGATCTTCTTGGCCAGCGCCATCACCGTGGCGAGCACGTCGGGGGCGGTCTTGTCCCCGCGCACGACCTCCAGCAGCTTCATGACGTTGGCGGGCGAGAAGAAGTGCATGCCCACCACGTCCTGCGGGCGCGAAGTTGAGTCGGCGATCTCGTCGATGTCGAGATAGGAGGTGTTCGACGCCAGGATCGCGCCGGGCTTGCAGATCGCGTCGAGCTTGCCGAAGATCTCCTTCTTCACGTCCATGCTCTCATAGACGGCCTCGATGATCAGGTCGCAGTCGGCGAGCGCGGACAGGTCGAGCGAGGGGGTGAGCGCGCCCATCGCGGCCTCGACCTGTTCGGGCTTCATCCGACCCTTGGCGGCGGTCGCCTCGTAGTTCTTACGGATGACGCCCGCGCCGCGGTCGAGCGCCTCCTGCTGCATCTCGACGATGGTGACGGGGATGCCCGCCGTCAGGAAGTTCATCGAGATGCCGCCGCCCATCGTGCCCGCCCCGATGACGCCGACGCGCTTGATCTCGCGGAGCTTGGTGTCGGCGGGAACGTCGTCGATCTTGGCGGCCTGACGCTCGGCGAAGAAGATGTGGCGCTGGGCGGCGGACTGGACGCCCATCATCAGCTTCATGAACTCGGCGCGCTCGAACTGCACACCCTCCTCGAACGGCACCTCCGTCGCCTTGACGACACAGGCGATGTTGGCGGCGGGCGCGTCGAAGCCGCGGAATTTGCGGGCGTTCTCCTTGCGGAACGCCTCGACGACGGCCGGGTCGGCCGCGACGGTCCGCTCGCTCGCGCGCGGGACCGGGCGGGCGGAGGCGACCTCCTTGGCGTAGGCGACCGCGTCGGCCTCCAGGCTGTCTTCGCCGACGATCTTGTCGACCAAGCCGGCCTCCTGCGCCCGCTTGGCCGCGATCGGGTTGCCTGTGGCGGTCATCTCGAGCGCGAGCTTCAGGCCCGCGACGCGCGGCAGCCGCTGGGTGCCGCCCGCGCCGGGAAGCAGGCCGAGCTTCACCTCGGGAACGCCGAGCTTGGCCGAGGCGACCGCGACGCGGTAATGGCAGCCGAGCGCGATCTCGCATCCGCCGCCGAGCGCGGTGCCGTGGATGGCGGCCACCACCGGCTTGGGGCTCGCCTCGATCAGGTCGACGACGGCGGGGAGGCCGGGTTCCTGCATGGGCTTGCCGAACTCGGTGATGTCCGCGCCCGCGAAGAAGGTGCGGCCGTCGCAGCGGATGACCATCGCGGCCACGCCGTCATCGGCGACGCCCGCCTCGATCGCGGCCGCGAGCCCTTGACGAACGGCCGCGCCGAGCGCGTTGACGGGCGGATTGTCGGAGACGATCACCAGGATGTCGCCTTGGCGTTCGGTGCGGATGGGGGAGGTCACGTCTGTATTCTCCTGGTCTGGATCAGTTCAGGGCCGCGTAGATCATCGTCTTGAGCTCGCGGCGGATGGGATAGAGGCTGCTGGGCGACAGTTGGGTCAGGAACACCATCGTCACCCGCTCTATGGGATCCACGAAGAACCCGGTCGAGAACATGCCGCCCCAATAATATTCACCGGCCGATCCGGGCACCATCGACCTGGCCGGGTCCATGTTGATCGCGAAGCCGAGCCCGAAGCCCGTTCCGGCAAGCGACGCCTCGCTGAACAGCGATCTCGACCAGCCCGCCAGATCGCCGTTCCCGGGAATGTGGTTGGCCGTCATCAACTCCAACGTCTTGCGCCCGAGGATGCGGACGCCGTCCAGCGCGCCGCCGCCGAGCAGCATCGTGTTGAACCGGTGATAGTCGCGTGCGGTCGACACGAGCCCGCCGCCGCCCGAGAACAGTTTGGGCGCGCCGCTCCAGGCGCTCGCATCGCCCCGGTCGTACATGACGCGGCCCCGGCCCGGCGCGAAGGCGTAGCAGTCGGTGAGCCGGTCGAGCTTGTCGGCGGGTACCTGGAAGAAGGTGTCGTGCATCCCGAGCGGCCCGAAGATGCGCGTCGCGAAGAAGGCGTAGAGCGTCAGGCCCGACACCCGCTCCACCACAGCGCCGAGCACGTCGGTCGCGACCGAGTAGTTCCACGACGTCCCGGGCGAGAATTCGAGCGGCAGCTTGGCCAGTTCGGCGACGAAGCCTTGCAGGTCGTACTCGCCGTGCCAGTCGTCGATCTTGCGCTCGCGGTAGGCGGCGTCAACGTTGGAGCGGTTCTGGAAGGAGTAGGTCAGGCCGGCGGTGTGGCGGAGCAGGTCGACCATGCGCATCGGCTCGGCGGTCGGCTTGGTGCGGAACGGCACCCCGGCGCCGCCTCCGTCATAGACGCCGACGCCCTTGAACTCGGGCAGGACTTGGTGGACGGGCGTATCGAGCGCGACCAGCCCGTCCTCGACGAGCATCATGAACGCCACCGACGTGATCGGCTTGGTCATCGATGCGATGCGGAACAGCGATCCGTCGTCGATCGCGCGACCGCCCTCACGGGCGGAGCCCTGGCTGGAGAAGTGGACCACCTCGCCGTCCCGCGCGACGAGCAGCTGGGCGTTGGGAAGCAGGCCGGTATCCAGATAGCGATCGCGCACGAACGTGTCGATTCGCGCCAGGCGGGCGGGCTCGAAGCCGTGCGCAGCCGCGTCCGCGATCACCATGCCCAGTCCATACCCCTGTTTCCAAACACGCACGACCCTATGGCCTTGAGCCGCACGCGGATCAACTCTAACCTTGGGTAAGACGAGCGGACGTCCGCAAACCCGTTCTTCGATCGGAGAGATACAGCCTTGGCCAGCGAACCCCTCATGCAGCTTCCCGCCGGATGGCCCGCCATGACGCTTGCAGAGGCCCGCGCCGCGCTCACCGCGCCCGGCGCGAAGTTCGAAATGGAGGAGGCGGAGGTCCATGGGCGGCGCACCCGCGTGTGGAAGAACGCGCCGCCGTCGCTGCCGGGGCTGCTGTCGGCAACGCGCGCGCACGGCGACAGGACGTTCACGATCTACGAGGATGAGCGCGTCAGCTACGATGCGAACCACCGCGCGACGGCGGCGATCGCCGAGCATCTGGCGGGCTTGGGCGTCGACCGCGGCGACCGGGTCGCGCTCGCCATGCGCAACCTGCCCGAATGGGTGGCGAGCTTTTTCGCGATCACCGCGCTCGGCGCGATCGCGGTGCCGCTCAACGCCTGGTGGACGGGCGCGGAGCTGGAATACGGCCTGAGCGACTCGGGTGCCAAGGTGCTCATTGTCGACGACGAACGCCATGCGCGGCTGGTCGAAGCGTACGGGCGGCTGCCCGATCTCCTGCACGTCCTCGTCGCCCGCGCGAGCACGTCGCTCGGCGCGCCCGCGTCGCGGCTGGAGGACGTGATCGGCACGCCGGGTGAGTGGCGCGCGCTGTCCGACCGCGCGCTGCCGGCCGTCGCGGTCGCGCCCGACGACAATGCGACGATCTTCTACACCAGCGGCACGACCGGCGCGCCCAAGGGAGCGCTGGGCACGCACCGCAACCTCGTCACCAACATCCTGTCGAGCGGCTATTCCTCCGCGCGTACCCTGCTTCGGCGCGGAGAGACCCCGCCCGCCGCGCCCGAGCCCAAGGTGATGCTGCTCGTGATCCCGCTGTTCCACGTCACGGCGTGCTCGGCCACGTTGATGGCCGCGATGGCGACCGGGTCGACGATGGTGTTCATGCGCAAATGGGACACGATCCGCGCGTTCGAGATCATCGAACGCGAGCGGGTCAACATGACGGGGGGCGTACCCACGGTGGCTTGGCAGCTGCTGGAGCATCCCGACCGGGGAGCGTACGACCTCTCCTCGCTGGAGGCGATCCTGTATGGCGGCGCGCCGTCCGCGCCCGATCTGGTGAAGCGCATTTACGCCGAGTTCGGCGCGCTGCCCGGCAACGGCTGGGGCATGACCGAGACGATGGCGACTGTCACCAGCCACTCGGGCGAGGACTATCTGAACCGCCCGGCCAGCGCGGGGCCGCCGGTCGCGACCGCCGACCTGAACATCAGGCAAGAGGACGGCACGACCGAAACGCCGCCGGGCGAGGTCGGCGAGCTTTGGGCGCGGGGACCGATGATCGTGCGCGGTTACTGGAACAAGCCGGAGGCGTCGGCGCAGACCTTCGTCGATGGCTGGGTCCGCACGGGCGACCTCGCACGGCTCGACGAGGAAGGTTTTTGCTACATCGTCGACCGGGCCAAGGACATCGTGATCCGAGGCGGCGAGAACATCTATTCGACCGAGGTGGAGAACTGCCTCTACGCGCATCCGGCGGTGACCGACTGCGCGCTGATCGGCCTGCCGCACCGGACGCTGGGCGAGGAGCCCGCCGCCGTGGTCCATCTCGCGCCGGGCGCGGAGGCGAGCGAGGCGGAGCTCCAGGCTTGGGTGAAGAAGCATCTGGCCGTGTTCAAGACGCCCGTCGCGATCCGCTTCGTCGCCGAAACGCTGCCGAGGAACGCTAACGGCAAGATCATGAAACGCGAGCTGAAGACGCTGTTCGACGACCGCGTGGCGGCTTGACTTACACCCTCTCCCGCTTTCGCGGGAGAGGGACAGGCGCGTCAGCGCCAGGGTGAGGGCCGGGCCTCGCCCGGACAGGCCCGTCCCTCACCCTCGCCGCGCTACGCGCGTCTTTCCCTCTCCCGCAAAAGCGGGAGAGGGTTTGGGTCACCGGAGCACGCCCTCGACCGCGTGCCGCCAGCCCGCGAGCCGGGCCTCGCGTTCGTCCGCGTCGATCGACGGCTCGAACCGTCCGACCGGGCCGCGCATCCCCGCCGCTTCGTCGAGGCTCGCGAACAAACCGACGCCGACGCCCGCCAGCATCGCCGCGCCCAGCGCGGTGGTTTCGGTAAAGCGCGGGCGTTCGACGGGGAGGGCGAGCATGTCGGCAAGGTCCTGCGCCAGCCAGTCGTTGGCGACCATGCCGCCGTCGATGCGCAAGGTTGCCCAGTCCTGGCCGTCGGCGGCGAAGGCGGTCTTCAGGTCGTGCGCCTGATGGCCCTGCGCCTCAAGAGCCGCGCGCGCGATATGCGCTTTGGTGGCGGCGAAGCTGAGGCCCGATATGCTCGCGCGTGCGTCGGGCCGCCACCACGGCGCGCCGAGGCCCGACAGCGCTGGGACGAGGTATACGCCGCCGTTGTCGGGCACGCTTCGCGCGAGCGCCTCCGTCTCCTCAGCCTCGCTAATTAGGCCGAGCTGGTCGCGGAGCCATTGAACGAGGCTGCCGGCGACGAACACCGATCCCTCGAGCGCATAGGCGCGCTCGCCGCCGAGCTGCCAGGCGACGGTCGACAGGAGCCGGTGGTCGGATCGGAGCTTGCGCCCCGTATGCGTCAGGATGAACGCGCCGGTGCCGAACGTCGCCTTGGTCTCGCCGGGCGCGAGGCAGGCCTGGCCAATCGACGCGGCCTGCTGGTCGCCCGCCAACCCGCGGATCGGGATGGGCGGTCCGAAGGCTCGGGTCTCGCCGAAGCGGCCGGCGCAATCGACGATCTCGGGTAGATGCGCGCGAGGAACGCCGAACAGGTCGAGCAGTCCGTGGTCCCAGTCGCCCGTATCCAAATCCATTAGCGCGGTACGGCCGGCGTTGGTCGCGTCGGTGACATGGAGGCCGCCCGTCAGTTTCCAGACGAGCCAGCTCTCGACGGTGCCGACCGCGAGCCGGTCGCCCGCCGCCGCCAGATCGGGCCATTCCCGGAGCGCCCAGCCGATCTTGGAGCCGGAGAAATACGGGTCGAGCAGCAACCCCGTCTTGGCCTGTACCGCCGGCTCGTGCTTAGCGTCGCGGAGCGCCCGGCAGAAGTCGGCGGTGCGGCGGTCCTGCCAGACGATTGCGGGCGCAAGCGGCTCGCCGGTGTCGCGGTTCCAAAATACGATCGTCTCGCGCTGGTTGGTAATGCCGACGCCCAAAATCCGCTCCGCGCCGCCCGCCCGCGCCACCATCACCCCCGCGACATGAACCGACCGCCGCCAGATCTCAACCGCGTCATGCTCGACCCATCCGGGGCGGGGATAGTGCTGCGTCAGCGGCGCGGCCTCGCTCGCGACGCATTCGCCCGTCGGCCGGAACAGCATAGCTCGCGTCGAGGTGGTGCCCTCGTCGATGACCAGCAGATATTCGCCCATCGGGGAATGTTAGGCGGGATACCCGGCCCGCGTAAACCGCGCTAAGTATCGCGTCGATGGCCGACCGCGACCCGAACCTCCCCGTCCCGGACGACGCCGCCGATGCGGTGCTCGGCTTTCCGTTGGGCATGACGGCCGAGGATGCGATGCGCGTCGCGATGCGGCGCGACCGGTTGCTCGCGGCATTGACGCTGACGGCGGGGGTCGGGCTGATGCTGGGGCTGCCGTTCGCGCTGAAAGCGGGGGCCGAGTTCTTCCTGCCGCTGACCGCCGCGCTGGTCGTCGCGGTCGCGCTCGTCCCGCTGCTCGAATGGCTGGAGCGGCGCCGCGTGCCCTCGTCGCTGGCGGCGCTGCTGTGCGTGCTGTTGTTCCTGGTCGCGGCCAACGTGGCGCTGGCGGCGATCATTGTGCCGGCGACCGATTTCTTTCAGCTGCTGCCGACGCGGATCGACCGCATCCAGGCCAACCTCCAGCCGCTCCTGGACATCTATTCGAACCTGGAGCGCTACGCCAACCGGACGCTGCGCCAGATCGCCTCGACGCCCGTCCGCCAGCCGCAGACCGCCGCGGTCGCACCGCCCGGCTCGATCCTGGAGCTTGCCGCCACGTCGGCTCCGGCGGTCATCATCCAGTTCTTCTTTGCGGTACTGGTCGTGTTCTTCTTCCTGTCGGGATGGACGGGGATGCGGCGGCGGACGATCACCAACCGGGCGAGCTTCAACGGCGCGATGGCGACCGCGCGGGTGATCCAGGACGTGGTCGACGACGTGTCGGCCTATCTGGGCACGATCACCTTCATCAACATAGCCTTGGGGCTGATCGTCGCCCTGGCACTTCACCTGATCGGCATGCCGTACCCGCTGATGTGGGGCGGGATCGTCGCGCTGCTGAACTACATCCCCTATTTCGGGCCGGTGATCGCCGCGCTGCTGCTTGCGATCGGCGGGCTGATGACCTTCACCGACATCTGGCTGGCGCTGTTGCCGCCCGCGATCATGGCCGGGCTGCATCTGGTGGAGGCGAACGCGATCACGCCGCTGATCGTCGGCCACCGGCTGACGATCAGCCCGGTGCTGATCCTGGTGTCATTGAGCTTTTGGGGTTGGGTGTGGGGTACGCCGGGCGCGCTGCTGGCGGTGCCGCTGCTCATCATCCTCCAGACGGTGCTGGGCGCGGCGGGCAAACCGGACATCGCGGGCTTCCTGTTCGAGCACGGGACACTGGTGCGGCACCGCCGCGAGCAGCGCGCGGGCGAGGAGGAGCAGTACGCAAACGGGCGTTGACACCCAGGCCACCCCCGCATATTCGGCCGCCTCGCTTAACAAGCGGGTGTAGCTCAGTTGGTTAGAGCGCCGGCCTGTCACGCCGGAGGTCGCGGGTTCGAGCCCCGTCACTCGCGCCAAGCGCATGGCGGCTGCGGAGCAGCGACCAAGACGCGCAAGCGAGGCTGGCGGGGCAACGGCCCCGTCCGACGACGCGGCTTCGCCGCGACGCCTCTCCCGACCTTTCCCTACACCGCCCGCCGTCAGTCGCGGCAAAGCCGCGCCTCATGGCGCGCTCCGCCGCGCCGGCCGGAGACTTCGGCGTGCACATCGGCTACGCTGCCGCGTCTCACCGTAGTTTCCCCGTCTCCATCCATTGCAGAAGCGGCTTGAGCGGCAGGATCCACACGATTCCCGCGACGGTATAAAAGGCGAGCTGGGCCAGCCAATGCCAGCCGCCCACAACCGACGACAGACTGGCGACGATTACCGCCCAGACGATGATCAGCCCGATGATCGCGAGCGCCCCGACGGGCTTGCGCAGGGTCGGCGTCATACGGTGATCCATTCCTTTTCGGTCGCGACCGCGTGGAGGGGAACGTCCCAGGGGTCGACGGGAATGCGCGGTGCTTCCTGGACCGACCAGGCCACGCCCACGCGCCAGCTCGTCGCATGTAGGGTGAAGGAGCGGTCATAATAGCCCATCCCCTGACCGAGCCGGCCGCCGAGGCGGTCGAAGGCGAGGAGCGGCGTGAGGATGATGTCGGGCGCGAGATCGGGAGCGTGCGCCGGCGGTTGTTCGAGGCCGAACTGTCCGGGCTCGAGCGGCTCGCCATCCGTCCAGGCGAGGAAGCGCATGGGTTCGATGGGGGTTGAGACCCAGGGGAGGGCGAGGACGCAGCGGGCCGAGATCGCGACCCGCTCGAGCGGCGCGGGATCGGCCTCGCCGCGCATCGGGCGGTAGCTCGCCACGACGATGCCTGGACGCAGGCGCGCCAGGAAATCGCCGCTCACGCGGACGGGCCGGTCGGGAACGAAGCCGAGGCGAGCGACGCGCATCCGGGCGCGAAGGTCGGTCTTGTCCGTCATCGGTCGAGGCGGGTGGCGGGACCGCCATGGCCGTTTGCCCTGATATCCGCTGACGCTTGGTACGTCAGATAGGGACCATGTACGACGGACCAGGATCCGCGCAGGGACAGCCCCCTTGGATGATGAATAGCCTCAGGGATTATGCTGGACTCGCACCGGGCAGTTCCCGCCGTCTCTCGATCTAGGGCGTCGGCGCGCTTTGCTCAAGGGTGCCCGCCAGCGATTCGAGGCGGGCGGCGATGCCGGCCAGTTCGTCCTCGCTGACCAGGTCATTAGGGAGCGGTCGGTTCTCCGCCTCGTCGAGCGCGTCGGCGAGCATCAGGCCGACATACAGGAAGGTGCGCTCGTACGATCCGCCGCCCGCGCGGGCGGCGCCGGGCCAGCGCGCCTCTATCATGGCCGCGAGCTGCTGGACGCGCTCTTCCTCGCCTTCGCGACAGGCGACGAGGTGGGCGCGGCCGCCGAACGACAGCGTGACCTGCGCCATCAGGCGGTCCCGCGCGAGATGACGTCGTCGAGCGCGGTCACCGCCTCGGCCATCCGCGCCTTGAGCGCCGCATGGCGGCGGGCGAGCGCGTCGGCGGCGCGGGCGCGGGCCTCGATGGCAGCCTCGATACGGGCGAGCGCCGCGTCGATCCGGGTCGCGGCCGGGGTCGCGTCTGGGATCGCATGGGAGCGGGGGTCGGTCATGGCGGCCGGCTTAGCAAACGAGGGACGGTCCACAAGCGGGAAAGCGGGCGGTGGCGGCGGTGTTGACAGGCGGGGCCGCCGACCCGCAAAGGTTCGCGCCAAGAGCAAGGGCCGTAAGGATCCGACTTGCGGGCGGGATACATCGAACATGCAAACCGCGTGTTCGCAATAGCTTACAGGAGAAACTTGGATGACGATCAAGGTTGCGATCAACGGCTTCGGCCGTATCGGCCGTCTCGTCGCGCGGGCGATGTTGGAGAAGGGTGGGTTGGATAAGGGCGGCGAGTTGGAGCTGGTCGCGATCAACGATCTGGCCGACGCCAAATCGAACGCCTGGCTGTTCAGCCGCGACAGTGTTCATGGCCGTTACCCGGGCGAGGTCGCGGCCGACGGGCAGGATCTGGTGATCGACGACCGCCGCATCCGCGTCACCGCCGAGCGCGATCCGGCGAACCTGCCGCACCGCGAGCTGGGCGTCGATCTGGTGATGGAGTGCACCGGCTTCTTCACCGACCGCGAGTCGGCGGGCAAGCATATCGCGGCTGGGGCCAAGAAGGTGCTGATCTCCGCGCCGGCCAAGGGAGTCGATTTGACCGTCGTGTACGGCGTCAACCACGAGCGGCTGACGGCGGACGACCATATCGTGTCGAACGCGTCCTGCACGACCAACTGCCTCGCACCCGTCGCCAAGGTGCTGAACGATGCGATCGGGATCGAGCGCGGGCTGATGACGACGATCCACGCCTACACGAACGACCAGAAGATCCTGGACCAGATCCACCCGGACCTGCGCCGCGCGCGGGCGGCGGGGATGTCGATGATCCCGACCACCACCGGCGCGGCGCGCGCGGTGGGCGAAGTGCTGCCCGAGCTGAAGGGCAAGCTCGACGGGTCGGCGGTGCGCGTGCCCGTGCCCGACGGCAGCCTGGTCGACCTGACGTTCCAGCCGTCGCGTGAGACGACCCGCGACGAGGTGAACGCGGTGCTGAAGGCGGCGTCGGAAAGCGGGCCGATGGTCGGCGTGCTCGTCTATTCGGACGAGCCGCTGGTCTCGATCGACATCGTCCACACGCCCGCATCGTCGACGGTCGACAGCCTGGAGACGGCGGTAATCGACGGCAAACTGGTACGCGTGGTCAGCTGGTACGATAATGAGTGGGGCTTCTCCAACCGCATGGTCGACACGGCGACGGCGATGGCCAACTTCCTGTAATCCTGAAGCGTCCTTGCACGAACGTTCGGTTCCCGTCATTCCAGTGACCGGGGAGCATCCGGCGGGGGCCGGGTGCCGTGGAGGGAACGCTCAGCATGACGGCGGAGTTTGGACGGGCGTGTCGATCGCTCGACATACGGATCGGCGTGATCGCGGGGATCGCTCGCCATGCTTATGTAAAGGCACCGATGAAGGTGATCGCGTCGGCGGAGATCAGTTGCGAGGGCGGGATCGCAGGCGACCACCGGGGCGTCCGTAAGCCGGGCACGGCGGGCAAGCGCCAGATCACGCTGATCGAGCGTGCCGATTGGGACGCGGCGATGGTGGAGGTCGGGCGCGATCTCCCGTGGTGGGAACGACGGTGCAACCTGCTCGTGGACGGTCTCGACCTGCCGCAGCGCCCGGGCGCGTTCTTGCGGCTCGGGCGCGACGTGATGCTGGAGGTGACGCGCGAGACCGATCCGTGCGAGCGCATGGAGACGCTGGCGCCCGGCCTGTTCGCCGCGCTGGTGCGGGATTG
Organism: uncultured Sphingomonas sp.; assembly: GCF_964235535.1. Taxonomy (GTDB): domain Bacteria; phylum Pseudomonadota; class Alphaproteobacteria; order Sphingomonadales; family Sphingomonadaceae; genus Sphingomonas. The sequence goes on from NZ_CAXSBH010000048.1 coordinate 11,151, forward strand.
GCGGGGCGGAATTTGCGCGCGTGTCGTCACGGGCGGGTCGATCGGCGTCGGTGATGTGATCAGGACTGAAGAACCATGACCAAGCCGTTCAAGACGCTCGACGACATGGGCGACATCGCCGGCAAGCGCGTGCTCGTCCGCGAGGACCTGAACGTTCCTATGTCCGGGGCCGCCGTGACGGACGACACGCGGCTACGCGCGACGGTGCCGACGGTGGCCGAACTGGCGGACCGGGGAGCGATCGTGCTGGTGCTCGCACATTTCGGACGACCGAAGGCGCCGGGCCCGGAGTTCTCGCTCGCGCTCGTCACTAAGGCGTACGAGAACGTGCTGGGGCGGTCGGTGCGCTTTGTCGATTGGGGAAGCGCGGAGGACGCGGTCGCGATGCTTCGGCCGGGCGACATCGCGTTGTTGGAGAACACCCGTTTCTTTCCGGGCGAGGAGAAGAATGATCCGCAAGTCATTCAACGGTTTGCGAAGTTGGGTGTTCTGTACGTCAACGATGCCTTTTCGGCCGCGCACCGCGCCCATGCATCCACCGAGGGGCTGGCGCATGCGCTGCCGGCGTTCGCGGGCCGGGCGATGGAGGCCGAGCTGGATGCCCTCACCAAGGCGTTGGGCGCGCCCGAGCATCCGGTGGCGGCGGTCGTGGGCGGGGCCAAGGTGTCAAGCAAGCTCGACGTGCTCCGGCATCTGGTGGCCAAGGTCGATCACCTGATCATCGGCGGCGGGATGGCAAACACCTTCCTCGCTGCGCGCGGAGTAAAGGTCGGCAAGTCCTTGTGCGAGCATGACTTAGCAGGCGTCGCCGGCGAGATCATGGCTGCGGCCGAGCGGGCGGGCTGCACCGTGCACCTGCCATACGACGTGGTGGTCGCGACCGAGTTCCGAGCGAACCCGCCGACGCGCACCGTCAACGTCCATGAGGTCGCGGAGGGCGAGATGATCCTGGATGTCGGCCCCGCGGCGGTCGAGGCGCTGGGCGACGTGCTCAAGAACTGCCGCACGCTGGTGTGGAACGGCCCACTCGGCGCGTTCGAGACGCCGCCCTTCGACACCGCGACCGTCGCGCTCGCCCGCATCGCGGGGGCGCTGACGGTGGATGGCGGGCTGGTGTCGGTCGCGGGCGGCGGCGATACGGTCGCGGCGCTGAACCATGCGGGGGTGGCGGACCAGTTCAGCTTCGTATCCACGGCGGGCGGCGCGTTCCTTGAATGGATGGAAGGGCGCGAGCTGCCGGGGGTGGCAGCGTTGACGCGGTAGGCGAAACGGCATAGGTTCAACATTGTTGAACGGAGGCGTATGTGCTTGGTTTGAGGTTGGACGGCGACACCGAGGCCAAGCTCGCGCGGTTGGCGCGTCGCGAGGGACGGACGAAGAGCGATCTGGTTCGGGACGCGTTGAAGTCTTACCTTCGGCATGCCGAGGATGACGAGGCGCTGATCGCCGAAGTGCGCAGGATCGCCGCGCGTACGCCCGATAGCGAGCTCAACGAGCTTGATTTTGCGGCGGACGATCTGGAAGCGCTTATCGACGCCGAGGAGGCGGGCGCGGTTGCGAGCCGGGCCGCTTGAAGCGCGGTGACATCGTCATCGGCGCGCAACGGGGTGATTTCACGAGCAAGCCGCGACCTTACGTCGTCGTGCAGCGCGAGACGACGCTTTCCGATAGCGCCACCGTGACGGTCTGCCCGGTCACGACGATCCTGTTCGGGTCGGGCGATCTCCGTATTCCGCTCGACTCTGATGCGACCACGGGGCTTGACGAGCCCAGCGAGGTGGAGGTCGATCGGATCACGACGCTACGCCGGAGCCGAATACGTCGACGGGTCGGGTCCGCACCTGCCGAAGGCATGGCGGCCATCGACCGAGGACTGAAACTCTGGCTCGATTTGTGACGTTCCCGGCCGTTGCTCCTCTCATCTGGCCCAGCTAACAACCGTCGGATACACAAACATAGAGATAAGGGATCACGATGACGCCGCAGGTCAAGGCCATCCTGGCCAACTACGAGTCCGACAATCCCGGTGTGAAGGCGAATCTCGCGCGCATGTTGATGCAGGGCGAGCTCGGCGGCACGGGCAAGATGGTGATCCTGCCGGTTGATCAGGGGTTCGAGCATGGGCCCGCGCGCAGCTTCTCCGTCAACCCGGCGGCATACGATCCGCATTACCATTTCCAGATCGCGGTCGATGCCGGGCTGTCGGCCTACGCCGCGCCGCTGGGAATGATCGAAGCGGGGGCGGCGACGTTCGCGGGCCAGATCCCGACGATCCTGAAGGTCAACAGCTCGAACAGCTGGGCGACGAGCGTCGCGTCGGCGGTGACTGGGACGGTCGATGACGCGCTGCGGCTGGGCTGCTCGGCGATCGGCTTTACGATCTATCCCGGGTCGGACGGCGTGTTCGACGCGATGAACGAGATCCGCGAGATGTCGGCGGAAGCCAAGGCGGTCGGCATCGCGACGGTGATCTGGTCGTACCCGCGCGGCGGCAAGCTGTCCAAGGACGGTGAGCTCGCGCTCGATGTCGGCGCCTACGCCGCGCACATCGCCGCGCTGCTTGGCGCGCACATCATCAAGGTGAAGCTGCCGACCGCCCATATCGAGCAGGCCGAGGCCAAGAAGATGTACGAGGGCGGCGACTGGTCGACCCAAGCCAAGCGGGTGGGGCATGTGGTCCAGTCCTGCTTCAACGGCCGACGGATCGTCGTGTTTTCGGGCGGGGCGTCCAAGGGCGCGGACGATCTGTACCAGGACGCGCGCGACATCCGCGACGGCGGCGGCAACGGGTCGATCATCGGCCGCAACACCTTCCAGCGTCCGCGTGACGAGGCGATCGCGATGCTCCAGCGACTGGTGCGGATCTACAAGGGCGAGGAGTAAGGGCGTTCCCCGGCGCTGACCGACCGACGGACGGGGCCGCGCCGCTGGCGTTCTCTTACCACCGCGCGATCGCGCCGATGTTGTGGGTGCTGGTGGCGCTGAGCTCGATCGAGCTGATCGTTGTGCACGGCCTGATCGCGGCGTGGAGCTGGCCGGTGGCGGCGGTCCTGTCGGCCATGTCGCTGACGGGCATCGGTTGGATCGTGGCGCTGATCCGGTCGATGAAGCGGCTGCCTGTCCTGCTCGGCCCGGAGATGCTGGTCATGCGGATCGGCACCTTTCGCAGCGTCGCAGTGCCGCTCGCCGATGCGGTCGGTTTGCGATCGAGTTGGGATGGGGGCGTGGTGAAGGCGCGCACGACGTTGAACATGGCTCTGGTCGCCTATCCCAACGTGGTGCTCGATCTGCGTAGCCCGCTGCCGGGCAAGCGCGGCGTCGTGGCGATCGCCCACCGGCTCGATGACCCGGTGGGTTTCGCGGCGGCGTTGGAGCGGCTAGGCGCGGGAGGGTGACCGATGATCCTCTAGGCCCGCTCGACCCCGACTTCGCGGTCGCATTCCAGCGTTCGGGTAAGCGGCCGCCCTGTCAGCTTTATCTCGTCTCGCCGCTCGAGGTCGGGGGCAATTTCCCCGATCGGCTGACGCGGGCGCTGGATGCGGGGCCGGTGGCGGCGTTCCAGTTTCGGGTCAAGGGTGTGGACCAGCATACGGCGGCGCGTTTGGCCGAGCCGTTGCAGACGATTTGCGCCGAGCGCGAGGTGGCGTTCATCGTAAACGACTCAGTCAGCATGGCCAAGCGGCTCGGCGCGGATGGGGTGCATTTGGGGCAAGAGGATGGCGATCCTCGCGAGGCACGGGACGTCCTGGGTCCCGACGTGCAGATCGGGGTGACGTGCCACGACAGCCGACATCTGGCGATGAGCGCAGGCGAGGCGGGGGCGGATTATGTCGCGTTCGGAGCCTTCTTTCCGTCGGCGACCAAGGACGCCGCGCACCGGCCCGAGCCGTCGATGCTGAGCTGGTGGGGAGCGCTGTTCGAGCTGCCGTGCGTGGCGATCGGTGGAATCACGCCCGCCAACGCCGCGCCGCTGATGGCAGCGGGAGCGGACTTCCTGGCGGTGTCGGGCGCGGTGTGGGACGGCGATGAAATCGCCGCGGTGCGCGGTTTCTCCGACCTTCTCGGCATGCGCTGAGGCCGGAAACAAAGGCTGGTTCGATCGTTCGACCATTTACCTGTGTTAGTGGAGAGTGGCGTGAAGCGTATCGGATTGGTTCTGGCGACGACCGTCGCGGCGGCGGGTGTCGGCGTGGCGGCCGCGCAACAGGGAGCGCCGAAGCCACCGGCGTCGCAAGCTAAGGAGGCGGTCAAGATCGATCGGTCGATCCTGCATGTGCAGGTGATCCTCGACCATTTGGGCTTTTCGCCCGGGGTGCTCGATGGGCGGCCGGGCATGTCGCTGACGGCGGCGATCAAGGGATTCCAGGAGAGCCGGGGCATGAAGTTGACCGGCCAGATGGATCGTCCGACGCTGGCCGCGCTTCACCCTTACAAGGCGATGCGTCCGACGCGCGAGCTGACCTTGAGCGAGGCGGCGCTGGCGGGGCCGTTCACGGCCATCCCCAAAGAGCCGGAGCAGCAGGCCAAGCTGCAGGCGATGGGGTACCGCGCGCCGATCGAGAAGATCGCGGAAATGTTTCACACCACGCCCGAGATACTGATTGCGATGAACTCGCCGGAAACGCGGTTGGCGGCGGGACAGAAGATCGTGGTGCCCAACGCGCTGCCGACTTCGCGCGAGTATCCTGGGAGCGCCAAGCCCGAATGGCGGGCGATGCTGAACCAGCTGAACGTCGATGCGAACCAGCCCAAGGGCGAGAAGATCGTCGTCGACAAGTCGGACCAGGTGCTCCGCGTGCTGGACGGGCAGGGCAAGCTCGTGGCGCAGTTCCAGGCGACGATGGGATCGTCGACCGACCCGTTGCCGCTGGGCACATGGAAGGTGCTGAGCATTTCGCCGATGCCCGACTGGAAGTTCAATCCGAAAATCCTGAAGAAGGTGGACGATTCCAAGGCGGCGCAGATCATCCCGCCCGGGCCGAACAACCCCGTCGGCGTGGTGTGGATCGATCTGTCGAAGGAGCATTACGGCATCCACGGCACCGCCGAGCCGCACCAGATCGGCCGTGCGCAGTCGAACGGGTGCATCCGGTTGACCAACTGGGACGTCGCGCGGCTGTCGCTGATGATCAAGCCGGGCGTCACGGCGGTCTTCCAGGCCTAGGCGATGCGCAAGCGCCTTGGCCTCGCGATCGGTGGATCCGTGGTGGCCGGAGTCGCGATATTATCGGTGACGACGGTGCGGTTCGAGCCGGCGTCGGATGCGCGACCGATGTCGTTCGCCGAGATGCCGCCCCGCCCGATCGCCATCAGCTCGCCGTCGATGGGCGAACTCGTCATACCCGTCGCGGGCGTGGCGCGGGCCGCGATACGCGACAGTTGGGGCGACGCGCGGAGCGGCGGGCGCGGGCACCGGGGGCTCGATGTGATGGCCGCGGAGGGTACGCCGGTGGTGGCGGCGGTCGCGGGCCGGGTGGAAAAGCTGTTCGACAGCGAGCTCGGGGGGACGACGCTCTATCTCCGATCGGCGGACGGGCGGTGGCAGTATTATTATGCGCATCTGAAAGGCTATGCGGGCGGCGTCCGCGAGGGGATGAAGGTCCGCGCGGGCGAGGTGCTGGGGTATGTCGGCGACACGGGCGATGCGGGGAAGGGAAACCACCATTTGCATTTCAGCACGTCGCGGATGAAGCCGGGCGACCGCTGGTGGCAGGGGGACGACGTCAATCCCTACCCGCTGCTTGCCGAGGGGGAGGGGCGTCGGTAAGGCCCGGCGCCTCGCTATTTCACATCGGGTCGCACATGAAGATCAACGGCGTGGACATCCGTCCGGGCAACATCATCGAGTATGAAGGCGGCATCTGGCGCGCGGTCAAGATCCAGCACACCCAGCCCGGCAAGGGCGGCGCGTACATGCAGGTGGAGCTCAAGAACCTGATCGACGGCCGCAAGACCAACGTCCGTTTCCGCTCCGCCGAGAGCGTGGAGCGGGTTCGGCTAGATACCACCGACTTCCAGTTCCTGTTCAAGGACGGCGACCAGCTGACCTTCATGGACAAGGTCACCTACGAGCAGATCACGCTCGACGCGGGCATCCTGGGCGACGCGGCGGCGTTCCTGCAGGACGGGATGGATGTGGTGATGGAGCTGTATGACGAGCGGCCGATCTCCGTCCAGCTGCCCGACACGATCGAGGCGCTGATCACCCAGGCGGATGCGGTCGTGAAGGGGCAGACCGCCTCGTCGAGCTACAAGCCCGCGATCCTGGAAAACGGGGTGCGGGTCATGGTGCCGCCGCATATCGGGGCGGGAACGCGGATCGTGGTGGATGTGTATGAGCAGAGCTACGTGAGGCGGGCGGACTGATTGTTTTCCTTCTCCCGCCTTCGCGGGAGAGGGTGGCCGAGCGTAGCGAGGTCGGGTGAGGGCCCTTCCGGGCACGGTCCGGCCCTCACCCTGGCGCTTCGCGCCTGTCCCTCTCCCGCGAAAGCGGGAGAGGGTTTTGAGGAAGTAAGATGCCCGTCCAGTCCGGCCTGATTTCCGTTATCGAGCGTGCGGCGCGCAAGGCGGCGCCGCGTTTGAGGCGCGACTTCAACGAGGTGCAGCAGCTGCAGGTGAGCCGGAAGGGGCCGGCCGATTTCGTGTCGGCGGCCGACGGGCGCGCCGAGCAGACGTTGTACGAGGAGCTTTCGCGCGCGCGGCCCGGTTGGGGGTTCCTGATGGAGGAGCGCGGCGAGGTGGCGGGCGATCCGAACAAGCCGCGCTTCATCGTCGATCCGCTGGATGGGACGACCAACTTCCTCCACGGCGTCCCGCATTTCGCAATCTCGATCGCAGTCGAGGAGCCGATGCCGTCGGGCAAGCGCGAGATCACCGCAGGCCTGATCTATCAACCGCTGACCGACGAGAGCTTTTGGGCCGAGAAGGGCCGGGGGGCATGGGTCCAGGAGCAGCGCTTACGAGTCTCGGCGCGGCGCGAGCTGTCGGAGTCGCTGATCGCGACGGGCATCCCGTTCCTGGGCCACGGCGACTTCGCGCAGTGGAGCCGGATCTTCGGGGCGATCGCGCCGCAGGTGGCCGGCATCCGGCGGTTCGGGGCGGCGGCGCTCGATCTCGCCTGGGTCGCGGCTGGGCGGTATGACGGGTATTGGGAGAGCGACCTGAAGCCGTGGGACGCGGCGGCGGGGGTGTTGCTGGTCAAGGAGGCGGGGGGGTACGTCACCGACTTCCGCGGCGGCGACCGCGCGATGGAGCGGTCGGAGTTCCTGGCGGCCAATGACGGGCTTCACACGAAGCTGCACAAGCTGCTGGCGGGGGCGTTGCGCTAGGGTCCGTCCCTTGGTGGGCAAGGAAGGAACGTATGGCATTCCGCCGCCTTGCCAGCCTTGCTCCGCTACCGCCCTACGACTAAGGCGCGAGCATGGTCGACCTGTCGCAATATCTGCCGATCCTGCTGTTCCTGGGCGTCGCGATCGCGCTGTCGTCGTTGTTCGTGTTCGCGCCGATGGCGGTGTCGCGGTTGACGGGAGCCCATAAGCCCAACCCCGACAAGCTGGCCGAATATGAGTGCGGGTTCCCGGCGTTCGAGGATCCGCGCGCGCAGTTCGACGTGCGCTTTTATCTGGTGGCCATCCTGTTCATCGTCTTCGATCTCGAGGCGGCCTTCCTATATCCTTGGGCGGTAAGCGTTTTTTCGATCGGCTGGACCGCCTGGTTTGCCATGATGATCTTCATCGCCGAGCTTGCCCTGGGATTGGTGTACGCATGGAAGAAGGGAGCGTTGGATTGGGAATGACGCCCGTCGTCGCCAGCTCCGGCCCGGTCGAGCTGAAGGCTCGGCCCGACGATTCGAGCGTCATCGCGCCCGATCAGGGTTACTTCGACAATCTGAACGGCGAGCTGAACGACAAGGGCTTCCTCGTCACGTCGACCGAGGACCTGATCCACTGGGCGCGCACGGGCTCGCTGTGGTGGATGACGTTCGGCCTGGCCTGCTGCGCCGTCGAGATGATCCATGCGAGCATGCCGCGTTACGATCTGGAGCGGTTCGGCTTCGCGCCGCGCGCTTCCCCGCGCCAGTCGGACGTGATGATCGTCGCGGGCACCGTCTGCAACAAGATGGCCCCGGCGCTACGTCGCGTATACGACCAGATGTCCGAGCCGAAATACGTGATCTCGATGGGGTCGTGCGCGAACGGCGGCGGCTATTACCATTACAGCTATTCGGTCGTGCGCGGGTGCGACCGGTTGATCCCCGTCGATATCTACGTCCCCGGCTGCCCGCCGACTGCCGAGGCGCTGATGTACGGCATCATGCAACTGCAGCGTAAGATCCGGCGGTCGGGGAGCATCGAACGGTGAGGGCGGTATTTACCCTTCCGTTCGCCCTGAGCTTGTCGAAGGGTCGTTCTTCTTTGCGCCGGTCGCAAGAAGAACGATGGTTGGCCTACGGCCGCCTACGGCCCGACAAGCTTAGCACGAACGGAGACGAGAACGGATCGGCATCGTGAGGGCGCCCGCGCCCCGTTACGCGCCCAACGACGGCGTGATCGACCGGGCCGCCTACGTGCTCGGCGACATGCTGCTCCATGCGCAAGACAAGGTCGGCGAGGTCGCGTTGTTCGTCGACCGCGACCGGCTGCCCGCCGCGCTGCAGGCGCTGCGCGATACGCCGGGGCTGGAATACCAGCAGCTGATGGAGATCGCCGGGGTCGATTACCCCGATCGGCCCGACCGGTTCGAGATCGTGTACATGCTGCTGTCGCTGACGCGGAACCACCGGGTCCAGGTGCGGGTCGCGACGAACGAGGACGCGGCCGTCCCGACCGTCACGCATCTGTGGCCGGTCGCGGGGTGGCTGGAGCGCGAGGTGTACGACCTGTTCGGGGTGCTGTTCTCCGGCAACCGCGACCTGCGGCGCATCCTGACCGACTATGGATTCCGCGGACATCCGCTGCGCAAGGACTTCCCGATGACGGGCTATACCGAGGTCCGGTATTCCGAGGAGGAGAAGCGCGTCGTTCAGCAGCCGGTAGATTTGCCGCAGGATTTCCGCAATTTTGACTTCATGAGCTCGTGGGAAGGTGCGTCGTACGCGCTGCCCGGGGACGAGAAGGGCGGGGCGCTGCCGCAGGCCAAGGGCGCGATGACGACGGCCACTCCCGACCAAGCGCGCGCGGCCGGCACGACCGAGATGCCCGCCACCGCGCCCAAGGCTCCCGACTCCAGCTACGCCAAGGGCGGCAGCGGCGCGGGGCAGACGGCCCAGACCGGAGCGGGCGCGCCCGATGCCGGGAATAAGCCGGAGCACAAGCCCGTCGATCCCGACGTTATCCCGACCAAGGGAGGACAGAACCAGTGAGCGACGCCCAGATCACCGAAGCCCCTACGATCGCTCCCGCCACGGTCGCGATGGATCCGCATGTCGATCAGGTGCTGGGCAAGCGGAGCCCGGCCAACCCGGAGACGGGCGATGTCACGATCCAGAACTACACGATCAATTTCGGCCCGCAGCACCCCGCCGCGCACGGCGTGCTGCGGCTGGTCATGGAGCTGGACGGCGAGATCGTCGAGCGGATCGATCCGCATGTCGGGCTGCTCCACCGCGGCACCGAGAAATTGATCGAGTATCGGACCTACACGCAGGCGTTGCCGTATTTCGACCGGCTCGATTATTGCTCGCCCATGTGCATGGAGCACACTTACGTGCTCGCGATCGAGAAATTGCTCGATCTGGAGGTGCCGCTCCGCGCCAAGTACCTGCGCACCTTCTTCGCCGAGCTGACGCGGATCATGAACCACATGCTGAATTTGGGTTCGCATGTGATGGATGTGGGCGCGATGACGCCGAACCTGTGGCTGTTCGAGCTGCGCGAAGACCTGATGAACTTCTATGAGCGGGCGTCGGGCGCGCGGATGCATGCGAACTACTTCCGGCCGGGCGGGGTGCATCAGGATGTGCCGCTAAAGCTGCTGACCGATATCGGCGACTGGCTCGACAACCGGTTGCCGCAGTTGTTCGAGGATGCGATCTCGCTCGTCGCGGACAATCGAATCTTCAAGCAGCGCAACGTCGATATCGGCACCGTCAGCCGCGACGACGCGATCGCCTGGGGGTTTTCGGGCCCGATGATCCGCGCGGCGGGCATTCCGTGGGACCTGCGCAAGTCGCAGCCCTACGACGTGTACGACCGCATGGATTTCGAGGTGCCGGTGGGCACGCGCGGCGATTGCTACGACCGGTTCATGGTGCGCGTCGAGGAGGTGCGGCAGTCGGCGCGGATCATGCGCCAGTGCATCGCCGAGATGCCTGACGGGCCTGTCCAGGCGCTCAATTCCAAGGTGTCGCCGCCCCGGCGCGCGGACATGAAGCGGTCGATGGAGGCGATGATCCATCACTTCAAACTGTATACCGAGGGCTTCCACGTGCCCGCGGGCGAAGTGTATGTTGCGACCGAGAGCCCCAAGGGCGAGTTCGGCGTGTATCTGGTCGCGGACGGGACCAACAAGCCGTATCGTTGCAAGATCCGGCCGACCGCGTTCAGCCATTTGCAGGCGATGGACTTCATGAGCCGCGGGCACATGCTGGCGGATACGACCGCGATTCTGGGGGCGATGGATATCGTGTTCGGGGAGTGCGATCGGTGAGGTCGAATACAAAGGCGAAAGCATCCGAACGGCTTTTCTATGCCTTCGCGTGGCTGTGTGTCATCACACTTGGGGTCTGGTCCGCAACCAGCGGCAGGCTCTTTCAGAGCTTTGTAGGTGAGGATAGGTCGAACCTTGTTCTACAACTAGCTCTGGGCGGGCTTGCGGCTGTAATCGTCATAGCTGGTGCAGTTGCGCTGAAGGGTTCCGCTCGTGGCTGAGGCACCGACCATCCCCGACGAGGCCGAGACCCGCGCGCGCTGGGGCTCGTTCGCTTGGAACGCCGAGAGCGAGCTCAAGGCGCGCGACATCATGGCGCGCTTTCCGGCCGGGCGCGAGCAGTCGGGGTCGCTGCCGCTGCTCGACCTCGCCCAGCGGCAGGTAGGGGCGGAGACGGGCACGCAAGGGTGGCTGCCCGTGCCGGTGATCGAGTTCGTCGCGCGCCAGATCGGCGTGCCGTATATGCGCGTCTACGAGGTCGCGACCTTCTACACGATGTACAATCTGGCCCCCGTCGGCCGGTACCACGTCCAGGTGTGCGGCACGACGCCGTGCATGCTGCGCGGGTCGGACGAGGTGATCGCGGCGTGCAAGAACAAGGGGCTGAACAAGGGCAAGACGACCCCCGACGGCCTGTTCACGCTGACTGAGGTGGAGTGCCTGGGCGCCTGCGCGAACGCGCCGATGGTGCAGATCAACGACGATAATTTCGAGGATCTGGATTACGATCGTACGACCGCGGTGCTGGAAGCGCTTGCCAGGGGCGAGACGCCGGCGGCGGGCTCGCAGATCGGGCGGCGGGACTCGTGCCCCGAGGGCGGGCCGACGAGCTTGCGCGAGATGGTCGACGCCAACCACGATTACCGGGGAGAGTGGGCGTGAACGAGTTCGCGCTTTGTCAGTCTCGCCTGTACGCTTCGCTTCTTGGAATGGGCCCAGCCGACGTGCGGCACTATGCCAAGATGGCGGCTACGCTCGCGGTGCTTCAGGCGAACCTAGACCGGCATCGCTTCACAGAAAGCCGTACCGATGCTCGCTGACAAGGACCGCATCTTCACCAACGTGTACGGGTTCCAGCCGTGGACGCTCGACGCGGCGATCTTGCGCGGCGATTGGGACGACACGCGCGCGTTGATGGCGCGCGGGCAAGACGCGATCATCGACATCGTCAAGGCGTCGGCCCTGCGCGGGCGGGGCGGGGCTGGGTTTCCGACGGGCACGAAATGGTCGTTCATGCCCAAGGAACCCAAGCCCGACCGGCCGAACTTCCTGGTCATCAACGCCGATGAATCCGAGCCGGGATCGTGCAAGGACCGCGAGATCATGCGGCACGATCCGCACAAGCTGATCGAGGGCG
>NZ_CAXSBH010000049.1:0-23030 GCF_964235535.1 uncultured Sphingomonas sp.
CAAAGTTGGACGCCTATCCGCCCCGAACGGGGTCAACATTGCAGGCCGACTCACAATGTCCCTTCTAAACGCGTTGACGAAGCCCTATGGTGAAAAAGAATTTCGACGAGGTGAGGTCATGGCGAAGCCGGGTCAGCATGTGGTTCCGAACGGGTCCAAGTGGAGCGTCCGGCGTGCTGGCGCGTCCAAGGCGTCCGGTACCTTCACGACGCAGGGCGAGGCGATCGCCAAGGCTCGGGACACTGCGCAGAAGCAGAAGACGGAGCTCTTCATCCACGGACGCGACGGACGCATCCGGGAGCGCAACTCGTACGGGACCGACCCGCATCCGCCCAAAGGGTGAGCGTGGCCGAGCCGCCGTTCGAGCGGTCGGTCTTCATCAACTGCCCGTTCGACGAAGATTACGAGCCGATCCTTCAGGCCATTCTGTTCTGCGTCGTCTTTCTCGGCTTCCACCCACGCATCGCGCGCGAGCGCAACGACTCTGCCGAGGTGCGCATTGAGAAAATTGCCGCTCTCATCGAGGCCAGCAAGTTTTCGATCCATGATCTGAGTCGCGCCCAAGCCGCTAAGAAGGGCGAGTACTACCGGCTTAATATGCCGTTCGAGTATGGGGCCGACTGGGCTTGCCGGCGCTGGTTCGGTTTAGGGCGCGACGCTAAGCGCTTCCTCGTACTTGAGGAGAAACCCTATCGCTATCAGGCGGCCCTGTCTGATGTTTCCGGTTCCGACATTCAGTACCACGGCGCTAAGTTTGAGGTCGCCGTTCGTAAGGTCCGCAATTGGCTGGTCAGCGAAGCCGGCACCACTGCGCCCGGTGCCGCGAGAGTCCTCGCGCGCTATGTCGACTTCCAGGGCTGGTATTACGAGAGGCAGCTTGCCGCCGGGTTCTCCGAAGACGACATCAAGGACTACGATACCTCCGAGCTGCTGGGGGCAATGCTCGAATGGATGGAGGCGGGCCAACCCATCACGCCGACCTGACCTCTTCTCATGTGGCGAACCCATAATCGCGAGTAGCATCTTCTGCGCCGCTCATCGTCTCTCACCCGGTTCCGGCACGATGTCGACGTAGCGCCCCGCTTGGCGAAGCTGATGGACGATGCCGTTGAACGCGGCGGCGACGCCCTGCGCGCGCCCGATGTCGTTTGCCTGAGGACGGAAGTGATTTCGAAGTTCGGAGGCGTTTGGCGGCTAGCCTGCGAAATCCTAGGCGTCTACCTCCCATCATCTCTGGGGCACCCTTTCCAGGGTGGCGCACTACCGCTTTGTGGTATCCGCTGACGGAGCATGGTGAGCAACAACGCCTCGAGGCGGACGACCTTGATCGGGGTGTAAATTTTGAGAGAAGCGCTATCGAGTGATCCTGGCTGTCCTGCCGGCAAGCGGACTACGGCGGCCGGGAGCACCGATCGCGAAGATGACGGAGGACGCGTGAACGAGATACCTGATCGACAGAACAGCGATCGTTCGATCCGGCTACTTCGTGCGCGCAAGCAGGTCTACGCTGTGGCCGAACGCTTCCAGGTCGCTCAGTTGCTGGTGGTCGTCGCGTTGCCGATCATCGCGGCCGTGTTCGGCTTGGCGGTGCCGGAATATCGGGCGCACGTGGCGCTGCTGGCCCTGATCGCGACCCTGTCGGATCTCCTGTTCCTGGATCGCATGCAGCGCAATAAGCTGAAGCTAGCCGCGAAGCTGTCCGAGGTCTTCGACCATGAAGTCCTTGAACTGCCCTGGAACGAGTTTGTGGTGGGAAGACGACCCGATCCGGAAACAGAGATCGGTGCGGCGCGTCGGTGGCGGGGCGGCGACGATCGCCTCCGCGACTGGTATGCCCCGCGAGAGATCGGCCTTGCACCGTTGCATCTGGCCCGGATCATCTGCCAGCGGGAGAACCTCTGGTACGACAGCAATCTACGCAGGCGCACCGGCTACGCCCTGGTCTGGATCGCTTCCGGGGTTGGCCTGATGCTGCTCGCCGCCGGGATCGTTGCCAGCCTGTCCTTCGCCGACTTCGTCCTCACGATCCTCGTACCCGGTGCCCCGTTGATCATCTGGGCCTTGCGCGAATCATTCCGTCAGCAGGATGCGGCGGACGCCCTCGACCAGATCAAGACGGCCGCGGAGCAGCTCTGGTCGACCGTGGTCCATGGCGGCACCTCCCCCGCCGAGCTCGATGCGCGCTCGCGCGAGTTTCAGGACGCCATCTACGCCCGACGATCCAGCAACCCACTGCCGGTTCCCTTCATCTATTCCTGGGTCCGTGGCGGCATGGAGATTGAGATGAGGGAGGGCGCCGCGGCGCACCTCGCGCAGATCGGTGTGGGGACTTCCGTCCTGCGGTGAGCGGCCGAGGCGCGGTCCTGAGCTCGCGCGCACCGGGTTGGTCGACCATGATGATCTTCGGTTGCCTCCCGGCTCCCGAGCGTTGATGATCACCGGATGGCGCGACTTAGGGGGAAGGGCGGTCACACCCGTCCACTCGACGATTACGGGCTTGACGAGCAGTGGTGGCAGGTCGGCGACACCGCGTCGGCCCGCCCCTTCGTGGGTGGTGCGACTTTCCGACCGTCCGACACGCCGGTGGTCGTCAAGCAGTGGCCTCGTCGCATCGGATCCGACGACGCAGTGCTTCGGGAGATCTGGCACGACGAGGTCAGGCAACTCAATCGCCTCAAGGGCATGCCGCGCGCATCCGGTCTGCTGGCGACCCTGCGGGATTCGTTCGAGGACGAGCACGCCTTCACGCTAATCCTGGATTGCGGTGATCGCGTGCCGCTCGCGGTCGGCCTCGCCTCCCGTCGCGGACGCAGCTGGTACGCCTCGCCAAGGGGAGCGGTGTCCCGTCTCAGGCTGTGGCACGAGGTCTCCCGGCTGGCCGAGGCAATCGGCATCCTGCATGGGCAGGGCCTGCTGCACAGGAACATCGACGCCTGGGCCGTGATGACCGACGGCGGAGAGGATCCGGACTTCCTCCTGACGGGCTTCGAGTGGTCGATGCGGTTGGCCGCCGCGCCGCCAGCGCATTCGCGCAAGCCTCGGAGCACAGTGCACTCGTTCTACGAGGACTGGCGAGCGCTGGGGAATCTCGTCGCGTTAATCCTGGACATCGAGTCTGCTTCCGGCCCGCGCGAGCCATACCGGGCCGACCCCGCGGCGAACATCGACTTCCTCTCGGGTCCGGAGCGCGATCTTCTGCGCACCCTCGTGGCCGCGGACCCCATCGCGCGACTGGACTGCGACGTGGTCTCGGACCACGTCCGGAGAATCCTGCCTGCGCTGGAGCAGCAGCGTCTCGGCACCGAACCGAAGCTGATGCTCGCCCTGCAGCTTGATGCGGAACGCGACCTCTCCAAGCAGATACGCGCGGCCAGCGGGAACACGGTCGCACTGGGCGACTATCCGGCCCAGCTCGCCTTCATATCGGAGGCGCTCCTCGACCAGCCGCGGCTGGTGAAGACAAGCGGGCACGACGGTCGTGAGGGTTACAGGATCGTCTGTAACAGATTGAACCTGGCGGTCCGTCCGTTCACCAATCCGAGGACCCAGGAGCAGTCGTGGACCATGGCCCAGTGCGGGCTGCTCGAGCGCGACAGACCGCCGATGGCGCAGATCAAGGGCAGCGCGTCGCTCGAGGGGTTGCACATCGAGGTGATTACTCTCGGAGAGGCGAGACGTCGCGCGCCGCGCCTCCAGGGGCGGACGACCCGCTGGGACGAACTTATCGTCGTGGAACCGCTCGATCCATTGGTGGCGAGCATGAGGTCGAACACGAGGTATGCGGCGGCCATGCTGGTGCAGGTCGTGGACATGCTCTGGCGGGCGACCCAGATCTGGCCGGTCCGGCGCGTCTCCCTCGACATGAGCGGTACGGAGGCGGTCCTCGTCCTTGAGGGGCGCGAGGACCGCACGCTGTCGGCGCTGGCGTCCGCGATGGACCTGGCTGCGCCCGCCGCCCGGCTTCGCTCGGGCATATTGGGCGAGACGATCCGTCTTGACGGCGAGTGGCAGCTGTCGAACGAGCTCGCCGTGGGCCGCGTACGGGGAGGAAGGACGACCACCTGGCGCTTCTCCGAGGTGCAAAACTCGGGCACCTCGACGCGCTACGTCTTCCGCGCTCCGCGCAACCGCGCTGGACTGGACTTGGAGCACGACCTCTACCTGCGCCTCGGCGGAGCCGGCGACGACGCCCTCTCCGAGCGCAGGCTCAACGCGCTCCGCATCCTCCGCGACCACACCGAGCTGCTGGACGTGCTAGCAGACCCCGCTGGGGGCATCCGGCCGTCGCGAGACGATCCGGCCGTCGTCGAGGACCTCCGGGGCGATCTCGACGACTCGAAGTTCGATGCACTGCGGGGGGCGTGGGATCAGCTTCCGCTGTATCTCGTCCAAGGCCCGCCTGGCGTCGGCAAGACTCGCCTAGTGGAGGCCCTGGTGGAACGGCGGCTCGGCAGCGCGCCAATGGACCGCCTGCTACTTTCCGCTCAGAGCCATTCCGCCGTCGACCACCTTCTGGTCGAGGTAAAGGAGGCCCTGGCCGAACTCCCGGCGGAGAGTTCGGAGCAGATCTTTCCGCTGCGCTGCCGTCCGCTGGAAGCGGAGGCCCGCTCGGAATGGGATCGCGAGGCGCAGGCGCGGCGAATCGCCACCTCATTGTGCGGCAGCGACTTGGTCAAGGCCGCCTCGCCGAGTCTCCGCCGCAAGGTCCAGCAACTAAGCGAGCTGTACTCGAGCGCGGCGGAAGGGGGCGACGAGGACGGCGACGGCGAGGTCTCGCGAGTTGACCGTTCGTTCGAGAGCCTACTGCTGCGTTCGGCGAACCTGGTGTTCGCGTCGATTAATTCGGGAGATCTGGCCAGATTGCTCGAGGAGCGGGGTAGGTTCGACTGGTCCATGGTCGAGGAGGCGGGGAAGGCCACCGGCGTGGAACTGCTCACACCGCTGATGCTCTCCCATCGACGCCTCCTCATCGGCGACCATCAGCAGCTTCCCGCGTTCGAGGCGGATCGCCTGAAGGAGCTGCTCGCGAGCCCGGCGAGCGTGCGGAAGGCGCTCGTCGCCGGGAACCAGATCATCGCGCCGCTCTTCAGGAAGCTGGAGTTGGAGGAGGCCCTCGACACGCTTGGCGAGACGGTGGACGAGAGGACGTGCGCCGCGGCGGTCGAGATGCTGCTCCTCTTCGAGTCGCTGATCGTCCCCCACGTCCTTTCGGGCGCCAGGGACCAGGCGGGTCGGACGATCGGCAAGCAGCTGCTGGAGCAGCACCGCATGCACCCCGTGCTCGGCAGCATGATATCGGACGTGTTCTACGAGGGTGCCCTTCGCACCTATCCGCCTGCGGCCGAGCGATTTAAGAAACCCGCGCCGCTCCTCTCGGTCTCCCCTTCGCTGCTCCCCGACGATCCGCTCGTCTTCATCGACCTCGACTACGCCCCCGACGTCGTAGGCATGCGATCGCCGGAGCGGCAGCCGAGGTGGACCAATCCGGCCGAGGTGGACGCCGCATTGCGCGTCCTGTCGCTTCTCGAGGTGGTCGAGGGCAAGCACCCCAGCCTGGCGGTCCTCAGTCCTTACCGCCGACAAGTGGTCGCGCTCGAGAAGGCGATCGCGGAACGCGAGCAGGGCTTGGCGAACCTGGTCGGCTTCAAACCCAAGCTCGAGGGTTGGTGCGGCACCGTCGACTCCTTCCAGGGCGATCAGGCGGACTGCGTGGTGGTGTCGCTCGTGCGCAACAATGGGCGGACGGGCATCGGCGCGCTTGGCTTCCTCGCCGACGAACGCCGGTTGAACGTGCTGTTGAGCCGGGCGCGATGGAAGCTGGTCGTGATCGGAAGTCTTAATTTCCTTCGGGCCGCGGCGCCACGGGGCGAGGGTCCGAGCTTCCTCGACCGGTTCCTTGACTTCGTCGAGCCGCCGTCGGGCGAGCAGATCCCGGGTGTGGCCATCGTCCCGATGTCCAAGCTGTCGGGATGTTCGGCATGAGCGTCGTCAGGATCGCCATACCCGTTTCGGTGGGATCGGTGACCGTGCACGTCTCGAAGGGACGGCGCTGGAGTGTCGTCGAGCACCTCCTGCTCGAAGCCGTCTGCGCCGAGGCCCGGACGGCCTCAGAACTCGCGGTCGCTGGCTCCCTTCCCGAACGGATGGTGGTAGAGGCCTTCATCAACCTGATGAGGGCGGGATGGGTTGAGTTGAGGACGGAGGACCGGCGCAGCGTCTTCTGCGCCACGGCTGGCGGGCGCGACAATGTCCGTCGCGAGGAGCTTCCCGCGATCACGCGGTTGATCCGCAGACCGGTACGGTATGCGGTCGAGCGCGTGACGGGGTCGGTTCTCCGCTACCGGGAGCTCGACTTCATCTGGGCCTCTCTCCTCCGGCAGGCACCCGACCAGGTCGATCTCGTCGTCGCTGCTTCGCAATCACTGCCCGAGGTGCGCCAGCTGGACGCCATCGCGGCGATGCTGAACGAGGATGAGGAGTATCGCGGCGTGGTGGCCAGCTCCGCCAGGCACGGGGATGGCTTCGCCATCGTGTCGGTCGCGAACGGCAAGGCGCGGGGACTGCCAAACACGGCGCCGGACTCCTTGCGGAGCGCCCTCATCAAGGCGGCTGGTTCGTACCAGAAGACGGCCGCTCCCATACGACTGCAGACGGCTGCACCGCCGATGCGGCGCTTTCCTGCGAGAAGGGTCTCGTTCTCGATCGACGACGTTATCCTCGGCGGCGAGGCGCACAGGTCGCTGCTCAGCTCCGTCATCCGCACGGCGCGCTCCTCGATCGTGATCCACTCCACCTTCATCGGTCACGGAGATTTCATGGAGGTGGTCGGGCAGCTGGCTGCGGCGGCCAGGGACCGTGGCGTCAGGGTCGACATCTTCTGGGGCAAGTCCGACAAACGTGACGAGGAGAACGCTACGAGGACCGCGTGCGAGACGATCAACGCGGAGATGAAGCGGCAGGGCCTGTCCCACTTCGTCCGGGCTCACTCCTTCTCGACGCTGTCCCACGCCAAGCTGATCGTCGCTGACGATGGCGCGGACGGCTTCGTCGGCGTGGTGGGCTCCTGCAACTGGCTGTCGAGCGGCTTCTCATCGTTCGAGGCGTCCATCCGCCTGACCAACCGGTTGATCGTCAGTGACCTGATGGATGCCCTCGGGGAGATGGCGCACACGGTGACCGGCCTGAACGGAGGGGTCGCCGCGGAACTTTCGGGGCAGGCGATCAACATGCGGCGGCGACCGGGCCAGCCGGACACGGGAAGAGCCCAGCTGCGCTTGCTGCTCGGTCCGGAGCATGCCGAATGCGTGCTCGACGCCAGGGATGCGGCTCGCGAGACGATCACCATGGGCAGCCATAAGCTGGGGCTCACCGGCGTCGGCATATCGTTGCGGCCGATCGCGGCGGCTGTCCGCGAGAACGGCGTCTCCACGCGGCTGTTGTATGAGGAGCCTTCGTCGGACCTGTCGCAAGAGCAATGCGAGACCTTGACGAAGAAGGTCGAGGGCCAAGGCATATCGATCGAGCGTCGGCCGCCGACCGGCATGCATGCTAAGTTCGTGAGCTGGGACCAGAACGACCTGATCGTCACGAGCCAGAACCTGCTCTCGGCGAACCCGAGCGCGAACTATGCCGAGATCGGATTGCACATCCAGGCTCCTGGCATCGCACGATTGTTCGCCCAGCGACTTGACCGGCTCCTCATCGAGCCCATCGAACCCTGAACATGGTGCAGCGGCCGATGCGCGGCGTTAGCGATCGACCGGGCCATTTGTGAGGACGAGGCCACCGGAATGCGCCGGAAGCTCGTCCTCTCAAATTCCTATGTCGGCATCGATTAACAAGTGTCCGAAGTTGGCAAGAGAGAGGCGCGGTCCGGCCGTTCGCTTCTGGATCCTCTATATTCAAGGGATCAGGGAGGCAGACCGGACTCTTGAACTATTCAGCAGCGGATGATCGGAGTAATAATGGCCTATCACAGCTAAAAGCAGCTCTGCGGCTACGCTGCAATACGCATCTGTCCTTGAAACTTTGCCGACCTCATCTTCTTCGGAACAGGTGCGCTCAATGCGCGAGAGATCTCGGCCGAGACTTGCTCTGCAGCCACGACGAGCGCGCGGTCTAGATGGACATAGCCTTGAGTCACGCCGCGAGGTGCATGCCCAAGCAAGCCGGCGATGGTCAGTTCGGAAAAGCCGAGGTCGCCGGCAACGCTGGCGAAGGTGTGACGGAGCGCATGCGGCGTGACACCCGTCAGCTTCGCCCGCTTGCACACACGCTGGAGGACGCGCACCACACCGATGAAGTGGCCAGCACCGACATCGGCCGGGAAGACGTAATCCGACCCTTTCCGGTTAGGCTGTGCCTTGATCTCCTCGACTGCTGAGCGGCCGATCGCCCGGATCTGAAAATCGCTTTTCGTGTCGGGGAAGTAGACTGCTCCTTCACGGCCGTGGACCCAGGGCCGCTTGAGCCCCAGCCCCTCCATGCGCCGGAAGCCGGTAAGCAGGAGCACACGGATGGCACCGATCCCTGTCGCGTTCTCGTGATCGCCAGCCGCCTCGGTCATCGCCGCGCCGAGCCGTGCGATTTCGTCTAGGCTCAAGCGACGCTTGGCCTTCTTCGGCGAGGTGAACTTTCGTTGCCCCTCGGCCGGGTTGGCCTCGATCTGATTGAGTCGCTTCGCATGAGCGAAGATCGTGTGCAGCATGCCGGCCGTCCGGCCCGCGACGCCGGGGCCGCCGGTCGTGTTACCCCCCCGCGGTCCGGTTCGCGGTTTGGCCGTCTTCCCGGCGACGATGTCGGCCTGGAAGCCTTCCAAGTCCACCATCTTGAGGGTTCGGACCCGTCGACTGCCAATCAGGGGCTTTACGTGCGTGTTGATCCGGCCCTCGTCGAGCGTCAGCGTGGAGGCTTTGATCGGCCGACCTTTTCGGCCAAGGATGCGACCGGCCTTGGCGTTCTCCAGATACCAGTCGCATACCTCGGACACGGTCGGCGCGCCGCTCGCGGCTCGCTTCTCGGCCACAGGGTCCGCGCCTTTCGTCACGTCAGCGAGCTTGCCGCGCGCCAAGGTCCGTGCCTCGTCAGGGGTCAGCGTGCCTGCTTTGCCCAGCGTCAGTCGGCAGCTGCGACCGTCGGCGTTCCGATACTGGATCAGGTAGGAGATGGTGCCGCTAGGCTTAACCCGGACGCCGAAGCCGCGCAGCTCGCTGTCCCACGCCATTACATCCTGTTCAGACGCTGGCTTAAGCGTGTCGATGAAGCGCTTGGTGAGCTTGACCATAATGCCTCCCCTACTTACCCGACAAACCCTACCAGCCGGGTAAGCACGGGGTAAGCAGAATATATCCAACTCGGGCGAACTGGAGCGATCTCCAGAGTAGGCTAAGGCGTCATAAAAAGCAAGGAAAGCGAGTAGCTTGCATGCTAAGCGCTCGTGACATAAGGTGACGAACAATGGCCTCGGGGAAAGTTGCCAAGGTTGGGGTCGAGGGTTCGAATCCCTTCGCCCGCTCCATCGTTAACATACAACTTGACCGGCACGGCCTCGCCGGTGGCGAGCGCCAGCATCGCGCTCAGCCGGCCCGTCACGGTGATCGACACGCCCTTCGCGCCGTCCGCCGCCGGCGACACCGCCACATGGTCGATGAGCGCCCTGAGCTTGGGGATCGCCTCCAGCCGCGCCTCGGGGTTCTGCGAGATGCTGCCCAGGTCCGCCACCTGCGTGCGGTAGTCGGCGATGATCGTCGGGTGCAGCTCGACGACGGGCAGCTGCTCGATGTGCTGGATCTGCTCGGCCAGCGCGTCGCGCTCGGAGCGCGCCTTGGCCAGCACCTCCCTGATCTCCACGAATTCCTCCCCGCCGTTGGCCACCGCCATGACCAGCCGCTCGACCTTGGCGACCGCATCCTGGTGGCGCCCGCGCAGCTGCCCGCCTTCGCGCGCCAGCTCCCTGGAGCGGCGCGCGTGCTCGAGGTGGTACTCGCGGACGTAGGCCGACACGGCTTCCGGATCGAGCATCCGATCCCGAAGGCCCGAGAGGACGCGTCCCTCCATCAGCTTGGTCGATATCGTGCGGTTGTTCGGGCAGGCGGCGGCGCCGCCCTCTTTGAAACGCGAGCAGCCCCAGCGGTCGGGGCCGCGGACGGTCCATGCGCCGCCGCAGGTACCGCACGTGACGAGCCCGGACAGGAGGTGCTTCGGCCGACGCGAGCGCTCGGGCGGCCGCGACTGCGCCTCGCCCAACACTCCCTGCGCCGCCGCCCAGAGGTCGTCTTCGATGATGCGCAGATCGGGCACCTGCTCGACCAACCACTCGCTCTCCGGGTTGGAACGGATGAGCGCCTGCCGGGTGCGCGGGTCGACCACCTTGCGCGTGCGGTTGAAGACGAGCTGCCCGATGTATAGCCGGTTCTGCAGGATCCCGTTCTTCCGCTTGCGGTCGCCGTAGAGAGTGGACGCGCGCCAGTAGGTGATCACGCCCGTGCGCCCCTAAGGCGCGGGCACCCCGTCGGCGTTGAGCCGCTCGGCGATGGCGCGCGGGCTGAGGCCGGCGCCGTATTCGGTGAAGATGCGGCGGACGACGGGCGCCTGCTCCGGATGCACCTCGCGCAGGCCCCGGACCAGCTCGCCGCGCTCGTCAAGGCGGTTGGCCTTGCGATAGCCGTAGGCGATGCCGGCTGGGTGCCGCTTCTCGCGGACGACACCCTTCTGCGCGCGCTTAATCTTGAAAGCCAGGTTCTTGCTGAAGTGGCTGTCCATCAGCCCCTGGAACGCACCCGTGATATCGTTGACCTCGCCCTGGGCGAGCGTGAACAGGCGCGCGCCCGCGAACTCGATCCGTTCCCGAAAGGCGTATGCGTCGCCCTGATGCCGCGCGATGCGGTCCGTGTGCTCGGCGAGCACCTGGTCGACGCCACCGGCCTCCACGGCGGCGAGCATGTCGTTGAGCCCGGGCCGTGCCTCCCCGATGCCCGCCGAGCCGCGGATCGCCGCATCGGTGTAGGTGCCGACAACGGTCCAGCCCTCCTTCTCGCACCGCTCCTGGCAGATGGCGACCTGGTCACCGATGCTCCGGGCGTTCTGGAGCGTGGAGGAGAAGCGGGCGTAGATGACGGTCTTCATGATCCTCCAGGTCGCCTCGTGCGGCGCGCGGTCAGTCGTGACGCCGGAGCCTTCAGGGTGTCGAACCATTCAGCCCGTCGCCGGCTGCGGCCCGGGCGAGGTCCCGGGCGACGTTGGCGCGTGCAAGCGCCCTGACGAATTCGGCCAGCGCTGGGTCGAGCGTCGCCATCGGGGCGCCCCGTTCCGGTCGGTCGTCACCATGCAGGTTCGCGGGGCGAGATTGCACGATCGCGACTTGGTCTTCCAGCCGTTTCGACATGTGCCGGTTGTGGGACGGCGCGCGGAGCCCTACGCAACAACGTCACATCTTTCCTCCACCGGACCCTTGGACGCGCCATGCCGACGCCCGCTCGAATGAGACTGCCCCGGGGCTACGTCACGCTGCGGCCGGATCTCGGCGCGGTGCTCCGCGCCCGCCGCCGCGACGGCTACGGCAAGCAGCAGTCGGTGGCCGAAGCGGTGGGCGTCGCGCGGGAGACGCTGTCGCGGATAGAGGCGGGCCGGACGATGCCGCGGCCGGACACGCTGGATCGACTGCTGGCCGTGCTCGAGCTCGAGTGGGACGACGTGGCCGTTCGCGGCGACGGTGCCGGCCGCGCCCGCGTGTTCCGCGACACGTTCCGCGGCGAGGGCTGCTTCCGGCTTGGCCTGGCCGTCAGGGCCGGCCGGAGGCGGCTTGGGCTCGGTCTGCGGGAGGCTGGGATCGCCTGCGGCTTCTCGGCGTCGCAGCTGTCGCGTTTGGAACGGGGCGAGGTGCTGTCCGGCCGCGCGCTGCTCGCCGCGCCCGGGCAGGACGACGTCGCGTCGGAGAACAGGCGCATGGTGCTCGTACACCCCTTCCTGCGGCGGCTCGCCGCGGCCGGCTCGGGGGTGGATTGAAAACACGCCCTTGGGGCGTCGCACGCGGCACGACGCGGCGCAAATGCCGGGGCCGACGGACGGTTTGGCGCAGAAGGCGGCGACGTTTGAGGACTCCCGCGACCTGGTTGGTGCGAAGGCCGCCGCGATCAGGACGACGCCTCGTCAGCGCTTGATCCGGCGGCGTCGGCGAATGTACTTGCGACGCCTCCCCCCCCCCCCAGAGCATGCGCGGCCGGATGCGCCGGATGCGCCGGATGTGCCGGATGTGCCGGATGTGCCGGATGTGCCGGATGTGAGGGAGAACTGGACAATCACGGTTCGACCGGGCCATGGTGCGTTCCCGGCCTGTTCCAGGCTAGACGCGATCAGCATCCTAGTGACACATCCAACTTTATTCCAACCGACGGCACGACCGGCCGCGTCACGCGGCTTCGCCGACGCGGATCGCCTCACGCGAAACGGCGGCGCGCATCGCGGGGACGACGTGTCCGCCGTCGCACGCGTCCTATCCGGACAGGCGCGCTGATGGGGTCGAGCAACGTCATCGGCCTGCCACGGGACGACACCGACTTCGAGGACAAGTGCGTCCCGCTGTTCGCGGGCGTGGTCGGCGACCCCAACCTCAAGCGGGTCGCGACGTCGGGCAAGAACCAGGACGGCATCGACCTGATCGGCGCGCGCGACCGCGATCCCCGTCAGCCGGTGGGCGTGCAGTGCAAGCTCAAGACCAAGGGCGACAGGCTCACTGAGAAGGAGGTCCGTTCGGACGTCAGCCGCGCGCTCACCATCAGGCCGCCGCTCACCGAGATCTACGTCGCGACCACCGCCTCCGACGACATCGAGTACGACAAGCTCGCCCTCACCA
This sequence comes from uncultured Sphingomonas sp., assembly GCF_964235535.1. Classification (GTDB taxonomy): domain Bacteria; phylum Pseudomonadota; class Alphaproteobacteria; order Sphingomonadales; family Sphingomonadaceae; genus Sphingomonas. The sequence goes on from NZ_CAXSBH010000049.1 coordinate 12,851, forward strand.
TACGCCAGGAGCAGCTGGCCGTCGGCCGCAAGGTGGACATTCAGATCTGGGGTTGGGACGAGCTTCAGCGCCGCATTCGCCGCGACCGGGACGCGCTGAACGCCTTCGACCCCGACCACAGCGCGTCGACCAACGAGCTGCTCAGCCTCGGTGCCAGGACGCTCGAAACCGGCCGCGAGGGCGTGGCGGCCATCGCCGTCGTGGTGGACCGGACGGCCGATCTGTCCGCCCAGCTCACCAGCGTCGCGGCGCTGATCTCGGGCGGCGACCCCGGCGGGCGGCTCGCCATCGACAGGCTCATGAACGAACAGGTCGACCGCATCCGCGATCTCCTGAACGAGGGCAAGCCCCGCACCGCACTGCCGCTGCTTGAGCGGATGGACGAGCAGCTGGCCGCCGACGGCTCGCCGGCGATCCGGGCGCGGGTCCGCGCGAACATCGGCTTCGCGCACCTGAGGCTTGGCGACGAACGCCGGGCGGCGGAGCTGCTCCTCGAAGCGCACGAGCTGAACCCGGAGGACGGCAAGGCCCAGGCCAACCGCCTCCTCGCCCTCGCCATCCGGGGCGATCCCGCCGCTGCGATGGCGGCCGCGCGCGACCTGCTCGCCCGCGACCCGGGGAACGCCTTGGCCGCCGCCAACGCCTACCAGATCGCCTCCATGGGCCTGGCGGACGATCCCGACGGGTTCGTGCCCGTGGAGCTGCTCGACGACGAGCAGGTGACGATCAACCGCGTTACCTGCCTGCGCGAGCGGGGCGGTCCCGAGTGGCGGGCCGCCGCCGCCGAGGCCGCCCGCCGGCTCCCGGGCAGCGGCGTGCTGGCGCGCTTCGCGGGCGAGGCCCTTCTGGAGCGCGCTTTCGAGGAGCGGGTCCAGGACGCGGAGCCGCTCGCCCCGGACGATCGCCGGTCGACGATCAACGACGCGGTGGCGCTCCTCCTGCCGCACTGGGAAGAGGTGCGGCGGTTCGAGAACGCGGAGCAGAAGGGCTGGCTCGGCGTCGGCCTGAACCTCATCACCGCATACCGCGCGTTGTGCGACCTGCCCGCCGCCGAGCGGATCGCGGCGCAGGTCCTAGTCATAGCGCCTGACGATCCCGACGCGCTGCTCGCCGCGGCGCACCTCGACATCATCGCCGACCGCGAGGTGGACGCGCTGGCCAAGGCGAGCGGTGCCCCGGACTCGCCGTCGCGCACGCTCGTGATGCTCATGGCGCTGGGCGGCACCGGCGACTGGGCCGGCGTCGTCGAGCTCGCCACGCCCGAACGCCGGGCGGCGGTGACGGGCATCGACCGCGAGCTCGTCGACGCCATGCTGCTGCGCGCGCGGTTCGAGACGGGCGCGGTCGCGGACGCGCCCGCGGAGGTCGAGGCGACGCTCGCGCCTTGGCCTCGCAGCGTCAACATGCTCGTGACCGCGACCGACGTCGCCCGCCGCCACGCTCCGGAACTCGTCGCCGGCCTGCTCGCCCGGACGATCGCCGCGCTCGGCCCCGACACGCGCTCCTCCGAGCGCGTCATGCTCGCCGAGCTCGCGCTCAAGCGCGACGACTACGAGACCGCCATCCTCGCGCTCGACGGGCACGTCTCCACCGAGCGCCACAGCGACGCGCTGCTCTGGCTCGCCCTGGCTTTCGCCAACGCCCCCACCCGACCAAGAACGCACGCGTTCGTCACGTCGCTCGCCCCCGAGCTTCTGGCCCAGTCGCGCTACGCCCGCCTGGCGGGTGCGGCCGAGAGCGCGCGCGGCGACCTCCCCGCGGCGGAACGACACTTGCGCGCCGCCATCGCCGACGATCCCGTCGACCTGCGGGCCCACATGATGCTGCACAGCGTGCTCATGCGCGCCGACCGCGGCGACGAGGCGGCGGCGCTCGTCCGCGACTTCGACGAGCAGGCGGCGGAGGGCGCGCCCATCGACCTGATGCGGCTCGCGACCATCCTGCGCCACCACGGTGAGGGGGCCAGGGCGCTCGCGCTCGGCTTCAAGGTCGCGTCGGTCAACCGGGACGACCAGGAGGTTGTGGAGGCGTATCCGGCCCTGGTCTTCTTCAACGAGCAGCTTCCGGCCGAGGTCTCCGCGGGCGGCACCGCGGCACCGGGGTGCTGGTTCGACCTGGAGGGCCTGGGCGGTCCCGACGCGTCCGGCATCGTCCAGGACGGGCCGACGCCCGAGGTGCTGAGCTACGCCCCCGATCACCCGCTTTCGCGCGCGGTGCTGGGCAGATCGGCCGGCGACGAGGTGATCCTGCCGCAGGGCATCGGCCCCGAGCGGCGCTACCGCGTGCGCGAAGTGACGCACCGCTACGTCTGGCTCCTCCACGACATCACCCGCTCGCACGCGGCGCGCTTCCCCGAATCGGTCTCAATGGCCGAGATGACCATGCAGGGCGAGGACATCGAGCCCGTCCTCGACATGGTGCGGCGCACGAGCGGGCAGGGCGCGAACATCGTCGAGACCTACGGGAAGCTGGCGCTCCCTCTCGAGGTGCTGGCGGGCCTAAACCACAGGAGCGTCCTCGCAGTCGCCGAGCTGATCGCGCAGGCGGGCGGCGAGGTCCGCACCTGCGTGGGGACGAGCGACGAGCGGGAGGACGCGGGCCGGCGGGCGCTCAGGTCCAAGGGCCGGGGTGCCGCGCTCGACACGCTCACCGCCTGGTGCGCGCACCTGACCGGGCTGCTGCCCGCGCTGGAGGCGCACTTCGGCCATCTCGCCATCGCGCAGTCCACGCTCGACGACCTGCTGGAGCTCCGTGAGAAGGAAAGGCCGAACGTCGGGCGCGAGTACATGACGCTCGGCTTCGAAGGCGAGCAGGCGGTGCGCCAGATCCACACGCCGGAGGACACGGCCAGGCGCATCGCCGCCTTCGACGACGGGCTCGCCGCCCTGCGGCGGCACTGCCGGGTCCTGCCCGTCGACGGCTCCGACGACCACCGGCTCGCCGTCATCGTCAATCGTGACGTCGTGCGGCGCATGCTGGATCCCGTGCTCCTGTCCAGGTAGCACAACCTCTACCTGCTCTCGGACGACCTGCACCTGAGGCAGCTCGCGGCCGGTTACGGCAGCGGCAGGAGCGGCTGGCTGCAGGTCGTCGCCGGCATGCTCGTCGCCGTGGGCGCGCTTCCCCGCCTCGATTACGCCCGGTGCGTGGGCCATCTCGCCGCGATGCGGCACGACCATGTCTCGCTGGACGGCGACGTCCTGGTGCAAATGCTCGCGATGGACGATCCCCGCGCCGAAGCCCTTTTCGACGCGGCCATCCACTACATCGGCGGGCCCAAGGCCGAGATCGCGTCCCACGCCGCCGCGACCGCCGGGTTCATGACGCGCATCTGGGGGACGGAACTGCCGTCATGGCGCATGGGCCGAGGCTGCGGGAAGCTGATCGAGAAGCTGCTGCGGCTGCGCGGCGAGCATTGGCGACAGGTCCTGGGGCTGCTTGACCGCCTGCTCGCGGCCGAGCGCGTGACGGCGACGGCCAGAGGCGACCTCGCCCGCGCCTACCTGCGGGACTGGGTCCGCGGGCACTTCCTGGACCGTGCTCCTGCAACGGCCAGGCGTCACGCGCGTCGAAAGGCGCGGCGCGGAGTCCGATAGGCGGCGGTCGATCCGGTCGAATGGGCGGGGCACCTTGCATGAACCACCGTCGCTGAACGCCAATCCCCGCCGATCCGCAAGCGGCGAAGCTGATCGTACTCGTATGGGTATAGCTCCTCGCCGACGCGCTGCCGCCAGGGCTGCGCCTCCCACGTGCCGCCGTCTACCCAGGCCCTCAGCTCGCGCTCTCGCCCGAAGGGTCAGGAACGTTCACTGACGCGCTCGCCAACGCGGGCGATCAAGGCAGCCATCGCCAGCTTCAGGCTGCGAGCGAGCACGTCCCTCTACATCGCCGGCCGGGCCTCCCAGGCGGTGGCGACGCGATCGGGGACGCCCCGGTCGGCGGCCAGTGCGCGGGCGGCGCTCATGCCGGAGTCGGAGTCCGTTTGCGCCGGGCTCGGGATGTGGCCGCCGCCCAGACCGTCCCACGTGTCGGTCACCAATCGGGCGAAGAGGCCGATGACGACGCGCTCGTCGCGGTCCAGCAGGTTGGACAGCTCGCGCCGGCACGACGCGACCTGGTCCCGGAAGACGACCGTGCGGCGCGAGGTGCGCGTGAGCGCGGAGAAGTCGGCCGGCGCCAGGCTCACCGTCTCGCTCACCGACGTCGCTCCCCGCGCGCCCGATGCCGGGCCGAACCGCCCGCCGGTCCGAGCCCCGACGAACGCAGCGTGACGGGGCCGGAGCGGTCCTACGCGGGCGAGCCAACCGGCCCCGGCCGGGCGCTCGCCGACGCCGGTGCGGTGCCGGGCGGGCTTCACACCTACTTGAGCCTGAAGCATGGCATGCCGCTGCCGGGGGACACGCGCGAGTCCGGCCTGCGCTGGCTCGTCGAGGCCGAGCGGACGGAGATGCTGATCTGATGCAAGCTGGGGGCGAGGACGGCGGGCCAGCCCACCCAGCGCAAGATCGACCGCAGGAGACTTGCGAGCGACCGCTTCGGCGACCGGCCGCACCCTCCACGCCGATCTTTCACTCGATGAACGGAAGTTCTCCTGTCCGAGCGAGCGTGGCGGTATCCCCACCGTCATCCATGACGACCGAGATGGGGCGATCGGTCGCCACACGTCAGAACGGAGTAGCACCGAGCGGAAAGGTGCCGCCGCGAGGTGCCGCCGCGAGGTGCCGCCGCGCGGTCATCACCTTGACAACGCCGGTCCATATCATACGTGCATCAAACAATAAAGGCGCTCATGATATGAAAGTCATCAAGACGATCATCGACGACGAGACTTACGCGTCCCTTGCGCGCAAGCGGAAGAGGGCGGGGGTGCCCAGCATCTCGGCTCTGTTCCTGAGAAACTGCAACGAGTTGACGGACGAGAAGGAGGCCGGGGAGATCGTGCGGCAGGCGATGAAGGCCGCGGCTAAGATGGACCCCGGTTCGGAATTCAAGTTGCAGGACCTTTTCACCACCAGGCACTGGGAGGGCTTCAGCAAAGGCGCGCGCCTGCGCGGCGGCCGTATGTTCAAGGCAGAGGTCGACGGCGCGAGGGCGGGTATCCGCACGGTCCGCAAGTCGTCCTCCAATCACCAATTCTACGTGCGCGCCGCATGACGACGGGCGGCGGAAGGGCGGCAGGCGTAATCCGAAAGATCATGGACATCGTTGCCGGCGAGGAGGACGGCGTCCCGCTTATCGCCGCCGTCACGGTGACTCGGGATGGCGCGACATACCAGCGGCTCGACGAAGGCAAGTGGATTAGCGGGCGCTTCGACCGGAACATCCGCATTGACCAGCCTTCCCATATGGCCGGTGGCGGCAAGGTCCACGCCCACATCCTCGGCCGGAAGGGCGACGAGGTCGTGGTCGTCAACATCGACGGCACTGGCAGCCACGGATCGAAGGGCATCCTGCATCCTCGTGACGCCGATGCGCTGCGTGGGCGCGGATTTGACATCCCCGATGACCGGATCGTCGAGTGGATGGTTCTTCCCGATGCTGGGCTTGAACTGCTGCTGGGTTAGCGGAGCGCCCGATGGAGCGGCTGGCAGGCCGGTGTTCGCCGCAGCGCGGTGAGCGGCACGACTCGGGTCGACCGTATCGAAGTCCTTAACGCCCGCGCTATAACTTCGAACCGCGCACGAACCTATTCGTGCGCCGGTGCGTGGAAACCTCGAATCGAGAGCCGGCCGAGAGGCAAAGGTCGCAGGACCCATTCTGTGACCGGGTGGCGGACGCGCATGTCCAGGCCGCCCGGCTAAAGGCGTTCGCGCCTGTCTCGTTTCAGGTTTCCAACATCCGGTTCAGAGGGCCGGCATCCCCGTTCATCGAAGATGCCGCCGGCTGTCTGGACGACGCCGCCGCGGCTGCGGGGAGCGTGCGATGTGGGGTTACCTGATCGGCCTGATCTCGAGCGCCCCGGGGGGTGTTCGCGATCGTCGTCGCCAGCTTCGTCGGCGAGCTGCTCCTCGGCCGTGTCGGAAGTCAGCTGGTCCCGGTCGGGCTGATGATCGCCGCCTTCGTCTAGCCGCGGGTGAGCATGTGGCTGGAGAGCGTGCTGTTCGCCACTCGCTTCATCGGCTTGCTGGGAGCGGCCTTCCACCTCGGCCTCGTGCCGATGCTGGTGGGAAGGATCGGCGATCCCGGGCTCGCCGGCGTCCTGCTCGTTCTGGGCCTGGCCGCGTTATTTCGGATCAGGGCGCTTCTGAAGGCGGGGAAGATATGTCCGGCGGCGATCGGCACCGCCACGGAGAACTGAGCGGGGATGGCGGGTCGACGGCGATCGCGGCGCGCCGTCAGATGGCAAGCTTTGCGACGATGGCGAAAGATTACGGGACGACCGACCGATCTCGCGCTTGTAATGCGGATCGATCCGCGCAGGCGTATGGGCAACGGTTCAGAACGGGGTGACCTCGATGGCGAGCGGCAGGAAGCAGGACGGAACCGGCCACCGGGTGCTGCGGTATCTCGACGAGCACCGGCTCGACCACACGCCCGAGCACTACAGGTTCGCGCACCGCGTCCTGTTCGGCCGCGATCAGGCATTGCGCGACAACGTCGACCAGATCACCGACGGGGGCGTCCGGATCACCCCGGATCAGGTGCGCGAGCTCGCGCCCGATCAGGTCGGCGCGGGCAAGGCGATCAGGGACATGGCGCCCCAGCTGGACGGCCTGACTCTCAGGGTGCTGGACATAGCCGGCGAGGCCGCGAACGCCACGGGCGATCTCAACCGCGATTTGATCACGACTATGGCGGCGATGCTGGATCCTAAGGGAGCCGACGTACGCCCGATCATCACGGCGGTGATCGACCGGACGGCCGGTGCCGAGGTTCGCTTGCGCGAGGCGGTCCGCCAGGCCCGGCAGCTGCGCGAGGACCTGAACGCACTTCACGACGACACCTCGCGCGACCGCCTGACCGGGCTGCTCAACCGCGCCGCCATGGAGCGGCGTCTCGCCGAGGCGGCGGCAGGGCCGGAGGGTTGCTCGGTCGCGATCATCGACGTGGACCGGTTCGGGACGATCAACGACCAGTACGGCCGCGCGGTCGGCGACCGGGTCCTGCGCGCGGTTGCGCAAACGCTGCAGGAGAGCTGCTCGGGGCAAACTAGCGCCCGCTGGGACGGGAACGCGTTCATGGTGCTGTTCGAGGCCATGAACCCAACGGATGCGACGGACCTGCTGGAAACGGGGCGTGAGGCGCTGACGGCGCGGCGCATGAAGTTGCGCGAGAACGACAAGCCGCTCGGGATGGTGAGCTTCTCGGCGGGCGTCGTATCCTCGCGATCCCGGGGACCGGCCGCGATCGTCGAGGCGGCAGCGCAGCTGGTCAGGCAAGCGAAAGATCGCGGCCGGAACACCGTCGTGACCGAGAAGGCTGCGGTCGGCCTCTGAGGCTCCCGATGGTGCGTCCACGTCGACCGACGCGTCCACGGGCGGGAACCGGAAGCGTGCGGCCACCATCGGCCGAGGCCGGACAAGCGGGCTAGCAGTCAGAGAGCCATGGGTCGCATCCGGGGAGGACCCGCGCGCTGCGGGGAGGCAGGTACCCGCGAAACCTTCAGGGAACCGCGACTTGGCGCATTGATGCGTTGCCGCCGCCGTCCGACATCTCGACAAGCAGCATCGACGGAGCGCCACGACGCCATCCGATGATATCGGCTTCGCGAGAGCCGATGCCCTTCGCGTCGGCGAAGCCCGGTCGACGGTCCACCGCAACGACGGCGTTGCCCAATGGCGTGACCTCCTCGCCGGGGGCGAGCCGGTAGCTGACAACCGTCAGCCGGCCGCCGCTGGGCGACAGGCAATCGGCCGCGTTGGTTGCATGGAGCCGTAGCGCCTGCTCCTCGCGATCCGCCCGCCACGTCCACAGCAGCCGTCCGTTGCCGGCGAACCGTCGCAGCCTCGTGAACGGACGCGCCGCCGACGCCCAGGCGCAGCTCCCGCGACGCGCCGGCGTCTCCGCGAACGCGCCGCGCTCCTCCTTCGCCAGCCTCGCGTCCGCGACGAAGCGGTCGGCCACGATCCGGCCGCCCGTGCGGACGCGGCCCACGACGCTGGTCACGCCGCCAGGCGGACCGATCGTCGACCAGACCGCCGCAGCTGGCGCGATCGGCTGCGCGGCCGTCGCAGCCGCAAGGAGGAAGGCGAGCGTCACGTCAGCGCGGGGCCGTCACGAACGAGCCGGGCGCCGCGCTGAGCCGGGTGCCCTCGCCGACGATGTGGGCATGACGGTCGACCGGATGCGTCATGCCGGATCCGATCCGCTGGCTCTGATAGGCCGTCACGATCAGCGGCTCGTAGTTCGCGCGCTGCTCCGCCGTCCACCGCGCCGGATCGCGCGGGGCCGCCGGATCGGCGGCATGAAACCTGTCCAGGGCCGCGCCCAGGCTTCCGGCGACCCTCCCGGGCCTGTTGACGTGCTGGTCGAGGACGAGCGCCGCGCCCTGTTCGCTCGTGATGTAGGCGGAGGCGGGACGGGTGTAGCCGGCCCCGCGCGGCACGACAGCCATTGCGGTTTCGAGCCGCGACGCGAAGTCTCGGATTTGCTGCGCCTGGAAGGCGGGATCGCGGCCGGCGTCGAGCAGCGGGTCCAGCGCCTTGTTCCAGTGCTCCGGGTTGGCGCGGTCCTTGATGTACGCCTCGGTCTGGGCGGCCGTCATCGTCCGGCCGTCCACGGTGAGGCGCATGGCGAAGTCCGAGGCGGTGTTGCCCTTGCCGACCCGCTCCACCGTCCAGCCCCGATCGGCGAACAGCGACCGGTACTTCTGGGGTTCGGCCTGCCTGAAGTCCCAGACCTGCTTGGGCAGCTCGCCCGTGCCCGCCGAGTTGATGGTCTTCTGCATCGCGCCGAGCGTCGCGATCTCGCTGTCGTAGGCCTGGACGGAGTCGAGCCGGCCTTCGTTGTTCGACATGCGGCTGATCACCCGCTGCTCTGACGCCGTCACCTGGCCCGACCTGACGAGGTCGTTCCACGCCGGGCTGTTCGAGATGCGTGCGGTCTGATCGGAGTCGGGTCGTATAGAATAGGCCGGACCGCCGCCCTGGCCGTAGCGCATCCAGACCGGCACGTCGAAATCGGCCTTTTTGAGCGCCTGGGCGACCCTGGAGACGTCGCCCGTCCTGCCGGCTTTCATCATCGCGCTGAAGAGCGCGTCGCGCTGGGCGGGATGCTGGCGCGCGTACACGGTCAGCGAGGCCACGTCGTCGTTGGCGGCGCGTGTCCGGAGATCGCTCGAGCCGCCCGGCGGCGGGGCTGCGGTCGCCAACGTCGAGACGGAGGCGAATACGGACGAAAGACCGGTCATGGGCGTTCTCCAGCAGGCACGAGGTAATTTCTAGAGCCCCCGGGCGACGTCCACCATCCGCGATTCGCTTACCTTCGTTGCACAGCTGTATCGAAGTTCGACAGGGACCGGGATCGACGCAGTTGCATCACCCGATCGCCACCGTCGCGCGGCCACTCGGGCCGGGCTGCCTAGGCCGTGCCGTCGTTCGGCGGTACGCTCGGCTTCGGCGACTTGCTGTTCCCGCTATGCGGTGTGCCGCAACCAGCGCTCGGACCCATCTAGTCGTGCGCGCGTGGTCGTAAAGGTCGCGCTTCGGCAACGAGTAGGTCACCTCGCGGTCGGCGAAGCCGAACGAGACCCGACAGATGTCGCTTGTCGAAATGCAAGTCGCGAACGAGAGCGAAGGGGAAGACGTCACTCCGCGATAGTTCTCCCCCATCAGGTCCAGGCCGTCGATGACGACCGGCGGGCGCGATCGCGCGGACGTGTCTGGAGTCCGGCTCAATGAGAAATCGCGGACGCGGACGATCTGCTGCGGATCCATAAGCCTCGAGATCTCGCGATGACGATCGCGGAGGCCTCCGCGATTGGTGGCGTTGCCGTAGATGTCGATCTGGAGGTCGCGACCACGGTAGGAGCTTGCGTACCGACTGGCAGCCAGATCGCGCCTGTCCGCGTGGGCTTGCTTGAGCAGGTCGCCGATCGGACGGAGAAGGGTTCGCCGTCGCGAGAGGGACGCCTGCGCACCATAGCGCCATGGAAGGCGCGCGGTTCAGGGCGCTTCCGAGGGTTGGGCTGTCAACCGGCGCGGGATCTTGACCCCGGATCGGCGTCCAACATTGACCCCGC
>NZ_CAXSBH010000050.1:0-22912 GCF_964235535.1 uncultured Sphingomonas sp.
CGGGCAGGGTGCGGGTGCGGACGGAGGTGCAGTGGCACACCGGCCATGCGCGCGCTGATCTCTTCCGCGATCATGTCGAGGTCGAACGCATCCCCATGGGACGCGAGATCGATTCGGTGCCGCCGGTCCGCGAGGATGGCGACACGATGATCATTCCGGTGGTCGAGGAGATCCTGGTCGTGGAAAAGCGTCTAGTGCTGAAGGAGGAGGTGCATCTGAAGCGCGTCCGTTCCGTCGAGCATCTGGATGAGGCCGTCCGCCTGCGCGTGATGCAGGCGGTCGTGGACCGTGAACCCTCAAGCTCCACTACCCCCAAGGAGACTTCCCTATGAGCCGTACCCTGACCGCGCTGTTCGACAGCCGTTCCGACGCCGAAGCCGCCAAGACCCGTCTCGAAGCCGCCTCGATCGACATCAGCGGCGTTCACGTCCACGATCAGGCCTCGACCGGCTATTCCGAGTCGACCGCCTACTCGTCGAACGACAACAAGGGCTTCTGGTCCAACCTGAAGGGTGCGTTCCTTCCGGACGAGGATCGTCACACCTACGAGGAGGGCATCAAGCGCGGCGGTGCGCTGCTGACCGCCGAAGTCGATGAAAGCGATGCCGACGAAGCCGTCCGTGTGCTGGAAAGCGCGAACACGATCGATCTCGACGATCGTTCCGACAGCTGGCGCCAGAGCGGCTGGGATTACGAGAAGAGCCGCGGTCCGTCGACCGGCACCGGTGCCGGCGTCGGCGCGGCGGTCGGCTCCGCGCTCGGCATGGGTGCGTCCAAGGGTTCGGACATGTCCGATCGCCTGACGACCGACCGCGTCGGGAACGAGGAGCGGATCGACATCGTCCAGGAGGATCTGGTCGTCGGCAAGCGCGAAGTGAACCGCGGCGGCGTGCGCGTCCGGTCCTACATGGTCGAGACACCCGTCCATGAGCAGGTCACGCTTCATGAGGAGCATGTCGAGGTCGAGCGTCGGCCAGTCGATCGCAAGCTGGGCGCGACCGACGCCGACGCGTTCCGCGAGCGCGAAATCTCGATGACGGAAACTGCCGAGGAGGCCGTGGTCGGCAAGACGGCGCGCGTCGTCGAGGAAGTGGTCGTCCGCAAGGAAGGCTCCGATCGGACCGAGACGATCGACGACACGGTGCGTCGCACGGAGGTCGACATCGACGATGCCGATACGACGCGCACCGGCCTGGGCACGTCAGGCGTCGGCACGTCCGGCGTGGGTTCGACCGACAAGGGCTTGGGGTCGACGGGCACCGGCATGGGCGGCTCGGGCCTCGGCTCGGGTAACAAGACCGACCGCGACCGCTACTGAGCGACCGCATCCGGTTCGGGCGCGCGCGCGGGAAAACGCGCGCGCCCGCATCGATCAATCCAGCCGAGGACGACACGCATGGCGAACAACGACGACCATAAGCCGGGGGAGCCCAGCAAGGTCCATCTCGGGCCGAGCCACGAGGGCAAGAAGTTCAATTGGCTGCCTTGGGCGCTGCTCGCGCTCGGGCTGCTGGCACTCCTGTTCGCGCTCAGCCGCTGCGGCCGTGACGAAACGCCCGTCGCGCCCGTCGTGGTGAACGAGACGGAGCCGGTGACCAACACCACCACGACGACCACGACGACGACCACTCCGGGCAATCTGAATCTGCCGGGCGGCGCGGTGCTGGCGGTGACGCCGGGCGGGCTGAACGAGCAGGTCGGCGGCTTCCTGGCGGGCACCGAGGCCGCGCCGCGGACGTTCCAGTTCGACCGGTTGAACTTCAACACGGCGGCCAGCGAGCTCCGCGCCGAAGACCAGGGCGATCTGGACCAGATGGCCCAGATCCTGCAGGCCTATCCCACCTCGCGCATCCGCGTGGTCGGATATGCCGACGCGCGCGGGTCCGATCCCGCCAACGCGCAGCTCGGTCTCGCCCGCGCTAATGCGGTCAAGGGCGCGCTGACGGCCAAGGGCGTCGCCGCCGAGCGCGTCGAGACGGCGTCGGGCGGCGAGAGCGAGCCCGTCGACACCAATGCCACGGCCGGCGGCCAGGCGGAGAACCGTCGCACCGAGGTGATCATCGTCGCGCGCTGATCTTCGACGTACTCTGCAAGGGCGGTGGAGCATGCCTCCGCCGCCCTTTTCTTTTGCCACCCGCGATCGGCTATGTCCGGACCCCATGCCGCCGGACTTCTACGCCCAGCCCATCCTCGATCTGTCGCGCGCGTTGATCGGCTGCGAGCTGTTGGTGGACGGCGTCGGCGGAATGATCGTCGAGGTCGAGGCGTACGAAGCGAGCGACCCCGCCTCGCACAGCTTCGCCGGGCCGACCGCGCGCAACCGTGCGATGTTCGGGCCGTGCGGCCGCGCCTATGTCTATCGCAGCTACGGCATGCATTGGTGCCTCAATGTCGTCGGTGGGCGCGCGCCGGGTGCGGCGGTGCTGCTGCGGGCGATCGAGCCACGATACGGCCTGGACGTCATGGCCCCGCGTCGTCGGACGGACGATCCGCACAAGCTATGCGCCGGGCCGGGTAGGCTGTGCGAGGCGCTCGGCGTTACGCGGGCGCATGATGCCCTTCCGTTCGACGCACCTCTCTTCGCGCTGCTTCCCAAGGCCGAGGAGCCGCCGATCGTCGTCGGCCCGCGGATCGGCATCAGCAAGGCGGCGGATCGGCCCTGGCGTTTCGGGCTGGCGGGCTCTCGGTTCCTCAGTCGCCCGTTTCCGCGCTGAGCCGGAACGTCCCGTGCTTCAACGGGGCCTCGCTCGCGTCGCGGTAGATGGTCAGTCCGGGGCGGCCGAAGTCGATCTCTCCCGAGTCCAGACGGTCGAGAAAAGCGGTCATGCTCACGGCGCCCGCCGCCCAGCGCTCGCCCGCTGTTTCGGGAGAGAAATCGAACGCCTTGCCCGCGACCTCGCGCGACTGGTCGGTGAAGGCGAGGCGGGCGAGGGTGACGGCGGGGGCGCGGTCGCCGTGCAGTCGGTACACCTCGGCCCACGCGTCGATCGACCGCCTGGTCTGCGCCGCGAAGATCAGGTCCTGCATGCGACCGATACCCTCGCCGATCGAACGCGGAATCGGGGTCGACAGCGGCAGCAGGTCGAGCGCGATCACCAGCAGCGGCGCAGGTCCGGGATCGGCCAGCACCGCGTCGAGCGGGAGGTTGGCGGACAGTCCGGCATCGACATGGTGACGCCCGCCGATCTCGATCGGCTGGAAGGCGGGTAGCAGCGCGCTGCTGGCCCGCACATGATCGGGACCGAGCCGTTCGCGGGTGGAGTCGAACACGACGTCCTCGCCGGATTCTAGATCGACCGCGGAGATCGACAATCGCGTCGGTCCGGTCGCTACCCTGTCCCAATCGACGGAGCGGCCCAGCGTCGCCCCCATCGGCGCGGTGTCGAACAGGCTTGCAACGCCTTCACCGCCCGACGCCCAGGGCTCGCCGAGGAAGGGGCGGAGCGTAAACATGGCCGGCCGTCCGGCCGCGATCGACAGCGACACGGCCGCCGTCCGCCGCCACGCATCCATCTCGGCAGGCCACCACGCCGCGCCGCCGCCGGCGGCGGGCGTCCAGAACTCGCGCAGGCGATCCACCGCCCGCTCCGGCGGGTTCCCGACGATCATCGCGGCGTTGATCGATCCCGCCGACGCGCCCGACACCCAATCGGGCTCGACCCCGCGCGCCGCCATCGCCGCGAACGCGCCGGCTTGCCAACTGCCCAAGGCGTTGCCGCCGCTCAGCGCCAGCGCGATCCGGTATGGTCCGTCGATCATGTCGATCCTCCACCGAGGCAGTTCGTCCGGTCCAAACGCCCGAAGCCGCGTGAAAGCGCCCGCGCGGCTTGTCGGTTTCGCGTTGATCGCTAATCCGGAAGTCGCGAGCCCCGAGGGAGAACAGCCGATGCCGCAAACGCCCGCCGAGTTCCGCGACAAGTTCCGGGTCGGGGAGAACCTGCTCCACCGTAGTGACGGATGGACCGTGTCGCTGCGCCCGGGCGCGTGCACGCTGGGCGCGTGCGTGATCGGCGCCGACCGCCCGCACGTCTCGCTGGCGGACATCGACGCGGGCGAGGCGGCGGCGCTGGTCGACGCGGTGGGCTGGTTCGAGGCCCGGGTGCGCGCCGCGTTCGATGCGGACAAGTTCAACTATCTGGCGCTGATGATGGTCGACGACCACCTCCATTTCCACGCCCTGCCGCGCTACGCCGCTCCGCGTTCGGCGGGCGGGGTCGCCTGGTCCGATCCGGGCTGGCCGGGACAGCCGGACCTCAAGCACGCGAACACCGCCGACCCCCAAGCGCTCGCGGCGGTCCGGGCCGCGTTGACCGGGATGCCCGGCGCATGACGCTCGTCTACACTGCCGGCACGTTCGACCTTCTCCATATCGGTCACGTGCGGATCATTCGCGCGGCGCGCGGCTTCGGCGACCGGCTGGTCGTGGCGGTCTCGACGGACGAACTGGTGGAGGCGTACAAGGGCAGGAAGCCCGTGGTGCCGTTCGACGAGCGGCTGGAGATGGTCCGCGCGCTTCGCGACGTCGATGCAGTCGTCGCGCAGCACGATCAGGACAAGTTCGCCGCCTGGGAGCGGATGCGCTTCGACGTATGGCTGGTCGGCGACGACTGGTTCGGCGCCCCGAAATACGAGGAGTACCGGCAAAGACTGGAGGCGGTCGGCGTCCATTGCGCCTTCGTGCCCTACACGTCGGGGGTGTCGTCGACGAGCCGCAGACACGACGCGGGCGCTTCCGCGTCCTGATCCGGCCCTCGACGCGCGACGCCGGTCGTGTAGGGGCATCGGCGAAATGACGACCGAGACCGCTCGCCCCCGCCTCGTGCCCGTGGGCGACAATCCCACCCGCATCTGGGGCATGACCAACGCCGAGCGCCTGCGCCGCATCGCGCGCGCGCAGAAGCTGGACGGCCCCGACGCGCCCGGAGCGCAGACGGGCGGCGTGCTGCTCGCCAACCTCGCCTACGCCTTCGATCCGAATTGGACGGCGCACCTCGCGCGGCTGCCGGGTACGGTCGTGACGCGTGGCGGGATGCCGGTGCTCGCCCATGTGACGGACGCGACCGCAAGCGGCGCGGTCGAGCGCGCGATGCTCGCCGGCGAGCCCGCGACGGGGCTTCGCGTCATCGCCGCCGAGGACGAGGCCGGCATCCTCAACGAGGCGCTGCGCAAGCGCGAGCGTCCCTTCGCCGAGCGGCTCGTCCCCGCCAACGTCAAGGCGATCGAGCGCGCCAGCTACGACGGCGCCTACAAGGGCGTGACCGACCTGCTGACCAAATATCTCTGGCCGGAGTGGGCGTTCGTGCTGACGCGCGTGGCGGCGCGGATCGGGGTCAGCCCCAATGGCGTGACCGCGCTCGGCACGGTGGGCTGCGTGGCCGCGGCGATCGCATTCTGGTATGGCTGGTTCTGGACGGGGCTAACGGTCGGGCTCGCCTTCATGGTCCTCGACACCGTCGACGGAAAGCTCGCGCGCTGCACGATAACCTCGTCGGCGATCGGCAACGTCTGGGATCACGGCATCGACCTCGTCCACCCGCCTTTCTGGTGGTGGGCCTGGGGCGTCGGCTGCGCGTCCTACGGCCGGGCGCTGGACGACCGGACCTTCTGGATCGTGATGGCGACGATGATCGTCGGCTATGTCGCGCAACGCGTGATCGAGGGTGCGTTCATGCGCCTCTATAGCATGCACATCCATGTGTGGGAGCGGTTCGACAGCCGTTTCCGGCTCGTCACGGCCAGGCGCAACCCGAACATGGTGATCCTGTTCGCGTCGCTTCTGATCGGGCGGCCCGACTGGGGGATCGTGGCGGTGGCGGGGTGGACGGTCGTCTCGCTCGTCGTCCATGCGGTGCGGCTGGCGCAGGCGGTGCGGACGCGGGCGCGCGGCGGCGCGATCCGGAGCTGGCTCGCCTGACGCTTGCCGGGCGCATGCGGGCGGCCTAGCGTTTTTGGAACGATGGTGAGCGCTCCCCTGACCCAGCCTGGTTTCGGCCTCGGGCGCGCAGGCCGCGCGGTCATGCGCAATCTCGGCTGGCTGCTGGCGAGCAAGGGCGTGCTGGCGGTGCTGTCGCTGTTCTATCTCGGCTTCGCGGCGCGGGCGCTGGGCGTCACCGGCTTCGGGCGGTTCGCCCTCATAACCGGCGCGGCGCAGGCGCTCGCCACCCTGGTCGCGTTCCAGAGCTGGAAGGTGATCGTCCAGTACGGCGTCGGGCTGGTCCGATCGGGTGACGACACCGGGCTCGCGCGCCTGTTCAAGGGCGCGGCGATCCTCGACCTGCTGAGCGCGGTCGTCGGATCGATCGTCGCGGTGATCATTCTCGAGATTTGGAGCGAGGAGCTGGGCATCGGTCCCACGCTCAAGCGCGCGACGCTGATCTTCGCGGTCGTGCAGGTGATCACGATCCGCTCGACGCCGCTCGGCATCCTGCGTCTGCGCGATCAGTTCCGGCGATCGGCGATGGCGGACAGCGCGACCGCCGTCACGCGTTTCGTGGGCGCGGGACTGGTCACGTTGATCCATCCGACGGTGCAAGGCTTCATGGTCGTTTGGGCGTTGGCGGAGATCGTCACGGCGGGCGTGTATTGGACGATCGTCGCGCGTGCGGGCGACCTTCGGCTGCTCGGGCGCGGCGGCAATGTCGGGCGGCTGCTGAAGGATCATCCCGGGATCGTCGCCTTCGCCCTCAGCACCAACGCCAGCGCGACGCTCGCCCTGTCGAGCAAGCAGGCGCCGCTGCTCGCGGTCGGCGCGGTGCTGGGGCCGGCGGCGGCCGGCGCTTTCCGGCTGGCGGGCCAGCTCGCCCAAGGCCTCGCCAAGGTATCGCAGCTCGTCGCGCGCGCCGCCTTCCCCGAAATCGTGCGCGCCGTCCAGGCCAGCGATCGACGCGGCGTCCGCCGCCTGTTGCTGCGCACGGTCGCGGCCAGCTCGCTCGGCGGGCTGCTGATCCTGCTGGTTGTGGTGGTGGTCGGCGAGCCGCTGCTTACGCTTGTCGCCGGGCGCGAGGTGAAGGGCGGCTACCTCATTTTGGTCGCGATGGCGGCGGCGGGATGCGTCGAGTTCGCCGCGACCGCGTTCGACACCGTGATGACTGCGCGCGGCGAGGCGGGCGCGGTGTTCGCGATCCGTTGCGTCGGCGTCGCCGTGCTGGCGGCAGTCGCGGTCGCCGCGGTGCCGCCGTTCGGGGCGTCGGGCATGGCCGGGGCGGTCCTGATCGGCTCGCTGGCCACCGTCCTCCTGATGGGAGTGGTATGCTGGTGGCGGCTGCGGGCCGCGCCGGAATGAGCCATGCGGCGTTCAGGGCGGAGCGGTATGAACGATGATCGTCGCGCGCGGCCACCGCGTTGCCTTGATTGTCTCGTTAAGAGGTAACATAACTGTAGCAACGGGTGAGCCCTCGCTTACATGGTCGGAACGTGAACGGAACCATCTACGATTTTGCCGGGCTGCCCCGGGTCGCGCACCGTGGGCCCGGTATCTGGCTTCGTCCCGACGCGCGTCGGGAGTCCGTGGCGGCCGGCCCGCCTACGCGTGTCGGTCTGGTCAGCAATCCGCGTAGCCGCCGCAACAAGCTGGCGGGAGGCGTGCCCGCCGCGCGTCCAAACGTGCTCGCCGCCGCGCCGCGCTCGCGCGCCGAACTCCGCGACGTCATGCTGCGCTTCGCCCAGCAGGGGGTCGATCTGGTGATCGTCGATGGCGGCGACGGCACGATGCGCGACGTGCTGACCTGTTCGGGCGAGGCATGGGGCAATCGCTGGCCGCGGTTTGCGGTGCTGCCGTCGGGCAAGACCAACGCGCTCGCGCTCGATCTCGGCTGCCCGCGCGACTGGACGCTCGACGCGATCCTGGACGCGGCGCGCGTGGGGCGGACGGCGACGCGGTCGCCCCTTGCGATCGAACGCCGTGACCAGCCGGGCGGTCCGGTGCGCGGTTTCCTGTTCGGGACCGGGGCGTTCGTCGCGGCGACCGCCCTGGCGCAGCGTACCCACAGGGCCGGCGCGTTCAACGGCGTCGCGGTCGGGATGGCGTTGTCGTGGGCGGTCGCGCAGACCGCGTTCGGATCGGCGTCGAGCGTCTGGCGACGCGGCGAGCGCCTCCGGCTGCGTCATGACGACCGGTCCGTCGGCATGCACGCGAGCGACCTGACCGTCGATCGCAATCAGTACCTCCTGCTCGCCTCGACGCTCGAGACGCTGCCGCTCGGCATCCGGCCGTTCGGGTCGGCGCGGCCGGGGTTGAAGACGCTGACGATCGACGCGCCGCCGCGCCGTATCCTCACGGCGGTCGGGCCGCTCCTCGCCGGATCGGAAGCCGCCTGGCTGGAGCGGGCGGGTTTCCACCGCGTCGACGCTCCGTCGGCCGATCTGGACGTCGAGGGCGGCTTCATCCTCGACGGCGAGGTCTTTCCCGGCGGTGCCTACCGCCTCACCGAAGCGGCCCCGATCAGCTTCGTCGTTCCGTGACCGCCGATCTGGCCGCGTTCGTCGAACGCTCGCTGGACCGGCCCGTGCCCGACTTCGTCCGAGCCGCCGTGGGTGCGCTGGTCGCGGAGGATGGACGCGCGCTTGCGGTGCTGTTCTACGGATCCAATCTGCGGACCGGATCGGCGGACGGCGTGCTCGACTTCTATGTGCTGCGCGAGGGTCCGGTCGAGCGCGGCATCTGGCCGCGGGTGGGCTACCGCGAATTGCCGCACGAGGGCGGGGTGCTGCGGATGAAGCTGGCGACGATGCCGCTGGCCACCTTCGCGCGCGCGGCTGCTGCACGGACGATCGATACCACGATCTGGACGCGCTTCGTCCAGCCGGCGGCGCTGGTCTGGAGCCGCGACCGCCAGGCGGCGGAGCGGACGCGCGCGGCGGTTGGTGCAGCGGGGGTATCGGCGGCGCGCTTCGCGGCGGCGCTGGGGCCGGAGCGGGGACAGGCGGAAGATTATTGGCGCGCTTTGTTCGCCGAAACCTACGCGGCCGAGTTTCGCGTGGAGCGGCGGGGAAGGAGTGACACGATCGTCGCGCATGATCCGGACCGTTATGCGCGGCTGCTCCCGCTCGCCTGGACGGCGGGGGGTGTGGGCTTCGCGACCGATGACGGGATGCTCGTCCCCGCACTTTCGCCGGCCGAGCGTGCTTCGCTGCGCCGCGCCTGGGGTCGCCGCCGCCGTGCGGGCAAGCCGCTCAACCTGCTCCGCCTCGCCAGGGCGGCCTTCACCTTCGACGGCGCGGCGCGGTACGGGGCGTGGAAGATCGAGCGGCATACGGGCGTGGCCGTGGAGATTACCCCCTGGCGCGAGCGTCACCCGTTGCTGGCCGCGCCCGGCGTGCTGTGGCGCGTGTGGCGGGCGGGGAAGGCGTGAACGCGCTGATCCTCGCCGGATCGCGCGGGGGCGTCGACCCCGTCGCGGCCTATGCGGGCGTGGCGCACAAGGCGCTGATCGAGATCGGGGGCGAAACGCTGCTGGCCCGCGTCGCCCGCGCTCTCCACGAAGCGGGCCGCGCGCCGGTGGCGGTATCGACGGGCGACGCCGCGGTCGCCGCCGAGGCGCGGCGGCTCGGCTGCCGGGTTCTGCAATCCGCTTCAGGTCCCAGTGCCAGCGTGGCGGAGGC
The DNA here is from genome assembly GCF_964235535.1 of uncultured Sphingomonas sp. GTDB lineage: Bacteria > Pseudomonadota > Alphaproteobacteria > Sphingomonadales > Sphingomonadaceae > Sphingomonas. The sequence continues at coordinate 9,601 of NZ_CAXSBH010000050.1, forward strand.
GCTGGAGACGCTCGGCGCGCCGTTGCTTGTGACCACGGCCGATCATGCGCTGCTGGAGGCGGAGTGGGTCCGGCGCTTCGTTGCCGATACACCGCGCGATGCGGACGTCGCCGTGCTGCTGGCGCGGCGCGACCTGGTGGAGGCGGCGCTGCCGGGGACGCGGCGCACCTATCTGCGCTTCGCCGACGGGGACTGGTCGGGGTGCAACCTGTTCCTGCTCGCGACCCTGCGCGCGGCGGGCGCGATCGATCTTTGGCGGCTGGTGGAGACCGACCGCAAACGCCCCTGGCGGATCGTCCGGCGGCTCGGCCCGACGGCGCTGCTGTTGTACCTGATGGGTCGTCTGACGCTCGGGCGCGCGGTCGAGCGGCTGGGCGCGCTTTCGGATGTCCGCGCCGCGGCCGTCGCGAGTCCGGCGGGGCTGGCGGCGGTGGATGTCGACAAGCCCACCGATCTCGACGCGGTGCGGGGGGTGCTTGCGACCCGGGGCTGACCTTAGTTGTTCGTGCGGCCGAGATCGCCCTCGATCGCTTCGCCGTTCGGACCCGCGCCGTTCTCGACGTCGCCTTCCTCCGTGTTGTCGGCCATGATGTCGTCCAGGTCCGCACCGGCCGCGCCGGCGGACTGGCCGATACCGGGATTGCGGTCGAGGTCGCTGGTGAACGGGCCCTCGCCCGTCGAGTTGTCGTGCTTGCTGCTGCTCATGATGTTGGCTCCGCGATAGGGATGTGGGCCGGTAACCCGTATCGGTGCTCCTGTGTTCCGGCGGGCTGGCGGTCGAACGTGCGTGGTGGCAGGGCGGCGCGATGCATGACCTCCTGATCCTGTACGAACATCCCGAGTGGTTCCGGCCACTCTTCGCCGCGCTGGACGCGCGCGGGGTGGATTATCATGCGGTCCGGCCTGACGGCGAGTGGAACCCGGCCGACCTCGCTCGGCCCGCGCGCGTCGTGTTCAACCGGATCGCGATGTCGAGCTTCCTGCGGTCGGGCGAGCATCCGATCTTTCACGGCGTCGCGCTGCTCGATCATTGGCGGCGGGCGGGTGCGCGGGTGATCAACGGGGCGGACGTGCTGAGCATCGATGCATCCAAGGCGCGCCAGTTGTCGCTGCTGGCGGGGCTGGGGCTCGCGGTCCCGGAGACGCGCGTCGTGCACCGCGCGGCCGATGTCGAGGCGGCGGCCGGCGAGATCGGGTTCCCGCTCGTGGTCAAGGCCAACATCGGCGGATCGGGGGCGGGGATCGTGCGGATCGACAACGCGGCCGAACTGCGAGCGGTGATCGCGGCGGGGGAGCTGCCGGTCAGCATCGACGGCGTGCTGCTGGTGCAGGATTTCGTGCCCGCGCGGGACGGGGTGATCACGCGGTTGGAGACGCTGGACCGGCGGCACCTGTATGCGATCGAGGTCGCGGGCGGGGGTGCGTTCGATCTGTGCCCGGCCGATGCCTGCGTGGAAGGGTCGGGGATCACCATGCGCGCGGTCGACCCCGCGCCCGCCTTGCGCGAGGCGGCGGAAGCGGTCGCGCGGGCGCTGGACCTCGATGTCGGCGGGGTCGAGGTGATGATCGACGACCGGGACGGGGTGGCCCGCTTCTACGACATCAACGCGCTGTCGAACTTCGTCGCCCGGCCGCTCGAGGTACTGGGGTGGGACCCGCATGAGCGGCTGGTGGATTACCTGATCGCCCGAATCGAGGACGCCCGCTGATGCGCTATGGTTACTGGATGCCCGTGTTCGGCGGGTGGCTGCGCAACGTGCCCGACGAGGGGATGGAGGCGAGCTGGGACTATACCAGGAGCCTCGCCCAAGCGTCGGAGCAATGGGGCTATTCGCTGTCGCTAATCGCCGAGCTGAACCTGAACGACATCAAGGGCGTCGAGCAGCCCGCGCTCGACGCCTGGTCGACGGCGGCGGCGCTGGCTGCGGTGACGGACGAGCTGGAGCTGATGGTGGCGGTTCGGCCGAACTTCCACCATCCGGCGCTGTTAGCCAAGGCGGCGGCGAACATCGACCGGATCGCAGGCGGGCGACTGGCGCTCAATGTCGTATCGAGCTGGTGGGCAGATGAGGCCAAGCAGTATGGGCTGCAGTTCGACCAGCATGATGACCGTTATGCGCGGACGTCCGAGTGGTTGAAGGTCGTGGACGGCCTGTGGACCGAGGATCGGTTCAGCTTCGACGGCGACTTCTACAAGCTCCAGGACGCGATCTGCTCGCCCAAGCCCGCGGGGCGACCGGTGGTCTATGCGGGCGGGGAGAGCGACCTCGCCAAGGCGATGATCGCCGCGCAGTGCGACGCGTACGTCATGCACGGGGACCCGGCGGAGGCGATCGCACCCAAGATCGCCGACATGGCGGCGCGGCGCGAGGCGATCGGGAAGCCCGCGATGACGTACGGAATGGCGGCCTATGCGATCGTCCGCGATACGGAAGCCGAGGCCCGCCGAGAGCTGGAGCGGATCACGACAGTCGCCGAGCTGCCGGCGGGGTATGCGAATTTCGACCAATGGCTGTCGGGAACGCAGCTGGAGCGCGAGATGAAGCTGCAAGAGTATAGCGTATCGAACCGGGGGCTGCGCCCGAACCTGGTCGGGACGCCCGAGCAGTTGCGCGAGCGGATCGAGGAGTACGAGGCGGTAGGGCTCGACCTGCTCCTCCTCCAGATGAGCCCGCAGGCAGAAGAGATGGAACGCTTCGCGGTTCAGGTGATGGGGACGGTGCCGGCGGAAGTTCACCAAGGTCACGCCAAAAGCGTTTTTTGAGCGTAGTCGTTTCTCTGATCGAGGAAGGATCTACTTTACGCGATTGACACTCAGACGCGAACGATCTCACGTCATTGTTTCTGTTTCTGACGATGTCAAAGAGCGTGGGAGCGGATGTGGCTCCCGAGTCCCCGCCACATTGTCGAGCACCAGTCGTGTAGGACAGCATATTCTTCACCCTCTCCCGCTTTCGCGGGAGAGGGACAGGCGCGTAGCGCCAGGGTGAGGGCCGGACTTTTCCAAGAAGAAGTGCCCTCACCCGACCTCGCTTCGCTCGGCCACCCTCTCCCGCGAAAGCGGGAGAGGGAAAGCGGTCAGCGTTCCACCCGCGTTACATGACCCATCTTGCGCCCGGGCTGGGCGTCGCGCTTGCCGTAGAGGTGAAGGTGGGTGGCTGGTTCGGCTAGGAGAGCCGGCCAGCGGTCGGCGTCCGCGCCGAGCAGGTTCTCCATCGTGACGCGCGCGCCCGTCGGCGCGGTGGAGCCTAGCGGCAAGCCGCAGATGGCGCGGATGTGGTTCTCGAATTGCGAGCAGTCCGCGCCCTCGATCGTCCAATGGCCGCTATTGTGGACGCGGGGGGCCATTTCGTTGAAAACGGGGCCGTCCGCCGTGGCGAAGAACTCGCAGGTCAGGACGCCGACATGGCCGAGGCGGTCGGCGACGGCGCGGGCGAGGGCGACGGCTTCGGGGGCTTGTTCCAGCACGCGAGGCGAGGCGGGAACGGTGGAGGTGTGGAGGATGCCGTCCCGGTGGACGTTCTCGGGCGTGTCGTACACCGCCGTCGTGCCGTCCTCGGCGCGGGCGAGGATGACGGAGAACTCGGCGGTGAAGTCGACGCGGCGCTCGAGAATGGCGCAGACGCCGGGTGCGATCGATCCCGGACGGCCTATCGTCCGCCAAGCGACTTCCGCCTCCTCCGGCGTATCGATCCTCGCCTGACCCTTACCGTCATAGCCGAACAGCGTCGTCTTCAAGATAGCGGGTGTGCCGATCTCCTCGATCGCGCGCAGCAGATCGCCCGAATCGTCAACCCCGCGCCAGTCGGCCGTCCTGCCTCCGAAATGGGCGACCATGTCTTTCTCGTTGGGACGATACCGGGAGATATCGAGCGAGAAGGTGGAGGGCCGGACCGGTATGCGGCCCGCCAGCAGGCTCGCGACCGCGTGCGGGTCGACATTCTCGAATTCGTAGGTGGCGATGTCGACTTTGGACGCGAAACGCTTCATCGCGTCGGCGTCCTCGAAGCGGCCTTGCGTCCATTCGGCCGCGACCTCGGTCGCGGGGCCGCTCGCTTCGGGCGCGAAGACGTGGGAGCGGTAGCCGAGCCGCGCGGCGGCGACCGCGAGCATGCGCCCGAGCTGGCCGCCGCCCAGGATGCCGATGGTGGAGCCGGGGGGGATCATGTCGTTCCCCGTTCGTGCTGAGCGTGTCGAAGCATCGCTCTTCTTTGCCGCCGCTTGAGAGAAGAACAACCCTTCGACAAGCTCAGGGCGAACGGAAGTGGGTGTCAGGACGGTTCGTCCGCGACCGCCTCGGTCTGGGCCGCGCGCCAGGCGATCAGCCGACCCGCCAATGCCTCATCCGCGGTCGCCAGGATCGCGGCGGCGAGGAGGCCGGCGTTGATCGCGCCGGGCTTGCCGATGGCGAGTGTGCCGACGGGGATGCCGCCGGGCATCTGGACGATCGAGAGCAGGCTATCCATGCCCTTGAGCGCGGCGCTCTCGACGGGGACGCCGAGCACGGGGAGGTGGGTCATCGCCGCCGCCATGCCGGGCAGGTGCGCCGCGCCGCCCGCGCCGGCGACGATCACCTTGAGGCCGCGGTCGGCGGCGGTGGCGACGTAGTCGTAGAGGCGCTTGGGGGTGCGGTGGGCCGAGACGATGCGGGTCTCGTGCGCGACGCCGAGCGCGTCGAGTGTCTCGGCCGCGTGGCGCATCGTCTCCCAGTCGGAGCGCGAGCCCATGATGATGCCGACCTGCGTCATGCGCAGGGGGTAGCGGGCCGGCATCAGCGGAGCAAGCGAGCGCCCCCCCCCCCCTCGGGGGGTCAGCGCTCGATGAGGTAGTAGCGGTCGGTCGCGGTCAGGGCGTCGTCGAGTTCATAGACGATCGGCTGGCCGGTCGGGATCTCCAAATGCGCGATCTCCGCGTCGGAGATGCCGGACAGGTGCTTGACGAGCGCGCGAAGCGAGTTGCCGTGCGCGGAGATGAGGATGCGCTCGCCGTCCCGGAGCGCGGGAGCGATCCGCTCGTCCCAATAAGGCAGCACGCGCGCGATCGTGTCCTTCAGGCTTTCCGACGCGGGGACGGGGACGCCCGCATAGCGGCGGTCCCCGGTCAGATCGTACGCGCCGCCCGGATCGGCGGCGGGCGGGGGGACATCGAAGCTCCGGCGCCATATCTTCACCTGATCCGCGCCGTGCTTGGCCGTGGTCTCCGCCTTGTCGAGGCCGGTGAGGCCGCCGTAATGTCGCTCGTTCAGCCGCCAGTGCTTTTCGGTGGGGAGCCATAGCCGGTCCATCGCCTCGAGCGCGAGATTCAGCGTCTTGATCGCGCGGGTCTGGAGCGAGGTGAAGGTCCGGTCGAAATCCAGCCCGCGCGCGGCCATCAGCTCGCCCGCCGCCCTGGCCTCGGCCGCGCCTTTTCCCGTGACGTCGACGTCCCACCAGCCGGTGAAGCGGTTCTCGAGGTTCCAGGCCGACTGGCCGTGGCGGATCAGGACTAGGGTGGGCATCGAGGTTCCTTTTCTGTCCCTCTCCCACCGGGAGAGGGAGGGAGCGCCGAAGGCGCGGAAGGGTGAGGGCGATGAGGCGGGCGACGTGCGTCACCCTCACCCCGCGCCGCTTCGCGGCTTTCCCCTCTCCCGGTGGGAGAGGGGGTTAGAGGTCGTCGATCATCCCGGCGAGCGTCTCCAGGCAGGCGTGGGCGAGGCGTTTGGAGCGGTCGGGGCTCCAGCCGAACTCGGGATCGGGATTGGGGTCGTGGTCCTTGAACGGCATTTCGAGCGTGCAGGCGACCGCGCGGTAGCGTTCGGCGAGCTGGTTGGTCGACATGGACAGGTTAGCCTTGCCCGCCGACGCCTTGGAATAGCCGAGCTCGGTCTGGAAATCGGGGCTGTGCGCGGCGAGGCGGCGGCCGAACTCGTAGAAATGCGCGCCGTGGTCGTCGCTCCAGGACGGAATGCCTTCGTAACCGGCGATGAAGTTGGCGGGGATGGCCTCGTCGCCGTGCACGTCGATGGCGAACTTGACACCCGTCTCGTCCATCGCGTTCCGGACGCACAGCACTTCCGGGCTGCGATCGGGCGACGGCGCGTGCCATTCGCGGTTGAGGTTCACTCCGCCTGCGTTGGTGCGCAGATGGCCGCGCCGGGTGCCGTCGGGGTTCATGTTGGGCACGCAGCGGACCGTGGCCTTCGCGAGCAGGTCGCGGGTGTGCGGGTCCGCGTCGTCGGTCAGCCGTTCGAGCAGTCCCTCCATGAACCATTCGCACATCGATTCGCCGGGATGCTGGCGCGCGTAGATCCAGACGGGCTTGGGGCCCGAGCCCATGGACAGGCAATCGATCGCCTGGCCGTCGAGGCTGCGGCCGAGCTCGCGGTGCGTTACGCCGGGGCGGGCGGCGATGCGGGCGACCAGCGCATCGTGGCGGTCCATCGTGTAAGGTGCGAAATAGGCGAACCAGGCGAGTTCAGTGTCGACGGTCCAAACCCATTCGAGCACGCCGTCGGCGTAGGTCGTGGGCGTCATCCGCCACGCCTCGCGGTCGGTGGAAGCACGCACCTTATAGCCCGGCCAGCCGAACGGGTAGGCGGACTTGCCCGCGTTGAGGATGCGGAAGGTCACCGTCCGGCCGCGCGCGCCGGCGACGCGGAAATGGAACCATTGAAAGAAGTCGGACAGATGATCGGCGACGATCTCTAGGTCGACGCGGTCTCCCTCAACCGTGACGACCCGAATATTGCCGCTGTCGAAGGCGGCGTTGATGCTCAAGGTCATCGGACCTCGATAGTACGCCCCGACTCTCCGGGAAAGGCGGTGAAGAGCGCGGCCGCGAGACGCCCGGCGAGCGCGTCCGCGCCCGAGGCGGGGTCGCGCGCGTCGGCGGCGGCCCGCGCGCTGCCCTCCCAGATCGGCGACTGGTCGGCGCGGCGCTTGATCGTCACCGCCAGCTCGGACACGACGAGATCCCGCGCGGGGCCACCGCCGAGCGGAAAGCCGATCCCACCGCCCAGGCCCACGCCGCCGCCGCGCCGCCCGCCGCTGAAGCCGCCGCCGCCGATGCCGATCGAAAACGGCGAGCGCCGGGGCGGACCCTGTTCGGTGGCGCGACGGAAGGCGACGGTGGCGACATATTCGGGCGTCGCGCCGGAGACCGCGCGGGTATAGCCGTTGCGCAGCAGCTCGGTTTCGACCGCAGCGGCGTAACCGCGATATTCGAGCGATGGAGGTATGCCCGTGGTGGTCTGGAGCGGCTCGACGGCTACGCTGCCCCGCGCGATCGGCTGGCCCAGATGGTAGCGGATCGCCTCGGCCGGGAGCTGGCGCGAGGTCGTCGCGCATCCCGCCAAGCCTACGCTCGCGCCGAGCGCCGCCAATGCCAGGGCCATTCCGCCTCGCTTCGTCATGTCCGCCGAACCTTTCACGCCATCGTTACAGTAGCGCAACGCATGAAGATGGGGCGTGGGTTCCCGATCCTTGACTTGGCGACCCGCCAATAATAGGCCACCCGCTTTCCCGAGCCACGGGCCGAACCACCGGAAGCGAACGCGCGCCATGAAGATCCGCAATTCCCTAAAGTCGCTAAAAGGTCGCCACCGCGACAACCGCGTGATCCGCCGCCGTGGCCGGACTTATGTGATCAACAAGACCAACCGCCGTTTCAAGGCGCGCCAGGGCTGATCGGACCCGCGCCGACGGCCGTCATCTTCGATGTCGGTCGCGTCCTGTATGACTGGGATCCCCGGTTCTTATACCAGCGCCTGATCGCCGACGATCGGGCGCTCGATGCGTTCCTGCGCGAGGTCGTGACGCACGACTGGCATTTCCAGCACGATGCGGGGCGCGACTTCGCCGAGACGAGCGCCGAGCTGACCGCGCTCCATCCGCATCATGCCGAGCTGATCGCCGCTTGGGGGCCGCGGTTCCTCGAATCCATCGGCGACCCGGTGCCCGGCATGCGCGCCCTGGTCGACGAGTTGGAGGCGCGGGGCGTGCCGCTCTACGCGATCACCAACTTCTCCCACGAGTTCTGGCCGCCGTTTCGCGCGCGCGAGGCGGCGATGTTCGACCGGTTCCGGGACGTGGTGGTGTCGGGCGCGGAGAAGCTGGTGAAGCCCGACGCTGCGATCTACCGACTGGCGCTCGACCGGTTCGGGTTGGAGGCGGAGCGGACGGTGTTCATCGACGACAATGCGGCGAACGTGGCGGGCGCCAGCGACGTGGGGCTGATCGCGCTGCACTTCACCGGCGAGCCGAAGCTCCGGGGCGAGTTGGCGGGGTTGGGGCTGCTTGACGGCTAGCGATGGCTTGTGTACATCAGCGTACACAGGAGATCGATCATGAAGATGTCGGTTCGGGAAGTACGGGCGCAGTTCGCAGCGGCCATAGACTCGGCTGAACGGGGTGAGCGGGTATCGATAACACGCAATGGCCATGTAGTCGCGGAGCTGGGACCGCCAAGTCCCGAGGGAGGACTGGACTGGGCCGCCCTGGAAGCGTTTCGCCGGTCCAAGGGTTGGGCCGATACCGACGCGGAGCAGGTCTGGCCCGCCGAGTTCGACGATGCCGATTTCAGCCGACGGGCGCTGATGCTCGACAGTGAGCATGCCGAAGCGAACTGATGCTTGTCCTGGACACGCATATCGCCGCGTGGCTCGTCCGTACCCCGGCCGAGCTGCGCGAGGCGGAGGTGCGGGCGATCCGTTCGGATGCGCTCGCCGTATCGGTGATCTCGATCTGGGAACTGCGGATCAAGTGGAACCTCTTCGCGCCGAGCGGTGAACGGAAAGGGCCGGCCGATCCGGCCGAGGTGTTGGAGGGGCTTCGGATTTTCGGTGCCGAAATCCTGCCGTTAAGCGCCGAACAGGTCGTATGTGCCCTAGATGTGCGGCCCCCGCACAAAGACCCGTTCGACGAGTTGTTGCTGGCCGTCTGCCAGCAGCTCGGCGCGCGGCTGCTGACCCGCGACGCCAAGCTCCGGGGTCACCCGCTCGCGTTCGTGCCGTAGTTCTTCAGCTCGTCACCGGCGATGCGGACGACGTGGATGACGTTGGTCGAGCCGGGCGTGCGGAAGGGGACGCCCGCCATCACGATCACCTGGTCGCCCGCCGCCGCCATGCCGTGGCGCAGCGCCATGCGCTTGGCCTTGGCGACCATCGCCTCGAAATCCGCGACGTCGCGGGTCAGCACGGCGTGCGTGCCCCATAGCAGGCCCAGGCGGCGCGCCGTGGCCTGGTTGGGGGTGAGGACCAGGATCGGCACCGCGGGCCGCTCGCGCGCGACGCGCCGGGCGGTCGAACCGCTGGTGGTGAAGCAGATGATCGCCTTGGCCGATACGGTCGCGGCGATGTTCTTGGCGGCCTCGGCGAGCGCGTCGGCGGTGGTCGGGTCGGGCTTGGTGATCGTGAAATGGACGCGGTCGCCGTGGCCGGGATCGCGCTCGACCGCCTCGCCGATCGCGTTCATCATCGCCACCGATTCGACCGGCCAGTCGCCCGCCGCCGATTCGGCCGACAGCATGATCGCATCCGCGCCGTCATAGATCGCGGTGGCCACGTCCGACACCTCGGCGCGGGTGGGCGAGGGCGAGGTGATCATCGATTCGAGCATCTGCGTCGCGACCACCACAGGGCGGCCGAGCCTGCGCGACACCTCGACGATGCGTTTCTGAAGCGCGGGAACGGTCTGAGGCGGGAGCTCGACGCCCAGGTCGCCGCGCGCGACCATGACCGCGTCGCACTGCTCGACGATCTCCTCCAGCCGCTCGATCGCGGACGGCTTCTCGATCTTGGCGAGGAGCGCGGCCTTGCCCTCCAGCAGGCGGCGGGCCTCCATCAGGTCCTCGGGGCGCTGGACGAACGAGAGCGCCACCCAATCGACGCCCTGACCGACCGCCCAGGACAGGTCCGAGCGGTCCTTCTCGGTTAGCGCGGCCATCGGCACCACGACGTCGGGGACGTTCAGGCCCTTGTTGTTCGACAGCTTGCCGCCGACCTCGACGCGCGTCATTATGCGGTCCGCGTCGTGCGCGACGACGCGAAGCACGAGCTTGCCGTCGTCGAGGAGCAGGCGCGCGCCGGACTCGATCGCGGCGAAGATCTCGCGGTGGGGAAGCTCGACGCGGGTGTCGTCGCCGGGCGCGTCGGAGCGGTCGAAGGTGAAGTCCTGGCCGGTGCGGAGCATGACGCTTCCATCGGCGAAGCGGCCGACGCGGAGTTTGGGGCCCTGGAGGTCGGCGAGGATCGTGCTCGGGCGGCCGAACCGCTTTTCCAGATCCCGGATCGCCTGGATCACCGCGACCTTCCCCGCCTGGTCGCCGTGGGACATGTTGATGCGGAACGCGTCGGCACCCGCCTGGAACAAGGTGCCGATCATTCCGGGCGTGCTGCTGGCGGGGCCGAGCGTGGCGAGCACGCGCACCTTGCGTCCCCGGGGCGGCGCAGCCTTAGACATGGGATTTGGTCATGGTGGACGCTCCGGCTTTGCGCCCGCAGGCTCTAGAGCCTAATCCGACCCGATCAACCGAAAGGCGCTTGGGGATGGACCGGATGGACGAGATCGACGACCGCACCGCCGCCGAGGCTTTCCGGCGGCTGGTGCGTCACCTGCGCCACCGGACCGACGCGCAGAATGTCGATCTGATGGGGCTGGCGGGATTTTGCCGCAACTGCCTGGGCGACTGGGTGGCCGAAGCGGGCGGGATGCCCAAGGAGGCGGGCCGCGAGGCGGTATACGGGATGCCGTATGCGGAGTGGAAGGCGCGGCACGGGGGCGAGGCTAGCCCCGAGCAGCTGGCGCGGATGGCCGAGAGCGTGTCGAGGAATGCCTGAATTCCCGTTCGCCCTGAGCTTGTCGAAGGGTCGGCTCCCTCTCTACCGGGGGAAAGAAGAACGAGCCTTCGACAAGCTCAGACCGAACGGAGTGGTAAACATGACCAGATCGATCGCACTCGTGCTCGCATTGCTGCCCACATTGGGTACCGTATCGGCCCAGACCGCGCCGCCCGCCGCCGCGCCCGCCGCGTCCGTCACCACCTACATTCATGCGGGTCGCCTGCTCGACCAGCCCGGCCAGGCCCCGCGCGGGCCGTCGACGATCGTCGTTCGGGACGGCAAGGTCGCGGAGGTCCGCGACGGCCACGCGGCCCCGCCCGCGGGCGTTCGGCTGGTGGACCTCAAGGACCGGTACGTGCTGCCCGGGCTGATCGACATGCACGTCCATCTTTATTCGACGGGCTATCCGCTCCAGGCGCGGCTGAACGCGACGACCAGCGACCTGGAGGACGATCTGCTGACCGCCGTCGCCAACGCCAGGCGGACGCTGGAGGCGGGGGTCACCACGGTCCGCGATCTGGGCGGCGAGCCGCGCGGCATCCGGGCGCTGCGCGACGCGATCGCGCGCGGCGAGGTGGCGGGGCCCACCGTGGTCAACGCCGGGCGCATGGTGTCGGTCACCGCCGGACACGGCGACGCCAACGGCCTGAAGCGCGAATACGCTCATGTCGAGCGCGAGGCCTCGCCGGAGATCTGCAACGGCCCCGACGACTGCCGGCGGGCGACGCGCGAACAGATCTTCTCGGGCGCGGAAGTGATCAAGTTCGCGGCGACCGGCGGCGTCGGGTCGAATATCGCGGGCGGGCTGGAGGCGCAGATGACCTTCGACGAGATGAAGGCGATCATCGACACGGCTCACGCCTTCGGGCGCAAGGCGGCGGCGCACGCGCACGGCAAGTCGGGGATCGACCTGGCGCTGAAGGCGGGGGTCGATTCGATCGACCACGGATCGTATCTGGACGACGAGACGATCCGGCTGTTCAAGACCACGGGCGCGTACCTCGTCCCCACCATGCACGCCTTCGAGAGCGTGATCCGCCAGGGCCGCGCGGGCGAGCGTCCCGCCGCGGCCGCGGCCAAGGCCGAGCAGGTGTCGCTGGTCGTCAAGCAGTCGCATGCCCGCGCGTTCAAGGCGGGGGTCAAGGTCGCGATGGGCACGGATTCCGGGGTCGGCCCGCACGGCACCAACGCGCTGGAGTTCGGATACATGGTCGCGCAGGGCATGGCGCCGATGACGGCGATCCGATCGGCCACGATCGGGGCCGCCGACCTGCTCGGCCGGGCCGACCGCATCGGCCGCATCGCGCCCGGCATGGACGCCGACATCATCGCGGTGGCGGGCGATCCGGTCGCCGACGTCGCGCGGCTGACGCAGGTGGAGTTCGTGATGCGGCGCGGCGTCGTCCACAAGCAGGGCGGCGAGCGGCAGGTGTTTCCGGTCAAGTAAGCTTGCATCCGCCAGGTTGCGCATGGGCGGGGGCATCCGTTAGACGCGCCCGCTTCACCCGCGGAGAGCGACCACCATCATGACGGACAACGTATCGGCCGAGCAATTGCGCCAGTTCATCGAGCGCATCGAGCGGCTGGAGGAGGAGAAGAAGGGCTTCGCCGACGACATCAAGGACGTGTATTCCGAGGCCAAGTCGACCGGTTTCGACACCAAGACGATGAAGTCGATCGTGCGGCTGCGCAAGATGGAGAAGCATCACCGCGACGAGGCGGACGCGCTGCTGGAGACGTACCGGCAGGCGCTGGGCATCCACTAGAGTCAGGAGGGAAACCCGTGGCGGGCCATTCCAAGTTCAAGAACATCATGCACCGCAAGGGTGCCCAGGATAAGAAGCGCTCCAGCGCTTTTTCCAAGCTGTCGCGCGAGATCACGGTGGCGGCCAAGATGGGGCTGCCCGATCCGGACATGAACCCGCGCCTGCGCGCCGCGGTCAACGCCGCCAAGGCGATGTCGCTGCCCAAGGACAATATCCAGCGTTCGATCGACAAGGCGTCGCGCGGCGATGCGGAACTGTATGAGGAGGTCCGCTACGAGGGTTTCGGCCCGGGCGGCGTGTCGCTGATCATCGAGGCGTTGACCGACAACCGCAACCGCACCGCGACGAACGTGCGCACCGCGGTCGCAAAGAACGGCGGCAATCTGGGCGCAAGCGGATCGGTGAGCCACGGATTCGACCGGGTAGGGCTGATCAACTACCCCGTGGGCGCGGGCGACCCGGACAAGATGTTCGACGCCGCGCTGGAGGCGGGGGCGGAGGACGTGACCTCCACGGAGGACGGTCACGAGATCTGGACCGCGCAGGGCGACCTGCACGAGGTCGCCAAGGCGTTGGAGCCGGTGCTGGGGCAGGCGGAAGGCGCCAAGCTCGCTTGGCGTCCGCAGGTGAGCGTGGCGGTCGGCGACGACGACGCGGTGACTTTGTTCAAGCTGATCGACACGCTCGACGACGACGACGACGTGCAGACGGTGTGGGGCAATTACGAGGT
>NZ_CAXSBH010000051.1:0-22242 GCF_964235535.1 uncultured Sphingomonas sp.
GTAAGTGGAACGGAACGCCTCGGTAATGCCATACATCGCATAGATTCGCGCCGCTGGGAACTTGGCCCGCAAGCCCCGCACCAATCGCGGCGTCAACGCCCCGCCCGAGTTGGTCAGGCGCGTCAGCGTGCCCGCGACCGCGTCGGGCCACTTAGCCTCCAGCAGCTGCATCCATAACGGCGGCACCCCGGCGACCGTCGTCGCGCCCGTCCGCTCGGCCGCCCGAACCACGTCGACGGGCGTGAGGTAATCGACGGGCGCGACGCTCGCCCCCGCATACCACGTCGAGAACAGCTGATTCTGTCCGTAATCGAACGATAGCGGCAGCACGCCGAGCACACGGTCAACCGCCGTCAGCTCCAGATAATGCGCGACGGAGACCGCGCCGAGCCACAAATTGGCGTGGCTCAGCATCACGCCCTTGGGACGGCCGGTCGAGCCGGAGGTGTAGAGGATCGCGGCCAGCGCGCTCGGGTCGGCGACCGACGGGCCGAGCGCGCCGGATCGTGAAGCGCCGAGCGGAAGCTCCCCCTCCTCGACCACCTCGCAGCCGGCAGGCACGTCGCCGTCCGCCAGCGTCGCCGCCCGCGCGCGCTGGGTCACGATCAACTCCGCGCCGGAGTCCGCGAGAATATGCGCGACTTGCGCCCGCCGCAGCAGCGGGTTGATCGGCACATGCACCAGCCCGGCGCGCGCCGCCGCGAGCGGGAGCACGCACGCCGTCCGCGTCTTGGGCAGCCAACTCGCAACCCGGTTGCCGGGCGCGAGACCTCGTCGCGCCAGCCAGCCGGCCGTAGCCGCCACGGCGCGCTCCAGATCGGCGAAGCTCCACGCGCCCGCCCGGTCGATCAGCGCGGCGTCCTCCGCCCGCCCGCGCAGGTGGACATGGTCGATGGGGTACGGCGTGGGATCGGGCGAGGTCATCGCTTGGCCTCATAGCGCGCCGGTGTTGCCCAAATCACCCCCGGCGACTACCGCACGGCGCATCACCGCAGCAGGATGGGCACGGGACTTGATCGAGGAAGGCGCACAGCTGGTCGACGACACGATCCGCGCGGTACTTCGCGACGTGCTGGGGCTCAGCCAGGAGCGCGTCTATACGTTCGACGAGTCCACGCAGCTGTTCGGATCGCTCCCCGAACTCGACTCGATGGCGGTCGCGGGCGTGCTGACCGAGCTCGAGGACCGGCTCGCGATCGTGATCGAGGACGACGAGGTCGACGGCGAGATGATGGCGACCTTCGGCTCGCTCGCGCATTTCGCGCGCGGGAAGGCGCTGCTCTGATCGACCGCTACGAGTGGACCGGCGGAACCGAGGCGATGCTCCGCTTCGGCCCCGATCACGGACCGGTCGTCGTCGTCGCCTCCGCCTTGTTCGAGGAGGCGAACCGCACGCGCGCGTTTCTGGTCCGCACCTTGCGCCTGCTCGCGTCGGAGGGCGTGGCGAGCGTGCTTCCCGATCTGCCCGGGGCCGGGGAAAGTCTTGTTCCGACATCGCAAGCGACCTTGAACGGGTGGCGGACGGCGTTCGCCGCGGCCGCGCAGTCCGTCGGGCGTTCCGTCTTGGTGCTTGCGGTCAGGGGCGGCGCGCTCGTCGATACGATGGTCGACGCGGCGGGCCGTTACCATTTCGCGTCGTTGACGGGCGCATCGCTGATCCGCGATCTCGTGCGCACCCGCCAAGCCGCGGCGCGCGAGGAAGGCGAGCGGTTTGATCCCGCCGAACTCGAACGGCCGGGCCCGCCGATCCTGCTCGCGGGCAACCTCGTCGATCGATCGCTCCTGTCCGATCTGGCGCGTGCGGAGCCCGTGTCCGCGAACCGCACCGCCCGCCTCGGGACCGATCCGTACCCGGCCAACCTCCGCCTGAGCGGCCGCCCGCTCTGGCGCGCGAGCGAGCCCGATGTCGACGCGCCGCTCGCGGCCGCGCTAGCCGCCGACATCGCGGCGTGGGTCCGCCGATGCGACGCCTGATCACCTTCCCCTGCGAGGGCGATACGCTCGTCGGCACCGTCGACGAAGCGGCGGGCGAAACCGGCCTGCTGATCGTATCGGGAGGCAACGAGGTACGGGTCGGCGCGCACCGCGGCATGGCGACGCTCGCCGCCGCGCTGGCGGAAAAGGGAGTACCCGTATTGCGCTTCGATCGGCGCGGCATCGGCGACTCGGGCGGCGAGAATCGTGGCTGGTCGGATAGTGCCGACGACATCGCCGCCGCCGCCGCCGTATTCCGCACCGAGGCACCCGGAGTCCGACGGGTCGTCGGCTTCGGCAATTGCGACGCCGCCGCCGCGCTGGCGCTGTTCGGTCGCCCGGCGGGCATGGACGCGATCGTCCTTGCCAATCCCTGGACCGGCGATGACGAGCGCGACGACCTGCCGCCGGCCGCGGCGATCCGCGCGCGCTATGCCGATCGCCTGCGGAGCGGCGCGCAGTGGAGGCGGCTATTGACCGGCGGCGTCGCGTTCGGGACGTTGTGGCGGGGCTTGCGCAAGGCCGTCCGCTCCGGCCCGCGACCGCTGGCCGATCGGATCGCCCGGTCCGATCCCGCCGCGATCATCCTGGCCGAGCGCGACGCCACCGCTCAGGCATTCCTTGCCGCGGTCGCCAAGCGAGCCCGCGAGCTGCCGATCGTCAAGGTGCCCACCGCGTCACACAGCTTCACCCGCCCGGACGCCGCCGCCGCGCTCGAGGCCGCGGTCCTCGCGGTGGTTCGGGCTACCAGGTAGCTTCAGCGTTCTCTTTCTCACGCAGCGGCTCATGCATCGCCGCCGTGTCGGACTCGTGCGCGGCGGCCGCCATGAACCGCTCGGCGTCGAGCGCGGCCATGCAGCCCGTGCCCGCCGCCGTCACCGCCTGGCGATAGACCTTGTCCGCCACGTCCCCGCACGCGAATACGCCCGGCACGCTCGTGCGCGTGGTGCCGGTTTCAACGGAGATGTAGCCGTCCTCGTCGAGCTCGACGTGATCCCGGAACAGCTCGGTGGCGGGATGATGCCCGATCGCGACGAACGCGCCGTCGGTCGCCAGACGGCTCGCCTCGCCCGTCACCGTGTCGCGCAGGTCCAGTCCGACCAGCCCGGTCGTCCCGCCGCCATCCACGAAGCCGGCGACCTCCTTGTTCCACAGCACGGTGATGCCCGGATGGGCGCGGAGCCGCTCCTGCAGGATCCGTTCGGCGCGTAAGGAGTCACGCCGGTGGATCAGCGTCACGTCGGGCGAGTGGTTGGTCAGGTACAGCGCCTCCTCGACCGCGGTGTTGCCGCCGCCGATCACCGCCACCTTCTTGCCCCGGTAGAAGAAGCCGTCGCAGGTCGCGCACGCGCTTACCCCCTTGCCCTTCATCGTCTCCTCGCTGTCGATCCCGAGCCACTTGGCCTGCGCGCCCGTGGCGATGACCAGCACATCGCCCTGGTACACGTCGCCGCCGTCACCGGTCAGGCGGAACGGGCGGCGCGTCAGGTCGACGCCGGTGATCGTGTCCCACATCATGCGCGTGCCGACATGCTCGGCCTGGGCCTGCATCTGCTCCATGAGCCACGGGCCCTGGATGACGTCGGCGAAGCCCGGATAGTTCTCGACGTCCGTGGTCGTGGTCAGCTGCCCGCCCGGCTGGATGCCCTGTACGACGATCGGCTCCAGCCCTGCCCGCGCGCCGTAGATGGCGGCCGACAGCCCGGCGGGTCCCGAGCCGAGGATGAGCATGCGGGTGGTGTGGACGGTCATTGGTGCGAGCCCCTGGTGAACGCTTCTCATGTAGGCGCTCGGCTCGCGAGTGGTAGCGGAGGAGGGACTTGAACCCCCGACCCCAGGATTATGATTCCCGTGCTCTAACCAGCTGAGCTACTCCGCCCCGACAGGCCAGGCCCGCTCGCGAGGCGCGGGCTATAGGAACGGGCCCCAAACGGGTCAAGCGAACATGTGGCGCGAGAGCGGCTCCCACGGCCCGCCCCGGTACCACCAGACCGCCAACCCGGCGAGCTCGAGCGGCCGCGAGCGGAAATCGCGCTGCAGGTCGGCGAGCAGGATCCTGGCGACGCGCGGCTCCACCTTGTTCTGGACCGTGACGTGCGGACGCCAGCCGCCGGCGTCCTGCGGCGTGAGCAGCCCGGCGAACGCGTCGGCCAGCCGCGCGCGGATGCCCGCCAATCCGGGCGAGTCGATGCGGTAGGCGACGCCGCGCCCCAGCGAGATCAGCCCGGCCAGCCTCGCGTCGGGCGCGGGGATCCCACGCGTTTCGGTCACGAGGCGGTGTTTCAGCTCGTCGGCGATCGAAGGCGGCAGGTGATGGAACATCGTCAGGTGGGCCGACAGCTGATTGCGTTCCGGCGGAAAATGCGTCGCTCGCGCGGCGTCGAACCAGCCCTGATCGTTCCGCGAGAACAGCGCGGTGACGATGATCGGCGCGAGCGTGGGCGGGAAATCGTCGGTCAGATCTCGACCTGACTGCCGAGCTCGACGACGCGGTTGGACGGCAGACGAAAGAACTCCATCGCCGATTCAGCGTTGCGAAGCATCCACGCGAACAGCTTCTCGCGCCACAGCGCCATGCCGGGCAGCTCGGACGCGATCAGCGTCTGGCGCGACAGAAAGAAGCTCGTATCGATCATCCGGAACTCGGCCCCGCATCCATGCACGTGCTTCAGCGCCACGGGCACGTTGATCTCGTCCATGAAACCATAGCGCAGCACGATGCGGTGAAAGCCCTCGCCCAGGCTTTCCAGCTTGGCGCGCTTCTCCTCGGGCCAGGTCGGCTGCTGGACGATCTTGACCGTCAGCAGCAGGACGCGCTCGTGAAGCACCTTGTTGTGCTTCAAATTGTGCAGCAGCGCGTGCGGAACGCCGTCGGCGGTCGAGGTCATGAACACGGCAGTACCCGGAACCCGCGTCGCCGATCCTACCGCCGAGTCGATGAACAGTTTCATCGGCAACGCCGACTCCTTCATGCGCGCGAGCATAAGCTCGCGACCCTTCGCCCAGGTCGTCAGTGCGGTGAAGGCGATCAGGCCGATCAGCAGCGGGAACCAGCCGCCGTCGGGAATTTTAGTCACGTTCGACGCGAAATAGGCGATGTCAAAAATCAGGAACAACGCGACCAGCGCAACCGCCCCGGACATCGGCCACTTCCAGACCCGCCGGAGCAGCACGAACAGCATCACGGTGGTGATCAGCATCGTGCCCGTCACCGCGATGCCGTAGGCGGCTGCGAGATTGGACGACTGGCGGAACATGAGCACCAATATGACGACCATAACCAGCAGCGCCCAATTCACGATCGGCACATAGATCTGCCCGAGCGCGGAGGCGGACGTATGCTCGATTTTCAGGCGCGGCAGCAGGCCGAGCTGGACCGCCTGCTGACAGACGGAGAACGCCCCGGTGATGACGGCCTGGCTCGCGATCACCGTCGCCATCGTCGCCAGGATCACGAGCGGAAGTCGTAAGTCCTCGCTCGCAAGCAAAAAGAACGGGTTGGCCGCCGCGCTCGGATCGCGCAGCATGAGCGACGCCTGGCCGAGATAATTGAGCATGAGCGCGGGGAAGATGAGGTACAGCCACGCCGCCTCGATCGGGCGGCGGCCGAAATGGCCCATGTCGGCATAAAGCGCCTCGGCACCGGTCAACGCCAGCACGACCGACCCGAGCGCCAGAAAAGCGAGCCCGTAATCGGCCTGGAAGAACCACACCGCCCAGATCGGATTGAAGGCCTGCAGCACGTCCGGGCGCTCGATGATGCTGAGCACCCCCAGGACGGACAGCGCCGCGAAATAGGTTATCATGACCGGGCCGAACAGGCGCCCGATCTTGTCGGTGCCCCGCGCCTGAATGAGAAACAACGCGACCAAGATGACCATGGCGATCGGAAGCACGAACGGCGCGAAGCCCGCCTGTACTACGACAAGCCCTTCGACCGCGGACAGGACGGAGATGGCGGGCGTGATCATGCAATCGCCGAAGAACAGCGCGGTCGCCAGGATGCCGAGCAGCACCAGACCGCGGCTCCACCGGCCGCCGCCCGAACTCTGCTGGATGAGCGCAAGCAGCGCCAGGCTGCCGCCCTCGCCCTTGTTGTCCGCGCGGAGCGTCAGGAGGATGTACTTGCCGGTCACTACGACGATCAACGACCAGAAGATCAGGCTGACGACGCCGAACACGTGGACGGTGTCGACCGTGAGCGGATGATGGCCGACGAATGTCTCCTTCATCGCATAAAGCGGCGAAGTGCCGATGTCGCCGTAGACGACGCCCACCGCGCCCAGCGCCAGCTTGCCCAGGCTGCCGGAGTTGTGGGGGTGCGCGCCGCCATCGTCATCGCTACCGCCGATTACGGGCGACTGTACGGCGGAGCGGTCGGGCATGGGCCGCGCCCCTACACCCCGTGCCGAAGCCGCGCAACGGGACAAGCTCGGACGGGTCCGCTATGGGCGCAGCCTGAACCGTTCGGAGAGGATGACATGCGCGTCGGAGTTCCCAAGGAAATCAAGAACCACGAATATCGCGTGGGCCTGACGCCGTCGTCCGTGGCCGAACTGGTCGCGGCCGGGCACCAGGTGGTGGTCGAGACCAGGGCGGGGTCGGGCATCGATTTCGAGGACGCCGATTACGTCGCGGCGGGCGCGACGATCGCGCCGGACGCGCGCGCGGTGTTCGCGGGGTCGGACATGATCGTCAAGGTCAAGGAGCCGCAGGCAAGCGAGATCGCATTGCTCGAGCCGCACCACCTGCTCTTCACCTACCTGCACCTCGCCGCCGACCCCCGCCAAGCCGAGGGGCTGATGAGATCGGGCGCTACCTGCATCGCGTACGAGACGGTGACGGCGCAAGGCGGCGGGCTGCCGCTCCTAAAGCCCATGTCGGAGGTCGCGGGCCGCATGTCGGTCCAGGTCGGCGCGCATTACCTCGAGAAGTTCCAGGGCGGACGCGGCGTGCTGCTGGGCGGCGTGCCCGGCGTGGCACCGGCCAAGGTCGCGATCCTGGGCGGCGGCGTGTCGGGCATCAACGCCGCGCAGATGGCGGTCGGCATGCGCGCGGACGTGACCATCTACGACCTCAATATGAGTCGGCTGGCCGAGCTAGACATGTTCTTCTCCAGCCAGATCAAGACCGCGTTCGCATCCAAGGCGGCGATCGCGGCGGCGGTCAGGAACGCGCATCTGGTAATCGGCGCGGTGCTGGTGCCCGGCGCGGCCGCTCCCAAGCTGGTCACGCGCGATATGCTGGGGACGATGAAGCGCGGGTCGGTGCTGGTCGACATCGCCATCGACCAGGGCGGCTGTTTCGAAACGAGCCACGCCACCACGCACGATCATCCGGTGTTCGAGGTGGACGGCGTTACGCATTATTGCGTGGCCAACATGCCCGGCGCGGTCGCGCGCACCTCCACCTTCGCGCTCAACAACGCCACCCTGCCCTTCGCGCTCAAGCTCGCCAACATGGGCGCGGATGACGCGATGCGCGCCGACCCGCATCTCGCGGCGGGGTTGAACGTGTCGAATGGGCAAATCCGACACCAGGCCGTCGCCGACGCGCTCGGTCTGGAGTTCGTCGCGGCCTGACGGAACGGACACGGAACATCGGCGTTGGAACGGTGAAGGAGACTGCGAATGTCCGAGCCCGAGAACCCCAAGATGCACCCGACCTCGAATGCCGTCAAGGATCCGCACGACTGGACCACCGGCGACGAGCCGATGACCGGCGCGCAGGCGAGCTATCTGAAGACGTTGAGCGAGGAAGCTCACGAAGAGTTCGACGACAAGCTCAGCAAGGGCGATGCATCGCTCAAGATCGACGAACTTCAAGAGAAGACCGGGCGCGGCAAGTAGCGCGTTCGGCCCGGTCTCAGCCAGGCCGGCGCGCCTGATCGGCCAGGAGCCGGTCGAGGAGCGCCAGCCGAAGCGTGACGTCCCGGCGATAGGACGCCCGGTCCGGCGATAACGCCGCCGCCCTGGCCCAATATGGCCGAGCGGCGGCGTACTCGTCGGCTCGCACGTAGGCCAGACCCAGGAAGAATGGCGGCGCGGGATGCGCGGGCGCGATCCGCATCGCCTGGTCGAAGGCGAAGCGCGACGGCGGGGAAACGGTCCCGTCATGCACGGCCATCGCGCCGCCCAGCGCCGTCCATAAGGCAACACTTTTAGGGATGCGATCCAGACCGCCCAGCAGTACGCGGATGGCCGAGTCACCGTCGCCCGACCGCGTCATGGCGTCGGCGGCGATCAGATAGGCCGTGTCGAGCGTGTAGCGTCCGAACATGGCGTCGCGCAGTTCGAGCAGGCCGGCGTCCTCGGAAACCTTCGTCACGTTCGGGGTCGCGGAACGGCTCGGTTGCAAAGGCGATCCTTGCAGCGCGTAGCCGGTCGCGCCGAGCATCAGCGCGGCCCCGAGCAGCGGCCAGACCGGTCGCGCGATCCTGAGCAGGACGAGCAGCGCCGATGCGGCGACGCCGAGCAACGCCAGCCATACCAGCCCCATCAGCGTTGCTTCATCGGTGACGGCGTCGGAAGCTGCCCCGCGCGAGCCAGCCTCCCAGGCCAAGCAGCAGCAGCGGCGCGATCCATAACGGCGCGCTCACCAGCGAGAATGGCGGGTCGTAGGTGACGTAGTCGCCGTAGCGCGCGATCAGCCAGCCGCGCACAGCCGCGCCGTCCTGCCCCGCCGCGATCCGCTCGCGGACGAGCGAGCGCATGTCGCCCGCCATGTCGGCGTCGCTGTCGGCGATCGACTGACCCTGGCACACGAGGCAGCGGAGCGTTCCCATCAGCTCTCGCGCCTCCGCTTCCCGCGCGGGATCGGCAAGCTGGACGTTCGCATACGGCGCGGGCGCGGGCGCGCTCGGGACCGCCGCGGCCAGCAGCAGAGCGGCGATCACCGTGCCCGCTCGATCTCGGCGCGGATCACATCGACATCCGCGGGCGTGATGTAACCGACATGCTGGTAGGTAATGATGCCCCGCGCATCGACCACGAAGCTTTCGGGCACCCCTGCCGCGCCGAGCGCCAGCTGGACCGCGCTCGCCCGGTCGTCGCCGATACGGCCGAACGGGTCGCCGTTGCGGACGAGGAACCGGCCGAGCGCAGGCGCGGTATCGCGGACCGCGACGCCCTCGACCGCAACACCCGCCCGCTTGAGCGCCATCAGCTGCGGCGCTTCGGCGATGCACGGCGCGCACCAGCTGGCGAAGACGTTGACGACGCGCGGACCGCTCCCGCGCAGGTCGCCGCTGGAGAGGCCGGGCCGGCCGGGCAGAAGCGACGCCAGCGCGAAGGCGGGTACGGGCTTGCCGACTATCCCCGACCGGATGGTACGGTCGGCGGGGCGGAACAGCCCGGCCGCGACCACCGCGAACAGCAGCGCGAAGGCGGCGAGCGGCGTCCAGACCAGCGCGCGCTTCATGCGTAGGCGACCCGCGCCGTCGTCCGGCGCTCCCGGCGAACGCGGCCGATCAGCGACAACGCGCCGCCAAGCGCGATCAGGACGCCGCCGAGCCAGATGAAGGTGACGTACGGCTTCCACCACAACCGCAGCTGCCAACGGCCGCCGCCGTCGGGCTGGCCGAGCACGGCATAGAGCTGGCCGCCGAGCGTGGTCAGGATCGCGCTCTCGCTCGTAGTGGTTGCCGGGTCGGCGAAGAAGCGCGTCTGGGGGCGAAGAACCCGGACCTCGTCACCGCGCTCGACCGTCAGCCGACCCTCCAGCGCGGTCCAATTGTCGCCGAGACGCGGGGTAACTCCGTTCAGGGTGACGGTGTACGGGCCGACCAACGTCGGCTCGCCGATGCGCGCGGCGACGAGGCGCTCGGCGGTGAAGGCGGCGTCCGACGCCATGCCCGCGATGCTCACCGCGACGCCCAAATGAGCAAGCACCATGCCGTAGGTGAACAGCGGCGTGCGGCTCGGGGAGCGACCCCATAACGGCGCGATGCTGGCGACGGCTAGCCCGGCCGCGAGCGACAGCGCGACGAAGGGCAGCAGGCCGATCGATCCCTCGAACACGAACAGCCCCGCCCCGGCGAAAGCGATGGCCGCGATCGGCCAGGTCAGCCGCGCGAGCACCGCTTGCCCGTCGTCGCGCCGCCAGCGCAGCGCCGGCCCGACGCCGACCAGCGCGACGAGGACGAGCGCGACCGATCCGGCCGTCTTGTTGAAGAAGGGCGGGCCGACCGACAGCTGTACGCCGAAGCCCGCCGCGACGATCGGGTAGAGCGTGCCGATCAGCACGATGCCCAGGATCACCGACAGGAGCAGGTTGTTGACGACCAATCCCGCCTCGCGGCTGACCAGGTCGAACGGCGCGCCCGCGCGGACGGTGCCGATCCGCGCCGCAAATAGCGCGAGCGCGCCGCCGATATAGAGGCCGAGCAGCGCGAGGATGAACGCCCCGCGCTCCGAATCGACGGCGAATGCATGGACGCTGGTCAGGATGCCCGACCGGACGAGGAACGTGCCGAGCATCGACATGGAGAAGGCGACGACGGCGAGCATCACCGTCCAGGCGCGCAGGCCATCGCGGGTGGCGAGCACCGTCACCGAATGGAGCAGCGCGGTCGCGGCGAGCCAGGGCATCAGCGACGCGTTCTCGACCGGGTCCCAGAACCAGTAACCACCCCAGCCCAGCTCGTAATAGGCCCAGTAGGAGCCGGCGGTGATGCCGAGCGTCAGGAACACCCACGCGCCGAGCACCCAGGGCCGCATCGCGCGCGCGAAGGCGGGCCCCACATCGCGCGTCACCAGCGCGCCGACCGCAAAGGAGAAGGCGACGGACAGCCCGACATAGCCGGCGTAGAGCGTGGGCGGATGAAATGCCAAGCCCGGGTCCTGCAGCACCGGGTTGAGCCCGAGCCCGTCGAGCGGCGGTGTCGCCATCCGCGCGAACGGGTTGGAGGAAAAGAGCAGGAAGGCGTAGAAGCCAAGCGCGATTAAGCCCTGCGCGCCGAGCGTCGCGACCAGCGTCCGCTCGTCCAGGCGACGTTCGAACCAGGCGACCGCCGCGCCCGCGACGCCCAGGATCGCGACCCAGAGCAGCATCGAGCCCTCGTGATTGCCCCAGGCGCCCGCGAATTTGTACAACCAGGGCTTGGCGGAATGGCTGTTGCGGACGACGAGGTCGACCGACATGTCGGAGGCGAGGAACACGCCGATCAGCAGCGCCATCGCCAGGCCGACGAGCGCGCCCTGCACGATCGCGACCGGGCGGACGGCGGCGATCAGGTCCGGCGCGCTCCGGCGTCCGACGAGGCCGAGCGCGGCCAGCACCAGCTGCGCCGCGGCGAGCGCCGCCGCCAGCCACAAGGCCGCCAGACCCGCTTCGGCCATCATCGCGTGAGCGCTCCCGTCTCCAGAGTGGTGGTCTGCTGCACACCCTTCGCCAGCTGGGGCGGCATGTATTTCTCGTCATGCTTGGCGAGCAGGTTGGTGGCCTTGAACGAACCGTCGGCGTGGAACTCGCCCTCGGCGACAACGCCCGAGCGTTCGCGGAAGAGGTCGGGGACGATCCCGGCGAAGGTGACGGGCGTGGTCGCGCGGCCATCGGTGACGGCGAAGCGGATCGTCACGCCGTCGGGCGCGCGCGCGACGGAGCCGGCCTCGACCATCCCGCCCAGCCGCACCGCGCGTCCGAGCGGCAGGCCCTGGCGCTCGACGTCGGACGGCGCATAGAAGAAGGACGCCTGATCCCGCAGTGCCGACAGGGCGAGCAGCGCCGCGCCGACGATCGCGGCGAGCGCGAGCAGCACGAGCGTCAGCCGCTGATGCTTGGCCTTCATTTCTCGGCCCCGCGCATCGCCGCCCAGCTCACGAGCGCGAGCGCGCCCGCGCCGCCGAGCGTCACGGCATAGGCCGCGATCACGAAGCTCCACTGGCTCATGCGCGCGCCATCCGCCGCAGCCGCGCCTCGACCCGCGCGGTCGCCAACGCGGTACGCATGCGCATCAGCACTACGCCCGCGAAGAAGAACGTGAAGCCGGCCAGCATGATCGGCAGCGGCCAAAGGATCGACGCGTCGATGCTCGACCGGGTGAGGCCGATGCTCGGACCCTGATGGAGCGTGTTCCACCACACCACCGAATAACGGATGATCGGCAGCAGCACCGTGCCCGCGACGCCGTAGATGGCGGGCACGCGCCCGTCTCCGCCGCGCTCGGCGTCGGCGCGCGCGAGCGCCATGTAGCCGAGATAGACGAACAGCAGCAGCAGCATCGAGGTCAGCCGCCCATCCCACTGCCACCACGTTCCCCAAGTCGGCCGCCCCCAGATCGACCCCGTGACGAGGCAGATGGCCGCGAACGCCGCGCCCGGCGCCGCGATCGCGCGCGCGGCGGTCTGAGCGAGCGGGTGCCGCCAGACAAGGAACGAGATGCTCGCCACCGCAATGCCCGACCAACCGCCCATGCCGAGCCAGGCGGCGGGCACATGGATATAGAGGATGCGGACGGTGTCGCCCTGCAGGTAATCGGGCGGCGTTTGGGTCAGTCCCGCCCAACAGCCGAGCGCGATCAACGCCGCTCCCGCCCAGAACGACAGGGGCGTGAGCGGGCGCGCGATCTTGAGGAAACGCGCCGGATTGGCGAGGGCATGGAGGGCGGGCACGGTCATCAACTCATGTAGGGCGACGACCCCTCTTCGTCACCCCGGCCTACGGTATGCGGCAATCTCGATCAGCGGCCGATCAGGCGGCGGGCGATGCTGTCGGCGACCTCGGCGGCAGGACGGCCGGCGCGGTCGCTTTCGTCCCACACTTCGGCCAGGCGCTCGGGGATGCGCGCGATACGCGCCTTGACCTCGGCCTCGTCGCCCTGCCCCAGATATTCGAGGCTGACATTGATGATGCCCCCTGCGTTGATGACGTAATCGGGCGCGTACAGGATGCCGCGCTCGTGCAGGCGGCGGCCGTCCTCGGGCCGGGCGAGCTGGTTGTTCGCGCCGCCCGCCACGACCTTGGCGGAGAGCGTGCCGATCGTGGTCTCGGTCAGGATCGCGCCGAGCGCGTTGGGGCTGAAAACGTCCGCCTCCGACGACAGGATCGCACCGCTCGTGGCGGTGGCCGCGCCGAGCTCCTCGGCCAGCGCCTCGGCGCGCGCGGCATTCACGTCGGCGAGCGTTAGCACCGCGCCGTCGGCCGCCAGCAGCCGCGCCAGGCCGCCGCCCACCGAGCCGACGCCCTGGATCGCGACGCGCACCCCCTTCATGTCGGTCGCGCCCAAAGCGCGCGCGGCGGCCGCCTTGACGCCCAGATAGACGCCCAGCGATGTGTACGGGCCGGGATCGCCCCCCGCCTCGCCGCTCGCGACGGGCAGGCCCGACACATATTTGGTTGTGCCGGCGATGGTGGTCATGTCGCCGGTGGTCATGCCGACATCCTCGGCGGTGACGTACCGGCCCGACAACGAGTCGATCGCGCGGCCGAACGCTTCGAGCAGCGCGGGGGTCTTGGCCCCCTCGCCGGACGCGAGCAGCACGCCCTTGCCGCCGCCCATCGACAGGCCGGCCATCGCGTTCTTGAAGCTCATGCCGCGCGACAGGCGCAGCGCGTCGGTGATCGCGTCGGGTTCGCGCGCGTACCGCCAGAAGCGAACGCCGCCCGCCGCCGGGCCAAGCTTGGTGGAATGGATGGCGATGACCGCGCGCAGCCCGGACTGCGGATCGGAGAACAGGTGGACGGCCTCATGGTCGTCGAAATCGGGAAAACCCCAGCCGGTGGTCATGCGCCGGTTACTCGGAAGAGGTGGTGGGGCGACCGACGGGACTTGAACCCGCAACATCCGGCATCACAAGCCGACGCTCTAACCAATTGAACTACGATCGCCACGAGAGGACGCGGCCCTAGCGGGCGGTTCTCCCTACAGTCAAGGTTATCAGAAGCGGGGTAGTGTCTCACTTTGAATTGCGAGGCTTGTAGGGACCGCGCTTCGCCGGGGCGGGCGCATCCGCGTCGATCCGTGCGATCACGTCCTCTAGCGACCAAAGCCGGTCGGCAACGCCAGCGGCCATGGCGGGCGACATGCGCAGGGTCTTATGAATGCGGCAGAAATTGTAGAACACGAAGTAGAGCGACAGCGCGTGAACGTGATTGTCGAACTTCTTGGAAAAGGCGTTCGTCAGGCGCGTGAACCGGCGCATCGACATACGCATGGTGAGGTTCTGACGCTCGACATAGGACGTGCTGACGTGCGCGATGTCGGGATTGCCTTCGCGCCTGATCTTCTTAATCCCAGTGCATTCGGCGGGACTGTAGCGGCCGGGAGCGCCGATCGTGGGGCCGTACATCTTCACGAGCTGGGCGTAGTCGATGTCGGCACCGAACGCGCCTTCCACGGCCTCTAGGTACGCGCGGTGCCCGTCCGTGGTGAGCTGGACGCGGTTAGCGAGGCGGGTGCGCAGATCGTCCATGATCGTCATCGCGCTCTCGCCCGACCGATCGCCAACATAGTAGCTGACGATCAGCTTCGTGTCGGCGTCGATCGCGGTCCAAGTCCATACGTCGCCAGCGCCTTCGGGCGCGGCCTTGGCGGTCGCGACGTTCTTCTCCTTGGCATGGCAGAACGACCAAATCTCGTCGCACTGGATGCGGCTCGCCTTCACGTTGCGCACCGTCTCGTCATGAAGCGACAGGCAGGCCTCGCCAGCCTCAACCAGCAGCTTCGACACTGTGTTGATCGACACGTCGGCTACGCGGCTGATCGAGCGCATGGACGACCCTTCGCACAGCATGGCGAGGATCTGAGTGCGCTTGGCGAGAGGGAGCTTGTTCATACGCATCGCATATGAACTTTCATGCTTAGCGTCAAGCATAATGTCAGCTTACAAGCCGTAAGCCCGGATTCCTGGGCGCGGTGCGCTCTCCACGCCCATCAATCGTTATCATATTCGCAAGACCGAAAAGCAGAGCTTCAAGCTCCCAAACGGGAACACCAGTTTGATTAGAGATTTCTGCTTTTGTTATGTCTGACCGCCGCAGATCGTCGAATATTTGCTGCCACAGATTCGATTGTTCCCGCGCTATTGTCTGAGGTTCTCCCTTCAACCATCCCCGACGCGACATTTCTACGTAGAACGAATTGCTCTGACTCTTTCGCAGAATGTCGAGTTCCAGTAGGCGATACGCCAGCGCGACAGCCGCAACGCGCCAGCGGCGCTTATATGGAAGCAAGTCATCAACGGAGTAAATAGCCGTATTCATTATCGACCTTACGTCTGCCTCGGGCATGAGGAACTCACCAGCAAAGGCCTGGGCCTCTTTCTCAATAGGACTGTTCTTCTTCTCCGCTGTCGCTCCACCGTGCTTGTGAAGGCACAAATGACACAGCTCATGGGCCGCATCGAAACGGCTACGCTCCGCTGACTTAAAGCGATTAAGAAAAATATACGGGGTATCGTCACGCCAAACCGAATAAGCGTCAATTTCTTTATTATTCTCTGCCAGTGAGAATACCCGGATGCCCTTCGCTTCTAATAGATGAACCATGTTCTCGATTGGTTTATCACCAAGACGCCATTGCTGACGTAAAAGCTTAGCGGCAATCTTTGGCTTCATCTCCGCTGGGTACTCTGGAAGATTAAGCGGTACTCGATTGTAGCGCTCTGAAATCCAATCATCAAAGCGATAGGCCAGCGTCCCCGATTGCAGCGCGGCCTTCATTATCCTGTCAGTCTTGCTGGAAAGACCTCTAAAGCTCGCGTTGTCGAGGCGCGGCTGATCCAGCTCATCGTCGTTCTCAAAGAAGACTAGAGGAAATTCTAGAGCTGCTGAAATCTGCTTCAAGTTCTCGTCACTTGGTTTCAGCTCACCAGTCTCATAACGATGAATCGTGTTAGTCGAAAGACCGACACTCTCGGCGACGCCCTTCTTCGTCATCGCCCGGCGCTCCCTGGCGATAGTTAGTCTCTGCGGATTGAACATAACTAGGCTTTGCGACGGCTGATGCTTGGCTGCTCAATCTCGGCGAAATCTTCCGGTACGGGATTGGGCTTACGGCTTCCGGGATACTGCCCTGGCTCTAGCAGGATCACCCGGGTAGAAAAATCCCGCACAAAACCGCAGACTATATCAACGGGTCGTGAAATCTCTGCCGACTTAAACTCATCACTAGCATAAGCACAAAAGCACCAGAAGTCGTATTTCGACACAGGATCGTCGCAAACGCCCTTCACATATCCAAACATGTCCGGCTCTGCCACAGCACCGTTATGCTCTGTCAACTCCGTTGTTTGTGGACCCTTCTTCGATACGTTGCTCGGCTTCTTGGAAACTACTCCAGTCCGCGCATCGGTGTTGAACGCGGCAAGCTTCAGGCCAAGAGCGTCATGCTTTATGCCCTCGATCTTCCCATGCTTGCACTTCGTCCAGCCAAGGTCGCGCAGCCGCTTGTCGGTACGCAGGTATCGCGTCAGCCAACGACGCATTTCGTCAAGGCGGGTTTCCACCGGATCGTCATCGTTCACGTTGGCCCATTCGCCCAAGGCCATGTCGAAGATGTCCAGTAGCACCTCACGCGGTAATCGCATGGCTTCCAAATGAGGCAGGACCTCGAAATCCTGATGCTTCACGACTGACGGCATTTCGACCTCGACGTTACAAATCTCCAAATTAATTAAAGCCTATAATCGCAACGCGGTCAATCTCCTTTCGCCCACCGCTTCGCCGCAGCTACCTTCGCGATCTCAGCCCGCCGCTCCGGCGTCATGCTTTCCGCGCGCTTCTGTCCACCCTTGCGCCCCATCTCAGCGGCGGCGCTGGACAGGCTCTCACGCTCGTCCTCGATCTCGCCGGTGGCGATGCGGCCAATATGCACCGCCAGCCCGATCGCGTCGGCGGGGCGCTTCTCTCCGTTGGGGCCCTTAGGCATCAGCCTTCGTCTTCTCGATCGAGTAGCCTGTCGACTTTAGTGCCATGGCGGCGGCGAGGGCCATGTAGTGAGCTTCTTGGCCCGGCTGAAACAGCTTGCCGCTTTGCGCGGCCGTGCGCTGG
Source organism: uncultured Sphingomonas sp. (assembly GCF_964235535.1). Taxonomy (GTDB): domain Bacteria; phylum Pseudomonadota; class Alphaproteobacteria; order Sphingomonadales; family Sphingomonadaceae; genus Sphingomonas. The sequence goes on from NZ_CAXSBH010000051.1 coordinate 16,963, forward strand.
ATCGCGTCACGCATAACTTGGTACACTTCCTGCGGCACGCTACCGTCGCGGGTCAGCTGATCAAGAACGTCGTCCATATCACCTCCATGCTTTGCGCTAAGCATATAGGAAGAGCGCGGTGAATGCGAGCGGATCGGCGGCTAATTTGAAACTGAGACACTACCAGAAGCGGCCCTGGATCGAAAGCAGGTAGCCCGCCGTCGTCGCGGTGAAGCCCGCGGCTTGCAAGCGCACCGCCAGCATCGGGTCCGTCGACTGGACGGTCAGGTCCGCGCGGTAACGGCCGTTCCCCTCGATGCGGAGCGAAATCGCCTCCGTCCCCGCCTGGCTGGCGAGCGGCAACAGCAGCGCGCCGCCGTCGCAGCGCGCCGCGCCCGACACGGTGGCGGGAAGCGGCAGCCCCGCCGCGTCCCCGGCGAGCGAGGCGCGGACGCGGCCCTCCGCCGCCTCGCACCGGCCGTCGCGGAAGCGGACGGTCAGGTCGTCGAGGTCGAGCGTGGTGACGGGAAGCGGCGCGAAAACGCGGCCGGTCGGCAAGCTGCCGGTGGCGTCGTCGAGGCCGATCGCGCTGCGACTGACGGTCAGCGCGGCGCGAAGTGGGGCGGCAGAGGTCCGGTCGGGCCCGGCGAGCGCGATGCGCGCGCGGCCGATGAACAGCGGCAGCGGCGACAGGCGCGCCGACAGGTCGCCGAGCACCAGATCGCCAAACCGCGCCTCGGTCAACGTCGCTCCCCATACGCTGCCCGACACGCGGCGCGCGACCAGCCCCTGCTCGCCGAGACCCGCCCAGCCGAGCGCGAGCCGCATCGGCAGGAACACGAGTAGCGCGATCAGCATGCCCGCGCCGATCAGGGCCGCCGGACGGGTGCGGAGCGCAATCCGCTTCATGCTCGTTCGATCATTGGGCACGGCTCCGGAGCGTCAGCGTCGCCCCGACGGTGCGGTCGGGATTGGGGGTGAAGGCGGCCGAGTCGACGAGGAGCCCGCGCGCCTCCAGCCGGGCGAGCCACCCCGCGAGCGCGCCGGGCCGCGCCGACTGCACCGCGACGCGGACGCGGTCGGGGCCGTCCAGGTCGACGCTGAGCAGCGTGAAGCCCGCCTCGGCGGCGCGCGCGCGCACTTCGTCGGCGATCGGCGCGATCAAGCGTCCCGCGCCGCCGCGCTGGATCAGACGCGCCGCGTCGACCAGCGCGCGCGTTTCGCCCAGCCGGATCACCGCATCGGCATGGCGCGTGCGAGCGCTCGCGAGCCGGTCGTCCACCGGCCGGATCACGCCCGCCCAGGCCAGCGTCAGCGCGGCGAGTGCCAGCATGGCGATGAGCAGCCGCCGCTCGCGCAGCGACCGACCGTCGAACCAGGCGCGTAGAGCGGTCATCGCGGCGACACCGTGAACTCGCCGGACACGCGCCCGCCCGCCGATTGGAACGTGCCCGCCGCGACCGCGAAGCCCGCGCGCTCGATCGCGCTCTTCAGGTCGGTGACCGACGCCTCGGTCGCCGTCGTTATGCCTAGGCGAAGCGCGCCGTTGGGCTCGAAGGACAGATTGGTCAGCTCGGACCCGGGCACCGATCGGATCGCGGCGAAGGCGGCGGCGCTCGTCGCGCTGAACCCCTGACCGGGACCGCGCAGAGCGGCAAGGCGCTCGTCCAACTGGCGTGGCGCGTCCGTCACGGTACCGCCGCGCGGTAGGCCCTGCACCGCGACGGCGTCGGCTCGCGCCTCGAGCATGTCCGCGCCGACGCTGTACCGAGTCAGGCGGGCGAGATCGATCGACAAAGTCGCGAGCAGGATCGCGAGCGCATACCAGCCGAGACGGCGGATCAGTCGCCAGTCGATCCCGATGCGGCGACGGCGCGCGAACAGTCCCTGGCGCAGGTCGAGCGCCCATCCGGCTCGCCCGAGCGCCGCCGCGATCTCGCCGCGCCCGAGCGTGTCGGGCGCGACGCCGCCGGTCAGCAGTTCGGTCAGCCGCGCCTCGTCCGCGAAGCCGGCGGCCGGACCGCGCACGACGCCCTGCCCGCCGATCTCGGCCCGCGCGTAGCCCTGCGCGGGTGCAGGAATGAGCATGGGCGCGGGCACGACCGCGACCGGGTCGACGCCGACTTGCGCCAGATCGACGAGCCAGCGCCGCATCGCGTCCACGCCGACGACGCCGATAGGACGATCGCCGGGGCCTTCATCGCCGATCGCGACGTGGAGGTCGGAGACGGCTTCCGCGCTGGCGTCGGCCGCTAGCAGGCGCGCGGCGGCGGTCGCCTGCGCGGTCGAGCGGCTGGGCAATTCGGCCCAGTGCAGCGCGACCGCGTCGGCGGGAGCGACCGCGATCACCTCGCCGAACTCGGCGGGCACGCCTTCCCCCTCGACGAGCGCGCCGTCCTCGACGCGCGCCCAGCGGAAGGGGCGATCGCCCGATGGGAGGAAGAGGTAGGTGGCGCTCACGATTGTTCGCCCCATTGCCGCGAGACGAGGGTCGCGGGCAAGCGGTTCGCGTCGACCAGCGCGCGTTCCTCAACGCTCACATCGCCGAGCGCCACGTCAATGCGGAGCGCGAACCAGCGTGAGGTGACGCCGAACGCCTGCCCGCCGCCCTCGGCCGTGACGCCGTTCGCGCTGAACGCGTTCAGGAATTGCGAGACGTCGGCGAAACCTTGCGGCGGGCGGCGGAGGAGCGCCTGGGCCGCGAGATCGACCGTGAGCGTGTCGGGAAACAGCATCGCGACGAGCGGGGCTTGCTCGGGCGTCAGCGTGTTCACGTTCAGCGTCACGGGCTGCGCCACCGGAAGCGTGCAGACCCAGCGGCGCAGGCCGGCGTAAAGCGCGGGGGTAACGCCCGCCACCGCGCGCAGCTCGCTGGGGTCGGCCATCAACGCGCCCGCCGTGCGGTAGGGGGTCTCGCCCCGCAGATACGCGCCGTCCTCCGCCCCTTGCGGCTGCGTCTGATCGTCCGAGTCGATCCAGTCGGCCGCGCCCGAGGCGACCTGTTCGGCCACCTGGGCGGGAACGCCGGTCAGCCGCATCAGGCGGGCGAACTGGGTGCGCGGCACCGGCTCGCTCACCAGCGCGCCGCCCTGCCCGCGCGTCACCAGGCCATTGAGGTTGAAGCAGCCGCCGCCGTCCGTCACGCGCGCGGTCGCGACGCCATCCGGGACCGGCAGGCCGAACGGACGATCGCTCCATCCGCCCGCCAGCGTCACGCGGTCGGGGCTCGCGCCGAGCAGGCGACCGATGCGCACGAGCGCCAGCGTCTCGGCGGCGTTCGCGTAGGCCCGGCCCTGCTCGATCGCGGCGGCGTTGCCGACGAGACGGGTCGATAGGCGCAGCCGCTCGAGCGCGGTCGCAGCCAGGACCGAGACGATCGCGACCAGCAGCAGCACTGTCAGCAGCGCGGCCCCGCGCTCGCCCTCAGTTACGACCAACGGGGGTCTCCGTCGGGGTCGGAGTCGGCGTTCGCGGCGGAGGAGCATAGCCGGAACCGACCAGGAACAGCTGCCGGTGCTCGCGTCCGTCGGTGCGGATCAGGCGCAGCTCGACCGCCGACGGCAGCGGTGCGCCGTTCGCGCCGTCCCAGCGGTCGCTCCACGCGCCCCGGTATCGGTAGCGCAGGCGCGCATCGGCGAGCCCGGTCACGAGCGCGGCGGGCGCGAGCGGGGCCGCGCCGTCGAGCATGGGATAGGCGAGCCGTTCGAGCACGCCGTTCGCGACGCGGTAGGCGACCTTCTGCACGCCCGGCCGGCCTGCGCCGTCGAGGTTGCCCCAACCGCCGCGCACGACGCGCAGCATGGGCGTGGCCGTACCGCCCGCCTCGCCGAGGAAGGCGGGCAGCCGCGTACCCGCCTCGTCGCGCGTCGGGCGATCGACCGCCTGGGCGAGATCGGCGGACAGGATCGACGCGGCGCGGCCGAGTGCGGCGACGTCGTCGAGCTTGGCCTTGGTCACGCCCTGAGCGCGGACGCTGAAGGACAGCATCGCGACCCCGGCGGCGGCGATCATGCCGAAGATCATGAGCGCGACGAGCACCTCGACCAGCGTGAAGCCGTCTTCGCGCGAGGCGTTCACGAGGTACTTACCGTGACGGTCGGCGTCGGCGGGCGTACCATCGTCAGGCGGCCGAGCACTTGGCCGCTCGGGTCGGCGACCGCCACGTCGATGCGCACGATCCGGGGATCGCCGGTGGGCGTCACTACCCTCGTCCAGCTCCAGCGCGCCCCGCCATTGACCTCCGCGCCGCGCGTCGCGCCGCTTGGCGGTGCCTGCCCCTCCGTCACCGCCTCGATCGCCACGTTGCGCGCGACGGTCTGGGCCAGCATCGTCCGGTCGAGCACGCCCGCGCTGCGGATCGTCGCGCCCTCCAGCCGGATGAGCGCCATCGCCGCGAGGCTGAACACGACCAGCGCGACCATGATCTCTATAAGGGTGAAGCCCCCCTCGGCCCGGGCATCAGCCCGCATCGACACGCACGCTGCCGTTGGCCTCGACCCGGACCAGCGCGGCGGCGCGGTCGCGGGTGAGGCGCAGATCGAGGGGCTGGTCGGCGAGGCCGGTCGCGTCGAACGTCACGCGGCCGCGTCCCGAGGCGGGCAGATCGGCGCGCGTTCCCTCGCGCCAGCGTTCGACGCGCAAGGGTTTGTCGGCGATCGGGGTCCAGGCCCCACCGCGGCGCTGGTCGAAGCCGTAACCGCCCGGCGTGATCCACACGCTGACGGGCGCGGCGGCGATGATCGCCTGCGTCTGCGCGGCGCGGGTACGCGCGGCGAACCGTTCCGCCTCGTCGAGCAGACGGCCGCGCGGGTCGGGGATCGCCAGCACCGCGACGGCCGAGGCGATGCCGATCAGCGTCACCACGACCATCAGTTCGATCAGCGTGAAGCCGTGTTCGGCGTAACGCCGCAAAGGCGTGAAGCCGGCCTCTCTATTGCCAGCTCGTGATGTCGGCATCGATCCCCTCGCCTCCTTCCTTGCCGTCCGCGCCGAAGCTCCAGACGTCGGCCTGGCCGTGCTGGCCGGGGGAGGCGTAGAGATAGGCCTTGCCCCAAGGGTCGTCGGGAAGGCGTTTCAGGTAGCCGCCGGCCTGATAGCGCGATGGATCGGTCAAGCCAGCGGGCGCGGCGGAGAGCGCGGCGAGACCTTGCGAGGTGGTCGGATAGCTGATGTTCTGAAGCTTGTAGAGCTCCAGCGCGTCCTCGATCGTGGCGATGTCCGCCTTGGCCTTCTGCACGCGCGCGGTATCGCCGGAGGGCAGGACGTTGAGCGCGACGATCGTGGCGAGCAGGCCGATGATGA
>NZ_CAXSBH010000052.1:0-21682 GCF_964235535.1 uncultured Sphingomonas sp.
CTGAGCATGTCGGCTTAAGGGCTTGCTTCACCGTCAAGTCGCAGCAACGCTCGGTTAGCCGTCGCGCTCGCCAAGTCGGCGGCGGCTAGAGCGGCCCTGGCCTGGGCGTCGAGCGCACGCACGCGGGCGTCCGTGCCGGCCTCCTCGCGCAGATTGAGCACGAAGAAGTCGCTGGCACCGAGCTGGAACCGCCGTCGTTCCGCAGCGGCCATGCGATCCGCAAGCTCGGCCTCCTGCGCGGCGAGTGTCGCCGTCCGCTCCGCCCCATCGACCGCGATGACGATACCCCGAACCTCCACCGCGATCTGGTCGGTGATCAAGCGTTCGCGCGTGCGCAGCCCGTCGATCTCGGCGCGAACCTCGGCGATGCGGCCTTTTGCTTGACGGCGCTGGAGCGGAACGGAGAAGCGCACGCCCGCGATCACCTCCTCGCCATTTCGCGAAAGCCCGCCCGGCCCGGCGCCGCCGATGTCGTAGGCGAGCTCGCCGCGCAGATCGAGCCGGGGCTTCAGCTCGTTCTCGGCAAGCGCCAGCCTGACCTGCGACTGGTCGACGCGCACGGACATCGTTCGCAGGTCGGGTCGGTCAACAGGTCCGACCGGTCGCGGCACCCGGAACTCGGGTAGGCTCGCCGGCAGAAGGTCCGAAGTCGGCGTAACCCGTCCGCCATCAGCATCGCGCAGGAAAAACGACAAAGCGTTGGCAGCCGCCTCGAACTCCTGCTCGGTCCGAACCACCAGCGTGCGGCGGCGGACGATGTTCTGCTCGTTCTCGGTCAGGAGGATCTGGGGTCGCGCACCGAGCTCGACCTGCCGCGCGATGCCGCCGCGTCGATCGTCGGCCAGGCTCAGCAGCGACCGATAGGCCCGCAGGCGCAGACCCGCCGCGACCCAGTTTTGATATGCGGCGATCGCGCGGCCTTGCACGCCGATCGCCACCATCTCGTGCTCGAGCCGTGCCACATCGATGTCCCTCGCCGCGATCGCAGTGCGGCCGCGCCGATCGTCGATCGCGCGGTCGCGGAGGAGCGAGAACAGCCCGCCGATCTTCATCTCGCCCAGCCGGTCGGTATAGGCACGGTCCTCGTATATGGGGAACGCGCCGCGCGAGACGCGGTAGCCGCCATAAAGCTGGCCGCCATTGCCCGTCAGCGGTCGCGTCGCGCGACCCTCGGCGTAAGTCCCGTCGTAAAAGCCTGCGACCCGGCTCTGTGCATCGACATCGAACACGGTGTCGAACGCACCCTGGGCCGCAAGCGTGCGTCCCTCGGCCTGGCGCACCCGGGTCAGCGCCTCCACGATCTGCGGCGCATGCGCGGCGGAAGAGCGCAGCACCTCGTTTAGCAGGAGCGGGCGCGCCTCCTGTGCCGCGACCCCCGCAGATGATGACAGCAGCAGGACAAGGAGAGTCCGGACGATCACTTCGCCTTGCCCGCTTTAAGCACAGCCGCATCCTCGTCTTTGGCAGACGCGTCTTTCGCCCGTCCCTGCAGCTCGCCGAACTCCAGCGGGAAATCGTTCAACTGCCGCCATAATTCGTAGCCGACCGACACCGTCTCCATCTGGACCCAGCCGCGCACCTTTGCGCCCAGCCGGGCGAAGCGCCGGTCAGGCCAAGCCGGCTTGCCGGGCATCGGCTCGACAAGCAGCCGGAACAGTCCGGTCGGGCTCGCGGTCGGGTCGATCCCGCGCACCCGGCCGTCGAACAGCCCTTGCGCCACCGACGGCCAGCCGCTGAACTGGATGGCGGGCCAGCCCTCGAATTCCAGTCGGACCGGCTGGCCGAGCCGGACCAGCGCCACATCGCGGCCGTCGACGAACAGCTCGACCGCGCGCTCGATCCGCTCGGGCGCGACTACGGCGAGTACGGTGCCCGGCGAGATCAGCGCACCACCCGCGGCGGCGTTGATCTGCTGGATACGCCCGTCGCGGGGCGCGCGGACAAGCTGCGCCGACTGGCGGTTGATCTGGACGTCGACGCGGTTGAGCTTGGCGCGCGCCTCCGCCAGCTTGGCCGTGCTGTCCGCCACCTTGATCTGCGCCTGTTCCAGGTCGCGACGCGCGACCAGCCCCTCAGCGAGCAATTGACGGGTGCGGCCGACGTCTATGTCCGCCACCGATTGACCTTGGCGCACGGCCGCGATCTCCGCCTCTACCTGCGCGCGTTCGGCTCCGAGCCGCGAAAGCAGGCCTGGGTCGACATCGACCACGCGCGCGATCGGGTCGCCCCGGTCCACATGTTGGCCGTCCCGGACGTACCATCGCTCGACCCGACCCGCGATCAGCGCGGACACGTCCTGGTTGCGGTCGCCGGGATCGAGCGCCGCGACCTGCCCGTCGCCGATCGCGGTCTGCACCCACGGCATGTAGACCATGATGACGGCCGACAGCGCGACACCGATCGCGATCATCCAGGCGAGCGCCACGGCGATCCGGGGCGGACGCATTCGCGCCAACGTCGGGAAGTGCGAGAGGTGGTCAGGCCGGTACGGCATGCGCGCCCTCCCGTCGCCGGATGAAAGCGTCCAGTTCCGCCAGGCTTGCAAAGCGGGGCTGCGCATCCCGGCCGAGATGCATCCAACCGTCCAGCGCGAACGCGCCCGGACGGCCCGTGCAGAGCAGGACGGTGGTGCTCGATTCCTGCATCCGGCGCAGCGCGTCGGCCAGCCTCTCGGTCGGCATCACGTCGAACAACGGCGACAGCACCAGCACCCGGGGACGCGCGAGCAGCGCATTGGCGAGCTTCAGCTCCATGACCTCGCCAACCGTCAAGGGCCAGCCCGACGAGGCCAAGGACGTGTCCAGCCCGTCGGCCAGGCTGGTGATGCGCCCGCCGAGACCCACGGCATCGAGCGCGTCGAGCATCGCCGCGGCGGTCGCGCCGGGCGCGGCGAGCGACAGGTATTCCCGGATCGTGACCTCCACGATGGTCGGCCGGTCGAGGACGATGACCTCCGACCGCAGCAGGTACATGTCGAGCCCGCCCAGATCCGATCCGCCGACGGTCACCAATCCGTGCTCGGGCAAGGCGTGGCGCTTCAGCAGCCGCGCCAGCGAGCGGTCCATGCCGGGTTCGGGAACGGTAACCAGCCGCTCGCCGGGTGCGAGCGCGAAATCGAAACGCGCACCCTCCAGCGTGACCTCGCGTAGGCGGACCGACCCGTCGCGGGGCCCCGCTCCGCCCGCCACAGGCACACTTTCCTGGGGTATGGCGAACAGCAGCGACAACTCTTCGGCGGAAGCGACCAGGTCGTAGAAGGTGTCAAGATACCAGCCGAGCTGCGATATGCCGTAGAACACGCCCGAAAGGATCAGTTCGGCCGCGACGAGTTGCCCGACCGACAGCTCGCCCGCGAGGATCAGGTTGCCCCCGAGCGCGAGCAGCGCCGCCGACGCCAGCGCGTAAAGCAAAAGGCAGCTGAGGGTCTGGGCGAAGCTGTAACGGAAATAGCGCCGGTGCCGGTCTACATAGGTGGCGGTCATCGCCTCCGACCGATCCATCGCGAACCCCAGATGCCTGCTCGATTTGTAGAAGCCGTTGGAGCCGCCGACGCTCTCGATCCATCGGGCGGCGTCGTACTTCGCGTGCGACAGCGCCACTGCCGTCGTGAGCGATCCACGCGACCAGATTAGCCAGATTAGCAGCAGAGCGAGTAGTAGAATGACGTTGAAGGCCAGGAAGAACGGGTGGTAGAAACTGGTCACCGCCAGCCCGACCGCCGATTGTAGGATGATGGTGAAGCCGCCGATCAATAGGCTGGGCACCGCCTTCTGCACGACGCCAAGATCGAAATAGCGGTTGAAAAGATCACTACGCCCGGCGTCGCCGAAAAACGGGTCGCACGCATGGACGGCCCGGATCGTGATCTCCGCCACCACGCGCGCGAACACCCGCCGCTCGAACAGTGCCATCAGGTGAGCGCGAAACGCGCTGAGCACCGCGACGAGAAGCAACAGCCCGAATAGCACGCCCGATAAGGTCCAAAGCTGCGCGGGCAACGCCGTATGCGCCACGCTGTTGATGAGCAGTTGGACGGAAATCGGCGTCGCCAGCGACAGCAGGCTGATCGCGACCCCGTACACGGCCGCAAGGCGCAGGTAGGCGGCGTCCGGCCCTACGATCTCCACCAGCCACCGCGCCGCATCCCGCAATCCGACCCGTTGTATTGCGGCCATTGATTTTCCCACCTCCTACGCACGTCGATGCGTCAGGCTCGGACTTTACCGGGGTGTCGTTGCGCCAGGCTAATCGATAGCGTTACCGTATGTCGATAGGCTGTGGTTATATCCCGACATGCCCACGCTCCGGCAACTCGAATATCTTTTGGCGCTCGCGGATACCGGGTCGTTCGCGCAGGCCGCCCGCCTCGCGAATGTCTCCCAACCAGCGCTGAGCCAACAGGTGAAGGCTTTGGAGGATCGGCTCGGCGTCAAGCTGCTCGACCGCTCTTCGACCGGCGCGATCCTGACACCGATCGGTCGTAGTGTAGCGGCAAAGGCGCGAAAGGTCCTGAGCGAAGTGCGCGATATCAAGGCGCTCACCAAGAGCGCCGCGACCGGACTGACCGGCACGCTTCGGTTAGGCACCACCCCCACACTCGGGCCCTATCTGCTGTCGCCGATCATCGCCGAACTCCACCGCGTGGCACCCGGGCTGCGGCTTTACGTCCGTGAGGGCATTCCTGACACACAAGCTCTGGCCCTGTCTCGCGGCGATCTCGACGTGCTGCTGGGTCCGTTGCCGATCGCGGGCGACGATCTGGAAATCGAGCCGTTGTTCCGCGAACCACTCCATCTCGTCAGTGCCGTCGACGGCGAGCTCGCGACGGGTCGCGCGGTCGAGGCAGGCGCGCTGGCCGGTCAGACACTGCTGTCGCTCGACACGCGCCATCACCTGCACCGCCAGACGAGCGAGCTCGCCGCTCGTTACGGCATGTCGCTCAGCCCCGACTATGAAGGCACCAGCCTCGACAGCCTCCACCAGATGGTCGCCAGTGGGCTGGGATTAACGGTGCTGCCCGCCCTTTACCTCGCCTCGGATGTCGGTGGGTCTGCGGGACTTGCAATCCTCGATATCGTCGATTGGAAAGCGCATCGCTCGATCGCGCTGGCGTGGCGGCGTGGGTCGAGCACCGAAGCGGGTCTGCGCGTTGTCGCCGATCACGTTCGTGAGTCCGGTCGACGAATGCTGACGAACAGCCGGTCGTAGCTGAAACGTACATAGCCGAAGCTGGCCGCTTCTCGCTCGGGACTTCAAACGACTAAGCTGTCAGTTGTCGTCCTTATAAGTTCACTCTTGTTTCGTCCAATCTCCCAGATCTTCCGTTAGCGGAAGCGCGCGAAGTTTGATTCCATGTCCTAAAGATAAAAGATGCGAAGATGCTCCGGCTGTGTCCGGGTGAGCTAGGTACAGGAACACTGCGTACACCGTCATACTTGCTAAGGGTTGATCGGTAGAAACGTGCTGCGTCTCGGCGGCTAAGCCTGCTCTGTGGAGGTAAGCAATGGGCCACTCGTCACTCGATCCTGCGTTTCAAGAACGAGTGCTGGGTGCCAAGCGCGCGCTTAAACAACAGCAAGTATGGGCGATCCGGTTCTGGCTGGACCAGTATCGGCGGCCACGGGACCGGGCACTGTTCGACTTCGCGATCGACAGCAAGCTGCGCGGCTGCAACGTGGTGAAAGCACGCATCGGCGATAGTGTATCGGGCGGGCGGGTCCGAAACCGGGCAATCGTCGTCCAACAGAAAATCAAGCGACCGGTTCAGTTCGAGTCGACGGAGGAGGCGCGGAAGACGATGCGTGCGTGGCTGGAGCGCCGGGGCGGAACGCTCAATGACTACGTCTTTCCGAGCCGGAACGACTATATGGCTCACACGAGCACGCGGCAGTATGCCCGCCTGGTCCACGAGTGGGTCGTAGGCATCGGCCTTCAGCCTCACGAGTATGCAACTCACTCGCTTCGGCGCACAAAAGCGTCCATTATACACAAGGCTACGGGTAATCTTCGCGCGGTCCAGATCCTCCTCGGCCATGCCAAGATCGAGAGCACGGTGCGCTATCTCGGTGTCGACGTGGAGGACGCTCTGGAGCTGGCAGAGCGCACGGAAGTCTGAGCGGACCCAGAGCCGGACACTTAGGCCGCCCTTGATGGCTTCCCGAACCGGACATCCGTTCATGTGCCAGTCGTGGGCCTCTGCTCGCCAGGAGCGAGTGAGCTGGCCGCATGAAGGCGAAAGCAGCTACAAGGTCTGCTCCGACCCCTCCGCGAGGTTGCATCTCAAATCTGTCGATATAGACCGAGACTAGGCCGAAGCCTTCCTGCCCGCGCTCGGCGGCGCTAGACCAATTGCAGGATCGCGCCGCCTAGAAGCAGCGGCCCAATGATGAAGATGGCGAAAGCTAGGACCAGCAGCCAGAGAACCATCTTCATGCAGCCGCCGCCGCGCGGCCGGCTATCCGGGTCCGGGCGTACCGTCCGGATCCTGCCTGCTCCGGACGCCATGGTCAGGAGCTCGAGAAGCCTGCGTTCCATGACCCTGCGCTCGGCAACCGGCTCGTCCTCGCGATACGTCACTGGATCAGGGTCGTGCGGGCCGGACAGATCGATGGGGGCTCGTCGGGTAGGCGGCGTCGGCGCGGGACTGATCCGACGTGGCGGAACAGCGGTGTCGATCGGTGGAGCGACGACAGCCACATCGCCGAAGCTGGCGCCGCACCGAGGACAATGCTCGCCGTCGAGCCAAACGCCCGGCTGGTGGTTCGTGCAGAAGTACAGGACCTGCGCTTCGTGACAGGCATCGCATTCGCCCGGCGACGGCTGCGCGGTTCCGCAGTTCGAGCAACGGAGGGCGACTCCGCTCACGATCCAACCTCCTCGCCGCAAGCGGGCGCGACAGCTTCGGCGAGGGGCTTGGGAAACACTGCCGTAACGATCTCGGCGGGGATATGGAGTCGGTGAACTTGCGGCAGCGCCCCCTCGACATGGCGCGCGAGCGTGGGAGTTCGAACGTAGGGTCCGAACGACTCCCGCGGCAGACGGCGCGAGAGCGCCATCGTCGTGAGCACCGGATATTTCCAATAGGCTGGGTACGCAACGTAGCGTTCCTCAACGTGATCATGTCCGCGGACCATGTGCGTTACCGGCCGGCCTAGCTGCTTGCTCAGCTCGCAAAAGGCGGCAAAGTCCTCATGGCCGAACTGGCTTCCACGGGTGAACCGATTCGGCAGCTTTCGCTTGGCGGTCGGATGGGCACGCGTCCACGCGAAGTCGGACAGGCACGCCGGATCGTTCCAGTCGCCAGTCTCGGCGAGCTGGGCGTGCAAGTCGGAAAGCGGGAACCCGGCGTGGGCGACCAGCAGTCCGTCGGGGAGGAACAACGCCCGGGGCGCCTGGGCGAAGAACCGGACCGCCAACTTGCCCGCGCGCTCGATCCATTCATGCGCGAGGTTCGCGTTGAGGAAGTCCGCGAAGTCGCTTGGCGATACGCTCGAGGAAAACCGGTTGCCGTCGTACGACAGAGCCTCGTCATGATTGCCGACGACCACGCAGACGCGCTCGGGCGCTGCGAGGATCAGCTCGAACACGCGCAGGAGAACCTCGAGCCCCATGCCTTCGTCGTCGAAGAGGTCGCCGAGGAAGATGATTCGGGAAGGACCGTGCTCAAGCTCGGCAGGTCGTGCGTCTATCAACGCCAACGCAGCCTCGAGTGCCAGAAGGTCGCCGTGGAGATCCCCTATGATCCAGACCGGCACCTCGGGACTGAGGTCACATACCTGTATCGCGCGATCCGCCGCGTTGGCCCGGTCGGAGTCGAACAGTAACCCCGGCCCGTCCGCCCGGTCGAGCAGCGCCTCGAACGCCTCCACCGTGCCACGCATCCGCGACCGTATGGCCCGGGGATCGACTGACCGACGAACCGCGACCCAATCCAGATTCTCGACATCGACGACCGGAAGCATCGAGATGGTCCGGGGCACCTCGGCCGCCTCCGAAAGATCGGGGCCGATGATCGAGCCTTCTGTCCCGGATAGCGTCTCCTTCGAAATTGGCGGATCGGGCGTCGCCGAGTCCGGCACGGCACCGGCTTCCTCATGCTCGCCGATCATGCCGCGCCTACGGTGAGCGGAAGCTTGGCGAGACCCTTCGCCTCGTTGCCGACGGCGATGAGATCGCCCTGGCTGAGCACGCGCGCCGACGTGGAGGCGCGGCCGTTTATCAGGGTCTGGTTCGTGGTCGCACCCGCACCCGTCACGATCCACCGGCCGTCGGCGGCGCGTTCGATCACGCACTGCCTCTCGTCCCAATAATCGGCCTCGGGACCGAATTGCCGAACCAGTGCTTTGCCCAGCTCGGTACGAACACGGATGCTCAACGACTTGCCGCCCGGCCCGGTCAGCAACAGGGCGGCCGACGTCAGGGGAGCGCGTACAGGTGCTTTAGGGGCGGCGGGGCTAACGGGCCTTGGCGCGGCTGTCGCAGGCGCTGTACGTACGACGGGCGGTTTCTCGACGGGCTTCCGGTCGCGGCCACTTAGAACGGCTCGCAGTTCGCTGGCCGTCGGACGCTTCGCAGGGTCGGGAGACAGGCACCGATGAAGCGTCGAACTTACCTCCGCATTATCGGCCGGCCACGGCATCTGTCCCAGCAGCGCCGGAGGGCTCGCCGCATAGCCCTGCACCGATCGCGCATAGTCCGCCTGATCCTCCGACCAGTAGGGATGTCGACCGGTCAGCAGTTCGTAGAGGATCAGCCCGCAGGTGAAGACGTCGGACGCCAGAACGGGTACCGACCCTCGGGTCAGGTGCTCGGGCGATCGGTAATTGTCGGTTCCGACATAACCCTGATAGCCGTGCCAGGGAGGTTTCCGGTCGGCGAGCACGGAAAAATCCATGTCGATCAGCTTCAGCTGGAACTCGGCCGCGATCGTGGGATCCTCGATCAGGTACGCGTTGGCCGGCTTCAGGTCCGCATGGACGATCTTCACCTCGTGCAGAGCCGCGACGCCCGCGACCAGGACCTTGGCCCAGGTGACGTGGCGTGCCCAGACCGCGGGATCGCTCGTGGGTGCCTTTCCGGTCAGGCGATGGCTGTCGCGTTCCTTGTCGAGCACCTGTTGCAGATCGGCCCCGTTCTCGACGAACTGATAGGCCTGGAAATAGCAGGGACCGCCCCAGACCTCCTCGAATGCGTCAACCTGGGCGACCGCGAAATTGTCGGCCTTGCCCCGGACGACCCGAGCGGACAGCTCGCGTTGATAGGCGACAAAATCTTTGTACCAGACCACGGTCGGCGCGGGCGATTTATACTGTTTGAAGAAAACCTTGCGACCGTCGGGCCCGACTGCCCCGTAAGAGATGGCCATCATGCCGGGGCCGAACACCTTCGTGATGCGGTAGCCCCGGACACGGTCGCCGACCTTGAACTTCTTGGCCATGTCGTGCCCTTAAAGCCGGGCTCGACGCGTCAAAGCGCGACGGTCTCGGCCGAGCGCGAGACGCTGGCGGCGAGCTGCTTGAGCGTGTTGCGGAAGTTGACGGGGTCCGAGGTGAATTTCTGCAGAGCCTCCTGCGCGTTCAGGCCCTCGAACTCCACGACCTCCCATTCCGACTTGTCGATTTGGCTCAGGCGGTCGTAGCCCTCGAAATTGGGGGCGAACACGCTCAGGATGATCCGGTTCGCCATTACGACGTTGGCGACATCCTGGAGCGAGCCGCCCTTGGCTTCGGGGATGCTCATCGTCTCCTTGAACGACGCGTCGGTGAAAACGACCACCACCCGCGCTGCGTCACTCCGATACCGCCATTTAGTCGCCTCGACGGTCTGCGATCCCTTCGGGCTCGCTTCCATCGTGGCCACTTTATAGAGGGTGTCGAGCAGCGATTCGGGCTCGTCGCCGCCTCCGTTTGCGCTGAGGCCCCCGAGCTGCGCCTTCAATGCCGCCGTGTCGCGCACGAACTCGTTGTCGACCATCCAGGGCAGCCCTTCGGCCTCGGCGCTCTCCAGGTCGCGGTAGCCGACGACCTTGGCGCGCCAGTCCTTCACGGGCGGCGCGTTGTTAGCGTCGCCGCCGCTGAGCGAATTCACGAAAGTCTCGATATTCTGCCGGAGCGCGTCGATGCACGGAGCCATGCTGCCGCTAACATCGACAACGAACACGATGTCCGCAACCCCTTTGGTTTTGCCCCGCGCCTGCGGAACCGGAGAGGCCATCGCAATGCCGGCGACGCCCTGGTCGTCGGGCGAACTCTCCAAGGGCACCTCTCCTACGGGCTCGGCAGAGGCCGCGGCTGCTCCCTCAAGAATCGGATCGAGCGAGGTCGCGGGGACCGCCTCGGGAGCCAGGTCAGTGCCGGCTATGTCGGGAACGGCGGTCGTATCCTCATTGGTGCTCATATTCATGCTCCGGTGCGGCCGCCGATGCGAAGCCGATTCGACGTTACGCAGATTAACGAGACCCGGTGGCGCAAGTTCCGGCGGCTGCGGACCGGTGCTCCGGTCAACGTCGTGCGCGACGATCATTCCGTATGAAACCAGTATCACGACCGCCATCCAATGAGGATGGCAGCCGTTCGAACATGCGACACCATAGCCGCGTCAGATGAGCAC
This sequence comes from uncultured Sphingomonas sp., assembly GCF_964235535.1. Taxonomy (GTDB): domain Bacteria; phylum Pseudomonadota; class Alphaproteobacteria; order Sphingomonadales; family Sphingomonadaceae; genus Sphingomonas. The sequence continues at coordinate 10,609 of NZ_CAXSBH010000052.1, forward strand.
GCTGTCGCGAGCTGGCGCGCGCGCCTATTTAACGCGGCGCGCTACGTCACCGACTGCAGCGGCGACCTGCTCCGGCACGGCGTAGTGAAACAAGTGACCTTGCCCAGGGATCATGCGCAGCTCGGCGCCGTCAATCTCCTCAACAAGGCGCTCGGCGTGCTTGTCGACATGCGCGATGAGATCACCCTCGCCCGCCATGACGATGATCGGCAGGGTCAACTCGGCGTAGCGGCGACTTAGCGCGACGGCCCCCGGCACCATCATTGCAGTATCAGCTGCGGTCGCGTGCACCTGCGACGGACGCAACGTCATCGCGATCGGGAAGCTTGCGAACTTGTCAGACACGGGAGCGGGCGAGAAGCTTGCCTTTACCGCCACCGGCCCGATCAGCAGGCCGGATAGCGGCGACACCGTATGCGCCATGAGATCGCCGATGACAGGGATGGCGGGCATGGACGCGGGCACGACATCCGGGCGCGCCGTTCCGTAATAATAACCCGACAGCAGCACGAGACCGGAAACGAGTTCCGGATGGTCGAGCGCCATCGCGAGCGCGACCATCGTGCCCCAGCTGTGCCCGACGATCACCGCACGCTCAACCCCGATCTGCTTCATCGCCTGCGCGATCAAGTCCGCCTGAGCAGCCGGCGTCCACAGGCGCGAGCGCGGTCGATCGCTGTAGCCGAAGCCTGGCCGGTCGAAGGCGATGACCCGGTGCTTTTCCGCCGCATGGTCAAGGACGCCGCTGACTGTATAATCCTGAAGCATGACGCCGTTGCCGTGGAGGAGGACAACAGCGGGTCCTTCGCCCCGGTCCACATAGTGCAGCCGGACGCCGTCGACCTCGACGAACAAGCCTACAGGTGGTGTCCGAGCCTCGGCACGACGGGCGTTGGCGCGGTTGAATACGGCGCTGCCGGCCAGCATCGCCACTGCGCTTCCAGCAACCAGCCAGCCGCGGTTTTGGCTGGCAAAGCGCGCCCAGGAGCGTGAAAGCTCGCCTGTTTGCAAATTATCTTCACATGATTTGGCGTTAGTCTGTTTTGTCATGTCGCCTCAACCGTTGTGCAGTGCACAAAGTTGCTCGGCGGCGCTCTCTTAGGTCGACGTCCTGAGTTCTGGCGGGTCGGAGCCGTCCAGTATCGCGCTCAGCTCCAAGGCGTTCGCGGTCGCCGCACTCGAGGCGGTGTTGTCGAAGATGCACCAGCACTCGCCCCTCGGCCCGTCGCTCGACCGCAAGCGGCCTGCGAGTTTGCGAAGCGCAGCGTCCCCGTAAGCCGAATAGTAGGTTCGCGGCGAACCATGCAGCCGATGATACTGGAGCCTCGACCAGCCGCCGGGCCGGTTCCCTCCCGCCACCAGCACCGGGTCCGCCGCAACCCGCGCGACTTGGTGCAACACGAGACATGCGTCCGCCTCGTCCGTGAACCACGTCGCGTGCCGCGGCTCGCAGACGATCCCGACATCCAAGTGACGTCGGAGCAGACGGAGGAAGTCGTCAGCTACATCGATGTCGAAAGTCAGGCTGGGCGGCAGCTGCACCAGCACCACGGCCAGCTTCTCACCCAGTCCTGCGACCTCGCGCGAGAAGGCCGCGAGAAGATCGTCGACCGCCACCAGGCGTCGAACGTGCGTGATTGCCTTTGGCAGCTTGACCGAAAACCGAAACCCAGCCGGCACCGCCGCCGCCCAGCGCAGGTACGTGCCGACGCGGTGAGGACGATGAAATGACGAATTGATCTCAACCGCGGAAAAGCGCTGGGCGTAGCGCTCCAGATGCGATCCTGCGCTCGGGAACTCCCATCCCATGGCGGACGGGATCGACCAGCCCGCCGTGCCGAGTAGGATCCTGCTCACCACTTCCTGACCTATTGCGTCATGCATTGATGCTCAACTCGCCGCAACGGACTGCAGGGGCCACAGAGACGTGTGAAGCGAGCTTTCGATTAGAATGTCCCTGTAGCCGGCAGTCCCGAGGTGTGAGTAGTCTTTGCGCTGACTACCTGACCCACAAGCCGCGGTTCGAAGCGCTATTCTGACCTTCCAGCTTCGGTCATCCGTTCATCTGAATTGAGCGACCCCGTTTGGTGAGCCGGACCAGCCGTCTGGCGTCATGCGATGGCACGGGAGCGTTCGTCGGCGTTGCGGTGTCCGCGTGGGCGTCGCGGCAAGCTTAGCAGCCGCTGCTGTTTGCGCGAACGCAATGCGAACGAACGGGATCGTATACGCACGGACTTCTGCCCGACCCTGGGAGTGGCGGACCCGGACTCGATAACGCAGACAACTGGGCGAGCTACGCTCAGCATGGAGGAGCGGCCGACTGAACGGTCGATCCTCTGAACGGCTTTAAGGAGCACCTAGGTTGATCGCGCGGCGCGTCACCGCGCGATCGGTCCTTCAGCCCACCTCGCACCAATCCCCCGGCTGCATCAGCACGACCTCGACGCCAGCAGGCTCGGCTGCGGCATGCAGTCGCCCGACGGGGTCGTCGGTCTCTATGTAAGCCGGCGGGTGATGAAGAGCGCCGTAGTGGATGGGCGTGACCGACCTCGCCCCGAGCATCCGAGCGGCCTTGACCGCTTCTTCAGGCATCATCACCGCTTCCTGATCGCGCGGAGGCTGTAGAAACGGGAAGTCGACGGATGCCCCGTTGATGGGCAGGAAAGCGACGTCGAACGGGCCGAAGCGCCGGGCGATGCGCCACCAATAGGCGTGGAACAGCGTGTCGCCGCAATGGATGATCCGCTTGCCGTCACTCTCGACGACCCAGCTCAGCTGGGGGTCGCCGAAGCCATCGACCGCGGGCACGGTGTGAAGCGTGAACGGACCCACCTCGATGGTCGTCCAGCCGTCCACGATCCGGCTGTCGAGTGCGACCTGCCCGAACGCCGCCTCCGCGTGCGCGGTCAGCTCCAGGTCGGGTCCAGTGCCCGATACCGGCACCGGCCGGAACACCGGCGCGCCGTCGCGCAAGGCGGCGGCGAGCGCGGTCGGGTCCGCGTGGTCGGCGTGCAAATGGGTGAGCAGGCCCGCGACGGCGCTTGCCGGGGTCGACGCTCGCGGGAATGGCTGGTGCGCGTCGCGCAGTGGCAAGTCGGCCGTATCCTGAATGTAGTCGATCAGCAGCGTGTCGCCGCCCTGCTCGACCTCGATGCCTGCCCAGCCTAGCCGTCGTGTACGCACAGTGGTTCTCCTGGTGTGTCGTGAAAAATGATTGTTCCGGCGGGCGGCAGCGCTCCGCGGCGCGATGCTCGCGCGTTCGTGACCATTGCCGTCGCCCAGATCGCAAAGCCGCCGAGCGCCAGCGCGCAACCCACCCAGCCGGTCGAGGTCCACCCGTACCCGCCCGCAATGGCGAGCCCGCCGAGCCATGGCCCGAGTGCGTTGGCGACGTTGAAGGCGGCATGGTTGAGCGACGCGGCGAGGCCCTGCGCCGTGCCCGCCACGTCCATTAGCCGGGTCTGGAGCAAGCTGCCGAGGGCGCCGCCCATGCCGATCGCGAGCACCGCCAGCGACACGGACCAGAGATCGCCCGCCGCGATCGTGAATAGGGCAAGCGCGCCCGCGCTCCATAACAGCAGCCCGCCGACGGCCGGCATCAGGGCGCGGTCGGCGAAGCGGGGCACCACCAAGTTGCCCAGCGTCATGCCGACACCGAATACCGCGAGGACGACCGGCAACGTCGCCGGTCCGGCCCGCGTCACCGCAAGGAGCGTGGGGGTGAGATAGGTGTAGACCGCGAACAGCCCGCCGAAGCCGACCGCGCCGATCGCCAGCGTCAACCAGACCTGCGCGTTGCGTAGCGCGTCGAATTCCCGCAGCGGACTAGCTTCGGGCGCCGGCCCGTCGCGAGGGACGACCAACCCCAGCGCTACGCACGTGAGCAGCGCCAGCAGAGAAACCGCGGCGAAGCCCCAGCGCCAGCCGAGCAGCTGACCGAGCGCGTTGGCGAGCGGGACGCCGAGGATCGTGGCCGTGGTCAGGCCCAGCATGACGCGCCCGACAGCTCGCGTCCGTCGCTCGACGGGAACCAGCGACGCCGCAACGAGCGCGGCGGTGCCGAAATACGCCCCATGCGGAAAGCCGCTCGCGAACCGGGCGAGCAGCAACCATCCATAGGTCGGCGCCAGCGCGCTAGCGGCGTTGCCGATGGCGAACGTCGCCATGAGCACCAGCAGCAGCGTGCGTCGTGACGCCCGGGCCGACAAGACCGCGAGCAGCGGCGCGCCGATCACGACGCCGAGCGCATAGGCGCTGACGACGTGCCCGGCGGTCGGCTGGTCGATGCCGAGCCCGCGCGCGAAGAACGGCAGCAGGCTCATGGTCGCGAACTCGGCCGTTCCGATCGCGAAGCCGCCGATCGCCAGGGCGAGATGGACGACTCCGACAGACCACCCGCTGCCGCTTTTTTGGAGTGTTCGCGACACCACGCCTACCCTTGGTCTGCTAGCGCCCGGCGTTCTGGCTCAGGGCTGCGGCGACGGTGGCCGAGAGCGGGGTCGTCGGCCGCCCGATCAAACTTGAGAGCTGTCGACCCTGGTCGAACAGCGCGTCGTGTGAGGCGTCGACCTCCCACCCGGCCAGGGTGCGGGCGAACGGGCCCGGCACGCCCGCCGCCGTCAGTGCCGCCGCATACTCCGCCTCGGGAAGGTCGCGATACGGGATGTCGCGCCCGATCTGGCGGGACAGCTCGGCAGCGAGGTCGGCGAGCGTGAAGGCGTCGTCGCCCGCCAACTCGTACACCGCACCGTTATGGCCGTCGGCCGTCGCCACAACCGCGAGCGCCTCGGCATAGTCCGCCCTGCTCGCCGCGGAGATCCTACCGGCACCCGAGCTGCCGATCCAGGCGTCGTTCGCCAGCGCCGGAGCGACCGAGCCCATGTAGTTCTCCGTATACCAGCCGTTGCGCAGGATCGTGTATGGCAGGCCCGACGCCCTGATCGCGGCTTCGGTCGGGACGTGCTCGGTCGCAACCGAAAGCGGCGACGTATCGGCGTGCAGCACGCTCGTGTAGACGATCCGTTCGACGCCGGCATCGCGCGCGGCCTCGATCACGTTGCGATGCTGGGCGACCCGCTTGCCGATCTCGCTCGACGAGATGAACGCCAGTGTGTCGACACCGGCCAGGGCGGTCGCGAGTGTAGTGGCGTTGTCGTAATCGAACGCGCGTTCCGAAACTTTCGCATCCGTGATTCTGCCCGGCGTTCGGACGAGCGCGATAATCTCGTCGCCTGCCGTCCTTGTCTTCAAGGCGTGGAGCGCGAGCCTGCCGAGCTGGCCGCTGGCTCCGGTTACCGCGATGGTCATGGTCCGTCCTTCCCGCTGTGATGACGGCAAGATGGACCACTTGCTTACCACCCGTAAGTACGCACATAGACGTAAGCATGGAAAAAACTCTGTCTGCTGAACCCACCACCTTGTCCGACAAGCTTCGGCGCGGCGACCTGATGGCCGCCGACTGCCCGTCGCGGGAGGTGCTGCGGCACCTGACCAGCCGCTGGGGCGTGCTGGTACTGATCGCGCTTCGCGACGGAACGCGACGGTTCAGCGAGCTGCGGCGAACGGTCGGCGGCGTGAACGAGCGCATGCTCGCGCAGACGCTGCAATGGCTGGAGGCGGACGGGATGGTCGACCGGGTCGCTTTCAAGGTTGTGCCGCCGCACGTGGAATACACGCTGACCGTGCTCGGCGTTCAGGCGGCGGAGAAGGTCGGCGCTCTCGCTGATTGGATCGAGGTCAATATGCCAGACATTGCCGTGCAGTGGAAACGCCGGGCGAGGGGCGACGAGGCCTGAAGCTGATAGTCATCTAGGCTACGGTCGGACCGGGTTTTGCAGATCGGACCATCGGGCTCGACCGGTTCTGCAGCGCGTCGTCGCAGAAACGTGGCCGGTCGAATCGACTCAGTCTCGGCCATTCATGATGTGATCCCGGCTACTCAACTCCGGTCGCTCATTCATCCGCCACTTCTCGTCTCGTGTAGCTACCGCCGGTAGCCTATTAGATGAGCTTCATGCCCGCTCTCCTGTCGTCAGAAGTCGAGAAAAATCCAGATTATCGTTCGCGACAACAACGTCGATCAGGCGCTCCGCGCGTTGAAAAAGAAGCTACAGCGCGAGGGCGTCTACCGCGAGATGAAGCTTTGTCGGCACTACGAGAAGCCCTCCGAAAAGAGAGCGCGCGAGCACGCAGCGGCTGTTAGCCGGGCCCGGAAGGCCGATCGTAAGCAAGCTGAGCGAGATCGCTGACACTCGGGCGATGAAACCCACCACCGGACGGTCAGGGCCGCTTCTCCGCTCCCGGACTCAGACGTTCGTTCAGCTGGATTCGCCGCCGCGTTCACGCCCCCTGTTGGCGCGCGTAGAGGCGGGGCGGCGTGCCGACATGGCGCGCGAAGGCGACGCTGAAGGTGCTCGACGAGCCGTAGCCGACGCGGCCTGCGATCTCGGCGACGGACGCTTGTCCATGCTCCAACAGTTGCTTCGCCAGCACCATGCGCCAGTGCAGCAGATACTCCATCGGCGCCATGCCGACCGCTTGGCGGAAGCGATCGAAGAAGGCCGAGCGCGACATGGCCGCCGCGCGCGCGAGGTCAGCGACCGTCCATGGCGCGGTCGGCTGCTCATGGATTTGCCGGATCGCCGTCGCGACCCGATCGTCGCCGAGACCACGGAGGATGCCGCACGGAAAGTGAGGACCGGACGAGCGCAGCGCTTCGATGAACAGCACCTCCATCAGCCGCGCCAGGACCACATCGCGCGCCGCGCGCGCCCCGCGGGACTCCTCCACCGCAATCTGGATAAGCGTGGTCAGGCGTCCTTCGCCGCGCGCATGGATCAGTGACGGGAGCAACGTGACCAGCAACGCCGCATCGGTTGAGCCGAAGGTGCAGTAGCCAACCAGCATGCGGACATCCGGCTCGGCCATAGAATCGCCCAGGCGGAAGACGTTCGGGCGCACCTCGATCGGCACGCTGCTCAACCCGCGGGACGGCGCGGGTGCGGTGCTGGAGGAGGTGAAGTCGTAGGCGGCCGGTATCAGGACGAAGTCGCCGGCCGACACCAGCAGCGGCTCGCGGCCGTGCACCTCCAGTCGGATCGTGCCCTCCAGCACGGCGCAGAAGAAAGGCCTGCCCTCTTCCGATCGGGGGATGCGCCACGCACCCGCGCCCTCGACAAGCTTTGCGAAGGACAGATCGGGCTGCAGCAGGCCGACGACCTGGGCCAGGGGATCGCTCATCGCTGGACGCTCGCTAATAAAAGGCGGACGGGCGAGGGTAGGATGTCCGGGCTCGATGTCCACCTTTCTCCGGGTCAGCAACAGGAGAAAACCATGCCCACCATCATGATCACCGGATGCTCCTCGGGCTTCGGCCTGGAGACGGCCCGTCACTTCGCCGACAAGGGGTGGAACGTCATCGCCACCATGCGCTCGCCGCGCGAGGATGCGGTGTCCCCGTCCGACCGCATCCGGGTGCTCCCGCTCGACGTCACCGACGCCGCCAGCATTGCCGACGCCGTTGCCGCGGCGGGGCCGATCGACGCGCTCGTCAACAACGCTGGTATCGGCTTCCTCAACGCGCTAGAGGGCACGCCGATGGAGACCGTCCGTGCCATCTTCGAGACCAACACGCTCGGCACCATCGCACTAATTCAGGCCGTGCTGCCGCAGATGCGCGAGCGCCGCGCCGGCGTGATCGTCAACGTGACCTCGTCCGTCACGTACAAGCCGCTGCCGCTCCTGTCCGTCTACACCGCCAGCAAGGCTGCGGTGAACGCGTTCTCAGCCAGCGTCGCGCTGGAACTTGAGCCGTTCGGCGTCCGCGTGCGGGTGGTCCGGCCGGGACGAGCGCCCGAAACCAGCTTCAGCGACAATGCGCGGGCGCGGATGGGGAGCGGCTTCCCCGAGCCTTACGCCGAGCTCGTCCAGCAGGTCTTCGCTCGCTTCGAACAGGATACAGGACCCGTCACCTCCGCCGAAGATGTAGCCCAGGCGATCTGGCGAGCTGTCACCGACGAGAGTTCTCCCGCGGACTTCCCCGCCGGAGCGGATGCGGTCGCCTGGTTACAGGGTAGCTGAGACGGAGCGGGCCGGCAGGTATGCATTCCTGTCGGCCCTAGCCGTTCACTACTGGAAGAACTCGCAATCCTCTCTCGACCTAGCCGGATACACGGCGCGTCGCAGAGGAGTCAGGATGGCCGAGCCGGATTCCGGCGGCACGGCATCGAGCGTCGAAGTTCCGAGCCAGTCCCGCGACACTTACCGAGTCAAGCCTCGCGATCAGCAAGGCCTCCGCATCACGCAAGGCGTCCTCGAGAGCCTGATTGACGACCTTCTCAACCGCGCACTCCGGGTCCGCATGTTCGCTGCCGATCGCGAAGATGCGCGGGCCACCCACCGCACGGTGAACATCCAGCAGCGAAAGCGTTTCTAGGTTCGCGGCGATGACCCAGCCGCCACCATGTCCTTTTTCCGACCGCACGTAGCCCGCGTCGCGCAAGCCCGCCATCGTGCGGCGGACCACCACTGCGTTCGTGCCCAGCATTCGCGCAATGGCCTCCGAGGTGATCGCGCCGTCGTGCCGCGCCATATGGAGCAGGACGTGGAGCATTCGGGACAGGCGGTTATCGCTTCGCACGGTGTGGACCTTTGCACACGAACCGCAGTTGGCAAGTGGATCAGCTCACGATACTGTTGATGTTACATGAGTTGTGGAGCGTGAGTCATGCGAGAGTTTGAGAACCCGGATCACTGGGACAAAGCTGCGCGGCACTACGAACAAACCGCCCACCCGTTCACCGCGCTTTACGCGGAGAGCGCGCTCGCCCGAGTGCCGCTCGGACCAGATGATCGCGTGCTCGACGTGGCGGCGGGCACCGGCGCGCTGGCGTTCGCGGCGGCGCGTACCGGCGCGCAGGTGCTTGCGACCGACTTCTCGCCCGGCATGGTCGCCCGCATCGCGGAGGCGGGGCTGCCTAATGTCGAGGCGCGGGTCATGGACGGGCAGGCGCTGGACCTGCCAGACGCGGGCTTTGACGCGGTGTTCTCCATTTTCGGGGTCATCATGTTCCCCGACTGGCGAAAGGGGCTGGCCGAGATGGCGAGGGTTACGCGCCCGGCCGGGGTCGGCGTGGTAGCGACGTGGCAGGACCGCGGCGCGGCGACCTTTCTGCTGCTCGGTCAGATCCGCCGAAAGCTGTTTCCGGAACGCGAGGGCGTGGCGATGCCCGAGGCGGTAAAGGCGCTGAGCGATCCAGTAAACTTCGCGCGCGAACTGACCGCGGCGGGGTACCGGAATCCGGACATCGAGCATGTCACCCGCGATTACGAATTCGCCGTTGCAGCGCTTGCCGAGCCCGACACGCTATTCGGTATGTCACCCGACTGGACCAGCCTGAACGACGCGGAGAGGGCAGCGGTGGTCATCGAGGTGCGACAAATGGCGGGTGCGCGGTCGGTGCTTCCAATCGCGTCCACCGCGCTGATAGCCGTCGCGCGACGCTGACACCTCGGTTCAGCGACGGGCCGGTTCTGGCGCGGACGAACCAAGCCAGCTACTTGTATATTTTAGCCGATCAGAACTTCGCGTCAGAAACCCGCTGCCGATTGGGCGACTGCCAGGCAGTCTCGAGTTGGCATCTGGCGGTTCGCCATCGCTGGACACACGAGCGCCGCGTTGTCGAGAGTGACAGGTTGCTACCAGCTCGGATAAGGGTGCTTTGGGGAGGCCGGGTGCGAGATGACACATGTTCTGGTGCGCGAGCGACACGCCATGCTCGCGGGGATGACGCCCACCCTCAAGGAGGGCCGCTACTTCTTCTGCACTACCGGGGATACGACGATCCCGGCGGCCTTGGCGAATAGATGTCTGGCGCTGTTTCGTGAGGACGAAGGCACGGCGCTGGTTCTGACCGAACAGGATGCGCGTGAATATGCACTCGACCTGTCGATGCCCATGTCGCGGATCGTGCTGGAAGTCTTCTCCGCCCTCGACGGCGTCGGCCTGACGGCTGGCGTCGCAACGGCGTTGGCCGATCAGGGCATCCCTTGCAACATGGTCGCCGCGTACTATCATGACCACATGTTTGTTCCAGAACCGATGGCGCACCGGGCGATCGAGATCCTCACCGATCTGCAGCGCAGGTCTGGCTCGACGGAGATCTGATCCGCGCATCGGCGCGACCGGGCAGCTTGCGTCCGTACGGTCGAATTCCACCCGATAGCTTATCGGCGGCTTGACCCACAAGCGGCTGCTCAGCGCGTCCGAGCAGCTGCGCGAAACCGGACGATCATTCATGTTTCGGGTTTCGGCCTAGTCTGGCTGTTCCGGACATCGGCAAGCTCCGCTCGAGCGACGTCCATGTCGCGCCGGAATTCGGCCGAGCCGTGCAACCGCGCGACCAGCACCGTCCCGGCCATGTACCCCGTCTCGACCGCGCTGCGCGAATGCGACCCGCAGACCGAGCGGCTTTCCCCGAACTCGCGCCCCCGCCGCAGGATCGCGGTCGCTCGGCTAGGCATCAGCTCGGCCAATACGAGCGCCGTTGCCCAACCAGAACTCGCATGGCCGGACGGATAGTCGCCGTTTCCCGCCAGATGCGCGGTCTTCGGTTCGCAGATCGGCTGATTTATGCCCAAATACGGGCGCGGGCTCGCGAAGCGGCGCTTGGCGCGCCCGACCATGTCGCCGTCGCTCATCCGCTCGAGCACGCGCGCCAACGCGGGCGCCGACCGGGCACTCAACCGTGTCCCGATCGCCTCGGCGAATATGTCGAACCGGTCCGCCTTCACGTCGGCCGTCGCCAGCCTCCAGCGCCCCGTGCCGACGAGGGCGCGCGTCTTAATGAACGCCCTGCGGTCCGCGACCGCCTGCGCCGATCCGGGGGCGGCCGGCGGGGGCAGGATCGTCACCAGGTCGGGCATGTCGGCCGGCAGGAGGTAATCGCGCGGCGCGTCGGCCGCGCCGAGCAGGGCCAGCGCCATAAGGGAGGCGGCGATCTTCACCTGGGTCTCTCCGACAGGTCGCCGCAGCCCGTGGGCCGACGGACGGGGTTGCAGCGCGCGGTTGCGGAAA
>NZ_CAXSBH010000053.1:0-20573 GCF_964235535.1 uncultured Sphingomonas sp.
GAGGGGCTGTTTCCGCATGGGCAGTCGGTCGCGTCCGACTCAGCCCCTCTCCCCAGAGGGGAGAGGGAGTCATGTAGAAGGTGTCGTGCATTGCCCTTGCCGGGTGGGTTTCCGGGATATTGAGCGCGGTGAAGTTGTGCCAGTCGTCCTCGATCTCCGGACCCGTCGCGACCGCGAAGCCGAGATCGGCGAAGATCTCGGCTAGCTCGTCCATCACCTGGCTGACGGGGTGGATCGTGCCGGGCGCGGGCAGGTCGACGGGGAGCGTCATGTCCACGCGCTCGCCCGCGAGCCTGGCGTCCAGCGCGAGCTGTTCGAGGTGGCCCTTACGCTCCGCGATCGCGGCCGTTACCGCTTCACGGAGCGCCTGGATCGGCGGCGCTTCCGCCTGGCGCTGGTCCGGCGTCATGGGCCCGAGCGTCTTGAGGAGCGCGGTCACCCTCCCCTGCTTGCCGAGCGCGTCGACCCGGACCGCCTCCAGCGCGTCGAGCGAGGCGGACGCCTCGACCGAGGTCAGCAGCTGTTCGGACAGGACGTGGAGATCGTTCATCGGTTTGCTTCTCTCCGTTCGCCCTGCGCTTGTCGAAGGGTCGTTCTACCTTCACCGGCCGTGGAAGAAGGACGTTGCTTCGACAAACTCAGCACGAACGGGTTGGGGATTGGAGCGGCCCTTACAAGCCAAGGCCGATAACAAAAAGGGCGCGGATGGCCTAGCCACCCGCGCCCTTCGTCGCTTTCTCACAGGGCGCCTTCAGGCGGCCTGGGGCAGAGCCGCTTTCGCCTGCGCGATGATGGCGGTAAACGCCGCGCCCTCATGCATGGCGATGTCGGCCAGGACCTTCCGGTCGAGTTCGACGCCCGCGAGCTTGAGCCCGTGCATGAACTGCGAATAGGTCAGGCCTTCGGCCCGGACGCCCGCGTTGATGCGCTGGATCCACAGGCCCCGGAAGGTGCGCTTCTTAACCTTGCGGTCGCGGTAGGCATACTGCCCGGCCTTTTCGACAGCCTGGCGGGCGATGCGGATCGTGTTCTTGCGACGGCCGTAATAGCCCTTCGCCTGTTCCAAGATCCGCTTGTGCTTGGCGCGGGTAGTTACACCCCGTTTTACGCGTGCCATTGTCTAATCCTTTCCGCTCAACCGAGACCGTAGGGGGCCCAGGCCTTCACCGCGGCCGTGTCGGCCTTGGACAGGACCTTGGTGCCGCGGTTCTGGCGGATGTACTTGCCATTGTGATGCAGCAGGCGGTGGCGCTTGCCGGCAACGCCGTGCTTGAGCAGGCCGGTGGCGGTGAGCTTGAAGCGTTTCTTGACGCCGCTCTTGGTCTTGAGCTTGGGCATTTTCATCTCCTCGGAAAGGCGATGCACGAAACAGCCGCGGCAGCGCCAAGATGGCCGGGCAGTTCGGTGGGTTTGCATCGCTATGGAACGGGCGCGCATAATCTCCGGTTCATGGGAATGCAACTAGCTGGACCCGCATGGGGATTACGAGCAAGTCCACGGGATGAATGTTCAAACCGAAGTGAGGGTCGAGGAGCAGCGGCCGCGCAAGCGCCGGGCTTGGCGGATCGTGCGCAACGTTGTGCTGGGGGTCTTCGGCGCGGTGTTCGCGGTCTGGCTGGTCCTCTACATCACCAAGGGCCGGTTCCTGCGCGGGCCGTTCGAGACGATCGTCGGGCGCTCGCTGGAGCGCGAGGTGCGGGTCGCGGGCGACTTCCAGCTGTATTTCGATCCGTTCGATATCAAGTTCCTGGCCGAGCGGATGCGGATCGCCAACCCGGCTTGGGCGACGCGGCCGGACCTATTCGCCGCCCAGCGGATCGAGACTCGCATCCCGCCGCTGTCGCTGATCTGGGGCCGACGGCGCGCACGGTGGCTGGACCTGGTGGGCGGGCGCATCGACCTGGAATGGGACGCGGCGCACCGGCGCAATACGTGGACCTTTTCGGAAGCGAAGGGCGAGCCGTTCGAGATGCCGCTGATCGGGCGCGCGACGGTGGCTGGGACGTCCTTGCGATATCTCGATCCGCAATTGCGCGTGCTGGTCGATATCAGGTTCGAGACGATCCGCGCGGGCGCCGGACGCATCGACGACCAGGTCCGGTTCTCGGGTGACGGGCGCGCGCTCGACTCGCGCTTCACGTTGGTGGGATCGCTGCTGTCGCCCAACTCGACCGTCGCGAACGGCGAGAACAAGCTTCAGGCGACCGCGCGGTTCGGATATGACATGATCGAAATGTCGGGAACGCTGCCGAGCGCGACGCAGATCGAGGGCGTACCGCTGCGGGTCGCCGCGCGTGGGCGGAACATGGCCGAGCTGCTGGGCATCATCGGCGTCGCGGTGCCCGAATCGCGCGGCTACCGGGTGCGCGCGCGGATGGTGAAGGACGGGCCGGAATACCGCTTCACCCGGCTGGCGGGACGGTTCGGGACCAGCGACATCGCCGGGCGCTTCACGGTGAAGCAGCGCGAGCCCCGCATTCATATCGACGCCGATCTCAGCACCCGCAGCCTGGACATCATCGATGTCGCGCCGTTCATGGGGTATAATCCCGACCTGATCGCGACGGTCGGCGTGGCGGCCGCGTCGGGTCAGACCGGCCCGGTGCCGCGGCTGCTCCCGGACGCGCGGCTCCGCGTGGAGTCGCTCAAGCTGTTCGACGCGGACGTGCGGTACAAGGTGGCGGCGGTCCGGTCGCGGCGGGTGCCGATCTCGAACATCGACTTGACGCTGGAGCTCGACAACCGGCTACTGACGCTGTCGCCGCTGACCTTCAGCATGGCGCGCGGCGAGGTGTTGTCGGACATCGTCATCGACGCGCGCGGCGCTCCCGTGCGCACCAAATACGACATCCGCCTGGCCCCGACGCCGATCGCGCGGCTGCTGGCGGGATGGGGCGTCGAGGAGGCGGGGACGTCGGGCACCGTGCGGGCGCGGGCGCAGCTGGTGGGCGTGGGCGACACGGTCCACGATTCGCTGTCCACCGCCAACGGCCGCATCGCGATCACCATTCCCGCAGGCACAATGTGGACGCGTAACGCGCAGTTGGCCGAGCTCGATCTGGGCACCTTCGTCGACAAGATGTTCCGCGGTAAGCTGAAGGAGCCGATCCGCATCAATTGCGGGCTGATCGGCTTCACGGTCAGGAACGGGGTGGCGGCGGCGGACCCGATCCTGATCGACACGACCAAGAACGTCATTCTCGGGCGGGGCGGGTTCAGCTTCCGGACGGAGGCGATCGACCTGGCGATGCGCGCGGACGGCAAGAAGTTCTCGCTGTTCTCCGGCCAGTCGCCGGTCGGTATCGGTGGGCAATTCGCCGCGCCCAAGCTGGACGTGATCAGCCCCGAACTGCTGGCGCGGGCGGGCGTCGGGTTGGGGCTGGCGCTGGTCGCGTCGCCGGTGGGCGCGGTGCTGGCCTTCGTCGATATCGGCGACGCCAAATCGACGGCGTGCGGCCCCGTGCTGGGCGGCGCGACGGCGGCGGCGCAGCGGACGAGGGGCGGCGAGAAACGCGACGATGTCGGGCGCGGGACGACGAGCAAGGAAGAGGGTGGGAAGCGGAAGAAGTTCCTGGGGATTTTCTAGTTCTTCTCCCTCTCCCCTTTGGGGAGAGGGTCAGGGAGAGGGGCTTGTTCAGAGAGCGGATCCTGTCCTCGAGAGAACCCCTCTCCCCGGCCCTCTCCCCGCGAGCGGGGAGAGGGAGATCACAGAATCACACGATCGTCCCCATCGCTTCCAGCACGTCGTCCACCCGGGCCGGATCGCCGATCGCCAGCACGTCGCCCGTGCTGTCCGCCGTCAGCGGGTCGCCGCGCCAATCGCACATGCGGCCGCCCGCCCCCTCCACCACGGGCACGAGCGCGGCGAAGTCGTGGAGCTTGAGGCCGGACTCGCACACCAGGTCGAGATGGCCGGACGCCAGCAGGCCGTAATTATAGCAGTCGCCGCCATAAAGCGGGCCCATGCGGCCGCTCGCCGTCGCGGCGACGAGCGAAAGGAAGCGCGGCCCGTCCGTTTCCGCGAAATAATGCGGACTGCTCGTAGCCAGGATCGACCCGGGCAACGCCGCGCAGGCGCGTGTCCGTGTCGGAACCCCGCCCAGCGTGGTCCCACGCCCGACCACCCCTATCCAACGCTCATGCTGGATCGCCTGGTCGATGACGCCCAGCAGCGGCCAGTCATCGACGAGGAGCGCGATCAACGTTCCGAAGATCGCCCGACCGGCCGTGAAACTATGCGTTCCGTCGATCGGGTCGAGCACCCAGCGCCGGCCGGTCACGCCCGGCTTTTCGCCATACTCCTCGCCGACCACGCCGTCGCCGGGCGCTTCGGCATCGAGCAGCCGGCGCATCGCCGCCTCGGCCGCGCGGTCGGCGAGCGTGACGGGGGAGCCGTCCGCCTTGGTCTCGACGCCGTGCGGCGCTCGAAAGTACGGTCGGATCGCCGCCCCGGCCGCGTCGGCAAGGCGGGCGGCGAGGTCGATGTCGGCTTGGGTCACGCGCATCGGTCCGCCTAGTCGCAGGCGCGGGCGGCTGGCAATGGTGCGGGCGGGCGGGTAGCGTTAGCGGGATCAACACGGGAGTCCTCCATGCGCCGCCTCGCCCTCATGCTCGCCCTGCTCGCCTCCCCCGCCCTCGCGACGCTCGCGCCCGGGGCCAAGGCGCCCGACTTCACCACGCGCGGCGCGATGGCCGGTAAGGTTTTCAACGTCACGCTGTCGCAGCAGCTCAAGCGCGGGCCGGTGGTGCTGTATTTCTTCCCCGCCGCCTTCACCTCGGGCTGCAACGCCGAGGCGCGCGCCTTCGCGGACAAGGTGGGCGAGTTCCGCGCGGCGGGCGCGACGGTGATCGGCATGTCGGCCGACCCGGTCGAGCAGCTCCGGAAGTTCTCGGCGACCGAATGCGCGGGCAAGTTCGCGGTGGCGAGCGCGGGGCCGGGCGTCGTGAGCGGGTACGATGTCGCCTTCCCCAGGCAGATCGGGGGGCGCACCGTCACGAGCCGCACCAGCTACGTCATCGGTCGCGACGGGCGGATCGCCTTTGTCCACAACGACATGAACCCGGCCGAGCATGTGACGATGACGCTGGCCGCCGTGAGGCAGCTGGCGCCGAAGTCGACCGGGGGTGCCCGGTGACGCAATCCTAACCTATCGATATTAAACCGCCCGCTTGATCGATGTTGACTTGAGGGTGAGCGATGCGGGGCGCGGCGGCGCGGAACGGGCGGGGTGACGATGCGGGCGACGATCTGTTCGCCCGCGTAGGCGCGTTCCTGCTCGAACATCGGCTGTCGCCGGACCCCGCGCATTATCTTTTCGCCTATCACGTGCTCAGCGATCCGGCGGGCGCGCTCGCGGCGGCGGTGGCTCGGATCACCGACGACGGCGTGCGGCTGAGCCGCGCCGACATCGAGAAGCTGGGCGGCACGGTCGTCGGGGGGACGGCCGGCAAGGTCGGGGCGGAGGCGGACGAGGCCGCTGCGGCGACACGGCGGCTGATGGGCGAGGTCTGGTCGCAGGTGGAGGAGTTCGCGCGGGTGATGCGCGACGTGCATCACGAAGCGCAGGGGTTCGGCCGCGATCTGGCGGCGCATGCTGCGACGATGGACAGGGCGACGACGGACGGGACCGACCCCGGCGGCGGCATGGCCGAGCTCGCGCGGATCACCGGCGCCGTGCTGGCGCGCGTCCACGCGGCCGAGGAGCGGCTGGAGCGGGCGACGCGCGAGGGCGACGAGCTGCGCGCGAAGCTCGCCGAGGCGCAGGTCACGGCGCGGGTGGACATGCTGACCGGACTGCCCAACCGCCGCGCCTTCGAGGAAGCGTTCGCCGCCCGGCGCGGGTCGGCCTGCCTGGCGATATGCGACGTCGACCGGTTCAAGCGCATCAACGATGGCTACGGCCACGGCGTCGGCGACCGGGTGCTGAGCGCGATCGCCGACAGCCTGCGCGTCGAGTGCGGCGAGCACATGGTCGCGCGGCACGGCGGCGAGGAGTTTGCGGTGCTGCTGACGGGGGTCGATCCCGACCGGGCGGCGGCGATCCTGGAAGGCGCGCGCGAGGCTGTCGCGACCAAGCGCTTCCGCTCGCGCGAGAACGACATGCTGATCGGGCGGGTGACGGTGTCGGTCGGGCTGACCTCGGTTAATCCGGGCGAACCGTTGGTGGAGGCGTTCGCGCGGGCGGACCGGTTTCTCTACACCGCCAAGACGACCGGTCGCGACCGGCTCTGCATGGGCTGAAACGCGCCAACAAATCGCAAGCGTCGCGAGACCACGTGGCGCAGGATCCCAACCTGAAAAGACCGCGTCCGTTAACCCTCTGAATTGCGGCGATAGTCGGAATTGGCACGGGGGATGCAAAGTATTCGGCATCGGCGGGGCGAATGGTTCGCACAGCCGGCCAACAGGGAAAGACCTACATCATGACCAGCCGTTTCCAGTCCGCTCAGCGCATCGTCGTCTCGTTCGTCGGCGCGCTGTTCTTCGCCGCGATCGCGGTGGGCACCGCCGTTCCCATCATCCCGGTCGCCTGACCGGCGTCGTTTCAGCTCCGAGGGATGCCCATCATGATCCGCCAGTTCGCCTTCGCCGTCGCGGGCTTCGCCTGCACCGCCGTCCTCATCGCCATGAGCGCGCCGCCGGTCGTCTGACCCCGGCCTAGCTTGGCACAGTAGCGCCGACCGGCCCGACCGGGGCCGGCTCCTCGCGCGAATAGGTGCCGATCAGCAATCCCGCCGCGAGCAGGTGCCCGCGCATCGCCTCCACCAACGCCGCCCGGCCGGGGTTCCCACCCGGGTCGGGCGCGTGCGCATCCAGCGCGAACAGCTGGAAGGCGTAACGATGCTCGCCGTGGCCCGTCGGCGGATCGGGCGGCAGCCAGCCTTCACGGAAGAACGAATTGCGGCCCACGTCGCGGCCCGCGAAGCCGTCGCCGTCGGCCGCGATCGCGCCCTCCTCGAGCCGCCCGGACTCGGCGGCGAGACCCCAGATCACCGCATGGACCAGCGGCTGCGGCGCCGGCGCGTCGGCGTCCTCGACCAGCAGCGCCAGCCGGGCGGTCCCGGCAGGCGGCGCGGTCCATACGAGCGGCGGCGACGCGCCAGCCCCGTCGGCGGTGAAGCGCGGCGGCAGGCGGCCGCCATGCGCAAAGGCGGGGCTCATCAGCTCGAGCTCGGGCAGCCCGGCGGCGAGCTGCACCACCGCCAGCTTCTCGGGGCCGGCGCGCACCCCCGACAGCGTACGGCCCAGCCAGGCGGGAACATGTTCGAGCATCACGGGTCTCCTTCCTCCGAAAACGACCGACGGACGGTTCGGTCGCATGGGCTCGCAAAGCCCGTGCGGGCCGACTATCTCCTGCTCCATGCAATTCTTCGCCCGCCTGTCGCCCATCCGCGCGTTCCTCGACCTGCGGCGCTTCCTGAACGGGCGCGAGCCGTACGAACTCGGCTTCCTGCTGCTGGCGATGATGGTGACCGGCTTCTTCGTCTACGCCTTCGCGTTCGACGGTCAGATCGAGGAGACCTACACGCCCGACATCATCTATGTGGAGCAATATCGCCTCGACCGCACCGACGCGCAGATCACGGCGCAGCAGAAGATCGACGGCGCGATCAAGGCCGAGCGGCTGGCCGAGCGCCGCAAGCTCGAGCTGGAGCGCCAGGCGTCGTTCAAGCGGCTCGACGACAATCTGAAAAGCGTAGGTCTCTGACGGACGACGATGCACGCTGGATGGGCGCGGCGTTGACGCTGGGCGAGCGTGGGCGCGGGCGGACCGCGCCCAACCCCAATGTCGGCTGCGTCATCGTCCGGGATGGCCGCGTCGTCGGGCGCGGCTGGACGCAAATCGGCGGGCGGCCGCATGCCGAAGCGATGGCGCTGGAACAGGCGGGCGCGGAGTCGCGCGGCGCGACTTGCTATACGACGCTGGAGCCGTGCGCGCACCGGTCGGTACGCGGGCCGACCTGTTCGGATTCGTTGGTCGAGGCCGGCGTCGCGCGGGTGGTGGCGGCGCTGGGCGATCCCGATCCGCGCACGGATGGCGGCGGGTTCGCGCGGTTACGCGCGGCGGAAGTGGCGGTCGCGGTCGGCATCCGCGCGGAGGACGCACAGCGGTCGATGGCGGGGTTCCTCACGCGCCGGACCCACGGCCGGCCGCATGTCACGCTCAAGCTCGCCACCTCGCTCGACGGCCGCATCGCGACCGCATCGGGCGAGAGCCGTTGGATCACCGGCCCGGCCTCGCGCGCGCACGCCCATCTGGAGCGCGCGCGGCACGAGACGATCCTGGTCGGGCGAGGTACGTGGGAAGCGGACGCGCCGACGCTGGACGTTCGGCTGGCGGGGCTGGAGGGGCGCAGTCCTCGACGCATTCTCCTGACCCGTCACCCCCGCGCAGGCGGGGGCCCATCTCCCGCCGGATCGGCGATGCACGACGGGTCGGAGGTGGGTCCCCGCTTGCGCGGGGATGACGGAAGGAGATGGGAGGTTATCGCGAGTCCCCACGCCGTTGCCGACCTCCCGGGCGGCGACCACCTCCTCGTCGAGGGTGGCGCGGCCACCGCCGCCGCGTTCCTGGCCGCCGACCTCGTCGACCGCCTCCTCCTCTACCGCGCGCCGATCGTCATCGGCGGCGGGCTGTCCGCGATCGGCGATATCGGCCTCCCCGACCTAGCCGCGGCGCATGGGCGGTGGCGGCTGCACGACGCGCGCGGGCTTGGCGGCGACCGGCTCGAGGTCTACGAGCGCCGGAGGAGCTGACGCGATGTTCACCGGCATAATCACCGATATCGGCACGATCGACAGCATCGAGACGCGCGGCGACATGCGCGTGGTCGTGCGTACCGCCTACGACACGGGCAGCGTCGATCTCGGCGCGTCGATCGCTTGCTCGGGCGTGTGCCTGACCGTGGTCGACAAGTCGCCGGCGGGCGGGCCGGGCTGGTTCGCGGTCGATGTGTCGGGCGAGACGCTGTCCTGCACCGCCCAGGGCCAGTGGCGCGAGGGCCGCCGCCTGAATCTCGAACGCGCGATGAAGCTCGGCGATGAGATGGGCGGACATATCGTCACCGGTCATGTCGACGGCGTCGCCGAGGTCGTCGCCGTCGCCGCCGAGGGCGACTCGAAGCGGATCGACATCGCCGTTCCCGCCGACATCGCGCCGTACGTGGCGGGCAAGGGATCGATCACGATCGACGGCGTGTCGCTCACCGTCAACGGCGTCGCCGACGAGGGCGCGCGATCGCGCTTCTGGATCAACGTCATCCCGCATACGCAAGGCGCGACGACGCTCGGCGGGCTGGAGCCGGGGATGGCGGTCAACATCGAGATCGACGTGCTCGCGCGCTATCTGAAGCGAATGGAGGCCTATCATGGTGCAGCCTAGTTCCTCGCGGCCCGAGCTGTCGCGCCTGCGCCATGCCTTCCTTTCCTCGCCCGAGGAGATCATCGACGAGGCCAAGAACGGCCGCATGTTCATCCTGGTAGACGACGAGGACCGCGAGAATGAGGGCGACCTGGTCATCCCCGCGCAGATGGCGACACCCGACGCGATCAATTTCATGGCCAAGCATGGTCGCGGGCTGATCTGCCTGGCGCTCACCAAGCGCCGCGTCGAGGAGCTCGGGCTGGACTTGATGAGCCGCCATAACGGCACGCGCCACGAGACCGCCTTCACCGTATCGATCGAGGCGCGCGACGGGGTGACGACGGGCATCTCGGCCGCCGACCGCGCGCGGACCGTCGCTGTCGCGATCGATTCGTCCAAGGGCCGCGACGAGATCGTGACGCCCGGCCACGTCTTCCCCCTGATCGCGCGCGACGGCGGCGTGCTGGTGCGCACGGGGCATACGGAGGCGGCGGTCGACGTGTCGCGGCTGGCGGGGCTGAACCCGTCGGGCGTGATCTGCGAGATCATGAACGAGGACGGCACGATGAGCCGCCTCGACGACCTCGTCACCTTCGCGCAGTTCCATGGGCTGAAGATCGGCACGATCCGCGACCTGATCGCGTACCGCCGCCGCTACGACCATCTGGTCGAGAAGCGCGCGGAGATGCCGTTCCAGTCGCGCTGGGGCGGGCAGTGGCGCGCGATCACCTACTACAACAAGGCGAGCGGCGACGAGACGATCGCGCTGGTGAAGGGGCATATCGACCCGGACAAGCCGACGCTCGTGCGGATGCACACCGCATCCTACTTCGTCGACATGTTCGGCGAGGAGTCGGAGCGCACCGGGCTCCTGTCGCGATCGATGGAGCTGATCGCGGAGGAGGGCGAGGGCGTGATCGTCGTCATCAACCGGCCGATGAAGGACTCGGTGTCGCGCTTCATCAAGTTGCGCGGCGAGGGCAAGGGCGCGGGCGCGCCGGAGATCGAGGAGCTGCGGGATTACGGCGTCGGCGCGCAGATCCTGGCGGAATTGGGGGTGCAGGACATGGTGCTGCTGACCAACACGCACCATACGCTGGTCGCGCTCGACGGCTACGGCCTCAGCATCGTCGGCGAGCGCGCGATCCCCGGCACCGGGGGCGAGTAGGGATGGCACGCATCCTGATCGTCGAGGCGCGCTTCTACGACCATCTGAACGACCTGCTGCTGGAGGGCGCTCGGAGAGCGATCGAGGCGACGGGGCACGAGCACGAGACGATCACCGTCCCCGGCGCGCTCGAGCTGCCCGGCGTGATCGCGCTCGCGGCGGAGTCGTACGACGCGTTCGTCGCGCTCGGCGTCGTGATCCGCGGCGAGACCTATCATTTCGAGATCGTCGCGGGCGAGTCCGCGCGTGCGATCATGGCGCTGACGCTGGACGGCCTGGCGATCGGCAACGGCATCCTGACCGTGGAGAACGAGGCCCAGGCGCTGGCAAGAGCGCGCCCGACCGAGGGCGACAAAGGCGGCGGCGCGGCCCAGGCGGCACTCGCGATGCTGGCGCTTCGGGATCGGTTCTCGTAACCCTCTCCCGCTTTCGCGGGAGAGGGACCGGCGCGAAGCGCCAAGGTGAGGGCCGGACCTCTCCCGGAGAGGCCCACCCCTCACCCTCGCCGCGGCTACGCCACGTCTTTGCCTCTCCCGCAAAGGCGGGAAAGGGTTGGTGATCACGCCGCCACGCGCGCCAGCGCCGGGTAGTCGACATACCCTTCCGGTCCCTGGCTGTACCACGTCTTCATGTCGTCGGGCGCGAGCGGCTCGCCCGAGCGGAAGCGGTCGACCAGGTCGGGGTTGGCGATGAACGGCCGCCCGAACGCGATCGCGTCGGCCGTGCCGGCGTCGAGCTTCTCCCGCGCGTTCGCTTGGCCATAGTCGGAATTGAGCACCAGCGGCCCGGCGAACGCCTCGCGGATGGCGGGGGACAGGCGCGGTACGTCGGTGCGGCCGAAGGTGCCTTCGGGTCCGGGCTCGCGCAGTTCGAGGAATGCGATGCCGATCTCGCCGAGCGCGCGGACGGCGGGGATGAAGACGGACACCGGATCGCTATCGTCCACGCCCTGGCTGTCGCCATTGGGGGACAGGCGCACCGCCGTGCGGTCCGCGCCCGCCACCGACGCCACGCGCTCGGTCACTTCGCGAAGCAGGCGGATGCGGTTCTCGGGGGAGCCGCCATAGGCGTCGGTGCGGTAGTTGGCCCCGTCGCGCAGGAACTGGTCGATCAGATAGCCGTTCGCGGCGTGAATCTGCACCCCGTCGAACCCGGCCGCGAGCGCGTTGCGCGTCGCCAGCGCGTAATCGTCGAGCAACCGCGGCATCTCGGCCTCGGCCAGCGGTCGCGCTTCCTCGAACGGCTGCTTGCCCTCGAAGGTATGCGCCTTGCCCTCGGTCGCGGTAGCCGAGGAGGAGACGGGCTGTCCGCCGATCACCGACGAATGCACCTGCCGCCCCATATGCCACAGCTGCGCGACGATGCGCCCGCCCGCGGCGTGGACCGCGTCGATCACCGGCACCCATGCCTCCGTCTGCTCGTCGGTCCACAGGCCGGGCGCATAAGGCCAGCCCAGCCCCTCGCGGCTGATGCCCGTCGCCTCCGAGATGATCAGCCCGGCACCCGCGCGCTGGGCGTAATAGTCGACCATCATCGGCGTCGGCACCGCGTCCCTGGTCGCTCGACCACGGGTGAGCGGGGCCATGAGGATGCGGTTGGGGGCGTGGATCGCGCCCAGCTGGATAGGATCGAAGAGGCTCG
Source organism: uncultured Sphingomonas sp. (assembly GCF_964235535.1). GTDB lineage: Bacteria > Pseudomonadota > Alphaproteobacteria > Sphingomonadales > Sphingomonadaceae > Sphingomonas. Next base: position 12,175 of record NZ_CAXSBH010000053.1, read on the forward strand.
GCATGGTGCGCTCCGTTCGGACTGTGTCGCCGCGACATAGGCGGCTATGGCGCGGCATGCACCCGGCGGACGCTCCAACTTCTACTTCGCCCGCCCCAAGCACGCGCGCGTTCGCCGCCCTGGTCGTCTCCAACGTCGCGCTGGCGTTCGGGCCGTGGTTCGTACGGTTGGCCGATACGGGCCCGGTCGCGTCGGGCTTCTGGCGGATCGCGCTCGCCGCGCCTTTGCTCGTCGCGCTCGCCTGGGGCTCCGGCGCGCGGCCGATGCGGTTGGGGCGTGGGCTATGGTGGATGCTGGCGGCCGGCGGCGTCTGCTTCGCCGCCGACCTGGCCGCCTGGCATCTGGGCATCCTGCGCACCACGCTCGCCAACGCGACGCTGTTCGGCAATTCGGCGACGCTGATCTTTCCGGTCTACGGCTTCCTGATCGCGCGCGCCTGGCCGACGCGAGCCCAAGCGGTCGCGCTGTTGCTGGCGACGGTCGGGGCGGTGTTGCTGATGGGGCGCAGCTACCAGCTCGATCCGCGCAACCTGACCGGCGACCTGCTCTGCCTGCTCGCCGGCATCCTCTACACCGTCTATTTCATCTGCATGGCGCGCGCGCGGGACACGATGGCCCCGATGCCCGCGCTCGCGCTGTCGACGCTCGCCAGCGTGCTGCCGCTGCTGCTGTTCGCCTGGGTCCTCGGCGAGCGGATATGGCCTGGCGACTGGGTACCGCTGGTCGGGCTCGCGCTCGCCAGCCAGGTGCTGGGCCAGGGGCTGATGATCTATGCGCTGGGCAAGCTGTCCCCGCTCGTAATCGGGATCGCGCTGCTGACGCAGCCGGTCGTGGCCGGGACCGTCGGGTGGATCGTCTATGGCGAGAAGCTTGGGGCTCCCGACCTGCTCGGCATCGCGCTGGTCGCCGCAGCCCTGGTGCTCGTCCGGCGCGGGCCGGCGGTTGCGGGCGGCGGACCGCAAGCCGATATCGGTACGGTAAAGGAGCCGGCATGACCGATCTGTCCGACGCGACCCTCGATGAGCTGCGCCTCGCGCTCGCGCCCGGCATCGCCGCCAATGCGGGCTTCGACGGCTGGGGCGACGCGGCGCTTGGGCTGGCCGCCGACGAGGCCGGGGTTGACCGCGACGTGGCCCGCCTCGCCTATCCGAAGGGCGCGGTCGACATGATCGACGCCTGGTTCGCGTACGTCGACGCGCGGATGACGGAGACCGTCCCCACCGACCGGCTCGCGGCCGCCAGGATCCGCGAGCGCATCGCGCTCCAGGTCGAGGCGCGGCTGGAGGTGGTCGCGCCCGATCGCGAAGCGCTGCGCCGCGCGCTGGCGGTGCTCGCCACGCCGGGCAACGTCACGCGCGCCGCCCGGCTCGGCTGGCGGACGGTCGATCTGATTTGGCGGCGCGCGGGCGATACCGCGACCGACCTGAACCACTATACCAAGCGCACGATCCTGCTCGGCGTCTACGCCGCGACGGTGTCGGTGTTCCTGAACGACGACAGCGAGGACTTCGCCGACACCCGCGCGTTCCTGGATCGCCGCATCGACGGCATCCTTCGGTTCGAGAAGCTGAAGGCGGGCATGGCCAACCGTTCGCTCTACCGTCCCAGCCTGTCGCGCTTCGTCGGGCGGCTGCGCTATCCGGAGCGGTAGGCGGCGCTGCTTGCGAGTTGTTCGCAAAGGGCTTCCCACCAGCAACGGTTAGTGATAATCACTCGCATATGGATATGTCCCAGCGCATCTCTCCCGCCCTGAGCCTCGAGTCTCTCCCGCGTTTCCAGCGCGCGACAGTGTCGGCCATCGAATGGGATCGGCTGGGTCTCTCCGAGGCTCGCCGCTTGCGCGAGCTCGGCTTCGACGAGGGGGTCGGCGTCGAGGTGCTGCACCGCGCGGGCTTGCGTGGCGGCCCGATCGCCTGCCGGATCGGGCGCATGACCGTCGCGATCCGCCGCGCGGTCGCCGCCGTGATCCATGTCTCGACCGCCGACGTCGCGCCCGTGGCGGCCTGACCCTCCACCAACGCCGAAGGGCATGACGCCCGCCCCGCTCGTAGCGCTCGTCGGCAATCCCAACGCCGGTAAGACCGCGCTGTTCAACGCGCTCACCGGCGCGCGGCAGAAAGTGGGCAACTACCCGGGCGTCACCGTCGAGCGCAAATCGGGGCGGCTGGTCCTTCCCGACGGTCGCCCCGCCGAACTGGTCGACCTGCCCGGCGCCTACAGCCTCGATCCCGTTTCACCCGACGAGGCGGTGACGCGCGATATGGTGATGGGCAGGTTGGCGGGCGAGCGGCGGCCCGACGCGCTGGTCGTCGTGCTCGACGCCGCCAATCTCGACAATCACCTGCGCTTTTGCCTCCAGATCATCGCGCTGGGGTTGCCCGTCGTGGTCGCGCTCAACATGGTCGACCTGGCCGAGCGCGACGGGCTGGTGCTCGACCCCGACGCCCTCGCGCGCGAACTGGGCGTGCCCGTGCTGCCGACGGTGGCGGTCCGGCGGCGCGGGCTTCCCGACCTGCTGGAAGCCGCCGCGCTCGCCGCGACGTCCAGGCCCCGCCCCGCCGCCGAGCCCGAACCGCTGGGGGTCCTTCAGAAGCGCGCCCGCGTGCTCGCGGCGGCGGCGGTCGTGAGCGAGACGCCCGCGCGGCGCTGGGCGCACCTGATCGACGGCGTCGCACTCCACCCCGTTTTCGGTCCTATCCTCCTCGTCGCCCTGCTCTTCGTCATGTTCCAGGCGGTGTTCAGCTGGTCGGAGGCACCGATCGGCTGGATCGAGAACGGGCTCGCTTTTCTGACGGCGCAGGTCGAGGCCGTTATGCCGGGCGGTTGGGTCCGCGACCTCCTGACCGACGGCGTGCTCGCGGGGGTCGGCGCGGTGGTCGTGTTCCTGCCGCAGATCCTGATCCTGTTCGGCTTCATCCTGGTGCTCGAAGCGTCGGGCTACATGGTCCGCGCGGCGTTCCTGATGGACCGGATAATGGCGCGCGCAGGGCTCTCGGGGCGCGCCTTCATCCCGCTCCTGTCGTCCTTCGCCTGCGCGGTGCCGGGCATCATGGCGACGCGCACGATCGACGACGAGCAGGACCGGCTGACGACCATCCTCGTCGCGCCGCTGATGACCTGCTCCGCGCGGCTGCCGGTCTATACCGTGATCATCGGCGCGTTCATCCCCGATCGCCAGCTCGCGCCGTTCGTCGGGCTGCAGGGGATCGTGCTGTTCGGGTTGTATCTGTTTGGCATCGTCGGCGCGTTCGTCGCGGCGCTGGTGCTGCGGCGGACCGTCACCAAGGGCGCGTCGTCGGGCTTCATGCTCGAGATGCCCAAATACCAGTGGCCCCGCCCTCGCGATCTGCTGATCGGCCTATGGTCGCGCGCCGCGGTGTTCCTGAAGCGCGCGGGGTCGATCATCGCGGTGACGACGATCGTGCTGTGGGCGCTGCTCAGCTTTCCCAAGCCGCCCGAAGGCAGCACCGTGTCGCCGGTCGATTATTCGGTCGCGGGCCGTATCGCGAACGGCGTCGAGGTGATCGTCGCCCCGATCGGCTTCAACCGCGACATCGCGCTGGCGCTGATCCCCGCCATGGCCGCGCGCGAGGTGGCGGTGGCGGCGATCGGCACCGTCTATGCGGTCGACAATCCGGAAGGGGCGAGCGGCGCGCGGACGATCCGCGACAACCTGCGTACCCGCTGGAGCCTGCCGACCGCGCTCGCGTTCCTGATGTGGTTCGTGTTCGCGCCGCAATGCATCTCCACGATCGCCGTCGCCAGGCGGGAAACCAACGGGTGGAAGTGGCCCGCCTTCATGGTTGGCTATTTGTTCGCGACCGCCTACGTGATGGCGGGTATAACCTATTGGTCGGCGGTGGCGTTCGGCCTGTAACGGAGAGCATATGGCGGGCAGCGTCAACAAGGTCATCCTGGTCGGCAATCTGGGCAAGGACCCCGAATCCAAATCGTTCCAGAACGGCGGCAAGATCGTCAAGCTGACGCTCGCCACTTCCGAATCGTGGAAGGACCGCCAGTCGGGGGAAAAGAAGGAGAAGACCGAGTGGCACAATATCGTCATCAACGACGAGCGCATCGCCGAGACCGCCGAGAAATACCTGCGTAAGGGCGCCAAGGTCTATCTCGAGGGACAGATACAGACCCGCAAGTGGCAGGACCAGAATGGGGCCGACCGCTACACGACCGAGGTGGTGATCCCGCGCTTCAATGGCGTGATGACGATGCTCGACCGAGCCGGCGGTGAGGGCGGCGGCGGTGGAGGTGGCGGCCGCGACTTCGGCGGCGGCGGTGACGAATATGGCGGCGGCGGACCGGGCGGCGGCTATGGCGGCGGCGCGGCCCGCGGCGGCGGCGGGGCCAAGGGCGGCGGCTTCGGCCAGGGCGGCGGCTTCGCGGACGATCTCGATGACGACGTACCGTTCTAAGGGGATCGCTTGGACTCTCCCCATATAGGTGACGCCGGCGATCCGGGGGAGCGAGCGCGCGTCGTGGCTCCCTACGACGTCGCGGGCGCGACCGCGCGGCGCGACATGGCCGACCTCGCCGATTTCGCGGCCGAGCTGCTCGGCGCGCCGCTCGCCACCGTGACGGTGATGGACGACGATTATCAGCATTTTCTGTCCGCGCACGGTGTCGACCTGCCCGGCTCCCCGCGCGACCTGAGCTTCTGTACGCACTTCATGGACGAGCCCGGCGTCTCGGTCGTCCCGGATGCCACCGCCGACCCGCGCTTTGCGGCCAATCCGTACGTCACGGGCGGTTTCGCCCTGCGCTTCTATGCGGGCGCGCCGCTCGTCACGCCGGAGGGCGAGACGCTGGGCAGCGTGTGCGTGTACGACACGACCGCGCGCGAGGGCCTGACCGACGTTCAGCGCCATGGACTCGAGATCCTCGCCAAGGCCGCGATGGGCCGCCTGGACGATCGCCGCGCCGAGCGCGCGCGCGAGGAGGCGCGCGCCAAGAACCTGGCGCAGCTGACCGAGAGCGCGAACCGTCTCCGCCTGCTCGCCGATGCCATGCCGCAGATGGTGTGGTCGACGCAGCCCGACGGCTTCCACGATTATTACAATGCGCGGTGGTACGAGTTCACGGGCTTGGCCGCCGGATCGACCGATGGCGAGGAGTGGAACGGGATCTTCCACCCCGACGACCAGGAGCGCGCCTCGCTTGGTTGGGCCGATTGTCTGGCCACGGGCAATCCGTACGAAATCGAATATCGCCTGCGCCGCCATGATGGCATCTATCGCTGGGTGCTGGGCCGCGCGCTGGCCGTGCGGGAGGGGAACGGCCCGATCACCCGCTGGGTCGGCACTTGCACCGACATCCACGAGCAGAAGCTCGCATCGGAGGAGCGCGAGGTCGTCTCCCAGGAGCTGAGCCACCGCATCAAGAACATCTTTTCCGTCATCTCCGGCCTGATCTCGCTCGCGGCCAAGAAGCGCCCGGGCATGGCGGATGCCGCGGCCGACCTGCGGGACCGGATCACCGCGCTCGGCCGCGCGCATGATTTTGTGCGGCCGCACAGCGCCTATTCCCGGCGCGACGTAGCGCCCGACTCCTTCCACGGCCTGCTCGCCGAACTGTTCGCGCCCTATGACCGCATCCGCATCGAGGGCGACGACCTGCCCATCGACGACCGATCCGCCACCCCGGTTGCGCTGTTGTTCCACGAGCTCGCGACCAACGCGACCAAATACGGGGCGCTGTCGGCCGATGGCGGCGCGGTGACGGTCACGATCGCGCGGGGCGAAGGACGCGCGACGGTTCGCTGGACCGAACGCGGCGGCCCGCCGGTGGTCGCGCCGGGCGACCATATCGGCTTCGGCACGCAACTGGTCGAACTGAGCGCGGTGCGTCAACTTGGTGGCGAAATCCGGCGCGACTGGCGACCGGACGGGCTGGTGGTGACGCTCGACGTGCCGCTATCCGCGTTCGACCGGGGATAGGCTCAGCGGGCCTAAGTGGCGCGGCCGATCTGCCGAAGGCCGTCTTTGGCGGCCGCAGCCTGCTCGCTTCCCGCCAGCTTGGCAGCGGCCAAGATTGCGGCCTCGCTGAACGGCTTGCGCACATAGCCCAGCGCATGCGCGGCCTCGCCGATCTGGGCGGGGTTGGCGGTGACGAACACGACTTTTACCCCGTGATCGCGCGCGATCCGGCGCGCGATGTCCGGGCCGGTGCAGCCGTCGCGCAGATTGACGTCCACCAGTGCGAAGTCGCACGCGGGCGCGGCGGCGAGCGCGGCCTCGCTGTCGGGCGCGATCGCGCACACCGAATAGCCCGCATCGGTCAGGATGCGTTCCAGATCCAAGGCGACGAAGATCTCATCCTCGACGATCAGTGCGGTCTTGCCCATATTTAATCCAGATTACGCAATAAGATAGGCAACGCCGCCGCTTTTGGCTGGTTCCTTTAATCTCGATTAAATCTTTAGCAAGAACACCGCATGTTCCGCCAGCAGGTTGGCGTTCGCGGGTCCGGTCCGCCCCGATCCGGCCAGGAACCAGGCCCGTTCCACCATGATCCCGCGCTCGGCGACGAAGGCGCGGAAGTCGTCCACGGTCAGATGGTGGATGTTGGGCGTGTCGTACCACCGTTCGGGCAGCAGCCGCGTCACCGGCATCCTCCCGCCGCGCAGCAGCGACAGCCGCACGCGCCAGTGGGCGAAGTTGGGGAACGACACGAACGCGCGTCCGCCGATCCGCAGCAGGTGGCCGAGCACCTGGTCGGGCGCGCGCGTGGTCTGCAACGTCTGGCTGAGCACGGCATAGTCGAAACTGGCGTCCGGATACTCGGCCAGATCGCGGTCGGCGTCGCCCTGCACCACCGACAGCCCGCGCGCGAGCGCGGCCGCGACGTTGGCCCCGTCGATCTCCAGCCCGCGTGCGTCCACCCCCTTCCCGTCGCGCAGCGCCGCCATCAGCGCGCCGTCGCCGCACCCGATATCGAGCACCCGGCTACCGGCCGCGACATGTCCGGCGATGATCCGGAGGTCGGCCCGCAAGGTCACGCGTCGGCCCGCAGGAAGCCATCGACGACGCGGCTCAGTTCCGGGTTGTCGAGCAGGAAGGCGTCATGGCCGAACGGGCTCGCTAGTTCCACGAAGCTCGCCGCCGCGCCGCCCGCGTTGAGCGCATGGACGACCCGGCGCGATTCGGCTGTGGGATACAGCCAGTCGGTGTCGAAGCTGACCAGGCAGAAGCGAGTCCGGCTGCCCCGGAACGCGTTCGCCAGCAGTCCGCCATGCTCCTCGGCCAAATCGAAATAATCCATCGCCCGGGTGATATAGAGGTACGAGTTGGTGTCGAACCGGTCGACGAAGCTGATTCCCTGGTGCCGCAGATAGCTCTCGACCTGGAAATCCGCGTCGAACCCGAACCCCTTGGTGTCGCGCGCCTGGAGCTTGCGCCCGAACTTCTCCGTCAGCCCCGCCTCCGACAGATAGGTGATGTGCGCCGCCATCCGCGCGACCGCTAGCCCGGCGGTTGGCCCGTCCCCGCCGTAATAGTCGCCGCCGCGCCAGTTCGGATCGGCCATCACCGCCTGGCGTCCGACCTCGTGAAACGCGATGTTCTGCGCGGTGTGCCTGGCGGTCGAGGCGATCACCACCGCCGCGCGCACGCGGTCGGGAAAGGTCGCGGCCCAGCTGAGCGCCTGCATGCCGCCCATCGATCCGCCCACCACGGCGCGCAACCGCTCGACGCCCAGATGGTCGAGCAGCATTCGTTGCGCGCGGACCATGTCGCGAACCGTGATCACCGGAAAACGCATCGCGAACGGCCGCCCGTCCGGTCCCTCGCTCGCGGGTCCCGACGATCCCATGCAGCTACCCAGCACGTTGGCGCACACCACGAAATGCCGGGCCGGGTCGATCGGCCTCCCCTCCCCCACCATCCGCGTCCACCAACCGGCCTTGGCGGTGCGCGGATGGACGCTCGCGACATGCTGGTCGCCGGTCAGCGCGTGGCAGATCAGCACGGCGTTCGAGCGGTCGGCGTCGAGCGTCCCATAGGTCTCGTAGGCGATCTCGACCGGCGACAGATTCCCACCCCCATCGAGCGCGAGCGGCCCGGGGAGCGTCACGCGCCGATCGAGGCCGAAGCGCCGATCCTGGGACATGGGGTCGAACGACATGGCCGTCCGGCTAGGACCGCCGCCTTTGCAAGGCAACCCGGCCGCCGCTACAGCCCGCCCCATGAACGCCAACGCTCACGGCCCCGTCCCCAAGCCCTGGATCATTGACATCGCGCCCTACGTTCCGGGGCGCTCCACCACCGACGACGGTCGCCGCGTCGTGAAGCTCTCGTCCAACGAGAACCCGCTCGGCACGCCTCCCGGCGCGCGCGCGGCGTTCGCGGAGGCCGCGAACAGCCTGGAGCGCTATCCGGACGCGGGCGCGA
>NZ_CAXSBH010000054.1:0-20040 GCF_964235535.1 uncultured Sphingomonas sp.
ACGCCTTGAACCAGTCCACACGATCAACCGCAAGCTGATTGAGTACGGAGCCTAAACCAAATCTCATGATCGCCCTTTCCGTGCCGTACGAAGCGACACCCATGCGCGGCCAAGATGCGCTTCAGCTCGCGACCATACGCGCCTCCCATCAAGCCGCGACCGGGATGGTGCTTTCGTGAAAGGCAACCAGACGAAGTGAGTGCGGCCCGTCGCGTCGTGTTTCCGGAATGAGGTGGGCGTTGTCGGTTAGCAGCTCCGGCATGACTGCCGCCGCACGGTCGCGAAGACGCTCCAGCGTTTCGCCCTCGGTCACCAGCCCTGGCACATCGCAATCCAAAGTGTACCAGACCGCGGCTTCGGGATCATAGGAAGCGTGAAGGGTCCAGAGCGTCATCGTGTAGGCTCCTACGTCAGAGCAAGACCCGGCTTCCCGGCCTGATAGTTCGGGCAGCGGCGAATGTGAATGTCGCACCCATTGGCACCATGGCGATGATCGCACCTTCCACACACCAATTCGTAAACTCGCTGGTTCCAATGATTGCTGGTCGAGGCGACGGGCCCGATTACCTTCTGACGATGAAGGTTCGCATAGTCGGGCCGTGTCGTCTCGCCCGGCATCAATACACCCGCTTCTTCGGCTTGATATACTCCACGTCGTCGGTCATCGTGTAGGCGTGCACCGGGCGGTAATCGATCGCGGTCGCGCCGCCTTCGCCGCCCCAGCCTTCGAAGGTGGTGATGGTGTGCTTCATCCATTCGCCGTCGTCGCGGTCGGGATAGTCCTCGTTGACGTGCGCGCCGCGCGACTCCTGGCGGTTGGCGGCGGACTCCATCGTCACGACCGATTGTGCGACGAGATTGTCGAGCTCCATCGCCTCGATCAGGTCGGTGTTCCAGATCAGCGAGCGGTCGCTGACCGCAATGTCGGCCAAGCGGCGATAGGTGCTCGCGATCTTGGCCTGCCCCTCGGACAACAGCTCGTTGTCGCGGAACACAGCGCAGTGGCGCTGCATCGTGCGCTGCATCTCGTTGCGGATCTCCGACGTCCGCGACCCGCCGTTAGCATGACGAAAACGGTCTAGCCGGCCGAGCGACAGTTCCTCCGAGCTCTTGGGCAGCGGGTTGTGTCCGGTCGAGGGCTTCAGGATGTCGCGGATGCGCAGACCCGTGGCGCGACCGAACACGACCAGGTCGATCAGGCTGTTCGAGCCCAGCCGGTTCGCGCCGTGGACGGACACGCATGCCGCCTCGCCGACCGCGAACAGGCCGGGGACGACGCTGTCGGGATCGCCGTCCTTCAGCCGCACGACCTCTCCGTGATAGTTGGTCGGGATGCCCCCCATATTGTAATGTACCGTCGGCGTGACCGGCAGCGGTTGGCGCGTCAGGTCGACGCCGGCGAAGATCTTGCCCGTCTCGGTGATGCCCGGCAGGCGCTCATGAAGCACCTTGGGGTCGATATGGTCGAGGTGAAGGTTGATGTGGTCCTTCTCTTTGCCGACGCCGCGGCCCTCGCGCATCTCCATCGCCATCGACCGCGAGACGACGTCGCGCGACGCCAGGTCCTTGGCGGACGGGGCGTAGCGCTCCATGAAGCGCTCGCCCTCCGAGTTGGTCAGATAGCCGCCCTCGCCGCGCGCGCCTTCGGTGATCAATACGCCCGCGCCGTAGATGCCGGTCGGGTGGAACTGGACGAACTCCATGTCCTGGAGCGGCAGCCCTGCCCGCAGCGCCATCGCGTTGCCGTCGCCGGTGCAGGTGTGCGCGGAAGTCGCGGAGAAATAGCAGCGGCCGTAGCCGCCCGTCGCCAGCACGGTCGTGTGGCTGCGAAAGCGGTGGATCGACCCGTCCTCCATGCACAGCGCGACGACGCCCCGGCACTGACCGTTCTCCATGATCAGATCGAGCGCAAAATACTCGATGAAGAAGTCGGTGTCGTACTTCAGGCTCTGCTGGTAGAGCGAGTGCAGCATCGCATGGCCGGTGCGGTCGGCGGCGGCGCAGGTGCGTTGCGCGGGTGGACCCTCGCCCATATTCTGCATCATGCCGCCGAACGGGCGCTGATAGATGCGACCCTCGTCCGTGCGGCTGAACGGCACGCCCGCATGCTCAAGCTCATAGACCGCCTGCGGGGCCTCGCGGACCATATACTCAATCGCGTCCTGGTCGCCGAGCCAGTCGGAGCCCTTGACGGTGTCGTACATATGCCAGGTCCAATGGTCCGGACCCATGTTGCCGAGCGACGCGGCGATCCCGCCCTGCGCGGCGACCGTGTGGCTGCGCGTCGGGAACACCTTGGTGATGCAGGCGGTCTTGAGCCCGCCCTCCGCGATGCCCATCGCCGCGCGCAGGCCCGAACCGCCCGCGCCGACGACGACCGCGTCGTAGGTGTGATCGATAATCTTGTATGCGGCAGGCATTAGCTTGCGGCTCCAAAAGCGATCTTGAGGATGGAGAAAACGGCGATCGCGTATACCACCAGAGCATATAGGTTGAGCAGGACGATAAACACGACCCGACTCTCATTATGCTGATAGTCCTCGATCACAACCTGAAGCCCGAGCCGGAAATGATACACCACCGACGTGACGAGCAGCAGCAGCGGCACCGCCACCCAGCCCGACGACATCCAGGCGCGAACGCTGTCATAGCCGAAGCCTGGAAGCCGGGTGAGCGAGAAGATGAACCACGCCATCAACAGGAAGTTGGAGCCCGCGGTCAGCCGCTGACGCCACCAATGGTGCGTCCCCTCTTTGGCCGCGCCCAACCCGCGAACGCGACCGATGCTGGTGCCCGTACCCATCAGCGAAGTCCCATCACGAGCCAGAACAATGCGGTCAGCACCACGGCGATCACCATGCAGGCGAGCGCCCCGAGTTTGTTGCGCTTCAGCTCGTACCCCGCCCCCATATCGAGCACGAGGTGGCGAACGCCCGTCGTCATATGCTCGAAGAAGGCCAGCGACAGCCCGACGCCCACCACCCAGCCGATGATGTTGAGGTTGCCCTCGTCGGTCGTGAATACGTCGCGGAAGGTCGCATAAGCCTCGCCGCCCGCCGCGGTCGCCACCAGCCACCAGACCAGGAGCGGGAAGCCGACCATCGCCATGCTTACGCCAGTCGCGCGGTGGAGGATGGAGACGAGCATATGCGGCCCCCACCTCCAAATGCCGAGATGCGGCGAAAGCGGTCGTGCTTGAGGGCGGCTGGCCAAGGCGTATGGTCCTGACGAAAAGGGATAGCGCCGAACCTATTAGGCCGGGCGTTCCGCGATGCAAGCGCCGGGCCGACTGCGGACCGGCGCATCCCTTACCGACCTTTAACCTATGTCGCCCTATGCCGGCACCGACCATCTTCCGACCGGAGCGCCAGCGCAGTGACGATCATCCTTCCCGCACCCGGCAGCATCAGCGCCACCCTGGACCTGGCGGAGCGCATGCGGCTGCTCGACCTCGGCCCCGCGGACCTGGCGCTTGCACACGAGATGTGGAGCGTGATCGAGGCCGACGCTCGCGCCATTTCCGAGGCGCACTGGACGCAGTGGCGCCGCCATTACGGGGCGCATCAGGATTGGGCTCCCCATGACCGGGATCGCATGATCGACCTCGGGATCGACTATCTGCGGAACCGGTTTACCCGCCCGGGCGATCGGGACTGGGTTCAATCGGCGGAGCGGACGGTCGCTGGCGCATATCCGGCGGGCACATCGCTGACCGCCATCCTGGCGATGACCGACGCGGGCGGCCGCGCGACGCTCAAGATCCTATCCGAGCGGCTGGATGGCTCGGACGACCGGCGGGCGCGGATGAAGGATCTGCTGTTCCGGCTGCGCTCGCTCGAATGCGAGGTCTATGCGACGCTTTACAGCGCCTATTTCGAACACAACGCCCGCGCCGAACGGGACCGGCTGGCGGCCGAGTTCCGCGACGGCATCGCCGCGCTCGCCCATTCCAGCAATGAGGAGGGCCATGTCCTTCGCACGCAGGGGCTACGCGCATCCGGCGCGGCGCGCGGCATGCTGGGCAAGACCAGCGAAGTCGCGGCCGCCGCCGAACAGTCGGCCGTCGCGATGCGCGAGGCCGCGCAGACCGCTGCCGGACTGATCCGCGCGATCGAGGACGCGCGCGTCGAGGTCGAAGCCGCCGCCGAGATCGCCACGCGGGCGTCGGCCCAGGCGGGCCAGGCGGTCGGCATGTCGGAAACGCTGTCCGACCACGCCAAGTCGATCGAGAGCATCCTGGGGCTCATCCGCGACATCGCCGGCCAGACCAACCTCCTGGCGCTCAACGCCACTATCGAGGCCGCGCGCGCCGGGGACGCGGGTCGGGGATTCGCGGTGGTGGCCCAAGAAGTCAAATCGCTCGCCAACCAGACCGCGCGCGCCACCGACGACATCGCTGCCAAGATCGCCGCCATCCAGTCCGCCACCCGCTCGACGGTCGAGACGAACGCGTCGATCAAGGCGACCGTCGCCGAGGTACAGGAGTCCGCCGAGCGCATCCGCTACGCCATGGAGGCGCAGGCGCAGACCGTCACCGCGATCACCGCCGCCGTGGACGAGACCGCGCTGGCCGCCGACTGCATGTCCGACACCATTGCCGCCATCCGCGAGGATACGGAGACGGTGGCGACCGAGATCGACGGCGTCGGGCGCGGCTTCGACCTGCTCGACGGCCGGCTCACCACCCTTAAACAGAGCGCGGGCGAGTTCGCGGCCAAGGTCGCGGCATGACCGCGGGCACCGCCGCCGGATGGAGCGGGAGCGTCCGCACCGCCGCCGAGCTGATTTGCGATTACGACTGGGACGGCGCGATGGGCCCGGTCTGCGCGGAAATCGGCGAGCTGCTGACGCCGGCCGACCATCAGGCGATCGCACGGGCGTTCTGGGACCGGTATTTCGATTTCCCGTCGACTGCGGCGCTGCGATCGATCGTCGTCGGCGACGTGCTCGTACGGCGCATCGACGACAGCGCGGATTATGCCCGCGTCGCGTTCGCCGATCCGTGGGGCGAGGAATGGGTCACGCGCGCGCGGAACCACGCGACGGAGGGCCACAGACAAGGCGTTCCGCTCCCGGCGCTTCTCGTATCGCTGGCCTACTCGCGAAACCGGGCGTTGGAGATCATCCGCGACCGCGTCGGCGACGACCCCGTGCGTCTCGTCCGTATGATAGGCGTACTCAGCCGTTTGACGCAGGCGGAGGCGGACGTGATGGCCTCGCATCTCGGCGAATGCGACGCGCGGGCCGCGCGGACCCGCCGCGCCGAACATGCCGAGCGTTTCCAAGGCGGGATCGCCGACGCGATCAACGGTGCGGCGACGTTGGGCGAACAAGTGCGCGAACAGGCGCGCGGCGCGTCGGCGGCCACGCAAGGGATGCTGGGCAAGGCGGGCGAGGTGTCGATGGCCGCCGAACAGTCGGCGGTCGCGATGCGCGACGCCGCGGGCACCGCAGCGGGACTGATCCGCGCGATCGAGGACGCGCGCGTCGAGGTCGAAGCCGCCGCCGAGATCGCCACGCGGGCGGGCGATCAGGCGGGGCGGGCCGTGAGCATGTCCGAAACGCTGTCCGATCACGCCAGATCGATCGAATCGATCCTCGGCCTCATCCGTCAGATAGCGGGCCAGACCAATCTCCTCGCGCTCAACGCCACGATCGAGGCCGCGCGTGCCGGGGACGCGGGTCGGGGCTTCGCGGTGGTCGCGCAGGAGGTCAAATCGCTCGCCAACCAAACCGCTCGCGCCACCGACGACATCGCCGCCAAGATCGCGGCGATCCAGTCGGCCACCCGTTCCACCGTCGAAACCAACGCCTCGATCAAAGCCACCGTGTCGGAGGTGCAGGCATCGGCCGAGCGCATCCGCCAGGCCATGGGCGCGCAGGCGCAGACCGTCACCGCGATCACCGCCGCCGTGGACGAGACCGCGCTCGCGGCGAACGCCATGTCGGGTGCGGTCGGCGCGATTCGCGGCGATGCGCAGGCGATGGCCGCCGAGATCGACACGCTGGGCACCCGCTTCGGCGAGATGTCGGGGCAGCTGGGCAAACTACGGGGCGAGGCGGAGGCCTTCTCCGCTTCGGTGAGTTAAGCTCGACGATACGGCCGCCGTACGGCTACGGCGCGGTCCATGACGACCATCCTCCTCACCGGCTCCAGCCGCGGCATCGGCGCGGCCATCGCGACCGCCCTCACGCAGGATGGGGTGACCCTGATCGGCCACGGCACCCGCACCGGCATTCCCGCCGACTTCGCCGATCCCGCCGCTCCCGCGCTGCTCTGGGAGGCGGCGCTCGCCCAAGCCGGCGGCACGATCGACGTGCTCGTCAACAACGCCGGCGTGTTCGAGGCCAACCCGGTCGATCGCGCTCACGCGGATTGGGTGGAGGGGTGGGAGCACACCATGCGCGTCAACCTGACCGCGTCGGCCGAGCTTTGCCGCCTGGCGGTGAACCACTGGCGCGAGCGCGGAAGCGCCGGGCGCATCGTCAACGTCGCCAGCCGAGCGGCCTACCGCGGCGACTCGCCCCAGCACTGGCACTATGCCGCGTCCAAGGCGGGCATGGTCGCGGTGACCAAGACGATCGCGCGGGGCTACGCCGCCGAGGGAATCCTCGCCTTCGCGATATGCCCCGGCTTCACCATGACAGGCATGGCCGATGAATATCTGTCGAGCCGGGGCGGCGACGCGCTGCTCGCCGACATTCCGCTCGGGCGCGTGGCCTCGCCCGAAGAGGTCGCCGAGGTCGCGCGCTTCCTCGCCTTCGACGCGCCGCCATCGATGACGGGCGCGGTGCTCGACGTGAACGGGGCGAGCTATGTCCGCTAGGCTGGCCGCCGCCGTGCTGGCCGCGCTCGCGACCGGCTGCGCGACGACACCGCGCGTCCCGGTCCTCGGCCAGGTCCTCGGCCAGGTTCCCGACCAGGTCGCCAGCCCGGCCACCCTGGCCGAACACGGCCGCCAGTGCGCGGGTAAGGACGGCTGGAGCGACCCGGCCCCGCCCGTGCGGGTGGCGGCCGACTTGTTCCTCGTCGGCACCTGCGGCATTACCGTATTGTTGCTCACCTCGCCCGCCGGCCATGTCCTGATCGACGGCGCGACGGCGCAGGCCGCGCCCGGCGTCGCGGCCAATGTCGAACGACTCGGCTACCGCATGGCCGATGTGCGCCTGATCCTGGCCGGTCACGAGCATCTCGACCATGCCGGCGGGCTGGCCGAGCTTCAGCGCCGCTCGAGCGCGCGGCTGCTGGCGCGGACAGAGGCCGGGCGACCGCTCTCGACCGGACTGGCCGACCCGGCCGATCCGCAATACGGGACCAACGCGCCCTTTCCCGGCGCGCGTGTCGATCGGCTGGTGCGCGACGGCGAGGTGGTGCGGCTTGGTCCGCTCGCGCTCACCGCCCACGCGACGCCCGGCCACACTCCCGGCTCGACGAGCTGGACATGGCGGTCGTGCGAGGCCGGGGCGTGCCGATCCTTCGCTTATGCCGACAGCCTCACCGCCATCTCCGCCGACGGCTATCGCTTTGGCGACCACCCGGCCTATGTTGCGGCGTTTCGCGCGACGCTGGACAAGGTCGCCCGTCTGCCCTGCGACGTGATCCTCACTCCGCACCCGTCCGCGAGCCGCCTGTTCGAACGATTGGGCGGAGAGGCTCCGCTCGCCGAACCCGGTGGGTGCGTCCGCTATGCCGCGACGGCGCGCGCGCGACTCGACGCGCGGCTGGCGGAGGAGCGGCGATGAGCTGGCGCGCGACGCTGCCCTGCACCCGGACGGAGGCCGAGCTGGTCGGCGACGCAGAGCCGCCGGAGGGCGCGGTGCTGCTGGTGACGGAGGAGGACGAGGCGGCCGGACGCTGGCGGCTCGACGCGTATCTGGAGGGCGAACCCGACCCCGCCATGCTGGCGCGACTGGCGGCGCTGGTCCCCTCCGCCGCCTCGGCGCCGGTCGTGGAACGGCTGGAGGATCAGGACTGGGTGACGCTCAGCCAGGCCGGGCTGGAGCCGATCCGCGAGGGACGCTTCGTCGTCCACACCGCGGCCTACCCGGTCGAGACGCCGCCTGGAGGCCGCGCTTTTCTGATCGAGGCGGCGCAGGCCTTCGGCACCGGGCATCACGAGACCACGGCCGGATGCCTTGCCATGCTCGACGGTCTCGCGGGCGACGGGTTCGCCGACATCGTCGATCTGGGTACCGGCACCGGCCTGCTCGCCTTTGCCGCCACGCATCTGTGGCCGACGGCGTCGGTCATGGCGACGGACATCGACCCCGTCGCGATCGCGGTCACGCGCGAGAACGCGGAGCGGAACGGGGTCCGGGACGTTCGGCTGGTAGTCGCCGACGGCACGCGCGATCCCGCTATAGCGGCCGCCGCGCCCTACGATCTTATCGTCGCCAACATCCTGGCCGGCCCGCTGATCGCGATGGCCCCGGATATCGCCGGCATTGCCGCGCCGGGCGCGACGATCGTGCTCGCGGGCCTGCTCGCGACGCAGGCCGACGCGGTGATCGACGCCTACCGCGACGCCGGGTGCGAGTTGGCGCAGGGCGACCGGCGCAGCGACTGGACGATCCTGCGGCTGACCGCGCCGGTCGATCCTCACGGCGACCGGAAGACGGACGGAGCCTGACCTTTCGCCGCGGCGGCTTCGTCCCGGCGTTGTCGGCGTAGGAACGACTCCACCTGCGCGACCATGTCCGCGCCGGGCTTGCGGCTCACTAGCTTGATCAACAGCGCGGCTTCGGGCGTCGGGGCGCGCTCGACGCGACGATGGACTCGCCCGTCGTCCGTCCGCGCGAGAAGGCCTGTCGACACCATCATCCGCCGCAGCGTCGCATGGTCGCTAAAGAGGTGCCGATCGCGGAGAACCCCGTTCACCTCCGCCTCGCTCAGGTCCCGACCTGGCGGCAGGTCGGCCCAGAACGGCCAGAGCGCCAGCGCCTGGTGACTCGTCCGCGCGGGCAGGCGGACGAGCTGGCCGAAGCCGTCGAACTGTCGCGCGACCCGTTCGACAAGTCGGATGTCGCAAGGCGTCGCATCGGCTGGTGGCACCTCAAGCCGAGCCGCCGCATCGGCGCGCAGATTCTGGTGATTACGATATCCGGCGGCGCGCGCGAGCATGTTGAGCAGGTCGAGATGGCTCGGCGGTGACGAACCGACGCCGAGCTGCGCGCGCAACGACCGTGCAAGGTCGGACACGTCGCCGAATGCTACCGGAACGGAAAGTTTGGGCATGGCTCATCCTCGAACGAGCGCCAGTTCCGCGAGGGATGTCGTGGCCACCCTTCGACCGGCGCTCGAAGACGAGACGAACCGATGCGACGCGGCAGGTTTAGCATACTCCCGGAGAAGCGGCGGCGCCTGGGTGAACTGCGGACCCGTACGACCTGCTACTATGGCCGGCCGAATGTATCAACCGGCATCCTACGCCGCCCTGCCCCGCGCATAGTCCTGCGTTCCCTGTGTAAGCACCACGTCCTCCGGCTCGATCGCGGCCACCGGGATGTCGGGCTGTTCCTTCAGCATTTCGTAAAGCGGCGCGAAGTCGGTCTCGACCGTCTGGCGGAGCAGTTCGTCGAAGCTCGGGATCACGAAATAGTTCTGTTGGAAGTCGTCGATCCGGTATTCGGTCCGCATCACCCGCGCGATGTCGAACGCGATCCGGTTGGGGCTGGGGTCGTCGAGCGCGAACCGGCTTTCGGCGTAGCTCGACACTATGCCCGACCCGTAGATGCGCATGCCCTCGGGCTCGGCGATCAAGCCGAACTCGACCGTGTACCAATATAGCCGCCCCAGATATTTCAGCGCATCGAGCCCGAGCGCCCGTTGCCCGCCGCGCCCGTACGCCGCAAGATAGTCGCCGAACACCGGATCGGCGAGCATCGGCACATGCCCGAATACGTCGTGAAAGACATCGGGCTCCTCCAGATAATCGAGCTGGTCGGGGCGGCGGATGAAGTTGCCCGCCACGAACCGGCGGTTGGCCATATGGTCGAAGAACACGTCGTCCGGAACGAGCCCAGGCACCGCGATCACCTGCCAGCCGGTCAGCTTCATCAGCCGCTCGTTCAGCTCCTCGTAGCGCGGGATGCCCGGCCGATCGAGGTGGAGCACGTCCAGCCCGCGCAGCCACGCGTTCGACGCGCGCCCTGGCAGCAGCTTGGCTTGGCGCGCGAACAAGGTATCCCAGGTCGCGTGCTCCTCCGGGGTGAAGCGCTCCCAATCCTGCGGGACCGTCCAGTCGGCCGCGGCACCGGGCGGGGGTCGGTCGAGCACGTGCGTTTCTTCTGCCATGGATGCGCCCTAGCATGACGGGATGACGACCGAAAACGTGGGAAGCCGATTGCGGGTTGCGTTGAAATGGGCCGGTCGCGTCGCGGCCGGGGTCGGGATGCTGCTGTTCGTCTATATCGCCGCCGGGCTGATCGGAGGCACGCTGCCCGTGAACGGCGATCGGCGACCGCCTGCGCGCGGCGTGCTGGTGTTCGTCGAGAGCAACGGCGTCCATACGGGGCTGATCGTGCCCAAGGTGGCGGCCGGGGTCGACTGGCGCGACCTGGCGCTCCCCGAACATCTCGCCGACCCTCGCTACGGCGCGTACCCGTATCTGTCGTTCGGCTGGGGCGAACGCGCCTTTTATCTCGAGACAGCGACCTGGGCGGATGCGAGGCCGCGCGCGATCCTGGCGGCGGCGGTGGGGAGCGGCGATACGCTGGTCCATGTGGGTCATCTACCCCGCCCCAGGCCGGGCGACGGCGCGCGCCCGGTGCTGCTCCGCCCGGCGGAGTACCGGCGGCTGGCCGCGTTCATCCGCGCGAGCGTCGCCGACCGCCCGCGCCGCTACCCCGGCTACGGCCCTTACGACGCGTTCTACCAGGCGCGCGGGCGGTATTCGGCGCGGCGCACCTGCAACGCCTGGACGGGCGAGGCGCTCGCCCATGCGGGCGTGCGCGTGGGCCGGTGGACGCCCTTTCCCGTGACCGTGATGTGGTGGTTCTAGTTGTCGTTACCCGCCTGATACCCGTCATACCCACCGCATCGCTCGGGGTCCCGGCGGCATCGCTTGTCGTACTCACGCCGCTCACGCCCTTCCCGCGCTTCCTTCTTGCGCATCTCATGGCCGAAATTGCGGTCGGCCTCGTCCTGACTCGTCGTGCTCCAGTCGACGACCTGGCCAGCCACCTTGAACGGCGCGGTGACGACCGCGCCCACGGTGCGGACGCAGCCGCCGGTCAGCAACGGAAGCAGGGCGGCGGCGAGCAGGAATCTACGCATCTACTGGTCCTCATGGCGGCCGGCGTCGCGCGCCGCGACCCCGATTGCGGGAAAGTCGGTGAAGAATCCGTCTATTCCAAGGCGGAGCGCGGCGGCGATCTCGCCTCGCAGATCGCCGCGCGGCGAGCCTTCGCGCCGGAAAGGGACCGCGAGGAACTGGTTTTCCGCCCGGAACGTCCAGGGATGCACCCGCAATCCGGCGGCATGCGCGTCATGGACGATAGCGCCGCCGCCTAGCATCGCCTTGTTCGGCCCGATCCCCCAAGCATAGCGAGCGACCGCGCGCAGGCCCGCAGGCGTCGTCATCGCGGCGTAGCTCGGGGCCGCGCCGTCGGCGGGCGCGCCGGCCGCGTCGAGCAGCTGGATCAATCTGACCCGCGTCATCCCCGCCAGCCGCTTGAGGTTGTCCACCTCGAACGACTGCACGAACACCGGCGCGTCCGCCGCTCGCCATCCCGCCGCGTCCAATGCGCGGACGAGCAGCGCGTCGGTCGGACGGCCGATCGCGGCGAAATAGGTCGGGTGCTTGGTTTCCGGGTAGACCGCGATCGTCCGCCCCAGCTCGCCCGAGCGCCGCTTGACGAGCGCGATCACCTCCTCCAGCGTGGGAATTACCTCCCGCCCGTCATAGCCGGTGTTCCCCGGCCGGAGCGCGGGCAGGCGTTCGCGCGCGCGAAGCGTCCTGAGTTCGGCGAGCGTGAAATCCTCGGTGAACCAGCCCGTCACCTGCCGTCCGTCGATCGTCTTGGTCGCGCGCCGCTCGGCGAACTCGGGGTGCACGGCGACATCGGTGGTCTCGCCAATCTCGTTCTCATGCCGGGCGACGAGCACGTCGTCCTTGGTCGGCACCAGATCGGGCTCGATCGCGTCGGCTCCCTGCGCGATCGCCAGCTCGTAGGCGGCGAGCGTATGCTCGGGCCGCTCGCCACTCGCTCCACGGTGAGCTATGACGATCGGTGGTGAGAGCGGTCGTTCCACCGTCGCATCCTGGGGCACCGTCGCGCACGACGCCAGGAAAAGGAACAGCGCGGGGCCGGATCGTTGCGGTCGCACGGTCATCACCTAAGTTGTTCGGACGCCGAGCATGCGCCGGGGTTGGGACAGGTTCGTGACGCCATGACCGACAACGACACCGTCATCGCCGCCGCGCGCGCCTGGGCGGGCGGGCCGCTCGCGCTCGCGACCGTCATATCAACCTGGGGTTCCGCGCCCAGGCCACGCGGCAGCCACATGCTCGTCCACGCCGACGGCCGGTTCGAGGGATCCGTGTCGGGCGGGTGCGTCGAGACCGATATTCTCCAGACCGCCGCCGAGGTGATCGCGGGCGCGCCGTCGCAGGTCAAGCGCTACGGCGTCGCCGACGCGGCGGCGTGGGAGGTCGGCCTGCCCTGCGGCGGCGAGATCGCGGTATTCGTCCAACCCGTATCCGCCGAAGGGTTCGACCCCGAGCTGTTCGACCGCATCGCCGATGCGCGCGCGGACGGTCGCGCGTTAGTCGTTACGACCGACCTCGCCAGCGGCCATTCCAGCGAACGGCCGCAGGAAACCGGCGAGGTGTTCGTCAACCGCTACGACCCGCCGCGTCGCCTGCTGGTCGTCGGGGCGGTGCAGATCGCGCAATCGCTGGTCGCGCTCGCGGCGACGCTGGGCATCGACACCGTGGTGATCGATTCGCGCGCGCGTTTCCTGACGGCCGAACGCTTTCCCGGCGCGACGCTCGACGACCGTTGGCCCGACGAGGCGGTGGCGGCGCTCCGCCCCGGTCCGGCGACCGCGTTGGTGACGCTCAGCCACGATGCGAAGATCGACGACCCCGCGCTGCTGGAGGCGCTACGTCATCCCACCGCCTATGTCGGCGCGCTGGGGTCGAAACGGAGCCATGCCGCACGACGCGAGCGTCTGGCCGCGCTGGGCGTCGCGCTCCGCGACCTGGACCGGATCGACGGCCCCGTCGGGCTCGATATCGGCGCGGTCGGTCCGTCGGAGATCGCGCTGTCCATCGCGGCGGCGATGGTGAAGGCGTTTCACGGGGAGGGTGGGTCATGATCGAGGTCGAGAACACCATCCTGATCCTGCTCGCGGCGGGCAGGTCCGAGCGCTTCAGCGATGTCGGCTCCAAGCTCGATGAGGAGTTCCTGGGCAAGCCGCTCGGCCTTCATGTCGCGGTGACGCTGGAGGACATGCCGTTCCAGGAGCGGATCGTGATCGTAAGGACCTGCGGCATCGATTATGCTCGCCACCGATTCACCCTGCTCCGCAACGACGATCCCGTCGGCGACATCGCGAGTTCGATCCGGCGAGGCGTCGCCTGCGCGAACGAGCGCGGCGCGGACGCGGTGCTGCTCGCGCTCGCCGACATGCCGCGCGTCACCGCCGCGCACATCCGCCGGATGTTCGACGTCGCGATCGACACCCACGCCCTCGTGTCGTCGTCCAACGGCATCGACACCTCCCCGCCCGCGTTGTTCGGGTCCGAGCATTTCGACCATCTAATGACGATCGAAGGCGATCGGGGCCCGCGCGAGATGGTTCGCGGCGGTCGCCACGTCGTCACCGCGCCCGCCGAGCTCATCGATGTCGATACGCGCGAGGAACTGGAGCAGCTGCGCGCGTTGATCCATTCGCCCGCCCCTCTTACTCGTGCCGCAGCGCGTCGATCGGGTTGAGCGCCGCCGCACGCCGGGCGGGGAAGTAGCCGAACACGACACCGATCACCGCCGAGATCGCGAACGCGACAATGTTGATCTGAAGATCGAATGTCCAAGGCACCTGCATGACGGGCACCAGCGCCAGGATCACACCCTGCGCCAGCACGAGCCCGATTACCCCGCCCAGGCAAGACAGTGCCACCGCCTCGACCAGGAACTGCAGCAGCACCTCGTTCGCGACCGCGCCGATCGCCAGCCGAATGCCGATCTCGCGCGTGCGCTCGGTCACGGACACCAGCATGATGTTCATGATGCCGATCCCGCCGACCACCAGACTGATCGCCGCGACCGCCGCGACGATGCGGGTCAGGAGGGTCGTCGTGCCCGTCAGCGTGTCGGAGATCTGGCGTGTGTCGAAGATGTTGAAATCGTCTTCCTTGCCGCCGTCGATGTTGCGGCGTTCGCGGAGCAGTTCGGTAATGCCTGCCTGGATCTGTCCAGTGGAATAGGCCGGGTCTGTGCCGACCAGCATCAACCGGATGTCGCGCGTGCCGGTGAAGCGGCGTTGCACCGTCTTGATCGGCATCACGATCACATCGTCCTGATCGCCCCCGAATCCCGCCTGGCCGCGCGTCGACAGGGTGCCGATCACGTCGCAACTGATCGGCCCGACGCGGAACCGCTTGCCGACCGCGTCGCCGCCCGGGAACAGGTTGCGCTCGACGGTACCGCCGATCACGCACACCGCCTTGCCCGCCTCCTGCTCCGCGCGCGTCCAGGTGCGCCCGGCGGTGAGCGGCCAGGGCTGGACGCGGAAGATCGCGCTCGTCGTACCGTTGACGGTGGTCGACCAGTTCGCGCCCTCGTGGATGGCGGTCGCGGGGGCGGAGGCCTGCGGCGCGACGGCGGTCACGCCCGCGATCTGGTTGGCGATCGCTTCCACATCTTCCGGCTCGAAATCGGCCGGTCGCGGCCCGCCCCCGCCGCGGCCGAAGCCCTGACCCGGGCGGATCTGGAGGATGTTGGTGCCCAGCGCCGATATCTGTTGCTGGACGGCGGCGGTCGTCGCTTTGCCCAGCGTCACCATCGTCACGACCGCGCCGACACCGATCACGATACCCAGGATCGTCAGGAACGACCGCAGGATATGCCGCCGGATCGACCGGATTGCGAGGATGAAGGTGGTGCCTAGCATCTATTCGTCACCCCGGACTTGTTCCGGGGTCCATGGTTGAGCGCACACCCGACTTATCGGGTTCGCGCAACGATGGATGCCGGAACAAGTCCGGCATGACGGAGAGGGATTAATCACGCCTCCACCGCCTCGCCCTGCCCCGAAACTTGGCGATGCCGCGCCTCGATCCGCTCGACCAGACCGTCGCGGAAATGCACCACCGTCCGCGCGAAGGCGGCCATGTCGGCCTCGTGCGTCACCATGATCACGGTGATGCCATTGTCGCGGTTGAGGCCGCTCAGCAGCTCCATGATCTCGACCGAGCGTTCGGAATCGAGGTTGCCCGTCGGCTCGTCGGCGAGGAGCACGTCTGGCTCCGTTACGATCGCCCGCGCGATCGCCACGCGCTGCTGCTGACCGCCCGACAACTCGGCGGGGGTGTTCTTCGACCAGTTCGCCAGCCCGACCTTGTCGAGCGCCGCCATGCCCAGCTCGCGTCGCCGCCGCTTGTCCTCGCCACGATAGAGCAGCGGCAGCTCGACATTCTCGAGCGCCGACGTGCGGCTCAGCAGGTTGAAGCCCTGGAACACGAAACCGAGATAGCGCCGCCGGAGCAGCGCGCGCTGGTCGCGGTCGAGCCGCTCGACGGGGTGTCCGCGGAACAGGAACTTGCCCCCGCTCGGCACGTCGAGACAGCCCAGGATGTTCATGGTCGTCGACTTGCCCGATCCCGAGGCGCCCATCACCGCGACGAAATCGCCGGCCTGGATATCGAGATCGACGCCCTTCAACGCCGCGAACGCGGTCGGTCCTTCGCCGTAGACCTTCGTCACACCACGCATCGAGATCAGGGGCGGCGAGATCAGCGGATCAGCCACCCGCGCCGGGTCCACCGCCGCCCCCGCGCCGACCACCGCCGCCGCCGCGACCGCCGCGCGCACCCGCCGCGTCGCCCTCGCCCGCCAGCTGGCCGGTGATAACCTGCTCGCCCGCGCGAAGGCCCGACAGCACTTCCGTGACCGTGCCGTCGCTATCGCCCGTCGTCACCTGGCGCGGTTGCGGCTGGCCGTCCGGCCCGCGCACGAAGATGCGCTGCGTCCCGCCCCGCCCGACGGTCGCGGTGCGCTCGGGCCGTCCCTGCCCGCCGCCGCCCCGCCGTCCGCGCGGGACGATCGCCCCCGCGATCCCGCCGCCCTGCGCCCCGCCCGCGCCGGGCCGGAAACGGAAGGCGGCGTTGGGCACGAGCAGCACGCCCTTCTTCTCGCTGGTTACGATGTCCGCCGTCGCGGTCATGCCCGGGCGGAGCACTCCGCCCCGGTTCGCGACCGACAGGTCGGCCGCATAGCTGACCACCTGTCCGGTCGCCGCCGTCGTCGCGGTCGACGCCGCCGCGCTGCTGACGGTCAGGTTCGACCCCAGATCGACGCGCGTGATCGCCGCCGGAAAGGTCCGCCCGGGAAACGCGTCCACCACGAAGCTCGCCCGCTGCCCGACCTGGACCGCGCCCACATCCGCCTCGTCGATCGCGACCTCCAGCTTCATCCGCGTCAGGTCCTCCGCGATCACGAACAGGGTCGGCGTGTTGAACGACGCCGCCACCGTCTGCCCGGGATCGACCGCGCGGGCGAGCACCACGCCCGCGACCGGCGAGCGGATGATCGCCCGCGCCCGCTGCGTACGACTCTGCGCCAACTGCGCGCGCGCCGCCGTCACGTTCGCCTGCGCGACGCCGAGCGACGCGACCGCGCGCTGTGCGTTGGCCCGGCCCGTCTGGAGCTCGGCGGCCGACGGCACGCGCCCGCCCGACAACCGCCGGACCTCCTCCAGCCGAGCGAGCTGCGCCTGTGCCTCGCCCACCGTCGCCCTCGCCTGGTTCACCCCCGCGACGTTGGCGGCGAGCGCGGCCTCGCCTTGCCTGATCTGCGCGTCGAGCTGTTCCGGGTCGATCAGTGCCAACGGCTGGCCCGCGCCCACCCGGTCGTTGACGTCGACCACGACGCGCGTGACGAGGCCGGACAGCTGCGATCCGACCGTTACTTGGTTGGTCGGCGCGAGCTTGCCCGTCGCCGATACGCTGACCGTCAGGTCGCCGCGCCGGACCGGAGCGGTCGCGTATTTGACCTCGTCCTCGCCGCCGAAGCAGCGCACCAGCGTCAGCGCGATCAGCGCGAACCCGGCCGCGATCAGCACCCACTTCACCCAGCGCCGCCAAGCGGGCGCGGGCTTCACGCCCAGAAAATCGTCGATCTTCTCGTCAGGCATTAACGCGTTCCTGTCTGTTCGGGCGCGACCGGCGTCACCTCCGCATCCCAACCGCCGCCCAGCGCCGAGAAGAGCTGCACCGTCGCGGTCGCCGCGTCGGCGCGCGCCTGCGTCGCGCCGTTGCGCGCGTTGAACAACGCCGCCTCCGCCTGCGCCAGCGTCGTGAAATCGGTCAGCCCCGCACGGTACTGGCTACGGCTCAGGATCGCGAAATTGTTCGCGGCGTCCAGCGCGACCCCGAACTCCTGCTCGCGCGTCTGCGCCGAGGCCAGCGCCGCGAGCGCGTTCTCCACATCCTCCAGCGCGGTCAGCACCGTGCCCCGGTACGCCGCGAAGGCGATGTCAGCCCCCGCGCGCGCGCCGCGCACCTGGCTGCGGAGCCGCCCACCGTTGAAGATCGCCTGCGTCACCCCCGCGAACAGCGCGCCCGTGATCGCGTCGCCCAACCCGCCGAGCGCCGCAGCGTTGGTGTTGACGTTCCCCGACAGCGCAAGCGCGGGATACAGCGCCGCCTGCGCCACCCCGATCTCGGCGGTCGCGGCGGCGAGCTGACGTTCGGCCGCGCGCACGTCGGGCCGCCTTCTCAGCGTGTCCGCCGGCACCCCCGCCCCGACGACACGCGGCCCCGTCGGGATCGGGCGCGGTGCCGCGAGCTCGGGCTTGAGCGCGCCCGGCACCTGGCCGGTCAGCACCCCCAGACGCGACAGCGCGCCGTTCAGCTGCTGCTCGAATTGCGGGATCGTCGCGGCGGTCTGCGCGCGCTGCTGGCGCGCCTGCTCGACATCGAGCGAGGTGGCGAGCCCCGCCTGCACGCGAAAGCCCGCGATTTCCAGATTATCGTCCTGGAGCGCTAGGCTGGACCGCGCATTGGCGATCTGCGCCTGCAGCCCACGCGCGATGACGTAATTCTGCGCGACCTCGCTCTGCACCGTCAGCAACACCGCCGCCTGGTCGAACCCCGCCGCCGCATATTGCGCGCGCGTCGACTCGATCGTGCGCCGCACCTCGCCGAACAGCCCGATCTGGTACCGCGCATCGAGCCCGGCGGAGAAGTTGCCCCCCGCCGACCGCGTGATGGTGGTGATCGTCCCATCGGGCAGGGTCACCGCCGTTCCCCCGCCGACGAGGTTGAACTGGCGGTTGTACCCCGCCGAGCCGTTCAGCGTCGGCAACAGCCCGGCCCGCGACTGAAGCAAGCCCTCTCGCGCCTGGCGCAGCCGCCCGACCGCCTGCGCGATATCGAGATTGGCAATCGACGCCCGCTCGACCAGCCGTCCGAGCACCGGATCGTCGAACCGTGTCCACCAGCGCGTCAGGTCCTCGCGCTCCGGAGAGGCGGGAAAGGAGTAGGCTTCCGGTACTCCCAGTTCCACCGGGCCGCGCGGGCGATAGTCCGGGCCGACCGTGCAACCGGCGAGCGCAAGCGTGATCGCGGGCAGCGCGACACCCCAGACGCGCACCACCCTCGACACGCGTGGTAAAGGGCTGGTCGCGTTCGTCATAGCCGGTCGCTGAAGCGGATCGGCGGTGAATGGGGGATGAGCGGCGCGACGCTCACTCCAGCTCCAGGATCACCGCGTCCACCGCCAGGCTTTCGCCCGCCTTGGCTTCGACCGTCTTGACGCGGCCCGCTTTGCCCGCGCGCAGGATGTTCTCCATCTTCATCGCCTCGACCACGGCCAGCGGCTGCCCCGCCTCCACCCGGTCGCCCACGCCGACATCGAGCCGCACGAGCAGCCCGGGCATCGGCGCGAGCAGGAACCGCGACAGGTCAGGCGGCACCTTTTCGAGCAGGTGCTTGGCATAAGGCGCGACATGGGCGGGCAGCACGCGCGCGACGTGCGACCGCCCGCGCGTGGTCAGCCGGAACCCGGTGCGGGTAGGGGCGATGCGGACGGTGAGCGTCCCGTCGTCCTGCTCCACTTCCACCATCCGGTCGCCCGGCGTGTATTCGACGCTCAGGTCGAGCGCGTCGCCGTCGACCGTCAGCCCTTCGGTCGAGACCGTGACCGCATGGTCCACGCCCCCGATCCGCACCACCCACTCGGCGGGCGGGCGCAGCCGCTGCCCCAACTGCCCGTCCACCCGCCGCGCGCAGTCGGCGTGCGCGGTCGCGGCGAACGCGGCCACCGCCGCGAGCGTCCGCACCAGTTCCACAGACGCGGGCGCGCCGGTGAAGCCGCCCGGATACTCCTCCGCGATGAACCCCGTCGTGATCTCGCCCGACCGGAAGCGCGGATGCTGCATCAGTGCGGACAGGAAGTCGAGATTGTTGCCCGGCCCTTCGATCTCGAACGCGTCGAGCGCGTGGACCTGGAGATCGATCGCCTCGATCCGCGTCGGGGCCCAGGTGATCAGCTTGGCGATCATCGGGTCGTAGAACATCGACACCTCGCCCCCCTCGACCACCCCGTCATCGACGCGGACGTAGGCGGTGTCGCCGTCCGGCTTGCCGGTCGCGGGCGGGTCGTAGCGCACCAGCCGCCCGGTCGACGGCAGGAACCCGCGGTACGGGTCCTCCGCATAGACCCGGTTCTCCACCGCCCAGCCGTTCAGCGTCACCTCGTCCTGCGTGAACCCCAGCGGCTCGCCCGCCGCCACCCGGATCATCTGCTCGACCAGATCGAGCCCGGTCACCGCCTCCGTCACCGGATGCTCGACCTGCAGCCGCGTGTTCATCT
>NZ_CAXSBH010000055.1:0-3048 GCF_964235535.1 uncultured Sphingomonas sp.
GGTTGGTGGAACGCGCCGATCAGGTTCTTGCCCGCGCGCGCGTTGATGCCGGTCTTTCCGCCGACGGACGAATCGACCTGCGCGAGCAGGGTCGTGGGGATCTGCACGAAGCCGCACCCACGTTTCAGGACGGCCGCCGCGAAGCCGACCAGATCGCCGACCACGCCGCCGCCCAGCGCGACGATGTGGTCGCCGCGCTCGACCCCGAGGTCGAGCAGGCGGTCGCACAGCATCTCGAGCGAGGCCCAGCTTTTCGCGCCCTCGCCGGCGGGGACGATCACCGCCTCGGTCGCGATTCCGGCGGCGTCGAGAGCTCCCTCGAGCATCGTAAGGTGCGGGCGGACGTTGGCGTCTGCGACCACCACCACCCGCCGCCCGCGCGCGAGCGGGGCGATATGATCGGCCGCGCGGGCGAGCAGGCCGGGCTCGATCACGATCGGATAGGCGCGATCGCCCAGGGCGACGGTGATCATCGTCATTTACCCATCGCCCGGAGAATGGCGGACACGGTCGCTTCGTGCGGAGCCTGCTGGCTCGACACGCGCAAATGCGCCTCCGCGTAGATCGGGTTGCGGGCGCGGGCGAGCTCGGCGAGCACCTCGGCGGGATCGCGGCCGCGAAGCAGCGGACGGGTATCGCGGCGCTTGACGCGGCCGACCAGCACCGCCGGGTCGGCGTCGAGCCAGACCACGAGCGCATCGCGGAGCATCAGCGCGCGGGTGTCCGTGTCGACGAACGCGCCGCCGCCCGTGGCGATGACCTTGGGCGCGCCGTCCATCAGGCGGGCGATCACCCGGCGCTCGCCGTCGCGGAAATAGGGTTCGCCGAACCGGTCGAAGATCTCGGCGACCGACATGGCGGCGGCGATCTCGATCTCGCCGTCGGCGTCGACGAAGGGGAGCCGGAGCCGGTTCGCGAGGCGGCGGCCGACCGTGGTCTTGCCGACGCCCATCAGCCCGACCAGCACGATCGGCTGGCCGGTCCAGGCGGGGGCGGGATCGTCCGAGGCGGGAGGGGCGGCGCTTTGCAACATGGATGCGCCCGCTATACAGCCCGACGGGCGGGCGGCAAAAGACCGCGCCCGCGTGTTTACCGGCTTGTAGGATCGACCATCCATGTCCCGTCCCGTCATCCTGCTCATCGTGGTGCTGGCCATCCTTGTCGGGGGCCTGTTCCTGCTTGCGGGCCGCGCGACCGAGCGGCCGCTGGTCCCCGTCGAGAAGAGCGTGTCGCTTGCCAACCTCACCTAAGGCGTTCGGCTGCGCGTCGGCGCTGCGCTTGGCGGGAGCGGGGGCGCTGCTCCTGGCGGGAGCGGGGGTAGCGCAGGACCGGCCCGAATCGATCCTGCCGCCGGGCTTCGGCGACCCCGCGCCGGTACCGACGCCGACGCCCGCGCCCACCGCTCGGCCGACGCCTCTTCCCGGCGGGGGTCTCGTACAGCCGATCCCCCCGCAGAGCGGCGCGCCGAGGACCGCGCCGTCGCCGAGCGCAAGCTTGACGCCGACCGCAACGCCGTCGCCGATCGATCCCGCCATCCTGGCCGAATATGAGATGCCGGCCTCCGCGCGGCGGTCGCTGTCGCTGATCGGGCCTGCGGGGCCGCGCGAGGGCGCGCTCGGCGCCGAGTCCTGGCGCGGCGCGGACGGGACTTTCCTGCAGGGGCTGATGCGGCGAATGGACGCGCCGCTGCCGTCGCGCTGGGCGTCGATCCTGCTCCGGCGCGCGCTGACCGCGCAGGCGACGACGCCCGCCAATGTCAACGGCGCGGATTTCGCGGCGGAGCGCGCCTGGCTGCTGATCCGCATGGGCGAGGCTCAAGCGGCGCGCGCGGTGGCGCAGGGCGTCGATCCGGGCGACTACACGCCCAAACTGTATCAGGTGGCGATGAACGCGATGCTGGCGGCGGGCGATCCCGCCGGGCTGTGTCCGCTCGCCGACGAGGGCGTGGCGGCGACGGGCGAGCGCGGCTGGACGATGGCGCAGGGCATGTGCGCGGGGCTGGCGGGCGAGCCGGGGCGCGGGGCGGCGCTGTTGACGGCGGCGCGGCGGCGTAGGGTGGCGAGCGGCGTCGACCTGCTTCTGGCGCAAAAGGTCATCGGCGCGGCCGGGGGGCGGCAGGCGATCACGATCGAATGGGACGGCGTCGACCGGCTGACCGCGTGGCGGTGGGGCCTGGCGAGCGCGACGGGGGTCGCGGTCCCGCCCGAGCTGATGGCCGGGGCGGGGCGGCAGGTGATGTTCTGGCGCGCGACCGCGCCCACGCTGCCGCTGGCCGACCGGATCGAGGCGGCCGAGGCGGCGGCGGCGGGGGGTGTGCTGTCGGCCCGCGCGCTGGTCGATCTGTACGGCGCGGTCGCGGCCGACGATGACGCGCCCGCCGCCGCGAGCGCGGTCGCGGACGATCTGCGCACGGCCTATGTCGGCCGCGATGTCGAAGCGCGGGCGCAGGCGTTGCGCGCGGTGTGGGGCGAGGGTCGGCCCTCGTACGCACGGCTGTTGCTGACGGCGCGGGCGGCGGCGCGGGTGCGCGCGCGAGCGGATCATCCGGACGCGGACCGGCTGATCGCGGCGATGCTGGGCGTCGGCATGGACCGCACGGCCGCACGCTGGCGGGGCGTGGTGGCCGAAGGATCGGACGGCTGGGCGATGCTGGCGGTCGGCGACCCGGACGCGCGCGGGTCGCTGTCCTACGGCGACCTCGCCTCCTATGCCGGATCGGGCGACGCGGCGGTCAAGCAGCGGCTGTTCTTCGCCGGGCTGGCGGGACTCGGGCGGTTGTCGGCGGACGATGTGGAGCGCGGCGCGGAGGCGCTGAACGTACGGATCGGGACCGAGAACAGCTGGACGCGCGCGATCGACCGGGCGGCGGCGACGGGACAGCAGGGCACGGTCGCGCTGCTCGCGGGCGTCGGCATGCAGACGACGTCCTGGGGCGCGGTGCCGCCCGAGGCGCTGTACCGGATCGTCGGCGCTCTCCGGGCGGTGGGACTGGGCGGCGAGGCGCGGATGATCGCCGCCGAAGCGATCGCGCGTGCGTGATCTAGCTCC
>NZ_CAXSBH010000055.1:3148-20000 GCF_964235535.1 uncultured Sphingomonas sp.
CGACGCCGGGCTGATCGATCGTTTCCTGGAGATGATGGCGGCGGAGGCGGGAGCGGCGGCGAACACGCTGTCGGCCTACCGCAGCGACCTGACGCTCGCCTCGGCGGCGTTGGGCGGTGGGTTAGCGGGGGCGGACGCGGCCGCGCTCGCCCGGATGGCGGACGGGTGGCGCGACCTGGCGCACGGCACCGTCGCGCGCAAGTCGGCGGCGCTCAGGCGCTTTTTCGCGTTCCTGGGCGAGGAGGGTCACCGCGCGGACGATCCCAGCGCGGCGCTGCCCCGGCCGGGCGCGCGGCGGGGACTGCCTAAGGTGCTCGACCATTCCGACATCGACCGGTTGTTCGCGGCGGTCGCCGAGAGGATCGGGCGCGAGCCGAGCGATCCCAAGGACCTCCGGCTCGCGGCGCTGGTGGAGCTGCTCTACGGGTCCGGCTTGCGGGCGAGCGAGCTGGTGTCGCTGCCCCGGAACGCGGTCCACCCCGATCGTCCGTTCCTGATCCTGAAAGGCAAGGGCGGGCGCGAGCGGATGGTGCCTTTGTCCGACCGGGCGCGCGCGGCGGTGGCGGCGTGGCGGGCGCATGTGGCCGTGGACAGCTCATTCCTGTTCCCGTCGGGCGCCACGCACCTGTCGCGGGTGCGGCTACATCAGCTGATCAAGGCTCTGGCGGCGGAGGCGGGGGTGCCGCCCGAGCGCGTCAGCCCGCATGTGCTGCGCCACGCCTTCGCGACGCACCTGCTCGAGGGCGGCGCGGACCTGCGCGCGCTGCAGACGATGCTGGGGCACGCCGACATAGCCACGACCGAGATCTACACGCACGTCGACGCCAGCCGGCTGGTCGAGCTGGTCGAGACGCGGCATCCGCTAGCCGATCCGGGGTTCGTTGACGCGCCTCGACGCCGCCCCTAACCGCCCCCGATGGCAAGCTTCCTCGATTTCGAAAAGCCGATCGCCGAGCTGCAGGGCCGGATCGACGAGCTTCGCGACGCTTCAGGCGGCACGGTCGACATCTCGGCCGAGGTCTCCAAGCTGCAGGCCAAGTCGGACAAGCTGCTGCGCGACACCTTCGCCCGGCTGACGCCCTGGCAGAAATGCCAGGTGGCGCGGCATCCCGAGCGGCCGCACTTCAAGCATTACGCCGCCGGGCTGTTCGACGAATGGCTGCCGCTGGCGGGAGACCGCGCCTTCGCCGACGACCAGGCGATCCAGGGCGGGTTCGCGACCTTCCGCGGCCGGCGGATCATAGTGCTGGGCCACGAAAAGGGCGACGACACCGCGAGCCGGCTGCGCCACAATTTCGGGATGGGCAAGCCGGAGGGTTACCGCAAGGCGATCCGGCTGGTGGAGATGGCCGACCGGTTCGGGCTGCCGGTCGTGACTCTGGTCGATACCTCCGGCGCGTTCCCGGGCGTGCAGGCGGAGGAGCGCGGTCAGGCGGAGGCGATCGCGCGGTCAACGGCCGCGTTCCTGGCGGCGCGGGTGCCCGTCGTGTCGGCCATCGTGGGCGAGGGCGGGTCGGGCGGCGCGGTGGCGCTGGCGGCCGGAAACCGCGTGCTGATGTTCGAGCATGCGGTCTATTCGGTGATCTCGCCCGAGGGCTGCGCGTCGATCCTGTGGCGGACGGCCGACAAGGCGGCCGACGCGGCGGAAGCGATGCGGATCACGGCGCAGGACCTGCGCGGGTTCGGCGTCGTCGACCAGATCGTGCCCGAACCGGTCGGCGGGGCGCACCGCGAGCCGGGCGCGGCGGTCGGCGCGCTGGGCGACGCGGTCGAGGCGTCCTTGCGCGAACTGGAGGCGCAGACGCCCGGCGAGCTGCGTCAGGGACGGCGCGCCAAGTTCCTGGCGATGGG
Organism: uncultured Sphingomonas sp.; assembly: GCF_964235535.1. Lineage (GTDB taxonomy): Bacteria > Pseudomonadota > Alphaproteobacteria > Sphingomonadales > Sphingomonadaceae > Sphingomonas. Next base: position 5,000 of record NZ_CAXSBH010000055.1, read on the forward strand.
CAGACTGTAGATACGCGAAAAAGGGCGGCGAGCTTGAAGCACGCCGCCCTTGTCGTCACCGGATCGTTGGCCGGGGTTTCCGACGAGTCTCTTAGGTCTTTTACTTGGTGATCATCTTGCTCGACACGTTGCCGAACGTCGTCGCAAGCTGGTTGCCCAGGCCGCCCATCGCGACGGTCGCGGCGACGGCGATCAGCGCGGCGATCAGGCCGTACTCGATCGCGGTCGCGCCCTTGTTGTCGCGGATCATCTGACGAATCTTCTGCATTGCGGTCTCCATGGTTGAAGCTTCAAACACCCGGCTGGACCGGGTTTTCCGGGGCAGCTGAAGATGTAAATAACAGGCTTGGATTGATAAGTTCTTAAAGCCGACCGGCTGACTTTTGCCTGCGTTAGGCTTTGGCGAGAACCTCGCGTGCGATATAGTTCCACATACCAATAAAGCTTTCGGCGAAGCTTTGCAGCCCTGCGACCATGGCGATGACGATCAACGCGATGATGAGGCCGTATTCGACCGCGGACGCGCCGCGCCGATCGCGCAGCACGGCGTTGAACGGACGGGCGAGCAGTGCGGCCAGGTTCATCAGGCGTGAATAAGCGCGAAGGGCTTAAGAAATGGCCAAGACGGGCTCGGCAGGCGATCGCTCCGGCGATCCGAGCGTTACCGCGCTCACGTCATGCGATGATGGAGGCCCGACCGGGAATCGAACCCGGGTGCGAGGATTTGCAGTCCTCTACGTCACCACTCCGCCATCGGGCCCCGGTGCGGCCCGCGCCCATGCACGGGCGAAACCCGCCCTGTCAACACGGCGACGGTCGCCAAGTCGCGCCTCGACGGATGCCGGCGGGCGAGTTAGGTACGTTGCCGCGGAGAAGGTGTATTGCTTCTCTAAAACACTTGTGCGACAGATTGCGGGCATGACGACGCTGACCAATCCTTCCGCCGACACGAACCCCGCGAGCGCCTTCGACGATATGCGCGCGGCGATGGTATCGAGCCAGCTGCGCACCAATTCGGTCAACGATCCGCGCGTGGTCGCGGCGATGGCGCGGGTGCCGCGCGAGCGTTTCGTGCCCGTCGACCAGCGCGCCGTCGCCTACCGGGACGCGGCGTTGCCGCTGGGCCGCGCGCGCTATCTGAACGTGCCGATGGCGACCGGACGGCTGCTGACCGAGGCTTATCTGAGGGCGAGCGACCGGGTGCTGCTGATCGGGGCCGCGACGGGATATGCGGCCGCCGTCCTCGCCGAGTTGGTGGCGCGGGTGGTCGCGGTCGAGAGCGATCCGGCGCTCGTGGCCATGGCGCGCGCGGCGTTGGCGGGGCGGAGCGGGGTCGGGCTGGTCGAGGGTCCGTTGGACGCCGGGGCGCCCGGCGACGCGCCATTCGACGTGTTGATGATCGACGGCGCGGTCGAGTCCGTGCCCGAATCGTTGCTGGCCCAGGTCGTGCCGGACGGGCGCGTGGTCACCGGTCTGGTCGACGGCAAGGTGATACGGCTCGCCGGGGGGCGGCGGAGCGCGGGCGGGTTCGGATTGGCGACCTTCGCGGACGTCGATTGCGTGGTGCTGCCGGGGTTCAGCCGGCCGCGCGGGTTCAGCTTCTAACGAACGCCGGGGGGCGCGTATCTTGATCCGTAGTCTGCTTATCGCCGGGGCCGTGCTGGCTCCCTTCGCCACACCCGCCGGGGCCGAGACGCTGCGCGAGGCGCTGCGCAAGGCTTATGACGGCAATCCGCAGATCACCGGCGGACGCGCCGCCCAGCGCGCGATCGACGAGAACGTGCCGATCGCCCGGTCGAACGGTCTGCCCAGCGTCAGCTCCAACGGCCAGTTCACCGAAAACGTGGTTCAGGCATCGAACAGCTTCGTCGCGCCGCAACGCGCGCTGTTGGCCAACACGCAGCTGAGCGTGCCCGTGTTCCAGGGCGGCGGCGTCCGCAACTCGGTGCGCGCGGCCGAGACGCGGGTCGCATCGGGCCGCGCGCAGCTGCGCAGCACCGAAGCCGACGTGTTCACGTCGGTTGTGGGTGCGTATATGGACGTCATCCGCGACGATGCCATCGTCGGGCTGAACGAACAGAATGTCCGCGTGCTCGAGGTCAATTTGCGCGCCAGTCGGGACCGGTTCCAGGTCGGCGACCTGACGCGTACCGATGTGGCGCAGTCCGAGGCGCGGTTCGCGCTCGCGCGCGCGCAGCTCCAATCGGCGCAGGCGCGGCTGATCTCCAGCCGGGAAAGCTACGTCAATCTCGTGGGGTCGCCGCCCGCCGACCTTCAGGACCCGCCGCCGCTCCCCAACCTGCCCGCGACGCCCGAACTGGCGGTCGGCGCGGCGATCCAGGGCAACCCCGCGTTGCAGGCGGCGGCCGGCGAGCGAGACGCTTCGCGATTCGATATCGGCGTGGCGCGAGCGCAGCGACTGCCGCAGGTCAACGTCGTGATCGGCGGCAACTACTTTAATTACCTCAATACGCTTGGGTCGGGATCGGGCGTGTCGGTGCCGCAGACCGGGACCGCGGCGCAGGCGGGGCTCGGCCTCACCCTGCCGATCTTCCAGGGTGGGCGGCCCGCCGCGCAGGTGCGCCAGGCGCAGGCGCGGCGCGCCCAGGCGATCGAGAACGTCACGCTGACCGAGCGCGCGGTGGTGGCGCAGGCGCGCTCCGCCTTCGCCATATACCGATCGAGCCGCGAGGTGATCGCGTCGTCGGAGGTCGCGGTCGAGGCCAACAAGCTGGCGCTGGAGGGCGTCCGCGCGGAAAATAGCGTCGGCACGCGCAACGTGCTCGATGTGCTCAACGCCGAACAGGAACTGCTCAACAGCCAGGTGACGCTCGTGACCGCCAGGCGCGACGCGTATGTGGCCGGGTTCGCGCTGCTCGCCGCGACGGGCAACGCGGAGGCGCGAGACCTGGGGCTGGGCGGCGGCGCGCTGTACGATCCGACGCTGAACTACCGGCGGGTGCGAGGCCGCATCTCCGACTTTGGAAGCGACGGCGAACCCGCGGCGGTCGCGACATCCACCGTGGGCACGCCCGCGCAAGGGCCGGAGGTCACCCGCCCGTTCGATCCCGCGCTGAACGGCGGTGTTGACAGGAACCCTGGCTTAACCACAGGTGGTGCTGCGCCCGACCGTCGATGACGCGGCGGCGCGGTCATGCCGGGGGGGTGGCAGGGTATGGGTGAGATGAGCGTCGAGCCGTCGATGGAGGAGATCCTGTCCTCGATCAAACGCATCATCGCCGAGGAGGAGGCGCCGACCGGTCGCCGCCGCGCGGGCCGCGCTCCGTCACCCGCATCGCCGCCGGATGACTTGCCCGACGAGGGGGTCGACGCCGATGCCGACCCGTACGAGGTCCTCGAGCTGAGCGATCCGATGCCGGCCTATCCGCAGTCCGTACCCGTCGACCTCGATGTCTCCACGCCGGCCCCGACGATGGCGTCGCTTCCCGAGAAACCCATGCCCGTCGCCATGCCCCACCCGAACCCCGTCGATGTCCGGCCCGAGATCCGTCCCGCCGCGACTTCGCCGGCCGAGCCCATCGTGTCCCCGGCCGCCGTCGATGCGACGCGCGGCGCGCTCGACTCGCTGTCGCGGCTGCTGGTGAAGCCCGATCCGAACGGGGATGGCACGCTTGAAGGCATGGTGCGCGATATGCTGCGGCCGATGCTCAAGGAATGGCTCGACGCACGCCTGCCCGATATGGTCGAGGCGATGGTGTCGCGCGAGATCGCCCGGATATCAGGCCAAGCGCGCTGAGGGTGGCGGCACCTTTGCCCGCTCGCTAAGCGCGGGGGCATGAGCGAGCTTCCCAAGACTTTCGACCCCGCCGAGATCGAGTCCCGCTGGTACGGGCATTGGGAGGAGAAGGGCCTGTTCCGCCCCGACCGGCCGGGAGCGGAGCCCTGGACGATCGTCAACCCGCCGCCCAACGTCACTGGCTCGCTCCATATCGGGCATGCGCTTGACAACACGCTCCAGGACATCCTCGTCCGTCACGCGCGGCTGAAGGGCAAGGACGCGCTATGGGTGGTCGGGACCGACCATGCGGGCATCGCCACCCAGATGGTGGTCGAGCGCAACATGGCGCTCCGCCAGCAGAAGCGCACCGACCTGACGCGCGAGGAGTTCGTCGCGAAGGTTTGGGAGTGGAAGGCGGAGAGCGGGGGCGAGATCACCGCACAGCTCCGCCGGCTCGGCTGTTCGATGGATTGGGCCAACGAGCGGTTCACGATGGACGAGGGCTTCTCGGCCGCGGTGCTGAAGGTGTTCGTCCAGCTGCACCACGAGGGGCTGCTCTACCGCGACAAGCGGCTGGTGAACTGGGACCCCGGCCTGAAGACCGCGATCAGCGACCTGGAGGTCGAGCAGCGCGAGGTGCGCGGGAGCTTCTGGCACTTTCGCTACCCGCTCGAGGACGGGAGCGGATACATCGCGATCGCGACGACGCGGCCCGAGACGATCCTGGGCGACGGCGCGGTGGCGGTGAACCCGGCCGACGAACGCTACGCGCATCTGGTCGGCAAGCGCTGCCTGCTGCCGATCGTGAACCGGTCGATCCCGATCATCGCGGACGAGTACGTCAAGATGGATTTCGGATCGGGCGCGGTGAAGATCACCGCCGCGCACGACCATAACGATTACGATGTGGCGAAGCGGCATCCGGAGGCGGGCATCCCGCTGATCAACCTCCTGAACGCCGACGCTACCATGAGCGACAATTGTCCCGAGGCGTATCGTGGCCTCGACCGGTACGTCGCGCGCGCCAAGGTGGTCGCGGATTTCGAGGCGATCGGGCTGCTCGACAAGGTCGAGGAGCATGTCCATCAAGTTCCGTACGGCGACCGGTCGGGGGTGGTGATCGAGCCGTGGCTGACCGATCAATGGTATGTCGATGCGGCGACGCTCGCCAAGCCTGCGATCGAGGCAGTGCGGTCGGGGGCAATTCGCATCGTGCCCAAGACATGGGAGAAGACGTTCTTCAACTGGATGGAGAACATCCAGCCATGGTGCGTCTCACGGCAGCTCTGGTGGGGGCACCGGATCCCGGCCTGGTACGCCGAGGATGGGCGGGTGTTCGTGGCGGAAACGCTGGCGGAAGCGCAGGTCGAGGCGGGCGAAGGCGTGATGCTGACGCAAGACGAGGACGTGCTGGACACGTGGTTCTCGTCCGCGCTGTGGCCGTTCGCGACCCTGGGATGGCCGGAGGAGACGGACATAAGCCCCTCCCCTTCAGGGGAGGGGTTTGGGGAGGGGAACGCCGCTTGGGAGGAGCAGACTTCGGACCACACCCCGTTACCTGCGTCCTCCTCCCCAAACCCCTCCTCTGAAGAGGAGGGGCTTAGAAGCCTGCACGGCCGCTACCCCAACGACGTGCTCGTGTCCGGGTTCGACATCCTGTTCTTCTGGAACGCCCGCATGATGATGCAGGGCATCCACTTCATGGGCCGGAGCGGGCAGCGACCCCTTATCGAAAGCGTACCGTTCCGGACGCTGTACCTCCACGGCCTCGTCCGCGCGGCCGACGGGTCCAAGATGTCCAAGTCCAAGGGCAACACCGTCGACCCGCTCGTATTGATCGATCGCTACGGCGCGGATGCGCTCAGGTTCTTCATGGCGGCGATGGAAAGCCAGGGCCGCGACATCAAGATGGATGAGCGCCGGGTCGAGGGTTACCGCAACTTCGCCACCAAACTGTGGAACGCGGCGCGCTTCTGCCAGGTGAACGGCATCGGCGGGTCGACCACGCTGGAGCCGCCGAGCGCCGCCCTCGCCGTGAACAAATGGATCGAGGCCGAGCTGATCCGCACGGTCGAGGCGGTCGACCTTGCGCTCGCGGAGTTCCGGTTCGACGCAGCGGCGAACGCGATCTATCAGTTCGTGTGGAGCCGCTTTTGCGACTGGTATCTGGAGCTCATAAAAGGTCAGGTCGACGACGAGACCAAGGCGGTCGCGGGCTGGGTGCTCGACCAGATACTCGTGCTGCTGCACCCGTTCATGCCGTTCATCACCGAGGAGCTGTGGCACGGGTTGATGCCCGGCCGATCCGAGCTGATCGTGGCGAAGTGGCCGCAGCCCTTCGCCCGCGCGCTTGATCCCGCGGCGGAGGCCGAGGTCGAGTGGCTGATCCGGCTCATCGGCGAGATACGCGCGGCGCGGACCGAGCTGAACGTGCCGCCGGGCACCAAGCTGCCGATGCATGTCCGCGACGCGTCGGACGAGACGCTCGCGCGACTCAACCGGGGTGCCGCCGTGCTCGCGCGCATGGCGAAGGTCGAGGCGGAGGTCGGCCAGGTCACCGGCGGCGCGGCGCAGGTCGTGGTCGACGAGGCGACGTTCGTGCTCCCGCTCGAAAGCGTAATCGACCTGGAGGCCGAGCGCGCACGGCTCGCCAAGGGGATCGCGGCGGCGGAGAAGGAGCGGGACGCGCTGGCGGGCCGGCTCGGCAACGCCAGCTTCGTCGAGCGCGCCAAGCCGGAGGCGGTGGAGAAAGCGCGGGCGGACCACGGGGAGAAAGTAGCGGAGGCGGAGCGGTTGCGGGCAGCGTTGGGTCGGTTGGGCTGATCTCTTCCATCCGTCATCCCCGCGAAAGCGGGGACCCATCTCGGACCCGCTGGGTTGTCGCATACGGTCGGGAGATGGGTTCCCGCTTTCGCGGGAATGACGGAGCATATGGCCGGAGCCTCGTCTGACACCCGACCCGGGCAACGCGATCTGACCTCCGGGCCGATTGCCTCCACCCTGCTCGCCTTCGCGCTTCCGACGCTCGGCTCCAACGTGTTGCAGTCGCTCAACGGGTCGATCAACGCGATCTGGGTCGGGCGCTTCCTGGGCGAGGACGCGCTGGCGGCGACCAGCAACGCGAACATCATCATGTTCCTGATGTTCGGCGCGGTATTCGGGTTCGGCATGGCCGCGACGATCCTGGTCGGGCAGAGCTTCGGCCGACGCGATGTCGAGAGCGCGCGGCGGGCGTTCGGATCGGCGATCGGGCTGGTGCTCGCCGCGTCGATCGTGGTCGGGGCGCTGGGGTGGATCTTCGCGCCGCAGATCCTGCGGCTGCTGGCGACACCGCCGGGCGCGTTCGACCTCGCGCTGATCTATCTCCGCGTGATCTTCGCCGGATTGCCGGCGCAGATGGCGCTCGTGCTGATGTTCATGGGGCTGCGCGGGACGGGCGATTCGCTGACGCCGCTATGGTTCATGGGAGTGAGCGTCCTGCTCGATGCGGGACTGAACCCCGTGCTGATCCTGGGGCTCGGCCCCGCGCCCGCGATGGGCATCGCCGGGTCGGCGACGGCAACGCTGATCGCGGGGGTGGTCGCCGTCGCGGCGCTCGCCGCGTACATTCACTTCCGCGACCTGCCCCTCCGGCTCAAGGGCGCGGAGCTGCGCTATATCCTGCCCGAGGCCAAGCTGACGCGGACGATCGTGTCCAAGGGTCTGCCCATCGGGGCGCAGATGCTGGTGATCTCGGTCGCGGGGCTGGCGATGGTGGGGCTGGTCAACCGGCTCGGCGTCCACACCACGGCGGGCTACGGCGTCACGCTTCAGATGTGGGCGTATGTGCAGATGCCCGCGCTCGCGATCGGCGCGGCGGTGAGCGCGATGACGGCGCAGAATATCGGCGCGGGCCGGTGGGACCGGGTGGGGCGGATCACGGGCGCGGGGCTGCTGTTCAACTTCGTGTTGACGGGTGCGGCCGTGGCGATCATGCTCGTGTTCGACCGCCAGATACTCGGGTTGTTCGTCGGCCACGACAGCCCGGCGTTGCCGATCGCCGAGCATATCAACGCGCTCGCGACCTGGGGCTTTATCCTGTTCGGGGGGACGATGGTGCTGTTCGGCGTGGTGCGCGCGAACGGGGCGGTGTGGGGGCCGCTGATCATCCTGTTCGTGTCGATGTTCCCGGTCCGGCTCGGGCTCGCGATCGGGCTCCAGCCGTGGCTGGGGACGGATGCGCTGTGGTGGAGCTTTCCGATCGGGTCGGCGGCCAACGTGATCGGGGCCGCGCTCTATTACCGGTACGGGCCGTGGCGGACGGGGACGGTCGCAATCCCCGGCGGTGACGGGAACGCCAATACGGCCGTCGAGCCCGCGGGTACGTTGAAGCCCGCGACTTAGGTAGCGGGCACCATCACCTCGATCACCGCCGCCGCGATCCGCGCGGTGACGGGCGTATGCGCCAACACCTCGCCGTCGATCGAGATCGGCAGGCGCGGCTCGGTGTCGAGGCGGATCGACCGGCCCCGGAATTCCCGCACCTCGTCATGCCGGGACGAGTGGCGCAACCAACCGGCCGCCCAGTTGTGGATCAGCCGCCGCTTCACATGGCCGAGCACCGCCTGAACGACGATCTCGCCCGAATCGACGCTCGCCGACTCAACCAGCTCGGTGCCGCCGTGATAGGGGCCGTTCGAGATGCGGACCTCTACCACGCGCAGACGCTCGGCCGCCGCGCCCTCGCCGACGATGAGCGTGAACGGGCGGAAGCGCACGAACTGCCACGCCGCCCAGCCCAGATACCCGACCCGGCCCAGCATTTTCTTGAGCCCGTGCGGCACCGTCTCCGCGATCTGCGGCGAGATGCCCATCGCCGCGCAGTTCGCGTAATAATCCTTGTCGATCATCCCCAGATCGATGCGCCGGGGAACGCCCGTCCGGATCACCTCGACCGCGCCGGGTATGTCGAGGGGGATCCCGAGCGTCCGCGCAAAGCTGTTCGCGGTGCCCAGCGGCAGGACGCCGAGGATGACGTCGTGTCCGACCATCAGGTCGACGAGCCCGCTCACCGTTCCGTCACCGCCGCCCAGGATCAGCAGGTCGGGCTTCTTCGCCAGGGCGCGCCGCACCGTCGGCTCCAGGTCGCGGGGATGCTCGACCGCGTGCGCGTCCACGGGGTAGGGCAGTCCTTTCATCAGCGCGCAGGTGTTCTCGAACAGCTTCTGCCCCCTACGCGATTTGGCGTTGACGACGAGGGCGGCGGTCTTGATCTCACGCATGGCCGTGTTCATGGACGATCCCATGTCCGCCGCCTACCCTGCCTTACGTCTCCGCCGCACCCGCGCGCACGATTGGAGTCGGCGGCTCCATGCGGAGACCGTGCTGACGCCTGCCGACCTGATCTGGCCGTTGTTCATCGCAGAGGGGCGGAGCGTGGAGGAGCCCATCGGCAGCCTTCCCGGCGTATCGCGCTGGTCGGTCGACGGCATTGTCGCACGGGCGCGGGAGGCACGCGATCTCGGCATCCCGTGCGTCGCGCTGTTCCCGAACACGCCGCCGGCCTTGCGCACCGACGACGGGCGCGAGGCGCTCAATTCCGACAATCTGATGTGCCGCGCCATCCGGGCGATCAAGGACGCGGTGCCCGAGGTCGGCGTGCTCACGGATGTGGCGCTCGATCCGTACACGACGCACGGCCATGACGGGCTCGTCTCGGCCAGCGGCTACGTGATGAACGACGCGACCGCGCAGGTGCTGGTGGGCCAGGCGCAGGTCCAGGCGGAGGCGGGGGCGGACATCATCGCGCCGTCCGACATGATGGACGGCCGCGTCGGCCTGATCCGCTCCGCGCTGGAGGGCGGCGGCCATCACGAGGTGCAGATCATGGCCTACGCGGCGAAGTACGCCAGCGGCTTCTACGGCCCGTTCCGCGACGCGGTCGGCAGCCGCGGGCTGCTGAAAGGCGACAAGAGGACGTACCAGATGGACCCCGCCAATGCCGAGGAGGCGCTGCGCGAGGTCGCGGCCGACCTGGCCGAGGGCGCGGACAGCGTCATGGTGAAGCCGGGGCTGCCATATCTGGACATCGTCGTGAGGGTGCGCGCGGCGTTCCTGGTGCCCGTCTTTGCCTACCAGGTGTCGGGCGAGTACGCGATGATAGAGGCGTCGGTCGCCGCCGGCGCTGGCGAACGCGACGCGCTGGTGCTGGAGACGCTGATGGCGTTCAAGCGCGCAGGGTGCTCGGGGGTGCTGACCTACCATGCGGCGCACGCGGCGCGGTTGCTGGGGTGAGTTCCACTCCCTCTCCCCTTCGGGGAGAGGGTCGGGGAGAGGGGCCGAGCAGAGTGCGGTTCTCTGAACAGCCTCTCTCCCCGGCCCTCCCCCCAAAGGGGAGAGGGAGAAGTGGTGATCGAGACGGAACGACTGATCCTGCGTCCGTGGCGCGACCATGATCTCGACGCGTTCGCCGCAATGAGCGCCGACCCGGAAGTTATGCGCCATCTGGACGGTCCGGTCGATCGCGGCGAGGCGACGAAGATCATCGAGCGGTTGAAGGACGCACAGGTCAAACGAGGCCATTGCTTCTGGGCGGCCGAGCGCCGCGATTGTGGCGAGCTGATCGGCTGGTGTGGGCTGATGGCGACCGACATACCCGGCACGCCGATCAGGGATGAAGTGGAGATCGGTTGGCGGCTCGTCCGGGATGCATGGAGACGAGGCTACGCCCGCGAGGCTGCGACGGCTGTGCTGGCTTGGGCCTGGGCCGCAACCGAGCGCGAGCGTGTTCTGGCCTATACCGTTTGGGCCAACTCCGCGTCGTGGGGCCTGATGGAGCGGCTTGGGATGAGCCGCGCGCCGGAACTGGATTTCGAACACCCCCGTTTCCCGCCGGGTCACTCGCTTCGGGAGGTCATCGTTCATAGCATCGCGAGGCCGACCCTGTGATCCACAGCTTCGCCGCCCGTCCGCCCCGCCGGGCGTTATTTGTCCTCACCGTGCTCACCGGTTCGTTCCTGCTGTTCCTCGTTCAGCCGATGGTGGCGCGGATGGCGTTGCCGCGGCTCGGCGGAGCGCCGGCCGTGTGGAACTCGGCGATGCTGGTCTATCAGGCGTTGCTGCTGGGCGGGTACGCCTATGCCCATGCGATCGGGCGGTGGCGGCCGCGTACTCAGGCGGCGGTGCATCTGGGGCTGCTGGCAGTCGCCGCGCTGTGGCTGCCGATCGGGCTGATGGCGACGCAGCCGCCCCCCGACGCGCAGCCCGCTTTGTGGGTGCCGTGGTTGCTCGGCGCGTCGATCGGGCCGCTGTTCCTCGCCGTGTCGGCGCAGGCACCGCTGATCCAACGCTGGTTCAGCGAGGCGAGCGACGGGGCGGATTCCTATGCGCTATATGCCGCGTCCAACCTGGGGAGCTTCGGCGGGCTGATCGCCTACCCGCTCCTCGTCGAGCCGCTCATGCCGCTCCGCGAACAGAGTTGGCTGTGGAGCGCGGGCTACGTCCTGCTCGCGCTGCTCGTCCTGCTGTGCGCGCGGTCGCTGCCGTCCGCGGCGCGCGCGGAGGCAGTCGGACCGACCAGCCCCAGACCCGCCCGCGCCACCGTCGTCCGCTGGATAATGCTCGCGCTCGTGCCGTCCGGGCTTATGCTCGCGACCTCGACCTTCCTGACCACCGACATCGTCGCCGGGCCGCTGCTGTGGGTCTTGCCGCTCGGGCTGTATCTCCTGAGCTTCACCGTCGCCTTCGCCGCCAACCGCGCCCCCGCCGAGATCCTGACGCGGATCGCGCCGGTCACGATCCTGCTGTTCGGCGGCGTGATGGTGGGCGGGTATAACGCGCAGCCGCTCCTGAGCGCGGGCGTCGCGCTCGTGTTGTTGTTCATGACGTCGGTCGCGCTGCATACCGCGATGTACGATTCGCGGCCCGAGCCCGACCGGCTGACGGGGTTCTATCTGGCCATGTCGCTCGGCGGCGTGCTCGGCGGCGTGTTCGCGGGGCTGCTCGCGCCCGTGCTGTTCGACTGGACCTACGAATATCCGCTCCTGATCCTGGCGGCGGGGCTGCTGACGCCGCAGCTCTACCTGACCGAGTGGATCAAATCGGTATGGACTCGCTATCCATGGCCGGCGCTGGCGGCGGTCGCGGCGACGGTCGCGGCGATGGTCGGCGCGCGGGTATACGGGCCCTACCGGCTGTTCGGCGAGGGCCAGCCCGGCCTGCTGTTCATCGCGGTCGCGGGCGTCGGGCTCCTCGTCGTCGGCGCGCGCGCGGGGTACATGCTGCTGCTCGGCGCGGCGGTGGTGCTGTTCGGCGGCTATCGCTCGCTCGAACTGTCGTTCCAGGGCGACGCGCGGACGCGGAGCTATTTCGGCGTCTACACGATCAAGGAGGCGCCCCGCTCGCGTGAGCTCGATCACGGCACCACCGTCCACGGCGTCCAGCTGACCGGATCGCCCGAGCGCGAGCGGACGCCGACGACCTATTACGCGCGCGGGTCCGGCGTCGGGCAGGCGATGCTGCTCGCGCCCGATCTGTACGGCGCGGGCGCGCGGATCGGCGTGGTGGGCCTCGGGACGGGGACGCTCAGCTGCTATGCGCGGCCAGGCCAGCATTGGCGCTTTTACGAGATCGATCCGGCGGTGATCCGCATCGCGCGCGACACGGGGCAGTTCACCTATCTCCGCCGCTGTCTGCCGAACCCCTCGATTAGCCTGGGCGATGCGCGGCTGCGGCTGGCGCAGGAGCGCCCCGCGAGCTTCGACCTGCTCGCGCTCGACGCCTTCTCGTCGGACGCGGTGCCCGCGCACCTGCTGACGCGCGAGGCGTTCGCCACCTATGCACGCGTGCTCAGCCCCCGGGGGCTGCTGCTGGTCCACATCTCGAACCGGTATCTCGATCTGGAGCCGGTGGTCGCGAACGCGGCGGCGGCGGGCGGCTGGGCGGGGTCCATGTTGGCGTATGATCCGTCGCCGCTCGACGAGGCGGCGTCGGGGTCGGCCTGGATCGCCTTGTCGCGCGACGGGGCGGCGGTGGCGGCGCTGACGCTGCGCGCCGACGGCTGGCGCGCGCTGCGGACGCGGCGCGGCTTCCGGCCCTGGACCGACGATTATCATTCGATCCTGCCGCTGTTGAAACGGTCGAGCTAGGCGGGCGCGAGCCCCGACCCGATCCGCGTGATCGCCGTCGCCTCCCGCTCCAGCTCGGTCCGGCCGCGCGCGCGCAGCGCCTCAAGGGACGGATAGTCGGGCGCGAGCGTCGCCGCCCTCGCAACCGCTAGCTCGTCCAGATTGGAAAGCACCTCCGACACCTCCGCGCGCAAGCCGTCGAGTTCGGCCAGCGCGGTCTGCGCGGTCAGCCACGCTTCCGACCCGACCTCCGCGCCTCGCGCCGTGCGCGCCGCCCCCTCGACCCCGACCAGCGCGCGCGTGAAGTCCGCCGTCGCCTTGTCCAATCTGGCGTCCGCCGCCGCGACCTCCACATCCAGCGCCGGATCGACGACGACCGGGGCGGGCGGGGAGGCGTCGGGTTCGTCGAAACCGAGCTTCTCGATCGCGCGCGGGGCGAGCGACGGGTACGGACCGGCATCGCGCGCGCATCCGCCGCAGGCCAGGATCAGGAGGAGCGGCGCGGCCGGCATGCGGGTCATGGGCCGCCGTCTATGGCGCGCGCCGTATCGGCACAACAGCCTTGCAAGCCTACGCGACCCCGTCTAACGACGCGCTTCCGATGTGCGCCCGTAGCTCAGCTGGATAGAGCATCAGACTACGAATCTGAGGGCCGGGCGTTCGAATCGCTCCGGGCGCACCATTCCTCCCAGACCACCTCCCATCGCGATCGAGCGCCTGAGCCTGTCGGCGGCGCGACGCATCGCGCTTGCCGCGCAGGGGTTCGGCGCGGAACGACCGGCGCGTGTGGACGCAGGGCATCTCGGTCGTACGGTCGCGCGGCTCGGGCTGCACCAGATCGACAGCGTCAACGTGGTCGCCCGCGCGCACTACCTCCCCGCCTTTTCACGGCTTGGGCCGTATGACCGCGCGCTGCTCGACCGGGCGGCGTGGGGGCCGCGTCGCGAGCGGCGGCTGTTCGAATATTGGGCGCACGAGGCGTCGCTGCTGCCGCTTGCGATGCATCCGCTGTTCCGCTGGCGCATGGCCCGCGCCGACCGGGGCGAGGCGGGATACGGCTCGCTGCGCCTTTTCGCCACCGAACGCCGGGCCGAGGCGACCGCGCTCCTGGACCGTATTCGCGCCGACGGTCCGCTCGCCGCGTCCGACGTGGAAGGCGGCCGCACCGGCTGGTGGGCGTGGAGCGACGCCAAACGCGCGCTCGAGTGGCTGTTCTATGCGGGCCACATCACGACGCTGACCCGCCGGCGGGGCTTCGAGCGCGTGTATGACCTGACCGAGCGCGTGATCCTGCCGGCGATCCTCGCGCTGCCGACACCGGCCGAGCGCGACGCGCACATCGCGCTGATCGATCACGCCGCCCGCGCGCTGGGCGTGGCGACGGCGGGCGAGCTGCGCGATTATTTCCGCCTGTCGCCCGCCGACGGCGGAGCCGCGATCGCCGCGCTGGTCGAGGAAGGCGTGCTCCGCCCCGTGGCGGTCCCGGGCTGGCCCGTCGCGTACCTCCACTGCGACGCGCGCCGCCCGCGCCGGATCGAGGGTCGCGCGCTGCTCGCCCCGTTCGACCCGTTGATCTGGGAGCGCGACCGCACCGAGCGGCTGTTCGGCTTCCACTACCGCATCGAGATCTACACGCCTGCCGCCAAGCGCGTGCACGGCTATTACGTGCTGCCGTTCCTGCTCGGCGAGCGGCTGGTCGCACGGGTAGATTTGAAGGCGGATCGGCAGGCCTCACGGCTGCTCGTTCACGCCATCCATCCCGAACCCGACGCACCGCCCGAAACGGCGACCGAACTCGCGGCCGAGCTCGCGGAGATGGCGCGCTGGCTCGAACTCGATCGCGTCGTCATGGCCGGCGCGGATCGGACCTAATCGAGATTATCCGCGTTCGGCCGGGCATGCTCAACGATCTGCCCGCATCCCTGACGACCTGGACCGAGGCCCCGCGCGTGCGGCGGTTGAACGATGCGCCTTTCCGTCCCGGCGGACGTTACGTGCTATGCTGGCTGCAGCAGGCACTCCGCGCGCGCGACAATCCAGTGATCGACGCCGCGATCCTGCTCGCCGAGGCGATCAGCGTGCCCGTGCTCGTCTATCACGGCCTGCGCGAGGATTATCCCTTCGCCTCCGACCGGCTCCACCGCTTCATCCTGGGGGC
>NZ_CAXSBH010000056.1:0-19458 GCF_964235535.1 uncultured Sphingomonas sp.
ACGCGCGAATACAACCTCGCGCTCGGCGACCGGCGCGCGAACGCGGCCAAGAACTACCTGGCGGCGCGCGGCGTCGCGACCGAGCGGATGACGACGATCAGCTACGGCAAAGAGCGGCCGGTAGCGGTATCGTCGGACGACCAGAGCTACGCGCAGAACCGGCGGGCGGTGACGATAATTCTTAGCCGATAATGGTCGACGCCTAAGCGAATCGCGGATGGCGCAGTACCAAAAAGCCAAGTAGATTATTGCCGAAGCCAGATGAGGAGGTCACATCATGTTCGCTGTCGGAGGTCTGAACGTAGGTGCGCTGATCGGCGCGGCTGTTAGCGCTGCAAAGGTAGACAAGCCGCTCCTAAGCGCGATCGAGCGAACCTACCAAGTGGCGCAAGACCGAGTCGAGACGTGGAGCGCCAAGCTGTTCGGCGCTATTCCGATGGGCGGAACCGGCGGCTCGCGCGAGCTTACCGCGACCGAGGGCAAGCTGCTCGACCAACTGACCCTCGATCGGGGCGTCGTGGGCCTGCAGCGCTTCAAGACGATCGCAGGCGATGCGTTCTCGGTAGCTGACCGTCGAGTCCCGCCGTCGGCCTCTATGCCACCCGAGGTACGTCGGACCCTCGACGACAAGCCTGCGGATGTACGCGCAACGGCCATTGAGCAGTGGCCGCGCAACGACGGTCATAACGACGCCTTCCGACATGCTTTCTGGAATGCGCGGCTCACCGCCGAGTTCGGCGAAAACTGGACCAAGCAGTTCGCCACCGCGCATGAAGGATCGAATATCGGCAATTCGACGCGCGAAGCCATGGATCTATATAATAACGAGGTGGGGCGGCGCGTCGCAACGGAGAATCCTCGCGCTACTCCCGAGCAGCTTGCCGATTTGGTAAAGCAGGCGTTGGATGCCGGCGAGTTGGTCGTGATCGGTCGCAACGGGCACTTGAATTGGAGCGACGCAGTCGCGAACGGACGACATGGTGTCTCCAAGCAACTAGGCGTAGCCGACGCCATCCGGGTGCCGGCCGGCGACGCATCCGCGCGGTGAGAGTTTGACAAGCGTCGGGTCAGGCCTGTCCAGGCTGCTTCTCGTCGTATCGGCGGCGATGCTTGGGAACGCGTGCGGAGAGACGAGAATGGAGCCCAGTGGTGCCGGATGGGACCGTGCGACTTGGGATCGAGGGCGCGGTGTCGCCGATCAGCCGAACCCAAGGCTGGATTTAGCGTCGTCCCTGGGCGATGCCGGCGTGGTGCCGGGAGCGTCGCGCGACCGCGTGCGAACCCTTCTTGGTCCACCGGATCGGCCCGGCGTCTCGGAAGACCTTTGGCATCTCGGGCGTAACGATCTGGCTCCCGAGCTGCTCAGCCTCATCGTAGAGTATGATGTGCAAGGGCAGGTAGTGCGCGTCGCTCAACGCCGATCCTAAGGACGTTCGAGACCCGGACGGCTTGGAAACTTTCTATCGTGCTTCCTCGATGCTGAGTTCAACGGCGGCGCGGCTCCGGGGTAAAAGCGCGGGCGGGGTCGAACGCCTCGTCCAGTAGGCGGGCGAGGCGGAGGCCTGCGCGGGTGACCTGCAGGCGCTGCGGTTCGATCGCGGCTTGGATCGCGGGCTCGTTTAGTTGGACGCGTGCGGTCGGCTTGGGGCCGCAGGGGTCGCCTAGCGCGAGGCGGTAGGATACGTCGCGGCTGACGGTCCAGGCTTCGCGGCTCCAGTCCTCGGTGGTGCCGGCCGCGAGCGCGGCGCGCTCGGTGGGCGTGTAGGTGCGCAGCAGCATGGGCGGGGTCGTGACGGCACGGTCGGCAAGGGGCGTGTCCCAGATGCCGTGGAGGTTCAGCCACTCGGGGGCGTAGATGCCGTATGCCGCCTTGACGTCGTTGCCGCCTCTGTCGCTCCGGTCGCCGGCATGGAGCGGCATGTGGAGGTCGCCGACGAAGTGGATCAGGAAGGCGAGCGCCGCGACCTTCTCGCGCCGGGGAATGGTACGGTCCTGGAGCAGCTTCACCTGGCGGTCAATCTGGGCGGAGACGCAATTGCCGTCGCGGCAGGCGGATTTCAGGTCGAACGGGCGGCAGATGTCGACATTCTGATAATGCCAGGGGTTGGTGTAGCTGAAGCGGTTGGATAGGTTCCGTATGCAGTCGGGCCAGACGCTCGCCTTCGCAGCGGTGGCGGCGGCGCAGGTCGGGGTCTCGAGCAGCGGTGCGCGGGCCAGAAGCGCGCGGACTTGGGCGGCCGTACGCGGATCGGCGTTCCGGAGGGCGATGGCGGCGATCGTCTCGTGGCCGAGCACGCCGTAGGCGGCGGCGGGGCGGGGGAGCACGAGCAGCAGCGCGGCAAGCAGGGCGGGAAGGAACCTCATGGCCGCGCCCGTAGCGGCTCGGTCAGTCGCGGTATAGCGCGACCTCCGGGCCGGTGGTGGACGAGATGCGCGCGCGGTACATGCCGGGCGTGGTGAACGCCCAAGCACCCTCGCCGTCGGGGGCGACGACGATCGCGCCGCCGGTGCCGCCGAGTCCGGTCACCTCCGCCAGCACCGCCGCCGCCGCCGTGGCGGGGTCCTCGCCCGCCAGCCGCATCCGCGCGGCAATCGCGCCGGCGGCGTTCGTGCGGAGGAACTGCTCGCCCGAACCCGTGCAGGATATCGCGCCCGCGCGGTCGTCTGCCCAGGTGCCTGAACCGATCACGGGGGTGTCGCCGATCCGGTCCCAGCGTTTGCCCGTCACCCCACCGGTCGAAGTCGCGGCGGCTAGGCGGCCGTGCCGATCGCGGGCGACCGCGCCGACGGTGCCGTACTTCATCTCCGCATCGTACTCGTCCGGGTCGCGGGCGAGGAGTTCGGCCAGGTTGGCGCGGCGTTCGGAGGTGACGAACCAATCGGAAGCGGCTTGTTCGAGACCGTAGGCGAGCGAAAACGCGTCCGCGCCGGGGGCGGCGAGGAAGACGTGGGGGCTCCGCTCCATCACCGCGCGCGCGAGTGTGACCGGGTGGCGGGTGCGCGAGACGCCGCAGACCGCGCCCGCGCCTCGGCCGGTGCCCTCCATGATCGCGGCGTCGAGCGCGACGCGGCCGTCGCCGGTCAGCGCCGCGCCGTGGCCGGCATTGAAGTGCGGGTCGTCTTCCAGCGCGCGGACCGACGCTTCGACCGCGTCCAACGCCGCGCCGCCCGATCGGAGCACCGCCGCCCCCGCCTCCAGCGCGGCGGCGAGCGCGGCGCGGGTCGACGCCTCGCGTTCCGGCGTCATCGCCGCGCGCTCGATCACCCCCGCGCCGCCGTGGATCAGTAGGGTCCATTGGTCGTCGGTGGTGGTCATGCGCCTCAAGTCCGGGAAGGGGTGTGCCGCGCGGCGCTTGGGGTTATATCGGTCCCATGTCCATTCGTCCGTGGCGCGACATCGTCCGCCGTCAGAGCCGTCAGATCATGGTCGGCGCCGTCCCCGTCGGCGGCGGCGCGCCCGTCACCGTGCAGACGATGACCAACACGCCGACCAGCGATCCGGTCGCGACGCTCAACCAGATCCGGCGGTGCGAGGAGGCGGGAGCGGATATCATCCGCGTGTCGTGCCCCGACGTGGGATCGACGGCGGCGCTCGGCCAGATCGTGCGCGCGGCGCGGGTGCCGATCGTGGCGGACATCCATTTCCACTATAAGCGCGCGCTGGAGGCGGCGGATGCGGGCGCGGCGTGCCTGCGCATCAACCCGGGCAACATTGGCTCGTCGGAGCGCGTCGCGGAGGTCGTCCGCGCAGCCAAGGCGAACGGCTGCGCGATCCGCATCGGCGTGAACGGCGGCTCGCTTGAGCGGCACCTGCTGGAGAAGTACGGCGAGCCGTGCCCCGAGGCGCTGGTCGAGTCCGCGCTCGATCATATCAGGCTGCTCCAGGATCACGATTTCCACGAGTTCAAGGTGGCGGTGAAAGCGTCGGACCTGTTCCTGGCGGTCGCGGCGTATCAGCAGCTGGCCGAAGTGGTCGATTGCCCGCTGCATCTGGGGATCACCGAGGCGGGCGGGTTCGTGGGCGGCACCGTCAAGTCGGCGATCGGCATGGGCACGCTGTTGTGGGCGGGGATCGGCGATACGATCCGCGTGTCGCTGTCGGCGGAGCCCGAGGAGGAGGTGCGCGTCGGGTTCGAGATGCTCAAGGCGCTCGGCATCCGCAACCGGGGCGTACGGGTGGTGTCGTGTCCCTCGTGCGCGCGCCAGGGGTTCGACGTAATCCGCACCGTGCAGACGCTGGAGGAGCGGTTGCAGCATATCCGCACGCCGTTGTCGCTGTCGGTGCTGGGCTGCGTCGTCAACGGCCCGGGCGAGGCGCGGGAGACCGACATCGGGCTGACGGGCGGGGGCAACGGCAAGCATATGGTCTATCTGTCGGGGGTGACCGACCATCATGTGCAGGACCAGGGCATGGTCGACCACATCGTCGCGCTGGTCGAGGCCAAGGCGGCGGAGATCGAGCGTGACGACGCGGCGCGGGCGCTGGCGGCGGCTTAGGTCCTGTGGTACCGCTTAGGTACCGAAAGGCCATGGATGACCTATCACGCTAAAGTCATTGCTGGAGGCAAAGTCGTCATCCCGGCCGACCTGCGGCGTGAGCTGGAGATCAAGGACGGCGACTCGATCGTGTTCGAGCGCGACGGGGCGGGCGCTGTGACGATGCGCACGTTCCTGCAGGTTGTGGCGGAGGAGCAGCGCAAATTTCGTGCGATGGTCGGACCGGATTATTCCGTCGACGACTTTCTCGCTGACCGTGTGGTGGACTGGCCCGAAGCGTGACGGTCGTCATCGATGCCGCCGCGTTGCTGGCGGTGCTTTTGGACGAACCCGGCGCGGAGGTCGTGCTGCCTGTTTTGCGGACAAGCATCATGTCGGCGGTCAACCTCTCGGAGTCGTGCTCCCGGGGCGTGGAGCGCGGCGCCACCATTGAAGCGGTACTTGGGGCTACGAGGCGGTAGTGGTGCCGTTCGATCTGTTCCAGGCGCAACGCGCGGCGGAATTACGGCCCGGGACGCGCCATGCCGGTTCCTCATTGGGCGACCGCGCATGCCTGGCGTTGGCGCAGATCCGGTCGCTGCCAATCTATACCGCCGACCGACGGATGGGATCGCTCGACGGCAAGCTCGACATAGCGATCCGGTTGATCCGCGACTGACGTTAACCAACCCGCTTAGCGTTGACGTGCGTGTTGGGCTCATATGACGCTGTCCATGAAGATCGCGCTTCTCTGCACCGTGGTCGTCGGCGTCGTGATCGGCGTGTCGTTGCCCGTCTCGCCGCCCGCGGGGTCGCCGGGGCCCGTCACGGTTGCCGCCGTAGCCGCCGCCGAGCCGGAGGACCCGCCGGTCGATACCGTGTTGAAGCGCAGTCCCGGCGGGCATTTCTATGCGGTGGTCGAGGTGAACGGGGAGCCGATCCGCTTCCTCGTCGACACGGGCGCGAGCGTGGTCGCGATGACCCAAGCCGACGCCAAGCGCGCGCACATTATCTTCGACCAGGGCGACTTCGTGGCCGTAGGCAAAGGCGCGGCCGGGGTCGTGCGGGGCAAGGAGGTCGCGATCGATCGGATCGTGCTCGACGGCAAGACGGCGCGCGGCCTGCGCGGGATCGTGATGGCCGATAGCGAGATGTCGCTGCTGGGACAGAACTATCTCCGCAACCTGGACGTGGCGATCAAGGGCGACACGATGACGCTGCGCTGAGAAGGGCGACGACGCCGTGTCGAGTGCGATTGTGTAGGCGAGCTCAGCGGCTATGCCGCCTGCATGGCCACCACCCCCGCCAAGCCCGTTCCCGCCGCGCTCGCTTTCGCGGTCGCCTGCGCGGCGGTCGGCACCTACGCGGCGATGGACGTGTTCATGAAGGCGCTGTCGATCCAGTCGGGCGCGTACGGGGCGGTGTTGTGGCGATCGGTCGCGGGGGTGGCGATCTCGGGCGCGATGTTCGCCGCTCGGAAAGGACGCTGGCCTGGGCGGGCGACGCTTCGGCTTCACGTCCTGCGCGGGGCTACGGCGGGCGTGTCGGTGCTGTTCTTCTTTTGGGGGCTCGCGCGGATCCCGATGGCGAAGGGCGTGGCGCTGACCTTCCTCGCGCCGCTGATCGCGTTGTTCCTGGCAGCGGGGATGCTGGGCGAGACGCTGCGGCGCGCGGCGGTGTGGGGGTCGCTGGTCGCGTCGGCGGGGGTGCTCGTGATCGCGTGGGGCGAGGTGGAGGCGGGCGCGTCGACCGACAGCGTGCTGGGCGCGCTGGCGGTGTTCGTCGCCTCGATCTTCTATGCGGTCAGCCTGATTCTCCTGCGCCAGCAAGCGCAAGCGGCGGACCCGGTCGAGGTGACGCTGTTCACCGGGCTGGTGGTGGGGGGCATGCTGCTGCCCGCCGCGCCGTGGCTGGCGGGCATGCCCGCCGCCGGACAGTGGCCGCTGGTGATCGCGGCGGCGGTGCTGGGAACGGTGTCGTCGATCGGGTTCGCCTGGGCCTATTCGCATGCGGAGGCTCAGGTCCTGGCGCCGGTCGAGTATACCGCCTTCGCCTGGGCGGCCCTGTTCGGCTGGGTGGCGTTCGAGGAGGTGGTGACGGCGTTCACGATCGGGGGCACGGCGCTGATCGTGCTGGGGTGCCTGGTGGCGGTCCGGCGCGCGGCGGGACCGGTACCGGAGCCGGAGGCGGGGGCGTGACCCCATCTCACCCGCTCCGCAGGGCGGCCGCGTGATGGCGGTCGATGCGGGACTGGTGGCTTGGGTGACGGAGGCGATGGAGCCGGTCGGGGCCGTCACGCACCGCGCGATGATGGGCGGGGCGACGCTCTACCTCGACGGCGTGGTGTTCGCGATCGTCGACGACGACGCGCTGTGGTTCAAGGCGGACAAGCTGTCCGACGCGCGGTGGGACGCGGCGGGGACGGCGCGGTTCACCTACAGCATGGGCGAGGGACGGACGGGAACGATGAACTACCGCCGCGCGCCGGACGAGATCTACGATGACGCCGACGAGCTGCGGCGTTGGGCCGCGCTGGCGCTGGAGGCCGGCGCGCGCGGGCCGGCCAAGCGCAGGCGCAAGGAATAGGGGAGCCGCCGGTCGGACCGGCGGCTCGCACCTCGATCAGCCGAAGACGACGCGGGTCGTGCGGCGGCGGACGGCGGCGCCGACGACGCCGAAGCCCAGGATCATCATGGCCCAGCTTGCGGGTTCGGGCACGGCCGAGACGAGCGGGGCGACCTGGAATGCGGTGACGAGGCCCGCACCCTGCTGGACGAAGAAGGCGTTCGGGGCGTTCACCTGACCCTGGCCGCCCACGACGCGCGATACCGCGTTCGAGCCGCCGGTCACGAAGTCGAACTGCGTCGTCAGTCCCCCTGAAAAGTTGAACACGTCCAGCAGCAGGTCGCCGACGGTCGGATCGTAGGTGAAGGGCGTCGCGAACGGGATGATGATGTCGAACGGCTGGACCGACCCGTCCCGCTTGGCGGGAGCGGTGCTCTGGAGGGTGAGCGCGCCATTGAAGACGGTGACGTTGTCGCGGCCGACATTGGCGGCGAACACCGAGCTCGCGGCGCCCTGGCGCGTCAGGGCGGTCGACAAGTTGAGCGTGATGGATGAGATCGTCGATGCGAAGGGGTTGCCGCCGCTGGGATCGCTCGCCTGACGGAACTTGATCGCGTTCAGCGTGACCGGCGCGGAGCCGAACTGCGCGGCCGCGTAGATCTGCTGGTAGCGCTGCGACACGCCGTTATTCAGGTTGAAGGGAAAAGTCTGGTTGGAGCCGCCGCTGCGCGTGGCGGTGACGCCCGGCACGACGATGTCCTGAGCCAGAGCGGGAGCCGCGCCAAGCACGGACGACAGCATGACGGCGGCGATGAATGGAAGGTTCTTCATGACGGCTCCCCGGAGATGGAGCTCCGCCGCTAGAACGTTCCGAGGCGTGGTTAAACAACTCTTAAAAACGCAACGGTACGGTCATGCGACCGCAACAGTTCTCACCGCACCTAAGCGGAGGCGGAGCCGTATTGGCGACGGCTCCGGCGATTCCTCAGCGCCGCGAAGTCATCATTCGGCCGGGTCGCGCCCGGCGATCTCCGGCGCGTCGTGGGGTTCCTCGCCGCGCGCCTTGGCCTCGTCGTAACGCTGGATCGCCTCCAGCGTGATCCGCCTGGCCTCGTCGCGGCCGCCCCAGGTGCCGACGCGGACCCACTTCATCTTCTCCAGGTCCTTATAATGGGTAAAGAAATGCTCGATCTGCTCGAACACGATCTCGGGCATGTCGCCGCGCTCGTTGACGTTCGAGTAGTAGGGGAAGGTCGAGTCGACCGGCACGCAGACGAGCTTCTCGTCGCCGCCCGCCTCGTCCTCGAGGTTCAGCACCGCGATCGGGCGGGCGCGCACCACGCAGCCGGGGATGAAGGGCGAGCGCGCGACGACCAGCGCGTCCAAGGGATCGCCGTCGGGCGATAGCGTGTGCGGCACAAAGCCGTAATTGGCCGGGTAGCGCATCGGGGTATGGAGGATGCGGTCGACGAACAGTGCGCCCGACGCCTTGTCGAATTCGTACTTCACCGGCTCGCCGCCGGTCGGCACCTCGATGATGACGTTCAGGTCGTCGGGCGGGTTCTTGCCGACGGGAATGAGATCGATACGCAACTTGTGTCCCCTTTACTGATATCAGCGCGGCGCGAGCAGCCGGTCCAGCCCATTCTCGCCGCTTCCGACCTTTTCGAGGCGCGGATAACGGGGGCCGTCGTGATAGTCGACCGCGACCTCGCGAACGCGGTCGGCCGACTTCACCAACAGCCGGATCGGGTCGCGCGTTCCCTTGGCGGCCACGATCGCCGCCTTGAGCCGGTCGGCGGAGTAAGTCTGGCCGTTCACCGCCTGGATGATCGAGCCGACATCGACCCCGGCCTTGAAGGCGGGCGAGTCCCAGATGGAGGCCGTGACTTCGGCGTCCTTGTTGAGGATCAGGCCGAGCGAATAGCTCAGATTGACCAGGGTGCCCGCGCGTTCCGACTTGCCGAAGATGCTCGTCGGCTCGGCGGTATAGACGAGGCGGTAGCCGTTCATCGCGAAGCCGCCGATCGGGGTGGGCTGGCCCGTTTCGGTGATGCGGCGGCGGAGGAACCCGGCCCAGTCATAGGGCTGGATGGCGTTCAGCGTCCGCGCGACCTCCTCGAAATCATAGGTCAGCTCGCCCCAGTCGCCGTCCCGCATCCCATAGAAGGCGCGGGCGAAGTCGTCGATCGAACGGCGGCCGGCCGACTGGCGGCGGAGCATCGCGTCGACCTCCATCCAGATCAGCAGGCCTTCGTTGTAATAGTCCTCCGACCGCTGCCAGCTGGCCCAGCCTTTAGGGCGACGCGCCGAAATGACCGGATCGTTGGTGGTGTCGACCATCGGCCGCCATTCGCGCCCGCGCGCGTTCTGGAGGTTGGCGGCGATCAGCGCGTAGGCGTCGAGCGTGTCCTGTTTCGACACGATTCCCGACCGCGCCTGGAGCACATAGCCCCAGAACTGCGTCTGGCCCTCATACACCCACAGCAACGAGCCGCGCGTGGGGGTGCGGTAGTCGGGCGCCCACTGATCGGCGCCACGGCGGAACTTGCCGTCCCAGCTGTGGCTGAATTCGTGGGGAAGGAGATTGCGGCGGGTGACACTGTTTTCCCAATCGGTGAAATAACCCGGATTGACGCCGTTCTCCGACGAGCGGTGATGCTCCAGCCCGATGCCGCCGAGCTGATCGGTGATCGAGAGAAGGAACTCGTAGCGGTCGTAATGTTGCGCGCCGAAGGTCTTGACCGATTGGTCGACAAGGCGGCGGTGCGCGTCGATATGCTCGGGCTTGGCGGCGAGCTCCGCGGGGTCGTCGGCGAAGACGTTCAGGTCAACGCGCGGGGAGAGCGCCCACTCCTTATAATACCGGCCCGCCAGGACGGGGGAGTCGACCAATGTCTCGTAGTTTACCTGGTCGTAGCTATAGGTCCCGCCGCTCGCCCGCGCGGGGATGGCGGAAACGGCGGTCCAGCCAGTTGGGTATTTGACCGTCATCCTGACGGGGATCTGGCGGGTATAGTAGCCCGCCGGGTACAGGCTCATCGAATTGGGTTGGAGGCTGATCATCGTCGGGGTGACGACGATGCGGCCCTGGTCCGCCTTGGTTGCCGACGCGAACTGGAATTCTAGGTCGAGCCGCCGCGCGCCCTCGGGCACGTCGATATGGAAGGCGAACACGTCGACCGGATCGCGCGTCCACGGGACGGGGCGGCCGTTCGCGGTGATCTTGAGCCCGGTCAGCTTCTCGACCTCGCCGCGCGCCGCGTGGGTGCCGGGGAGGAACTTGGGGTAGAGGAGCGCCATGCGGCCGGGGCCCGATACGGGGATCGTCTCGCGCACACGGAAGATGCCGCGTTCGGTGTCGGTCGCGTCGATATCGAGCGCGATCACGCCGGGATAGGGCGTGTCGCGGGGAGCGGGGACCGTGTCGACGAAGGGCACGGGCTGCGGCGCGGAGTTGCCTTGCGGGACCTGCGCGACGGCGGCGGCAGAGACGGACGCGAACAGGGTCGTCACGAGTAGGGATCGGATCAAGGCGTTGCTCCGCGGGGCGAATGGGTGTGTCATCGTGTAGGCGGGCGGACCGCGATGCGTCCAGCGGCTCAATTCGCCCCGATCACGTCGCCCCGATCACGTTTATCGTGAACCCGATCACCCCGAGGTTGAATACGAACGCCGCCAGGCAATGCCCGGTCACCACCCGCCGCATCGTCCGGCCCGTTATGTCGACGTCCGAGGTCTGGAACGTCATGCCCAGCGTGAAGCCGAAATAGACGAACTCCCAATAAAGCGGCTCGCCGTCGCCGGGAAAGACCAGGCCCCCCGCGTCGCCGCCCCCGGCGTCGGTGTAGAACAGGTGCGCGTAATGCAGCACATAGACGCTGTTGGAGAAGAGCCAGGCGAGCGCGAGCGTCGCGACCACCAGCAGTCTCTCCACGCCGCCCAGCCCTCCCCGGAACGCGCCCGCGACCGCGACCAGGACGACGAGCGTGACGAGCCCGGTGAGGACGAGCAGCGCGGCCCGGTTCGCGTCGTTGTCGCGCGCGGCCGTGCGGATCCCTTCGGCATCGTGGTCGAGCAGGCGCGCCAGCATGGCCAGGAAGACGAGCGTCGCCGCGTCGAACGCCGCCATCGCGCCGTGACCGAGCCCAAGCAGCGGGGTCAGCGCGGCGGTCCCGAGCGCGAACAGCGCCGCGAAGATCAAGTAGGGTCGCGGCGCGATCCGCCGCCCGACGGGCTTCGATACGTCGGACGTCACCATGACGCGGATGCTAGCGCGACGGACCCCGCTCGCCTAGATGCCCGGCGCTACATGACCCGTATTCCGACTCCCAACCGCGTCCGCGGCACCCAGGACATCTTCGGCGACGAGCAGCGGCGGTTCGCGCACGTGCTGGACGCGTTCGAGCGGGTGCGGCGGCTGTATTGCTTCGGGCGGGTGGACGTGCCCGTGTTCGAGGCGACGGAGGTGTTCGCGCGCTCGATCGGCGAGACGACTGATGTGGTCTCCAAGGAAATGTACACTTTCCCCGACCGGGGCGGGGACTCGATCACGCTCCGCCCCGAGTTCACGGCGGGGATCGCGCGGGCGTTCCTGACGAACGGGTGGCGGCAGCATGCGCCGATGAAGCTCGCGACTTCCGGCCCGGTGTTCCGGTACGAGCGGCCGCAAAAGGGACGGTTCCGGCAATTCCATCAGATCGACGCGGAGGTGATCGGCGCGGCCGAGCCCGCCGCCGACGTCGAGCTGCTGGTGATGGCGGACCAACTGCTGCGCGAGCTCGGCATCGAGGGCGTGACGCTCCGGCTCAACACGCTGGGCGACGCGGAGACGCGCGATGCCTGGCGGGCGGCGCTGGTGGCGCATTTCAGGGCGCACCGGGACGCCTTGTCGGAGGAGTCGCTCGCGCGGCTGGCGAAGAACCCGCTGCGCATCCTCGACTCCAAGGACCCGCGAGACCGGCCGGTGGCGGACGCCGCGCCCGACATCGACGCGTATCTGACGGCGGAGGCGCGCGCGTTCTTCGACGCGGTGACGGCGGGGCTGGACGCGGCGGGGGTGGCGTGGACGCGCGATGCCCGGCTGGTGCGCGGGCTCGATTACTACCGCCACACCGCGTTCGAGTTCACGACCGACCGGCTGGGCGCGCAGGGGACGGTGCTGGCGGGCGGGCGCTATGACGGGCTGATCGGCTCACTCGGCGGGCCGGAGACGCCGGGCGTCGGCTGGGCCGCGGGGGTGGAGCGGCTGGCGATGCTGGTGGCGGAGCTGCCTGAGGAAGCTGTCAAGCTCGCGGTAGTAGCTGACCGCACTGAATTGGACTCGGCCGCTCTTAAGGTAACCCAGTTTCTTCGAGATAAAGGCTTGGCAATTGAGAGCGCGTACTCCGGTAAGCCGAAGAAGCAGGCCGAAGCTGCGAAGAAGAGAAATGTAGATGGAGTGTTATACGTTCGAGACGAAAAAGACGGCGTGCCTGTTCTTCACCTCACGCAGTTTCGCCGGGATGACGGTAAACGGGTTTCTCGCGCGTTGATGACGGTGCTTCCTGATGAGTGGGCCCGCATTTCAGGCGATCAGCCCTAATGACCACCATCTCCCCCGACCGCATCCGGCAGATCGAGGCGCGGCGCGACGAATTGTCGGCGCTGATGGCGACGGGCGAGCTGCCGTCGGACCGCTTCGTCGCGGTGTCCAAGGAATATGCCGAGCTGGAGCCGGTCGCGGAAGCCGCGGGGCTGGTGCGGCGGTTGCGCGCGGAGGGGGAGAGCCTCGCCTTCATGGCCGGCGACGGCGACGAGGAGCTGCGCGCGATGGCGGCGGACGAGCTGCGCGACAACGGCGTGGCTCTGGGCGCGGCGGAGCGGCGGCTGGCGCTGGCGCTGCTTCCGCGCGACGCGGCGGACGAGCGTGCGGCGATGCTGGAGATCAGGGCGGGGACCGGCGGCGACGAGGCGGCGTTGTTCGGGGGCGACCTGTTCCGCATGTATCAGCGCTATGCCGAGCGGCAGGGTTGGCGGGTCGAGCTGATCTCCTCGTCGTCGTCCGACGCGGGCGGGTTCAAGGAGGTGGTCGCCTCCGTCACCGGGCAGGGCGTGTTCGCGCGGCTGAAGTTCGAGAGCGGCGTCCACCGCGTCCAGCGCGTGCCGGCGACCGAGGCGGGCGGGCGCATCCACACGTCCGCCGCCACCGTCGCGGTGCTGCCCGAGGCGGAGGATGTCGACGTCAAGATCGACGAGGCGCGCGACCTGCGGATCGACGTATATCGGTCGTCGGGACCGGGCGGGCAATCGGTCAACACCACCGACTCCGCCGTGCGGATCACACACTTGCCGACGGGGCTGGTCGTGATCCAGCAGGACGAGAAGTCGCAGCACAAGAACAAGGCCAAGGCTTTGCGGGTGCTCCGGACGCGGCTGTACGAGGCGGAGCGCGAGCGGCTGCACCAGGAGCGGGCGGGGGCACGGAAATCGATGGTGGGATCGGGGGACCGGTCGGAACGGATCCGGACGTACAACTTCCCGCAAGGGCGAGTGACGGACCACCGGATCAACCTGACCTTGCACCGGTTGCCCGAGATACTGGAGGGGGAGATGGACGAGCTGGTGGGGGCGCTGATCGCGGAGGATGAGGCTGAGCGGCTGGCGAGTCTGGATGGATAGACCGAAGCTGAACCTTCCAAACTTGCCCGTCCAACAACGCAGCTTTGCCCTCCTGACTCCCTCTCCCCCTCGGGGAGAGGGTTGGGGAGAGGGGCTATTCCGGGCGCGAGGCCTGTGACCGATACAGCCCCTCTCCCCGGCCCTCTCCCCGGAGGGGAGAGGGAGAAGGTGGGGTCGGCCCTCTCGCGGGCGACCGCTCGCTTCGGCTTCTCCGCCACCCCCCGCCTCGACGCCGAGCTCCTCATGGCGCATGCGCTCGGGACCACGTGGGAGGCGATGCTGCTCCACCGGCTCGACGATCCCGCCCCGGCCGCATTCGCCGACCTCGCCGAGCGGCGCGCGGCGCACGAGCCCGTCGCCTACATCACCGGTGTCCGCGATTTCTGGACGATCACGCTCCAGGTCGCGCCGGGCGTGCTGATCCCGCGCGCCGATTCGGAGACGCTGATCGAGGCGGCGATCGCGCATTTCGGGATGCGGAGTCCGCGCACCGTGCTCGATCTCGGCACCGGATCGGGCGCGCTGTTGCTCGCCGCGCTCGACCAGTGGCCCGGGGCGAGGGGGATCGGCGTCGACCGGTCGCCGGACGCGCTCGCGGTCGCCGCCGCCAATGCGGAACGGCTCGGCATGGCCGACCGGGCGGTGATCGTCGCGGGCGGATGGGAGGGGACGGGCGGGCCGCACGACCTGATCCTGTGCAATCCGCCTTATATCGAGACCGGTGCGGAGCTGCCGCGCGAGGTCGCCGGGTATGAACCGGCGGGTGCGTTGTTCGCCGGGCCGGACGGGCTGGACGACTACCGCGCCATCGCGCCGCTGCTCCGCGCGCGGATCGCGCCGGGGGGCGTCGCTTGCATCGAGATCGGGTCGACGCAGGGCGGGACCGCCGCCGCGCCGTTCCGCGCCGAGGGGCTCCGCGTCGCCGTTCGCCCGGATCTCGCCGGGCGCGACCGTTGCCTTGTGGTCACGCCTTGAACCGGTCCGGCTCGGGCCCCACCTTTCCGCTTGTCGGGCGGGCCGCGTCACCGCTATGACGATAACAGGGGCTTCCAAGATCTCGGCACGGGTCGCTTGATCTGGTCGCCCGTCTGCATCCTCACTGATGCGCCGTCCCGTCGCAGGATAGGCCGCGACATGGCTGAGGGCCGGTTTTTGCCGAAGCGCGGTGTTCGCGCACGGTTCGTCGCCCGGGGCGCACGGAGCAATTGATGGTTCACCAACGGGAACTCGCATGATCAACAATCGGCAGCAGACCGGCCGTAGGCGTGGGCGCGGCGGACAGCGTCCGGGCGGCGGTAACGGCGGCGGAGGGGGCGGCGCCCCCGGCCGGGCCGAGGGCGGCAACCGGATCGACAACCGCGCGCGGGGCAATGCGGCCCAGCTCTATGAGAAGTACAAGAGCATGGCCTCGGAGGCGCAGCGCCAGGGCGACCGCGTCAACACCGAATATTATCTGCAGTTCGCCGACCATTATTTCCGCGTTCTGAGCGAAAGCCGCGCGCGCTTCGACGATCAGCAGCCGCGGGCTCAGCAGAACCGGGGTGACGAGTTCGACCGGCAGCGGAACGGCCGCGACGAGTTCGGCGACGATCAGGATGCCGACGGCCCCGATACGGATGGGGACGATTTCGGCGACGAAGGCGATATGATCCGACCCGGGGATCAGATGCCCGGTGATCGAATGGTGGGCGACCGGATCGTCGGCGACCGAGTGGTGGAGCAGTCCCGCCAGCGTCCGCAGCAGCAGGCGCGTCCGCAGGCGAACGGCTCGCAGGGCGGTGATGGAGGCAATCGCCCGTACGAGGATCGCCGCCCGCGGCGTGACGAGGAGGACCGTCGCCCGCGCCAGAACGACCGGGAGCGCCAGGGCGGTCAGCCGCAAGGCGATGGACGGCCCGAACGCGACGACCGGCCTCGCGCGCAGGCTCCGGCGTCGATCCCGCCCGAGGTCCGGACCCCCGAGGCGCGGGCCGAGGCGATCGAGCCGTCGCTGCCGCTGGTCGCGCCCAACGCCGATGCGCCCCAGCCGCGCCGCCGCGGTCGCCCGCGCAAGGAGCCGGTCGCCGAGACTAGGTCGTTTGAGAGCGACGGCTCGGAGCCGAGCGGCTTCGACGCCGACCGGCTGCCGCCCGCGCTGGGCGTGGCCGCGGCGAACGGGACGGCGGACGGCGACGCTGCGGATGAGGGCGAGGTCAAGCCGCGCCGACGCCGCGCCCGCGCGGTAGAGGCTCCGGCCGCGGAGTGATCGCCCGCCATCGCTGATCGGATCAGGCCGGTCCCGCTCGCTGCGGGGCCGGCCTTTACCATTCGTCGAAGCGCTCGACGTCCTCGTCATGGCCGGTGCCCGAGCTGAGGAACACGAGCCCCATCAACAGGCCGGCCATGACGATTGAGCCGCCGACCCCGCCGATCACCGCCAGCATCGTGACCAGGCGGAGCGGCCCATGGACCACGCCCAACACCGCGATCACCGCCGCCGAGCAGGCGGTCGCCGCCGCGATCATCCACGCCATCAGTTCGCGGAACCGCGCCCAGGCGAAGCGGGCGTAATCGGGGTCGCCTAACCCATGGGGCTGGTCGTTCATCCTTTGCCAATGGCGATAGGCTGTGGTTTTCTCAAGCGGACGATAGCAGGAGAGAACCGATGACGATCGCGGCGATCCTCAAGACCAAGGGCGCGGACGTGGTGACGCTGCCGCCGTCGATGACGCTGGCGGGCGCGGTGGCGCTGCTGGCGGAGAAGCGCATCGGCGCGGCGCCGGTGGTCGAGGGCGACCGGGTGGTCGGTGTGTTTTCCGAACGCGACGTCGTCTATTGCCTGGCGGCCAAGGGCGCGGCGGCGTTGGAGCTCACCGTCGGCGAAGTCATGACCGCGCCCGCGCGCACCGTTTCGCCGGCCGAGCCTGTGCTCGGCGCGCTGTCGCTGATGACCCTACGGCGCATCCGACATCTGCCCGTGATCGAGGCCGATGAACAAGGGGGGCGGCTCGTCGGCTTCGTATCGATCGGCGACCTGGTGAAGCACCGGATCGACCGCATCGAGCAGGAAGCGGCGGCGATGCGGGACTACATCCAGTCTTCGTGACGCCCACGCGTCCTTAACCCGGCCGCGCTAACCCGCGCGCGATGCCGAGCGTCCGCGACCATCTCGACTGGCACCTCAAGCGGCCGCTCCACGGGCTGATCGCGCGGCGCGTGTTCTGGACGCCGCCGCTTCCCGCGCGAGACGACGGGGTGGTGCTTTTCTCGATGGTGGGTTCGAACGTGGTCGCGCCCTATCTGGTCGCGATCAAATCGCTGGGCCGCATGTTGGGACGGGGACGGGCGGTGGTGCTCGACGACGGAACGCTGACCGCCGCCGACCGCGAGCGCCTGCGTGCGCACTTGCCGGGCGTCGAGATCCGCGCGGCGGCGGCGGTCGATACGGGCGCGTGCCCGCGGGGCGGTTGTTGGGAGCGGCTGCTTGCGATCCTCGATCTGCGCGCGGAAGCCTACGTGGTGCAGCTCGACACCGATACGCTGACGCTTCGGGCCGTGCCGGAGGTGGCGGCGGCGATCGCGGCGAACCGCAGCTTCTCGCTCCGGGGCGAACCCGGCTCGCGGCTGATGACGGTGGGTGCGTTCGCGGCCGGGCTCGCGCCGATGGACCCGCCGCTCCACATCCAGCACGCGGCCGAGCGCGCGATGGCGCGGCTGGACCTCGATCTCCCCGAGCCGCGCTACTTTCGTGGTTGCGCAGGGTTCGCCGGATTCGCGCGCGGGGCGGGCGGGCGGGCTCTGGTCGAGGCATTCTCGGCGGCCCAGGCGCGGGCGGTGGGCGCGGAACGCTGGGCAAGCTGGGGGTCGGAGCAGGTCGCGTCAAACTTCGTCATCGCCAACGACGCCGACCCGTTGCTGCTCCCTCAGGGCCGATACCTCAATCATTGGGGCGGGCTGTTGCCGGCGGACGCGCGGTTCGCACACTTCCTGGGCACCTGCCGCTTCCGGGGTTCGACCTACATGGCCGAGACCGGGCGGGCGATACGGACCCTAGCGCGCGCGGGCTAAAGCCCACAGTTCGACCAGCGCCGGCCGGGCGAAAAGCAGCATCCATCCGCCGTAAGCCGCGCCGCCCAGCGCCACGAGGGCGGCGAGCCTGGAGGCGGGCGGAAACGCGCGGGCGAAGGTCGCGTCGGCGATCGTCACCGCCACCGCCATCGCCAACGCCGCCGCTAGGGGCGGCGCGAACACGCGGACGAGCGCCCCCAGTTCCACCCCGATCACCGGCAGCACCCGGCGGAGGCCGATCGCGAGCAGGACGGGAAATACCGCCGCCCAGCTCGCCGCCAGCCCGACCGCGCCCCAGCGCACCCCGACGAGCAGGAGCGGGGGGGCGAGGAGCGCCGCGACCAACGCGTTCCCGGGCCCGATGTCGGGCCGTCCCACCGCGTCGGCCGCCGGACCGAGCAGCACGTAGATCGCGTAGAAGGGCAGGGAGCAGGCGAGTACGCGCACCACCGGGGCGGCCCCGGCCCATTGCTCGCCCAGCACCGTCAGCACCAGCGGTTCCGCCGTCGCCGCCAGCCCGAGATGGAAGGGCATCGCCGCCACCGCGAACACGCGCGCGAACTGGAGGAAGGCGCGCGCGCGGGCGTCCGGGTCGTGCTGGAGCCGGGAATAGGCGGCGAAGGCGACATCGTGCAGTGGCGGAGCTACCTTGGATACGAAAATCCAGACCAGGAACAGGCTGGTGGTGTACAGGCCGAGTTCGTGCGCGGAGAAGTACCGTCCGGCGATAAAGATGTCGGACTGGCTCCAGAGGAAGGTGACGAACTGGCCCGTCGCCATCAGTCCGCCGTACCGCACCAGTCCCCTCGTGCTCCGGAAGTCGAACACCGGCCGCGGCAATCCGCCCGCCGCGATCGTCAGCAGTGTGCCCCGAACCGCGAACAGCGCCATCGGCGCCCAGACGAGGGTCCATACTCCCAAGCCCGCCGACGCCCCGCCGAGCGCGGTCGCGGCGCCGGCGAGCGAAGCGGCGATGTTCACCTTGGCCTGGCGCGAAAACTCCATGCCCCGCGCGAGCAGCGCCTGCGGGAGTGCCACGAAGGGGGTCGCGAGATAGAGCAGCGCCTGGACGCGGAGCAGGTCGGCCACCGACGGTTGCCGGTAATAGGCGGCGACGAGCGGGGCGGCGGCGATCTGCACCACGGCGAGGGTGACGTTCACGAGGATCAGCATCCCGAACAGCTGCGCGATCTCGCGGCGCGACACGTTCGGGCGTTGCACCACGCCGCTGGCCAGGCCGTAGCCGTTCAGGATGTTCAGGAAGACGAGGACGACCTGGGTCATCGCGAACAGGCCGTAATCGGCGGGCGTCAGGATCCGGATGACGAGGAACGTCGCGGTCCATTGCACGAGCTGCGCGACGATCTGGCTGCCCGACCGCCATATCACCGCGCGGCGGATGGTGCGCGCGAATCGTTCGGGGGGGCGACTGGAAGGGGGAGCAATGGCGGTCATCGCCGCTCGCTATGGACCCCACCTGTTGAAATGCCGTGAAATACTCCGATTTCCGGGTCTGGGCCGCGATAAAGACGGTTTGATGAAAAAAGTTGGAGAAAGGGTTTGACGGGCCGAGAAGCCCCGCATATATGGGTTTCACCGCAGCGATGCACCGGCAACGGAGCGACGCAGCGGTTACCGAGAACCAGGCGCTCAGGTAGCTCTTCGAAAGGAGGGTTACACGAAGCGTCGGTCTTTCGCGCTCTTTGACAT
>NZ_CAXSBH010000057.1:0-18982 GCF_964235535.1 uncultured Sphingomonas sp.
TGATCACCCACGTCCTCGCGCTCGACGAGATCAACCAAGGATTCGACCTGATGCACGCGGGCGAGAGCATCAGATCCGTCGTGGTGTACTAACCCTCTCCCGCTTTCGCGGGAGAGGGACAGGCGCGAAGCGCCAGGGTGAGGGCCGAACCTATTCCGGAGAGACCCGCCCCTCACCCTCGCCGCGGCAACGCCGCGTCTTTCCCTCTCCCGCGAAAGCGGGAGAGGGCTCAAGGAACAGAAATGGAAATCCTATCCACCAACCGCGCGCATGGCGGCATCCAGGGCGTCTACCGTCACGGTTCCACCGCTTGCCGAACGCCGAAGACCTTCTCCGTCTTCGTCCCCGACCACGCCCCCGGCGCTAAGCTTCCGGTCCTGTGGTTCCTGTCCGGCCTGACCTGCACCCACGCCAACGTCACCGACAAGGGCAAATACCGCGCCGCCTGCGCCGAGCACGGCATCATCTTCGTCGCCCCCGACACGTCCCCGCGCGCAATCACGTTGGGTTTGTAAAATGCATAATCGCCTCTAAAGAGGAGGGGCTTTGTTCCCATAAACTTGGTCCAGCATCCGGCTTACCGCAACGACCTCCTCCGCCGCCGGATCGAACCGCGCTCCTTCGGCCAGCCGCCGCGCCCAATCCGCCGCCGCCCGGCCGCCCCAATCGTCGGGCGGACCTGCCAGCGGCTCGCGCGTCGTTCCGCGAAACCGGGTCGCTTCGAAATCGTAGAACGATCCGCCGACATTGCGGAACCCCGCACCGCCCTCCGTCCCGTAGAAGGTCGCCCCGATCTCCGCATCCACGCCGGCCTGCAGCCGCCACGAACAGGCGAGCCGAACCGCCGCGCCGCCGGTCGTCATCTGCGCCACCGCATAATCCTCGACCGCCTCGCCCGACAGCGGCGCACCCCCCGCAAACAGCTGGGCATGAACATCGCTCGCCGCGTCCGCGCCCAGGCACCACATCGCCAGGTCGACGAGATGGACGCCCAGATCCATCACGCACCCGCCGCCCGACCGCACCCGGTCGTAGAACCACGGCTTGTCCGGCCCGTAGGCGTTGTGAAAGACCAGATCGACCGCGAACACCCGCCCGAGCTCACCCGAGCGCACCAGTTCGGCGATCGCCGCCATCCCCGCCGTATGCCGGTAGGAGAAATCCACCGCGAGCAGCCGGTCCGCCGCCCGCGCCGCATCTACGACGGCGCGCGCCTCCGCAGCATCGCGCCCGAGCGGCTTCTGGCAGAATACCGCGACACCAGCCTCCAACGCCCGGATCGACTGCGCCGCGTGCAGCGCCGACGGCGTCGCGATCACCACCCCGTCGAGCCCCATCGCCAACATCGCCTCTAGCCCGTCGACCACCGCCACACCCGGCGCGAGCTTGGACGCCTCCGCCACCATCTCGGCCGAGGGATCGGCGATCGCCGCCGCGTCGATCAGGTTGGTTGCGAGCATCGCCTCCATCCGGCTCCGCCCGATCCAGCCGACCCCCAGAAAACCGACACGAGGTTTCTTCATCTTCTCCCTCTCCCCGCTTGCGGGGAGAGGGCCGGGGAGAGGGGCTGTGCAATACGCCGCCCGTCCTCCGTACAGCCCCTCTCCCCAACCCTCTCCCCAGAGGGGAGAGGGAGCCTGCTCAATACTCGATCAGCGCCTTCACGAACCCCTCCGGCTTGTCCCGCGTCGCTGCCAGCGCCTCGCCCAGCCGCTCCAGCGGATAGCGATGCGTGTACAACGCCGCCGGGTCGAGCCGCCCCGACGCCACCGCCTCGACCGCCTCGCGCAACCCCCGCATCTGCACCGCCGGATCGCGCTCATGCGCGTTCACGACATCGATCCCCTTCCAGTTCCACATCTGCATCGACACCTGTCGCGGCCCGTCCTGGTGGTAGCCCGCGATCACCAGCCGCCCGCCTTCCGCGACCAGCTCGCCCGCCAGGTCGAGCGGCCATTGCTTGCCGACCGCCTCGATCACCCGCTCGCACCCGCGTCCGCCGGTCAGCTCCATCACCCGGCCGATGATCGCGCCATGATCGTGCATCGGGATCGTCTCCGCTGCGCCGTATGCCCGCGCCAGCGCTAGCGATGACTCCCGCCGCGAGATCGCCACCACCCGCGCGCCCGCATCCGCGGCCAGCCGGCACAGGATAGCGCCCAGGAAACCGATCCCGACGATAGCCACCGTCTGCCCGGCGCGCACGTCCGACCTGCGGAAGATGTTCATCGCGCACCCGATCGGCTCGCCCGGAAAGGGCAGCCCCGTCAGTTCGGCGGGCAGGCGCACCGTCATGTCGGCGCGCGCGATATCGTATTCCGCGTAGCTGCGCCCCGCCAACGCCGCCACGCGGTCGCCGGCCGTGAGCCCGGTCACGCCGTCGCCGACCGCGTCCACCACGCCCCAGCTCTCATGGCCCATCCCGCCCGGCTCGCCCGGGAAGCTCGACCAGGGCTGTCCTTCCCACGGCTCGACGTTGGACGCGCACACACCGCATCCCTCCAGCCGGATGCGGACCTCTCCCGGGCCGGGCTCCGGCGTGGCGACCGAGGCGATGCGGATCGTGGCGGCCGCGTCCAGCACGGCGGCGCGCATGGTGGTGTTCAACTCAGTGACCTTTTCGCGGGGCGCCGCGTTCAAGCGGGAACAGGAACGATGGGGAGCAACGGATGACGGACGAGCGCACGCCGCCGGGAATGACCGAGACGCTGGCCGAAAATATCGACCGCCTGACGCGCCGCCGCCGCGAGGAGAAACGCGACGCTTCGATCAGCGACCGGATCGCCGATCGCGTGACCGGCTTCACCGGATCGATGCTGTTCGTCGTCATCCACCTCGTCCTGTTCGGCGGCTGGATTGTCATCAACCTCGGCTGGACGCCGATCCCCGCCTTCGACGAAAGCTTCGTGGTGCTGGCCATGATCGCGTCGGTGGAGGCGATCTTCCTGTCGACCTTCGTGCTCATCAGCCAGAACCGCATGGCCGAGGCCGCCGACCGCCGCGCCGATCTCGACCTCCACATCAACCTCCTGGCCGAACACGAGCTGTCCAAGCTCGCCGGGTTGGTCGCTCGGATCGCCGAGCATCTGGACGTGGCCGCGCGGTCTCCCGATCTCGACGAGATCCAGGAGGATGTCAGCCCGGAACGCGTCCTCGATGCCCTGCGCGCCAAGGAGGAGGCCTGACCCGTCACTCCGCGGCGGTCGCCCGCGCGACCCGCGCCGGCGCATAGCGATCGATCGCCCATCCGCAGAAATCCGCGAAGGCTTGCGGCTCACGCGCCGGCGAAGTGTGATGCGGCTCGACCCCCAGGTGCTCCGGCGTGAAACAGAAGGTCAGCGTCACGTCGAACTCCGCCAGCGCGTCCATCTGCCGGTCGAACCAGTCGGTCGCGTTCGGCCGGAAGCTGTCGGCCCAGCTGAGCCCGGTGCGCAGCTTCCGCGTCCCCAGCCGCCGCATCCAGGTCACGGCGTCGTCCAGCCGCGGGTCCTCATGATGAAACCACTGCATCAACCCCATCTCGGCGGCGACCTTGGCGTACTCGTCGAGCGCGGGCTTCGGCGTACCGTCCGGCCGGATCAGCCCCATATAGAAGTGCCGGTAGTAACTCGATCCCTCCGCCTCGCGGTGCCGCGTCGTCGCGCCCCATTCCATCGGCAGGTCGAACAGCGAGTACCAGAACACCTGGGGCACGCGCCCCAGCAGCAGCTCGGCGGTCTTCTGGACGCCGAACACCTGCACCTCCTCCGCGCCGAACGATCCGACGCCGACCTCGGTCACCCAGATCGGCTTGTCGGTCACCGCCTCGATCTCGGCGATCTTGGCGGGCCATTCGTGGATCGACCACAGGTTCCAGTCGAGCGGGAAACCGTGCACCGCGATCACGTCGACCGCATCCATCATCCCGTGCCCGGCCATGCGCCGCACCCAGGACTCGTCGATCGGCGACATGCCGCCCAGCACGCGCGTCACCGCCGGGTTGGCCGCTCGGATCGCCGCGCCCGCTCGCTTGATCGTATCCGCGAAGATCGACCAGTCGGGATCGAGCGCCGGGTCCCAATGCGACTTGTTGTTGGGCTCGTTCCAGATCATCGCCGCTTCGATCAACGTTTCGCTCCCGCGGGACTATCTCTTCTAGCCGGATAGGCCGCCATCGGCCCCCACTCGCCGTAGGGCACCGGCGCGACGCGGCATAGATACACGTCGTTCTCCGGCCGTGCTTCGACCGTGAAGCCCGCGCTGCGCAGCATCGCCTCCGATCCCGCCCGGTTGGGGGCCCACCAATTCGTCCAATCGCCGGAAAAGCGCCGTTCGATGAAGTGCATCTTGGGATAGGAGGGATCATCGAAATAGCGCGGCGGCGTGAATGTCTCCGGCTCGTAAAAGGGATGGTCCTCGGGCACGGTCATCTCTTCCTTCGACCCTTGCTGCATCGTCTGGAACAGCATCGCGTCACCGGCCACATGCTCGCGGATCAGATCCAACGCGAGCAGCGGATGCCGCAAATGGTACAGCACGCCCATGAACACCACGAGGTCGAACCGCTCGCCCAGCGCGCCGACATCGTACACGTCCAGTTTCGCGAACTCGACACCCTGAAACCCCAGCTCGCGCGTCACCAGCCGGGCCTGCGCCAGATACCGCTCGTCCGCATCGATGCCGAGCACCCGCGCCGCCCCGCGCCGCGCCATCTCCACCGAGTAGAAGCCCGCGTTGCACCCGATATCGAGCACCGACTTGCCGCCCAAATCGGTAGGCAGCGCATCCGCGAACCGGTCGAACTTGAACCGCGGATAATCGCCCAGGAAATGGTCGGGTGCCGTGCTCACGCCGTCGCCCAGCTCGATATTGTGGAACCAGGGAGCGAGCGCCTCCACTTCGTCACGCAATGCCGCAGACGCCATCAATCCCCCTGTCATTCAATATGTTCACCCGCGCCCAGCCGTCGCCCCAGCTCAGCGTAGTCGCCGAAGCGGGGTCGATATCGAACCGGAGCAGATTGTCCAGTTCCAGCCCGAGCACATGACACACCGCGGCGCGGATCATGTCGGCGTGGCTGACCAGCACGACCGTTCCGCCGTCATGCTCGCGCGCGGTCGCGTCCAGATACGCCACGATCCGCGCCTGCGCCTCGACCATGCCCTCGCCGCCGGGCGGGCGGGCGGTCGCCCGGTGCGCGTTCCACGCATCCCAAACCGGATCGCTCGCGAGAGCGTCGAAGCGCCGCCCGGTCCACGCGCCGAAGTCGATCTCCTGCAACC
This sequence comes from uncultured Sphingomonas sp., assembly GCF_964235535.1. GTDB lineage: Bacteria > Pseudomonadota > Alphaproteobacteria > Sphingomonadales > Sphingomonadaceae > Sphingomonas. The sequence continues at coordinate 5,262 of NZ_CAXSBH010000057.1, forward strand.
CGTCGCTCGTCCCGACCGTCAGTCCCGCCGCGTCCGCGATCGCCGTTGCTGTCGCCTGCGCCCGGTCGAGCGGGCTCGTCTGCACCGCATCCACCCCCTGCGCCGCCAGCCGTGCGGCAAGCCGCGCCGCCTGCGCGCGGCCTTCGTCGCTCAGCGGCACGCCCGGCATCCGCCCCGACAGCGTCCCGTCCAGATGCACGTGCGCCGCATGCCGCACCAGGATCAGTGTCGCCGCCACTCGTTCTCCCTCGCCCAAACCGCACGGGCGCGGGGCAGGGGACGCGCGGGAACCCTCGCCGGTTCCGGGCTTGGCGTCCGGCAAGCTTCTACTTACAGGAACAAAGAAGATGCTGCATGGTTACAGGGCCGTGACGATCGAACAGGGGGCTGGATGTCGCAACCGAAGCTGAAATGCGAGGCTAAGCGCGTGCGTACGGTCGAGTCGCGCGCATGAGCGAACTGATCCTCGTCACCGGCGGCGCGGGCTTCATCGGCCGCTTCGTCACGTCCGAACTGCTTGCACGAGGCCACCGCGTCCGTGTCCTCGACAGCCTGATCGACCAGGTCCACGGCCATGTCGACGGATCGAAGCTGCTCGATCCGGAGGCCGAGCTGATCCGCGCCGACGTCCGCGACGGCGACGCGGTCGCTCGCGCGCTGGACGGCGTCGATTCGGTGATCCACCTCGCCGCCGAGGTCGGGGTGGGCCAGTCGATGTACGAGGTCGAGCGTTACACCTCGACCAACGACGTCGGCACCGCCGTCCTGTTCGAAAAGCTCATCGACCACCCCGTCCGCCGCGTCGTCACCGCCTCTTCCATGTCGATCTACGGCGAGGGCCTCTACCGCGACGCCGACGGCGAGCTGGTGCAGGACGCCCAGCGTCACGGCCTCAAGGACGGCCTGACCGATTGGGAGCCCGTCGATGCGCACGGTCGCCCGCTGGAGCCGGTCGCCACGCCCGAATGGAAGCGTCCCAACCTGTCCTCGATCTACGCGCTCAATAAATATGTCCAGGAGCGCACGACGCACATCATGGCCGCGCCTTACGGCATGGAGAGCGTGTGCCTGCGCCTGTTCAACGTCTACGGCCCCGGCCAGGCGCTCTCGAACCCATATACCGGCGTCCTCGCCATCTTCGCCTCGCGCCTCCTGAACGGCCAGCAGCCGATGATCTTCGAGGACGGCGAGCAGCGCCGCGACTTCGTCCACGTCACCGACGTGGCCCGCGCCTTCGCCGAGTCCCTGTTCCTGCCGCAGGCGGCCGGCGGCACGTACAATATCGGCTCCGGCCACCACCGCTCGGTCACCGAGGTCGCGACCGAACTCGCCCGTGCCATGGGCAAGAACGATATCGCCCCGCAGGTCGTCGGTAAGGCGCGTATCGGCGATATCCGCCACTGTTTCTGCGACACCACGCTCGCCGCCGAGCGCTTCGACTTCCGCGCGCGCCAGGATTTCGGCGATGGCCTCAGCGAGCTGGCCGAATGGGTCGCCGTCCAAACCGCCCCCGACCGCGTCGAACAGATGCGCGCCGAGCTCGAAGCGCGGGGCCTGGTCGCGTGAGTTCGCATACACCCTTTTCGTCACCCCGGACTCGTTCCGGGGTCCATCGTTGTCCACGCACCGCAATGGCCGAGTACGTACAACGATGGATGCCGGAACAAGTCCGGCATGACGGGGGAGGGGGCTCCGCGTGACGGGCACCTCTTTCGACGCCCCCATCCTGATCACCGGCGGCGCGGGCTTCATTGGCTCAAACCTCGCCGACCGGCTCCTGTCCGAAGGCCACCGCGTCCGCCTCTACGACGCGCTCGCCCGCGACGGCGTCGAGCGTAACGTCGACTGGCTGCGCGGCCGCCACGGCGACCGTGTCGAACTGGTCGTCGCCGACATCCGTGACCGCGACCGGCTTTCCTCCGCCGTCGCCGACGCCCAGGCCGTATTCCACCTCGCCGCGCAGGTCGCCGTCACCACCTCGATGCTCGACCCGCGCGACGATTTCGAGATCAACATCGGCGGTACGCTGAACGTCCTCGAAGCTCTCCGAACCCGGGGCGACGCGACCCCGCTCATCTTCGCCTCCACCAACAAGGTGTATGGCGACCTCACCGACCTCGACTTCGCGCTCGAGGACGAAGCCTACGTCCCCACCGACCCCGAGATCCGCGACCACGGCGTCGGCGAAGCGCGCCCGCTCGACTTCCACACCCCCTATGGCGTGTCCAAGGGCGCGGCCGACCAGTACGTCCTCGACTACGCCCGCAGTTTCGGCATCCCCACCGCCGTGCTCCGCATGAGCTGCATCTACGGTCGCGGCCAGATGGGGACCGAGGACCAGGGCTGGGTCGCCCACTTCCTGATCCGTGCGCTCGAGGGCAAGCCGATCACGCTGTACGGCGACGGCCACCAGGTCCGCGACATCCTCGACGTGTCGAACGCCGTTGACGCCTACATCCAGTCCTGGCGGCGCATCGCCGAGGTGAGCGGCCGCGCCTACAATCTGGGCGGCGGTCCCGCCAACGCCGTGTCGCTTCGCCGGCTCCTCCATCACATCGGCGACCTCACCGGCCGCGAGGTCGACCTGACCTTCGCCGACTGGCGCGCGGGCGACCAACGCTACTTCGTCGCCGACACCCGCGCGGCCGAGCGCGACCTGCACCTCGCCCCCAAGGTAGCCTGGCGCGAGGGCGTAGCCGAACTCGCCCGCTGGCTCGCCGCCGAGCGCCGCCTCAACACGCCCATGGGCGTGGCGGCGGAGTGACGATGCGCCTCCTCATGACGGCGGACACGGTCGGCGGCGTCTGGCAATATGCGACGGACCTAGCCCGAGCGCTCGTGCCTCACGGCATCGAGACCCCGCTGGCCGCTCTCGGCCCCGCCCCAACCGAGGATCAGCTTCTTCTCCCTCTCCCCTTTGGGGAGAGGGCCGGGGAGAGGGGCTGTTCAGAGAGCCGAACCTCCACCGATAGAGCCCCTCTCCCCAACCCTCTCCCCGCAGGGGAGAGGGAGCTAGAGATCATCCACACCGGCCTTCCCCTCGACTGGCTCTGCACCAACCCCACCCCCGTCCTCGCCGCCGGCCAAGCCATCGCCGACCTAGCCCGCGACCTCCGCGCCGACATCGTCCAGCTCAACTCCCCCACGCTCGCCGCCGCCGCGCGCTTCCCCGCGCCTGTCGTCGCCGTCGCCCACGGCTGCACCGCGACCTGGTGGAACGCCGCCCACGGCACCGCGCCCGACCCCGCCTATCGCTGGCACGCCGACCTGATGCGCGCCGGCCTCCTGGCCGCGAACGCCACCGTCGCTCCCAGCGCCGCGTTCGCAGCCGACCTGCAACGCACCTACGCTCTCCCAACCACCCCCCAAGCCATCCACAACGGCCGTCCTTCTTCTCCCTCTTCCCTCTGGGGAGAGGGCCCGTCCAGAGAACCGGCCCCCCACGCCCTGACCGCCGGCCGCCTATGGGACCGCGTCAAGAACACCGCCGTCCTCGACCGCGCCGCCGCCCGTCTGTCCGTACCCATCCGCGCCGCCGGCCCCGTAACCGCCCCCCACGGCGAGACGGTCCGCCCCGACCACCTTTACCTCCTCGGCATCCTCTCCGCCGAAGCGCTCGCGGCCGAAATGGCCCAGCGCCCGATCTTCGTCTCCGCCACCAGCTTCGAACCATTCGGCCTGGCCGTGCTCGAAGCCGCCGCCGCCGGTTGCGCGCTCGTCCTATCCGACATCCCGACCTTCCGCGAGCTGTGGGACGGCGCGGCCGTCTTCGTCGCGCCCCAAGACGAGGCCGCCATCGCCGCCGCTATCGAGTCCCTGCTCGCCGACCCCACCCGCCGCGAAACGCTGGCTCAAGCGGCCCAAGCCCGCGCCGCCCCCTATACCCCCGAAGCGACCGCCGCTGCGATGGCCGCGCTCTACGCCCGCCTCCTCCCCGCGCGGAGGGCCGCAGCGTGAAGATCGCTTACTTCACCCACTCGCTCGCCAGCTGCTGGAATCACGGCAACGCCCACTTCCTGCGCGGCGTCCTCCGCGAGTTGATCGCGCTCGGCCACGATGTCCGCGCCTACGAGCCGGAGGGGAACTGGAGCCTCGCCAACCTCCTGTCCGACGCGGGCGAGGCCGGGCTCGACGCCTACCGCGCAGCCTATCCCGAGCTGACCTCGACCGGGTTCGCCCCCGACACCCCTCCCGACCAGCTGATCGACGACGCCGATGTCGTCATCGTCCACGAATGGAACGAGCCCGCGCTCGTCGCCGAGATTGGCCGCCTCCGCGCGAGGGGAGGGCGGTTCACGCTCCTGTTCCACGACACCCACCACCGCGCGGTCAGCGACCCCGAAGCGATCCGCGCCTTCGACCTTTCCGGCTATGACGGCGTCCTTGCGTTCGGCGAAGCGCTGTCGGAAGTATACCGCCGCTGGGGCTGGGGCGGCCGCGTCTGGACCTGGCACGAAGCCGCCGACACCCGCCTCTTCCACCCGCCCGCCGTCGAGCAAGACCGCGAAGGCCTGGTCTGGATCGGCAATTGGGGGGACGGCGAACGCACCGCCGAACTCGAACGTTTCCTCCTCGCCCCCGCCGCGCAGGCCGGCCTGCCGCTCGACATATACGGCGTCCGCTACCCCGACGAGGCGCGCGCGATGCTCGCAAGCCACGGCGCGCATTATCACGGCTGGGCGCCCAACGCTCGCGCACCCGAAATCTTCGCCCGTCACTTGGCCACGATCCACGTCCCCCGCCGCTACTACGCGACGATCCTCCCCGGCATCCCCACCATCCGCGTCTTCGAAGCGCTCGCCTGCGGAATACCACTGATATCAGCGCCTTGGTCCGACAGCGAAGGATTGTTTCGGTCCCGTCACGACTTTCTCGTCGCGCAGAATGGAGAGGACGTTTCGCGGCACCTTCACCAACTTCGGGACGATCCCGCCCTCCGCGCGAGCCTCGCCGCGAGCGGCCTGGAGACGGTCCGCGCCCGCCACACCTGCGCCCACCGCGCCGCCGAGCTGCTCGCCGTCGTCGCCAGGCTCGACCAGACCCAAAGGACCGCCGCATGAAGATCGCCTTCTACGGCTCCAGCCTGCTCTCCTCCTACTGGAACGGAGCCGCCACCTACTATCGCGGCATCCTCCGCGCGCTGGCTGGCCACGGCTACGACATCACCTTCTACGAACCCGACGCCTTCGACCGCCAACAGCACCGCGACATCGACCCGCCGCCCTACGCCAAGGTCGTCGTCTACCCCGCGACTGCCGACGGCCTCCGATCGGTCCTCGCCGAAGCGCCGCGCGCCGACATCGTCGTCAAGGCGAGCGGGGTCGGCGTATTCGACCGCGAGCTGATCGCGGGCATCGTCGCCCACGCCGCCCCGCATGCGCTCAAGATCTTCTGGGACGTCGACGCCGCCGCCACCCTCGACGAGATGCGGAGCGACCCCGGCCACCCCGTCACCGCCGCGCTGCCCGATCTCGACATGGTCCTGACCTACGGCGGCGGCCCGCCCGTCGTGAACGCCTATACCGGCTTCGGCGCAGCCGCTTGCGTCCCCGTCTACAACGCGCTCGATCCGGAGACCCATCACCCGGTCGCCCCCGACGACCGCTTCGCCTGCGACCTGGCCTTCCTCGGCAACCGCCTCCCCGACCGCGAAGCTCGCGTCGAAGAATTCTTCCTCCGCGCCGCCGCCAGCCTCGCCGACCGCCGCTTCCTGATCGGCGGCAACGGCTGGGAGACCAAGCACATGCCCGCCAACGTCCGCCACCGCGGCCACGTCTACACGGCCGAGCACAACGCGTTCAACTGCACCCCCGCCGCCGTCCTGAACGTCGCCCGCGACTCGATGGCGCACATCGGCTTCAGCCCCGCCACCCGCGTATTCGAGGCCGCCGGCGCCGCCGCCTGCCTCATCACCGACGCCTGGGAAGGCATCGAGCAGTTCCTGATCCCGGACAAGGAAGTCCTCGTCGCCCGCGACGGCCAGGATGTCGCCGACCACCTAGCCGCGCTCACCCCCGACCGCGCCCGCCAGATCGGCCAGGCGGCGCTGAAGCGCGTCCTCGCCGAACACACCTACGCGCTCCGCGGCGAGCAGGTCCACGCCCTTTTCCAGGATCATTTCGCCCGGACGCGCGAGGCGGCATGAAGCTCGTCGTCCTCGGCCTGTCACTGTCCTCATCCTGGGGCAACGGCCACGCGACCACCTACCGCGCGCTCCTGAAAGCCTTTGCTGCGCGCGGGCACGAGGTGCTGTTCCTCGAACGCGACGTGCCCTGGTATGCGAAACAGCGCGACCTTGCTGACCCCGATTGGTGCTCGCTGTGCTTCTACGCGGATTTGGACGATCTCGCCCGCTTCACGCCGGAGATCGCCGAAGCCGACGCGGTGATCGTCGGCTCCTATGTTCCCGACGGGGTGGCGGTGGCCCACTTCGTCCAGGAAACTGCCGGACTTACGGCCTTCTACGATATCGACACCCCGGTCACCCTCGCCAAGCTCGCACGCGGCGACTTCGAGTATCTCTCGCCCGAACTCGTCCCCAGCTACGACCTGTATCTTTCCTTCACCGGCGGCCCCACCCTCGCCCGCATCGAGCGCGAGTACGGCTCCCCGGCCGCCCGCGCGCTCTATTGCTCGGTCGACGCCGACGCCTACCGCCCGGCCGACGTGCCCAAGCGGTGGGACCTATCCTATCTCGGCACCTACAGCCCCGATCGCCAGCCGACGCTGGGTCGCCTGCTCCTCGAACCCGCTCGCGCGCACCCGCACCGCCGCTTCGTGGTCGCCGGTCCGCAATATCCAGGCGACATCGAATGGCCCGACAACGTCGAGCGGATCGATCATCTGCCGCCGTCGGAGCACGCCGCCTTCTACTCGGCCTCGCGCTGGACACTCAACGTCACCCGCGCCGACATGACCGCCGCCGGCTGGTCCCCCTCGGTCCGCTTGTTCGAGGCCGCCGCCTGCGGGACTCCAATCATTTCGGATGTATGGGACGGCCTCGACACGCTGTTCGAGCCGGGCCGCGAGATCATCCTTGCGCACCGAGGTGGCGATGTAACGGCCGCGCTCGACGACGCCGACGCGTCCGCGCTGGGCAAGGCGGCGAGGGCGCGCGCACTCGCCGCCCACACCGCCACGCACCGCGCGGCGGAGTTGGAGCGGCACCTCCTCGAAGCCGCAACGCTCAGGCGACCAGCCGACGTGGAAGTGGCATGACGGACACGGATATGGGAGAGAATGGAATGGCGAGATCGGACGACGGGCTGATCCTGGTCGCGGGCGGTGCGGGGTTCATCGGCTCTCACCTCGTGCTCCGCCTGCTGTCGGAGGGGCGGCAGGTGCTGTGCCTGGACAATCTCCAGACCGCGCGCCCGTCGAACCTGCGTCTGCTCGAAGGCCGGCTCGGCTTTCGCTTCGTCGAGGCCGACATCGTCGCCCCGTTGCCCCAAGCCGTCACCGACGAGGCGCACCGGATCACCCGCATCTATAATCTCGCCTGTCCCGCCTCGCCGCCGCAATACCAGGTCGACCCCGAGCACACGATGCTCACCAATGTGGTTGGCACCCACCACCTGCTTCGGCTGGCGGAAAAGGCCGGCGCGCGGTTCCTCCTCACCTCGACCAGCGAGGTGTATGGCGATCCCGAGGTCCACCCGCAGGTAGAGGAATATCGCGGCTGGACCAGCTGCACGGGACCTCGCGCCTGCTACGACGAGGGCAAGCGCGCCGCCGAGGCGCTCACCTTCGACTATGCGCGCATGAACCGGGCGGAGGTGCGGGTCGCGCGCATCTTCAACACCTACGGCCCGAACATGCATCCCGACGACGGCCGCGTGGTGTCGAACCTGATCTGCCAGGCGCTGTCCGACCGCCCGATCACCATTTATGGCGACGGCAGCCAGACGCGCTCCTTCTGCTATGTGTCAGACCTGGTCGACGGGCTGATCCGCCTGATGGAGAGCGACATCGACCCGTTTCAGCCGATCAATCTGGGCAACCCGAGCGAGCTCACCGTGCGCGACCTCGCCGACCGCGTCGTCGCGATGACCGGCACCCGCAACGCGCTCGTCTTCGAACCGTTGCCCCAGGACGATCCACGGCGACGTCGGCCCGATATCACCCGGGCGCGACACCTGCTCGGTTGGAACCCGCGCGTGTCGCTGGACGAGGGGCTCGCCAAAACCTGTGCGTGGTTCGCGGAGGAACTCGGCGTCGTACGGGAAGCGGTTGCCGCCGAGTGAGGATCACGCCCGCCGTCCGTGCGTTCGAACCCGCGAAGGAGTTGAAGCATGAAAGAGAACAGCGGCAACGGCAAGGCGACCAACAACAACCTGGATCCCACGCTCGACGAGCATAAGGTGGCTGGCGGCCATCACGAGCCGGCCCGCATCCCGGGCGAGGACGACGCGATCGGAACAGCACAGAAGCCAAGCGGCAAAGTGGGTGAGGGTGGACGCGGCGAGATCGACTCGACCACCCCCGCCGCACCGATCGATCTCTGATCGGGGTCGGGCTCGACGCTAGCGCGCCTTGATCGCGCTCAGCGTCGTGCCCGCGGTGATCGCCTCCACATCGGTCTTGATATGGAGCAGCCGCACGCCCGGCTCCGCCATCGCACGGTCGAGCGCGGGGGCGAACTCCTCGGTCCGCTCCACCGTCTCGGCCCAGCAGCCGTAGGCGCGAGCGAGCGCGGCGAAGTCCGGGTTGCGTAGCGCCGTCGCCGTCACGCGGCCGGGGAACTCGCGTTCCTGGTGCATGCGGATCGTGCCGTACGCGCAGTTGTCGATCACCAGCACCAGCATCGATGCGCCGTACTGCACGGCGGTCGCCAGCTCCTGCCCGTTCATCAGGAAATCGCCGTCGCCTGCCAGCGCGACCACGCACCGCTCCGGATGCCGGAGCGCCGCCGCGACGGCCGCCGGGACGCCGTACCCCATCGCCCCCGCCGTCGGCGCGAGCTGGCAGCCAGGTCCGCCATACCGCCAATAGCGGTGCCACCAGCCCGAGAAGTTGCCCGCGCCGTTACAGATGATCGTATTCGTCGGCAGGCGCTCCCGCATCGCGGCGACACAAGGGCCGAGGTCCATCGTCAGATCGCGCAGGGTCGGGGTCGACCATGCGGTCCACTCGTCATGCGCCTCCGCGCCCGCGGAGAAGGGCGGCACGTCGATCTCGAGCACCGCGTCGGCGAATTCGGCCATCCCCGCGCAGATCGCCAGATCCGCTCGGTACGCGCTCCCGAGCTCCTCCGGATCGGGATGCACATGGACCAGCAGTTGGCTCGGATGATCCGGCGTGATCAGCTGATAGCCGTCGGTCGTCGCCTCGCCCAGCCGCGGCCCTACCACGAGCACCAGGTCCGCCGCGCGTACCCGTTCGACGAGCTTCGGGTTCGGGCCGTATCCGAGATTACCCGCCCACACCGGACAGCCGTTCGCAACCGCGTCCTGACGCCGGAACGCCGCCGCGACTGGGATCCCCGACCGCTCGGCCCAGTGCGCGAAGTCGCGCGCCGCGTCGACGTTCCACCCCGCGCCGCCGACGATCGCCACCGGCCGTTCCGCCGCGCCGATCATCCCGGCCAGCTCGCCCATCGTGACCGGGTCGCAAGCTTGCACGGCCCGCTCCACGCGCGGCCGATCCACCGCCTCAATCACGTCAAGCAGCATGTCTTCCGGCAGCGCGAGCACCACCGGCCCCGGCCGGCCGTTCATCGCCGTCGCGTACGCCCGCGCCACATATTCCGGTATCCGCCGAGCATCGTCGATCCGCGCCGCCCATTTCGCGATGGGTGCGAACATCTCCTGGAAGTCGATCTCCTGGAATGCCTCCCGGTCGCGCGTGCCGCGGTCGACGTCGCCGATGAACAGTATCATCGGCCGGCTGTCCTGCCGCGCGACATGCACTCCGATCGACGCGTTGGTCGCGCCCGGCCCTCGCGTCACGAAGGCGACGCCCGGCCGCCCCGTCAGCGTCCCGTCGGCGCAAGCCATGAACGCGACCCCGCCCTCCTGTCGGCATACGACCAGATCGATCGCGGGCGTGTCGTGGAGCGCGTCGAGCACCGCCAGGAAGCTCTCTCCCGGCACGGTGAAGATCCGCTCGCAGCCTTGCGCGACGAGTTGGTCGACGAGGACACGGCCGCCGATCCTCATGCTTGGTGGATCGCTTTGGTGACGAGATAGCTGTCGAGCCCCTCGCTCCCGCCCTCGCTGCCGAAGCCGGATTGCTTCACGCCCCCGAACGGCGCGTCGGCGACCGAGATGGCGAAGCTGTTGATCCCGACCATCCCCGCCTCGATCGCGTCGCCGAGCATGTTCGCGCGCCGCCCGTTCTCCGTGAAGGCGAACGCCGCCAGACCGTAAGGTAGGCGGTTCGCTTGTTCGATCGCCTCGTCCATGTCGGCGAACGACCGCGTGACCGCGACCGGCCCGAACGGTTCGTTCGACATGATGTCCGCATCGACCGGCACATCGGCGAGCAGCGTGGGTTGGAAGAAATACCCGTCCGCCATCCGCTCGCCGCCCGCCAGCGTCCGCGCGCCGTTGGCGGTCGCATCGCTCACCAGCGCCTCGATCGCATCGGGCCGACGCCGGTTCGCGAGCGGCCCCATTCGCGTCGCCGGGTCGAATCCGTCGCCGACCGGCAGCTTCGCCGCCCGCTCGGCGAAGCCGCGCAGGAACGGCTTATACACCGCCTCTTCGACATAGAAGCGCGTGGGCGACACGCAAACCTGGCCGGCATTCCGGAATTTCTGCGGGACCACCATGTCCAGTGTCTTCTCCAGATCGCAGTCGGCGAAGATCAGCACCGGCGCGTGCCCGCCCAGCTCCATCGTCGTCCGTTTCACGCCGTCGGCCGCCAGCTTCAACAGGTGCTTGCCCACGGGTACCGACCCGGTGAAGCTCACCTTGCGGATCACCGGCGAAGCGATGAGGTGGCGCGACACATGGTCGGGTACCCCGAACACCAGTTGCGCAACGCCCGCGGGCAGCCCGGCGTCGATCAGGCAGGCGAAGAACGCGCCCGTGCAGCCCGGCGTTTCCTCCGGCGGCTTGGCGATGACCGAACACCCCGCCGCGAGCGCGGGCGCGAGCTTCTTGGCGAGCAGATAGACCGGGAAGTTCCAAGGGCTGAGCGCCGCGACCGGCCCGACCGGCTGTCTGATGACGATCGACCGCTGCCCCGTCGGCCGCACCAGCACGCGGCCATAAGCGCGCTTGGCCTCCTCGGCGTACCAATCGAACAGTTGCGCCGATCCCGCCACCTCGGCCCGCGCCTCCGCGATCACCTTGCCCTGTTCGCGCGTTAATAGAGCCGCGATCGCTTCCGTCCGCTCGCGCATCAACTGCGCCGCGCGCCGCAGGATCGTGCCCCGCGCCTCGACGTCCGTCGCACGCCAGAGCTTGAAGCCGCGCTCCGCCGCTTCCAGCGCCGCATCGAGGTCGGCCGCGTTCGCTAATGGAACCGCGGCGATCTCGGCACCGGTCGCAGGGTCGAACACCGGCCCCGTGTCGCGCCCTTCGCCCGCCGCCCAGGCGCCGTCGATATGCAGGCGCAGGTCGGCGTAATATCCGGTGGCTGGCATCGATTGATCCTTGGCTTGGGGCTCCGTCCCGGCGCACATAGCCACCCAGGCGAGCGGGAGCGAGAGGGCCATGTACGAGTTCGAAACCGTCGCGAGCGGATTGCGCTTCCCCGAAGGCCCAGTCGCGACGCCCGACGGGAGCGTGATCCTGGTCGAGATCGAGGCGGGCCGCATCACCCGCGTCCGCCCCGACGGTTCGACCGAGACCGTTGCGGAGCCGGGCGGCGGTCCCAACGGCTTGGCCGTCGGTCCGGACGGCAAGTTCTATTGCTGCAACAACGGCGGTTTCGACTATCTGGAGCACCCGAGCGGCCTGCTGATTCCGCGCGGCCAACCGCATGATTATTCCGGAGGCCGGATCGAGCGGATCGACATCGCGACCGGCGCGGTGGAGACGCTCTACAAGGACGGCGATTTCGGCTGCAGCCTGCGCGGCCCCAACGACCTCGTCTTCGACGGCTTCGGCGGTTTCTGGTTTACCGACCACGGCAAGACGCGCGAGCGGGAGCGCGACGTAACCGGCATCTTCTACGCGATGGCGGATGGCAGCGCGCTTCGCGAGGTGATCTTCCCGTCGGAGAACCCCAACGGTGTCGGTCTCTCGCCCGACGGACGCCGCCTCTACGCCGCCGAGACCTTCACCTGCCGCCTGACCGCCTATGACGTGACCGGCCCCGGGAAGGTGGACGAAATCGCCGGCCCGGGCGGCCCCGGCATCCCGCTCTACCGCCCGGGCGGGTACAAATTCTTCGACTCACTAGGTGTCGAGGAGTGCGGTAACATCTGTATCGCCACCATCGGCGAATGCGGGATCAGCGTCGTTTCGCCCGAAGGCGAGCTGGTCGAGTTCGTGCCGACCGACGACCCGTTCACCACCAACATCTGCTGGGGCGGCGAGGACATGCGCGATGCCTACATCACCCTGTCGGGCACGGGCCGTTTGGTGAAGTGTCGCTGGCCGCGCCCCGGCCTCCGGCTTGCCCACCAATGACGATCCGCGCCGTCATCTTCGACTTCGGCGGCGTAGTCACGACCTCGCCGTTCGAAGCGTTCGAGCGCATGGAGATCGAGCGCGGGTTGCCGCGAGGGCTGGTCCGCCGCATTAACGCCGCCGATCCGGACGGAAATGCATGGGCGCGGTTCGAGCGCGCGGAGATCGACTCCGCGGCCTTCGACCGGCTGTTCGCGGAGGAGGCGAGGGCGCTCGGCCACGAGCTGCGCGGCGCGGACGTGCTCGCGCTGTTGGCCGGCGATGTACGTCCGGGCATGGTCGCCGCGATCGATCGGCTAAAGGCGGACGGGTACAGGCTCGGCTGCATCACCAACAACGTGCCGACCGGGCAGGGGGCGGGCATGGCGCTCACGGCGGAGCGCGCGGCCGGGATCGCCGCGATCCTCGCCCGCTTCGACCGGGTGATCGAGAGCTCCAAGGTCGGCGTTCGCAAGCCCGACCCTCGTATCTACGCCATGATGACCGACACGCTGGGAGTGAACCCGTCCGATTGCGTCTATCTCGACGACCTGGGCATCAACTGCAAACCCGCCGCAGCGATGGGCATGACGGCGATCAAGGTCGCGGACGAGCACCAGGCGCTGGCGGAGCTTGGGCGAGCGCTGGGCCTGGCGGCGGGCGCGTTTTCGGGCTCGGCTTGACCCGCCGCTTGCTCGGTCGCTAACCCCGCCGCCATAGGAGGCTCGCCCATGAACAAGCTCTACCCCGACGCGACCGCTGCGCTCGACGGCCTGCTCCGTGACGGCATGATGATCTGCGCGGGCGGATTCGGCCTATGTGGCATTCCCGAACGGCTGATCGACGCGATCGGGGCGAGCGGGGTCAAGGACCTGACGATCGCCTCCAACAATGCGGGGGTCGACGGCGAGGGCTTGGGCAAGCTGCTCCGCACCCGCCAGGTCGCCAAGATGATCTCCTCCTATGTCGGCGAGAACAGGGAGTTCGAGCGCCAGTACCTGTCCGGAGAGCTCGAGGTCGAGTTCTGCCCGCAGGGCACGCTCGCGGAACGCTGCCGTGCGGGAGGTGCTGGCATCCCCGGCTTCTACACCAGGACCGGCGTCGGTACGCTCGTCGCCGAGGGCAAGGAGGTGATGGTCTTTGACGGCGAGGACTACATCC
>NZ_CAXSBH010000058.1:0-17346 GCF_964235535.1 uncultured Sphingomonas sp.
GCGAGGTATGCCGCTCCCGCGACTTCTCGTTCCCGCCCAGAGCGAACCGGGCGACGTCCACGCGCAAGGCGTCGACCAACGCGCGGTTATGTACCGCGTTGGCGCGGAACTGCTCGCTCTCAGGCGAAAGTTTGGATTCGAGAACCGGCGACGTCACGAGCCGGCACGATGATGCATTGAGCTCATATGTCGATCCTTTTGCTCGGACGGAGGCCGGCGCGCGTTTCCTTGTCCACGCCCGTCGCATCCAACGCGAGTTCAGCTTGGCCCGGCAAGCCGCGGCGAGCGACCCTCGGACTTCGCTGCTGAAAATCGGGGTCCTGCGCAGCATCCCGAACGCGATCATCGCGGCGGCGATCCGAGCGACCCTCGACCAGGAACGTTCGACGCGGATCGAGGTGCTGGAAGGAACCGAGCGTGAACTGCTCGGCCTTCTGGCCCGCGGACGAATCGATGTCGCGCTCACGACCGTCGGTCACGGCGGCGATCGTTTCCTGGAGGAGGAGCTGTTCGATGAAGGATACGCGGTCGCCTTTTCCCGGGGCCACCGCCTTACCGGGCGACTGATGATCGCGGGCGAGGCGCTCGCCGACGAGGTCATGATCGTCCGGCGACATTGCGAGGCGCTGGCCGAGACGAGCCGGCACTTCACCGATCGCGGCGTCCGGCCGCGCTTCGCCTATCGCTCGACCAATGACGGCCGCGTCCTGGACATGGTCGCCGCCGGTCTCGGCATCACGATCATGCCCGCCTCCTACCGTCACGAGGCGATCGTCTTTGCGAAGATGACCGGTTTCGATCACCGCCGGCGCATCGGCCTGGTGTTCGGAAAGCAAGCCGAAACATGGGGATCGGAGCCGTCCCCGCTCGTTTCGGCCGTCAGGACGGTGCTCGGGGCGTTCACACGGCACCCTTGATGTTGCCGCTTCGCAACCGGGCAGGTAACCGGCAACGAGCATGAGGACCGCCATCGCGCCCATCATTAAGACCGGATCAGTCAATCGCGTGAAGAGCAGGATCGAGGATGCCTCGATCCCGATCATCATTCCTAAACGCCCGAGCAGCCCTGCGAAGAAGATTGGCCCGACCGGACGTTCGTTCCGGTGCCGGTCGGCGCAGGCGACGGCACCCATGACCATCCCAACATGCGCGACCGGCATCAGAGAAACATGGAAGAGCAACTCGGCCGAGATGCCACCATCGGCGCTGCAGATCGCCGGGATCATCCCAAGCGGGCTAAGGCAGATATCGATCATCAACCCAAAAACCATGCCGAGTACGCAAGCGCGATCGCGGTCGAAGATCGCGGCCGATCCGGTCGGCCAGCCTCGATCAAGCAACCGCCTCGCGTCGATCAGGCCGGGCAGGGCAGGCGTCATAGACCGGAGCCTTAGCATCTCCGGTGCGCCGAGGACCCGACCGTCGGGCACACGCCCGAGTGTGCGTCGGCGCGGGCTCCGCGTCGCCTCCGGGAGACGGCCATCGACTCCGCATGGACCTTCCGCCTGTTCAAGCGATCAGCCTGATCGGTTCCTCGACCAGCGAGCGCAGCGCGGACATAACCCTCGCGGCCACGGCCGCGCCAATCACGCGGCGGTCGAAACCGGCGGTCGCCGTGAGCATCGTCGCGCCCGCCGCCTGGCCGTCGCCGGCACGGACCGGCGGCCACGGCGCGCCGACGCCCAGGATCATTGCCTGAGACCCGTCGAGCGCCGGAAAGACCCGTTCGATCCCGAAAGCGCCCAAGTTCGAGATCGCAACCGTTCCATCCCCGTCCCGCCCAGGCGCAAGCCGCCTCTCGCGCGCGATCACCGACAGGCGCTTGGAAGCAGCGTCCACGATCACCGGACCTGCGAGCTCTTCCTCGACCGCCACCGACACGTCGACGCGGCCGAACCGATGCAACCTGTCACTTGCGAACCCCACATTCGCCTCCGGAACCTCCTCCAGCGCGAGCGCGAGCGCCTTGATGAGCAAATCGTCCACCGACAGCTCGATTACGGACGAGGCGTTGAGTCTGGCGCATAAATCGAGCATCGCGTTGATGCGGCAGTCGATCGAAAGATGGAAATGCGGCGTGGCCTGCATCGCGGGCGTGGGGCGCGGCGTGACGGGTTCGCGAACGCCCAGCAAGTCGCCCGTTCCGTACGGGATGTCTGCCGGCGCAGCATGTATTGACGTCTCGAGCGACGCGGCTGCCACAACCGTGGTCGGCGCGGTATATCGCATCATAGGCACCGGTCCAAGATCGGCCGTCACTATGCGACCGTTCGGGCCGCTGCCGTCGATGGTGGCGAGATCAAGGCCACGCGCCTTAGCAATACGCGCGGCAAGCGGGCTTACGTCCTTGTTCGCCGGGCGCGGTCGCGCGGGGACGCGGGCCGCCGTGGTCGGCGGCAACGGCGACCGGACCGGCGCGGGCGCGGTCTCCAAGATTGGCGGAGTTCCGGCCTGGACGGGCTCGACCGATGCCGCGACACCAGCATGCCCGCGATCGTTTCCGGCGTCTTCAAGCATGGCAATGACCGTGCCGACCGGAATGTCATCGGTGCCTTCCTGGACGACCAGGATCGCAACCCGGCCCTCGTCAACAGCCTCGAACTCCATCGTCGCCTTGTCGGTCTCGATCTCGGCGATGAGATCGCCGGGTGTCACCAGATCGCCAACCCCGACCAGCCATCTGGCCAGCGTGCCCTGCTCCATCGTCGGCGAGAGCGCCGGCATCCTCAGTTCGATCGGCATCCGGGCTCAGGCCCCGAGAAACAGTTCGGCTGCCGCGTCGATGATCGAGTCGGTGCCCAGCCGGTAGGTGTCGTAGAGATCGATGAGGTCGCCGGTCTGGCCGAACCGGTCCACCCCCAGCGGGCTTACCCGTTGACCGCGCACGCCGCCCAGCCAGGAGAGCGCCGACGGCGAGCCGTCGATGATGGTGACTAAGCCCGCGCCGGCCGCGAGCGGTGCGAGCAGCGCCTCGACATGGCTCTCGCCCGCGCCGCCTTCAGTCCAACGGCCCGCGTGACGTGCGGACCAGCCGCGGTGGAGCAGGTCCGGCGACGTCGCGTTGAGCAGGCCCAGACCCGGGATGTCTTCGCTCAGCGTTTCCCACGCGAGGAGGACCTCGGGCGCGATCGCACCTGTGAACACGATCGCCGCCTCCGCGCCGTCGATCGGGCGTTTCAGCCAGTAACCGCCCTTGAGCGCGTCGGCTTCCCATTCGCCGTCGTCCCGGTCGACCTGACGGATCGCGCGGGTGGTGAGCCGCAGATAGACGGACCCGCCCTGCTCCGCCTGCATGTGATCGAAGGCCCAGCGCATGACGAGCGCAAGCTCGTCGGCGAAGGCGGGCTCGAAATAGGTGAGGCCCGGCTGACCGATGCCGATCAGCGGCGAGTTGATCGATTGGTGGGCACCTCCCTCGGGGCCTAGCGTCACACCCGACGGCGTCGCCACCAGCAGGAAGCGCGCATCCTGGTAGCAGGCGTAGTTGAGCGCATCGAGGCCGCGCGCGATGAACGGATCGTACACGGTCCCGATCGGCATCAGCCGCGACCCGAACAGCGGCCCGGACAAGCCCAGCGCCGCCAGCATTAAGAAAAGGTTATGTTCGGCAATCCCGAGCTCCATGTGCTGACCGGCGGCATGGCCCGACCATTTCTGCGCGGACGGGATCTTCGCGCCGGCGAACACGTCGGTGAAGGCGCTACGCCGGAACAACCCGCGCTGGTTGACGAAGGCGCCGAGGTTGGTCGAGACGGTCACGTCCGGCGAGGTGGTGACGATGCGGTTGGCGAGCGCCTGGGCCTTCTCGTCCGCCGACTTGGCGAGGTCGAGCAGGATGCGCCCGAACGCGGCCTGGGTGGACTGCTCCGCCCCTTCCGGCACGGGCAGCCGATCGGGCACCGGCACCAGCGTCGCGGCGGGGTCCATGCGCCGCCGCGCCATGGGCGAGGCTTCTACGAACGCCTTCAGCGTCGCCGCCGCATTGTCCCCCAGGCCGCCCCAGGGTGCCCATTCCCCGCCCTGCGGAATGTCGAGGCTGCGGCGTAGCGCGTTGATCTGGCCGGGGTTCATCAGGCCCGCGTGATTGTCCTTGTGGCCAGCGAACGGCAGGCCGAACCCCTTGATCGTGTAGGCGATGAACAAGGTCGGCTGCTGGTCCTGCGCGCCGTCGAACGCCTCGACTAGCGTCTCGATGCAGTGGCCGCCGAGATTGGTCATCAACGCGGCCAGCGTGTCGTCGTCATAGGCGGCGAGCAGCGCCGTCACGTTCGGTCTCTCGCCAATCTCGGCCACGAGCCTGGTCCGCCACGCCGCGCCGCCCTGGTAGGTCAGCGCCGCGAAGTCCGCGTTGGAGCAATTATCAATCCATTCCTGCAGAGAACGGCCGCCGGGCTTGCCGAATGCCTGGAGCTGCCTCTTGCCGTATTTGAGCGTGACCACCCGCCAGCCGCAGGTCTCGAAGATGTCGTCGAACCTGCGGAACATGCGGTCCGCGGTCGTATGGTCGAGCGATTGGCGGTTGTAGTCGACGATCCACCAGCAGTTGCGGATGTCGTGCTTGTAGCCCTCGATCAGGGCCTCGTAGATGTTGCCCTCGTCGAGTTCGGCATCGCCCATTAGTGCGATCATGCGGCCGGTGTCCGCCTCGGCGAGCGCCCCGTGGGCGACGAGGTAATCCTGCACTAGGCTCGCGAAGGCGGTCACCGCGACGCCCAGTCCTACCGACCCCGTCGAGAAGTCGACCGGGATCCTGTCTTTGGTGCGCGAGGGGTAGCTCTGCGCGCCCCCCAGGCCCCGAAAGCGCTGGAGTTGATCCAGCGTCTGCTGCCCGAGCAGGTAGTGGATTGCGTGCAGGACCGGCCCGGCATGCGGCTTGACCGCAACCTTGTCGTTCGGGCGCAGGGCATGGAAATATAGCACCGCCATGATCGCCGTTATCGACGCGCACGACGCTTGGTGTCCGCCCACCTTCAGACCGTCGCGGCTGTCGCGGAGGTGGTTGGCGTTGTGGATG
Source organism: uncultured Sphingomonas sp. (assembly GCF_964235535.1). GTDB lineage: Bacteria > Pseudomonadota > Alphaproteobacteria > Sphingomonadales > Sphingomonadaceae > Sphingomonas. The sequence continues at coordinate 5,015 of NZ_CAXSBH010000058.1, forward strand.
GTCCAGGAGGACAGCCACCGAAGCCTCGTGTCCAGCGCCCCCAGCTTCGCGATCGTGTCGGTTTGCGCCAGCTCCATCGTGTCCATGATGCTTCCTTATTAACGGACCGGCGCAGTCGCCTCGCGGACGATCCCGAGGAACCCGCCATAGCCGCCCTGGAAGAATATCAGTGGCGACTGCGGTTGCTCGACCTCAAGATCGATCACCCGGCCGAGCACGAACAGGTGATCGCCCGCGTCGTGGACGGCCTGCACTTCGCAGTCGATCCACGCCACGACGCTGTCTAGTATCGGTGACCCGTTCGCGGATAGCCGATGGGATATGCCGCGGAACTTGTCTCCGCCGCGTTTGGCCAAGGCGTCGCAGACAGCATGCTGTTCGCTCGCCAGGATGTTGACGCAGAAGCGCCCGACACCCTCGATCCGCGACCAGGTCGTCGAGCGCCGATCCGGGAGAAAAGCCACCAGCGGCGGCTCGAGCGACGCGGAGGTGAAGGATCCCACGACCATCCCGGTCGGCCCGTCGTCCGTCATGGCCGTGACGACGCAGACGCCGGTCGGGTAGTGCCCGAGCACGCGCCGAAAAGCGGCGGCGTCGAAGGGTCGCAATTGTGTGACGCCGCCTTTGACGGGCGGGCATCCATCATCCGAGTGTCCGGCGGCGACGCTCGCCATCGCCCTACGCCGCCCGGCCGCCGGCCGCGACCGGAGCTGGCCGCGCCACCTTGTTCACGATCGCGCCTATCCCGTCGATCTCGCACCGCACGACATCGCCCTCCGACAGGAACAACGGCGGGTCGAGGGCGATCCCGACGCCTTCGGGCGTGCCCGTGGCGATCAGGTCCCCCGGCTCCAGCGTGAAGGCGGTCGAGAGATAGGCGATCTGCGCCCAGATGTTGTGGATCAGCCGGCTCGTATTGCTGTCCTGTCGCAGCTCGCCATTCACGAAGCAGCGGATGGCGAGATCGTGCGGATCGTCGATCTCGTCCGCCGTGACGATCCAGGGACCGATCGGGCCGTGCGTGTCGAACGACTTGCCCATTGTGAAGGTCTGCGAGTGAAACTGCCAGTCCCGCGCGGACACGTCGTTGGCGACGAGATAGCCGAAGACGTAAGGTCGCGCATTCGCCTCGGCGACATGCTTGGCGCGGCGGCCGATCACCACGCCGAGCTCGACCTCATAATCCAGCTTCTCGGTCACGCCCGGATCGATGTCGTCGAACGGACCGGAGATGCAGGTGGTCTGCTTGTTGAACCACAGCTGATGGTCGGGAACGTCGATGCCGAGCTTCTGCGCCTCCTTCGCATGGTCGCGGTAGTTCATGCCGATAGCGAGATACTTCCCCGGTCGCTCAAGCGGCGCCAGGAGAGGGGCGCCCGCGACCGCGATCTCGGGCGTCGCGTCCGCGAGATGGTCGCGGATTCGGCCGAGGGCGGCGTCGCCGCCCACGATCACCTCCGACATGCCCCCGAAGCCCAAGCCGTCGAGCGGCACGATCCCCCCTTCGCCGACCGCGCCCAAGACGGCGCGGCCATCGCGCAGAAAACGGACGAGCCTCATCGCCGGATACCCTGCCGCGACGTCGGGGAACCCGGCTTGCGCGGTTCGTCCGCGCTCATCGGAACCAGGGCGCATTCGAGGGCAGACCCACCGAGATGCGGCCCTGGAGCTCCATCGTCGGCGACTTGTCGACGATCGCGTGGGTGGACAGCGTCGTGACGTCGCGGGTCGCGCGCTGGGCCGGATTGGAAAGATAGTGGGCCGAGGAGCCGCCCTCGTCGTTCAGCGCACGCAGCGCGGTCCGGCACAGATCGAGCGCGTAGGCGTAACGCGTGCGTAGCCGGACGCGGTCCTCGAGCGTCATCGGCGTGTCCTGGCCGCCCAGGTGCTCGAGTTCCCGGGTGGCCTCGCGAGTGATGAGCTCGGCGACTTGAACCTGCGTCTCGGCGGTGCCGAGCGTAGCGAGCTGGATCTGCTTGTCCGTCGGCCCGCCGCCGGGACCGCTCGTCTTCAGACGCTCGCGGTACCGCGCCACTGCGCCGCGCGCCGCGCCCAAGCCCGGCGCCAGGACCGTCAACGCAAAAGCAGGGGCCATCGGCATGCGGTAGAACGGGTTGTCGTGATGCAGCTGGCCGCTCGTCAGCTTGCCCATCTCGATCGAGCGATGCTCGGGCACGAAGATGTCGTCGATCGTGTAATCGTGGCTGCCGGTGCCGACCATCCCGTCGACATACCAGGTGTCTAGGATCGTTGCGTCCGTCACTGGCACGAAGAAGAAGTAGGGCGTCATGCGGCCGTCCTCCTCCACCATCGCGGCCGTGTTGATCCATTCGGCGTGCATGACGCCTGACGCCCATTTCCATCGGCCCGACAGGCGAAAACCGCCCTCGACCCGCGTCGCCGTTCCGGTCGGTCCGCCCGAGCCCGCCGAGGTGAAATAAGGCAGCTCGCCCCAGATCTCCTGCTGGAACTTTTCGGTGAACTGCATCATCGTCCATTGGTGATAGATCGAGAAGCAGGTGCACCAAGCGGTCGAGGTGCAGCTCTCGCCAATCGAGACAACCGCATCGGTCAACGCTTGCAGGCCCCCGGCTTCCATCCCGCCATACTTTTTAGGCACGAACAGATAAAAGATGCCGGTGGCGCGGATTGCCGCCCACACCTCGTCGACCGGGTGCCGCAGCAGCTCTGCCTTGCGGGCGTTGTCGGCGATCAGCGGCCTGAGCGCCTCGACCCGGGCCAACACCTGCTCGACGGTGAGCGAGCGCACCTCCGCGGGATCCAGCCAGTCGCCAGTCATGGTGTGCGGCTCGAGGATAGTCTCGTCTGAATGCGCCTGCTTGGGAAACAAGACCGCTAGATTCGACATCTTAATCTCCGTAGGTCGTTCAAGTTGGACAATATGCGTTATTCTATGAATTGAGCAAGTCCCGCGCGGGCCCGGCCACGATGCCCGCGTCGTGCAATCGGCCGATCTGACCGTCGGCGAGGCCGAGCACGTCCCCGAGTATGTCGTCGGTATGTTGTCCGAGCAGCGGCGCGGGCTCCGTATCCGCGCGTTCAACATCGGCCAAGCGGATCGTCGCCCCCGCCGCGAGGTGCATCCCGACCCCGGGCGTGTCGATGCGGGTGAACAACGGATTGAGCTCCGAGGCGCGCCGATCCATGGCCACCAGCTCGGCGACCGACTGGAACGACCCCCAACAGACCGACAGGCGATCGAACGTTTCCGCCACCTCGCCAAGTGATCGGCCCGCGATCCAGGGTTTAACCAGCGCCGCGATGACCTCGCGATAGTCGAAGCGGACGGCCTCCGAGGCAAAGTCGACGCGGAGCGCCCCCTCCAGCGCAGCCACGGCCGGCCCGATCGCGCAGGCCTCGACCAGCGCCTGCCATTGGCGTGACGAGATCGCCGCGACCATGACGCGTCGGCCGTCTACCGTCGCGAAGTCTCGGCCGAAGGCACCGTATATGTCGTTCCCGATCGCCTGGCGCGGCGGCATGGCCAGCGACGCCTCCGTCAGCAGCCCCAGATGCGACAGGACGCCGAACGCCACGTCCGAGAGCGCCAGGCGCAGCGCCTGGCCCTGCCCCGTCACGCTCCGCCGGTGGATCGCAAGCATTAGGCCGAACGCCGCCTGATAGGCGCACGCCACGTCCCAGGCGGGCAGCGCCTGGTTGACAGGCCGGTCGGGCGACCCGTGCCCGGTGATCATCGGATAACCCGTGGCGCAGTTGACCGTATAATCGACTGCGGTCGAACCGTCGAAATTTCCTTCGATGAGGCAGCTGATCAGATCGGGCCGCATCGTCGCCAGAGTGTCGTGCGCGAGAAACCCGGCGGGGATGTTGGACAGGAGGATGCCCCCGCCCGACCCCGGCGCGGTGACGAGCGCCTGGAGAAGCTCGCGGCCTTCGGGTCTGCGGGCGTCGATCGCGATCGAGCGCTTGGCCTTGTTCAGGCTGGTCCAGTAGACGCTGCGCCCGGCCGGCGCGATCGGCAGCCGGCGATAGTCGATCCCGCCGCCGATCATGTCGAACCGGATCACGTCGGCGCCGTATTGCGCGAGCGTCAGGCCGCACAGGGGCGCCGCGATGAACGCCGAGCTTTCGACGATGCGGACGCCCGAAAGCAGCGAGTAGGTCATGTCCTGACCGCGTCGCGTCTAGGAACAAGGCAGGATCGCTCGAACGTCATGAAGCGCGTCCCGCATTGCTTGAAAGCGTCGGTGCGGGTCGTCACGATCCCCTGGGTCGGTCGTTTGCGGCTGGGCCTGACCTCCAGCACCTCCGAGCGCGCATAGACCGTGTCGCTCGGAAAGACTGGCGCGGTCAGTGCAACCTCCTTCCAGCCCAGATTGGCGACCGCGTTGAGGCTGACGTCGTCGACCGTCATGCCCAGCACGATCGCGAGCGTCAGCCCGCTATTGACGAGCGGCCTGCCGAACTCGGTGCCTGCGGCGAAGTGGCTGTCGCAATGCAGCGGATGCCTGTTCATCGTCAGGAGGCTGAACTGGATGTTGTCCGCCTCCGTGATCGTCCGGCCGGGCCAATGATCGTACACGTCGCCGACGAGAAAATCGTCGAGGAAGCGGCCGCGCCGGACGGGGGCGTCCCAAAACGCCGTCACGATCCGGCCCATTCCACGTCGGCCCGCATGCCCGGACGACCGTCGGCCCCTGTCGTCCAGAACGCGGCTCCGTCGGCTTCCTCCATCACCGTTATCCTCTCGCCGGAAAAAAGCGGCGCGACCGCGCGGTAGGCGAAACGGCCTACCCGCCCGCGCCGGGCAGCCGCCTGCATCAGCATCGTCGCCTGGAACGGGCCATGCACCACGAGCCCCGGATAGCCCTCCGCGCCGGTCGCATACGGATGATCGTAATGGATGCGGTGCGCATTGCCGGTCAGCGCCGAATATCGAAACAGCCGAACTGGATCGGCGACGATCGTAAAGACGAACGTTCCCGGTTGGCCGGGCGCGGACGGGGCGAGCGTCGGCGGTGTTGCGGCCGTCGTCGTCCTGAAGACAATGTCTTGCCGTTCCTCGACCGCGACATGGTCGCCGACCTCGTAGCTGTGCGCCACGGTCACGAAGCAGAGCGGGCCGGAGCGGCCAGACTTGACAGCGATGTCGGTCACGACCGAGCGCCGGGTCACGACATCCCCGACATGAAGGGGAGTTTTCCACGACAGCGTACCCGCCGCCCACATCCGGCGCGCGCCCGGGATCCGTGGCAGGATCGTATGGTCCGCCGACGGATGGCCGTCATCCTGCAGGCCGGACAACGGCACGCCCGGCAGCGCGATGCACCAGTGGATCCCGAGCGGCGCGACGTCGCCGTCGCGCGGCTCGCCCGGGGAGCCGGCGCCGGTCACATCGTCGAGCAGAAGCACGGTCGACGTGTCGATCCGGTCAGTTGCCTCGGCGCGGTGGCCGACATGCGCGCGGAGCCGATCGAGGTCGAAGGCATCCGAGGCGTAGGTGGCGGCGTCCGACATGGCTAGCCGAGCACGAACGGATCGGGGGTTTCGTCGGAGGTGTTGATCCAAACGCTCTTGGTGCGGACGTAGTCGCGCACCGCGTCCATCCCGTTCTCGTAACCGAGCCCGGAGCGCTTGTAGCCGCCGAACGGCGACATGTAGCTGACCGCGCGGTACATGTTGACCCACACGATCCCCGACTTGATCCGGTCGCTCATGCGCAACGCGCGGCCCATGTCGCGGGTCCAGATCCCGGCGGCAAGGCCGTAGGCGCTGTCGTTGGCGATCGCGACCGCGTCGTCCTCGTCGTCAAACGGGATGCAGGCGAGGACGGGGCCGAACACCTCCTCCTGCGCGATGCGCATGTCGTTGGTGACGCCGGTGAAGATAGTCGGCTCGACGAACAGCCCGCCGCTCGCCGTCGCGCCCGGCCATGGGCGCCCGCCGAGCACGCAGGTTGCACCGTCCCGCCGGGCGACGTCGATGTAGTGCAGGATCTTGTCGTACTGCGGGCGGGTGGTGACCGGTCCGACCTGAGTGCCCGGCTCCATCGGGTCGCCGATCCGCGCCGTCCGGGCATAACCAACCACCCGTTCGACGAACGCGTCGTGGATCGAGCGCTCGACAAGCAGGCGCGAGCCGGCCACGCAGGTCTGGCCGGTGGCGGACATGAAGCCGGAGACGACCCCCTTCACCGCGTTGTCGAGATCGGCGTCGGCGAAGACGATGTTGGGCGACTTGCCACCGAGTTCCAGCGTGACGCGCTTGAAGCCCCGGGCGGCGGTCTCGGCAACGCGCTGCCCGCCCCCCTCGCTGCCGGTGAACGCTATCTTGGCCACCTTGGGATGGGCGACCAGCGGCTCCCCGATCTCCGCGCCAAAGCCGGTTACGACGTTCAGGACGCCCGGGGGCAAGCCCGCCTCGCCCGCCAGCCGTCCGAGCTCGAGCGCGGACGCCGAGGTGAATTCCGACGGTTTGAGAACGAAGGTGTTGCCTGCCGCGAGCCCGGGCGCGAGCTTGTAGGCGGCCAGTAGCAGGGGCGAGTTCCAGGCGGTGATCGCGACGCAGACACCCAGCGGCTCGTGCTTGGTGAAATTAAAGGTGTTCGCCTTGTCGATCGGGATCACCGCTCCTTGAACCTTGTCGGCGAGGCCAGCGTAATAATAGAACCATTGCGGGACGTACGACACCTGCGTGCTCATCTCGGCCAACAGCTTGCCGTTGTCCCGAACCTCAATGCGCGCGAGACGGTCTGCGTTGGCGGCGATGAGATCGCCAAAGCGGCGCAGGATGTGGCCGCGCGCGGTCGCGGTCATCGCGCCCCACGCCCCGGCACCGGCCCGGTCGGCCGCCGCGACCGCCCGGTCGGCGTCCTGGGCACCGCCGCGCGGCAGCCGCGCCCAGGCCTCGCCGGTATAGGGGTCGATCGACTCGAAGGTCTCGCCGGACGCGGCGGGAACCCACTGCCCGTCAATCAGCATCAGGAAATCCTGCATCGCCTCGTTCCCTGCTATGGTCATGCCGCGAGCGCCCGGACGGCGTCCTCGTGGATCATGTCGGCGGCCTTTTCCGCGATCATGATCGTGGGGGCGTTCGTGTTGCCCGACACGATCGAGGGCATGATCGACGCGTCCACGACCCGCAGACCCGCCACCCCGCGCACGTGGAGCCTGGGATCGACCACGGCCTCGTCGTCGATCCCCATCCTGCAGCTGCCCACCGGATGGTACATAGCCTGCGCATGCTGGCGCAGATAGGCGAGCAGCTCGGCGTCCGACCGCTTGTCGGCACCGGGCAGCGCCTCGCCAGCGACGTGGCCGGCGAGCGGCTCGCTCGCGAAGATCCGCCGGATGATCCTGACCCCCTCGATCATCGCGCGCTGGTCCTCGGCCGCCTGAAGGTAGTTGAACAGGATGGCGGGCGCGGCGAAGGGATCGGCGGTCGCGAGCGTCAGGCTCCCGCGCGACTGCGGCCGGATGTGGCTGACTGACGCCGTGACGGCGGGGTGCGATTCAGCGACGAACCTGCCCTCGGGCGTGATCACCATGCTGAACGGCCGGAACTGGATTTGGAGGTCCGGCGAGTCCACATGGGGCCCCGACCGCGCGAAGGCGGCGACCTGCGCGGCGGCGTTGGTCAGCAAGCCCGTCCGTCCCCAGGCGTAGCGCAGCACGTGCGGCAGGAGGCGCCACGACGTCCAGGGGCTGGCGGCGTTCAGGATCAACCGGTTGATCGAGAAGTCGGGCGTGACGCGCGACAGATAGTGCGAATAGACATGATCCTGGAGATTGCGCCCGACCCCGTGGCTGTGATGCACGACCGGCAGGCCGTGCGCCCGTAGTTCCTCGCCGGGACCGATGCCGGACAGAAGCAGGATGTGGGGCGACCCGATCGCCCCGGCGGACAGGATGATCTCCCGTGCCCGCAGGACGCGCGTTCTTCCGCCCTGGTCGAACTCGACGCCGACCGCCCGGCCGCGCTCGACCAGGATGCGGCGCACATGCGCGCCTGTCTCGATCGAAAGGTTCGGCCGTCCGCGCGCCGGATCGAGAAAAGCGCTCGCCGTCGAATGCCGTTCGCCGCGACGGATGGTGTATTGGACATACCCGATCCCGTCCTGTGACGCGCCGTTGAAGTCCGGATTGAGCGGCAGGCCGATCGCGTTACCCGAAGCCACGAAGGCGCGCGACGCGGGGTGCGGTTCGACAACGTCGCTGACATGGAGCTCGCCGTCGGCTCCGTGGAACGCGTCGCCGCCACGCTCCTGATGCTCGCTTCGCTTGAAGTAGCGCAGCACCTCGTCCCATGACCAGCCGACGGCCCCGCTCTGCCGCCACGCGTCATAGTCGCCCGGCACGCCGCGCATGTAGACGAAGCCGTTGATAGCGCTGCTGCCGCCCAGCGTCTTGCCGCGTGGGCAATAAATACGTCGCTCGTTCAGGCCCGGCTCCGGCGCGGTCTGGTAGCACCAGTTGACCTTGGCGTCGGCATAAAGCTGCGCGGTACCGGCCGGGATTCGCATCCAGGGATTGCGGCTGCGACCGCCCGCCTCGAGCAGGAGCACGTTGCTGGCCCCGTCGGCGGTCAGGCGGTTGGCGAGCACGCAGCCGGCCGATCCAGCCCCTATGATCAGGTAATCCAGCATTGATCCTCAACGGTCCGTACTCGGGCCGGTTCGCCACCTCGCCGACTTTCCGGTCATGCCCATCGGTTAGACGGTAGGCCTCTCTTCGACAAATCTCATTATCGCGCTGATTGATCGGTCCAGCGGGACAGTCGACGACCTATCCGACTGCGCGCCGGCTCCGCCGGTCTGTTGGCGGGCCAGCGATCCGCGGCACCATCGCCGCTAGCTTGGTCGCCGCGGGCGACAGCGCATAGCCCCGCAGCGAGATGATGCCGATGCTGCGGGTCATCACGGGATCAACGATCCGGAGCACCTGCAGATCGGGGGTGACCCGTTCGGGCACGGCGATCTTGGGCAGGATCGCCGTTCCGAGCCCGGCCGTCGCCGCGGTGATCAGCGTCTGGGTTTGTCTGAATTGGTAGTTGGTCGACAAGGACAGGCCCTGCTCCATCACGGTCTGCTCGATGATGGAGCGCAGCGCGGTGGCCGGGTTGAGCAGCAGCACGGGCATGCGCACTAGATCGCACAAGGGTATTGTAGGTGCCTGCGCATTGTACAGGTGCTGGGGCACGAGCGCGTAGAGTTCCTCCTCCAGAAAGGTGCGGCAGATCAGGTCGGGCTCGTCGCAAGGCGGGCCGATGCCGAAATCGACCTCGCGTTGTCTGATGCTCTGATAGAGCGCATCGGACGTCAGTTCCTGGACGAAGAGCTTCACGTCCGGATAGCTGCGGCCGAAGTCGGCAAGGATGAATGGCAGTTTCGTACCCGCCACCGTCGGCGAGCAACCGAGCGACACGTGCCCGGAGCGCAGATCGACCAGCTCCCCGATCTTGCGCAAGCCCGACTCGATCTCGTGCAGCGCGCGCCGAACGCTGTCGATCAGCTGTGCGCCCTCGTCCGTCAGGCGCACGGACCGCGTCGTCCGGTGGAACAGCGTAACACCCAGCTGTTCCTCCAACTGCTTGATTTGCGTGCTGATGGCCGATTGCGACCGGTTGGCCGCGAGCGCCGCCGACCGGAAACTGCTATGCTCAGCGACGAGCAGAAAGCCCTGCAGCAGCTTCAGATTGATGTTCATGATGGGCCGCATGAAGATCCCGTTGATTGTCGAACACGATCAATCGGTGGCATAATCCGATTTGTGAGAAGGCACAAACCGGATTACCTCCCCGAAAAGGAATGGTCGGACCGATGGGAGAGTGCATGTGACGACGACGACCGAGTTCGCGGGTGCCGCCGGGGCATCCGCACGGACGCCGCCCGCACCCAATCTGGTCTTCAGCCACATGGGGCTTAGCGTACTCAACATCGATCGGATGGAGGCGTTCTACACGCGCGTGCTCGGCTTCACCGTTACCGATTACGGCCATGCCGGCGGGATGCGGCTGACCTTCCTATCCCGCGATCCCATGGACCACCATCAGATTGTGCTGGCGACCGGCCGCCCTAACGCGCTGCCGGCCAACGTCGCCAACGCCCAGTACGGCGCCAGCATCAACCAGATCTCGTTTAAGATGGCCTCGTTGGACGATCTGCGCGACATGCACGAGCGCCTCGTCGCCGAGGGCTGCGACGGTCTGTTTCCCGCCAATCACGGGATTGCCTGGAGCGTGTACGCGCACGATCCCGAAGGCAACAACCTGGAGTTCTTCGTCGACAGCGAATGGTACATCAAGCAGCCGTTCCTCGAGCCGCTCGATTTTAGCCAGCCGGTCGATCGAATCCTGGCCGACACTAAAGCGTTGTGCGAGGTGAGCGACGGGTTCGAGCCGTACGCGAACTGGCGCGAACGGGTGTCCAGGCGCATGACGCCCTACCGACCGCAGCCGGCGGAGGCCTGACCAATGTGGATCAGATCGGCCTATTGGATCGGTGAGGTGAAGCCCGGTCGTAAACATGAATTCCGGGCCGTGATCGACGGGGAGATGGTGCCGGCGCTGCAAGGGCTGCCCGGGGTACGCAGCGTCCGGGCACTATGGCCGATGCGGCCCGAGGAGAACGCGCCGAAGATCGTCTGCCAGTTGCTGGTCGAATTCGACGACCGGGACGGGATCGATCTGATGCTGGCGTCCGCGGAACGGCTTGCCCTACGGTCTGGCGTAGGGGCGAAGGTCCCACCGCTGTTCGACGGGCAACTCAGCCACATAGATTGCGAAGTCCTTTGAGCTCTTCCGGGACGCCCACGGTCTGGAACGCGCGGAGAGTTGAAAGCCTGAACGAGCCGCCGCCACGGATCGCGGATAGTCACGTCCACTTTTGGGATCCCGTGGCCTTCAGCTACCCGTTCATGAAAGCGAGGCGCGATCACCAACATTTCTCCGGCGATACCTCGTCCGCGTTCAGGCCGTTTCTGCCCTCCGACCTGATGGCCATCGCCGGACCGCTCAGTGTCGAGAAGGCGGTCCATATGCAGGGGCATATGGGCGTCGACGACCCGTCGGAGGAAACGGCTTGGCTGCAATCGGTCGCTGACGCCGATGGGAAGCCGGACGGGATCGTCGCCTTCGCTCGTCTCGACGATTCCAAGGTCGAGCAGGTGCTGGAGGCGCATGCCGCCTACCCCAACCATCGCGGCATCCGGCATTCGATCAACTGGCACCCCGACCGCTTCTACTCGATGGCGGACCGTCCGGATTACCTTACGGACCCTGCATGGCAGCGGGGATACGCGCTTCTCGATCGCTTCGGCATGTCGTTCGACCTGCAGATCTTCCCCCATCAGCTGGAAGACAGCTACGCTCTGGCGGCCCAGCATCCGGGGGTGCCGCTGATCATCCAGCATTGCGGTTTCCCGATCGACCGATCGCCGGACGGCATGGCGCTCTGGCGGACTGGAATGGCAAAAATGGCGACCCTTCCCAACACGGTCGTCAAACTTTCCGCGCTCGTCATCATGGACCATGAATGGAGCCGGGAGTCGCTCCTCCCAATCATCCGAGAAACCGTCGACATCTTCGGGCCTGACCGCGCTCTGTTCGCCAGCAATTACCCGGTCGATGGCACCTATATCGGTTACCGGGACTGGGTCGCCGTGGTCAACGATGCGCTCGACCAATTCGGTCCGACCGAACGCGGTGCAATCTTCTACACGAACGCATGCCGGACCTATCGCCTGTGACCGCTTCCGCCGCCGATCTGACAGCCATCGCCGTTGCCGTCCAACGCGAATGGAAAGACGCATTCGAAACAAGGAACCTGCCACGTCTGAGCGGCCTCTACGCCGACGAGACCGCCTTTTACGGGTCCACGGCGACGCTATACACCGATCCGGCAGGGGTGCGGACCTACTTCAACGTGCTGCCGCCATCCTATGTGAGGGCGGATTACGACACGCCGCATGTCGTCGCGCTCGGCACCGACGCGCTCGCGGCGACCGGTGAGGTCACTTTCTACACGTCCGGGCCGGACGGGCTGACGGCGCTTCCCTATCGCATGACACACGTCTTGGTGCGTTCGGCGGGACGGTGGAAGATCGCGACGCACCATGCATCGCCCATGCCCGTCCGATCCGGCCACTGACGGTTCCACGCGCTCCCGCGCCGTCGGGCGCTGAGGACCAAGCGCGGAGCGCCCCGCCGTTCTACCCGGCCGCGATATTGCCGTGCCGTTCGCCCACAGGACCGGTCGGATGCGCATCGACCGTCAAAGCCGTTGGTGATCGGTTCCATCGTAAGCGTCTGGTCTTACCCGCCTTGCGGGTGATGTGATCGGCAAGCCACAGGTG
>NZ_CAXSBH010000059.1:0-17204 GCF_964235535.1 uncultured Sphingomonas sp.
GCGCTAGGGTCAAGACTCGTTGATCACAGCCAGAAGATGACGGTGGCAGCGAGGGCGACGGCTGAGAAGAAGACCGTCGGGCACCGGTCGTAGCGGGTGGCGACGCGCCGCCAGTCCTTGAGGCGTCCGAACATGATCTCGATACGGCTGCGACGCCGGTAGCGGTGCTTGTCGTAGCTGACGGGGTCGAGCCGGGACCTGCGGCCCGGGATGCAGGGCTGGATGCCCTTGGCCTGCAGAGCGTACCTGAACCAGTCAGCGTCGTAGCCGCGATCACCGAGCAGCCATTGCGCCTTCGGTAGGTCGTCCAGCAAGGCTGCTGCGCCGGTATAGTCGCTGACCTGGCCGGCGGTCATGAAGAAGCCCAACGGGCGGCCGTTCGCATCGGCGAGGGCGTGGAGCTTGGTGTTCATGCCGCCTTTGGTGCGGCCGATCAGCCGCCCGAGATCCCCCTTTTTACCCGCAGGCTCGATGCCGTGCGGTGCGCCTTGAGGTAGGTCGCGTCGATCATGACGGTCTTCGGCTCGGCACCAGCGGCCGCCAGCTCCTCCATCATGCGCGCGAACACGCCTCGCTCGCCCCAGCGCTTCCATCGGTTGTACAGCGTCTTGTGTGGCCCGTAGGCGCTGGGCGCATCACGCCATCGCAGGCCGTTCCGGTTGACGAAAACGATGCCGCTCAGCACCCGTCGGTCGTCGACCCGAGGCTTGCCGTGGCTCTTGGGAAAGAACGGCCGCAAACGCTCGATCTGCTCGTCCGTCAGCCAGTACAGGTCGCTCATGCCCAGTCTCCTCGCGGAGCCCGAACCAGATCGCGACGCTCACATCATTGGATCCTGACTCTAACTTTGAAGCGCCGGTAATACTATTTCTACTGTAAACCCTTCTTTTGAGTTTCGGAATTTTAAATGGCCTTCGTGAGATTCGATTATTGCCTTAACTGTTGCAAGACCAAGACCTATTCCGCCCGTATCAATACTTCGAGAACGTTCAACTCGGAAAAAAGGCTCCGTCAGACGCGATATTAGTGTCTCGGGAACGCCTGGTCCATCATCTATGACAGACAAGATTGTATTTCCGCCCGAATTCTCGATCTTAACTAAAGAATTTGTTGCATATCGACGAGCATTTTGCAGTAAATTGTCTATGACTCGCGATAGCTCAACTGCATCACCCATCACGAGAGCAGGCTGAGCAATGAGGGTAACATGATCCCCTCGGGCGACCGCCTCCGCGACTAAGTCCGCGACCAATTGGCGTAAGTCCACCACCCCTCCGCCCGTCTTCGGGTTCTGCGCCCGCGCGAAGGCGAGTATCCCGTCCACCATCCGCTCAAGACGCGCGATATCCTTTCTAAAGCCGGCACGCAGGTCTTGCTCCACGTCCTCGCTTCTAATGCGGATACTGGTGAGTGGAGTGCGTAGATCATGCGCCACGGCCATCAGCATCTGCAGCCGCTCCTTAATTTGAACCCGGACGCGTCGATGCAGGGCCTCAAACGCGTGCTCAAGCGCCTTCACCTCGTCGGCGTCGCCGGGCTTCACGACCGAAGGCCCAGCATCCTGACTGTCAAATCCATCAACCCGCGTGGCAAGACGCCGTATGCTGTTCGTCCAACGGCGCGCTCCGAACCAGGCGAGCGGCACCACCAGCAGGAGCGACAGGCCGAAGATCGTCAGGAGACGAAGCTGCCAGGCCGTCGGCGGGCGTTCGCGAGGCTGCAGCTGAAGAAACCGCCCGTCGGTCTCGCGGATGGCCGCAATGAAGGGCGGCATGCGCACCTCTTCGCTTCGAAGATAGCGGTTCATGTCGAAGGCCGGACCCGCGCGGGTGATACGCAACGACGCCGGAACGTCGATGATCGTCATCTGCCCCCGCTCGGACGCGCCAGAGCGCGGCACGAGCCCATACATTGACGGTGCCGTGATTACGACCTTCACGTCCGACCGCTTCAGCCCCACGCCGCTTGCGAGACTCGCACCGATCAGGTTCTCAGCCTGCCCCCTGCCGCCGCTCCAGAAGCTTGGCGGCGAGCTGGAGATCGTCAGCGCAAGGCGCGTGTCCGACTTCGTCCTGTAGGCATCGACGTAGGTGGCTATGCTGACCGTCGGTGGCGGAGGCGGCGGACTTAGGGCCAGCACCCCGAGTCCGAGCGTCAGGGGCACAATGACGCAGGCGAGCACGAGAGCGAAGACCTGGGCGAAGATCGTCCGGACCGGGTGGCGCGTCAAAGCCGCTTGACCACTGGCCTGAACCGATATCCCTCCCCGCGGACAGTCTCGATTGGCGAGAATTGACCTTCCCGGCTCAGCTTGCGCCGCAGACGGCTGATTGTCACGTCAATGGCTCTGTCGAAGACGTCGGCGTCGCGCCCGAGGGTCCCGGCCAGTAGGGCCTCCCGCGTGAGTAGGCGCTGCGCCCTGTCCACGAAGACGTGAAGCATCTGCAGTTCCCCTCCGCTCAGCGGAACTATGGCCCCTTCCGGGTCGGTCAGCCTTGCCTCGTTCACGTCCAGAAGCCATCCTTCGAATGCGAAGACCTGCTTCCTGACCCGCTGCCTCACAATCGCAGGCCGGCGGGCCGCCGATCTGATCCTGGCAAGCAGCTCCCGCGGGTCGAACGGCTTGGCGAGATAGTCGGAGGCGCCCATCTCCAACCCGATCACGCGATCCGAAACGTCGCCCATCGCGCTCAACATGATTACATGGTGGCTGTCGGCCAGCCGGCGGCAGATCGACAGGCCGTCCTCGCCGGGCATCATCAGGTCGAGCACCACGACGTCGACCACGGCCCTGCGTAGAAGGTCGTCCAGCTCCGCGCCGGACCGCGCCGTCCATACCTTACAGCCGCGTTTCGATAGGTATGACGACAAGGTCTCCAGAATGGCTTCGTCGTCGTCAACGACGACCACCGACAGCTCCGCACCATCCTCCATATGCTGCTGCTGCAATCCCACACTCGCGCATCGACGAAGATTTCCCGATTCCTACCATGCTTGATCCGACCGCAACATTCCAGAAATCAGCTCGCAACGCGGTCTCGGCATCTTCTCCCTGTCGCAAGGAGCGACCTTCAACAGGGAGTGAGAAGATGAAGAACCTTCGTCGTTTCGTGTCCAGGGCCTTCGTCGCCACCGTGATGTCCGTCGGTGCGACCAGCCCGGCGAGCGCCGTTTACGACTCCCAAGGGAACCTGGTCGCCGTCATCATCACCGCGGAAGAGACCTACTACTGATCCTCGCCGTAAGCGCGTCCCGGAAACGGGACGCGCTTACCCTTATCCAACAAGAAGCGCGATGGTCGTGCGGCTAAGAAGAAGGGAGTAGGATGCTCAGCACAGCCCTGGGCGACTGCCCATGATCAGCAAGCGCGTCCTTCTATCGACCATCTTGATCACGCTGGCTGTTATCCTGACCGCTGCTATGATCTCGGTGTCGGGAGGGTTCGACAGCGTCCCTCAACACAGCCAGCTCAAAGCGCGCGCGTTGGCTCCCGATGGTCCGTTGGCGTTCGAAACTCGGCACGGGACGATAATCACCGACGACGAGAGCAAGGCTCGTTGGGCCGACGAGCGTCTGCAGAGCGCCGTGGCAAGCTTCATACGGAATTTCGGGACGGCACCCGGTCGCGGCGTGATCATCGAGTTGCCATATGTCTCGTACGCCAAGGCGATACCTAAGGCGCAGAGGCGCTGGACGCTGCCGTGGATGTCTCGTTACTTCGGCTCGGGTGATGCGGTGAAGGCGGGGCCGGGCGGTCATCATTTCGACAACGATTCCGGGATGCAGCATGAGCTCAACCACCTGTTCTTCACCGCAGGCGTGGTCCCCAGCACTAAGCCATCCCAATACGGCGGCGATGCGCCGGACTGGCTCGATGAAGCGGCGGCGCTGACCGCCGAGTCCCCGGAGGCGAAGGCCCGCAGGCGCGCCGACTTTCGCAGGCAAGTCTGCGCTGGCCGCCTCGTCCCGCTCGAGCGCTTTATAGTCCAACGACATCCGTTGATCGCGTCGCCAGCTATGCAGAAGTTCATAGCCGAGCGCCGCGCTGCCGCGAAAGGAACACCGACCATGATGACGATCGGCGCAAACCAGCTAGGTGTGCCGCAACACGCGCTCCAAGACTTCTACGCGCAGTCAGCTGCCGTCGCCGAGTTCGTCGCGGAGATCTCCGGTGATCCGAGAATCCTTAGCCGCATCGCTCAATCGGCTACGGCAGCCTCCGATCGGCCGAATGAACGGTACCCGAGCTGGACCGATGATTTGACGGTTGGTGACCAGCCGCTCGGAACGCAGTTCGCCACCTGGGCACGAGCATCGGTGCGAGCGGGCGGGCCCGGGTGCGCCGCTTCGAGGATCGTCAACTAAGATGGCGTATCGACCGGTGCGCACGTTCGCGGGCATAATTTCGGGGCTCCTGGCGGGAGCGGCATCGGCATCGCCTCTCATCCAGGAAGCAACCAATCCGACCAATGCCGAACGAACGGCGACCGGTGCGGATGTAGGCGTCCAGGATAAGCCATCGCGGAGCCCCGCCACGGCACCTACAGCGCAGTCGCGATCAACTGAGAAGCCAATTTCGCAAGGGGTTGAGTTCAGAGGCGCGGACGGCAAGCCGCTACCGCCGGAGATGCAGCAGCGGTTGCGGGAGCGGTTCGGGAAAGATCTGCCGCGACCTGCGGGTGCAGCCCCTAGTCCGCAGGCAGACGCCTCCGAGCCGTCAAAGAAGCCGGGGACGCCGGAGCTCGAGTTTCGCGGCGCGGACGGCAAGCCGCTGCCGCCGGAGGTCCAGCGGCAACTGCGGAAGCGGTTCGCCAAGGATCTGCCGCCGATGCCGGGCGAGACCTCCGGGTTAGGAAGCGCCGGTTCGCCGACGGGCGAAAGCGGAGGCGAGATCCTCGTCACGGCGGAGCGCCCGCGGGGATCCGTGACGAGCGAAATACCTGCGGAGCGGGCCTTCCAACCTCTCGATATCAGGGCGTTCGGGGTCAACAATCTCGAAGAGCTGCTTCAGACGATCGGCCCGCAAGTCAGCAGCGATCGAGGACGTGAGGACAACGGCCCCGTCGTGCTGCTGAACGGACGACGCGTGTCCAGCCTGGCCGAGATCGCCAAGATCCCGACCGAAGCGATCGAGCGCATGGAGGTGTTTCCCGAGGAGGTGGCGCTGAGCTACGGGTATCCGGCGGACCAGAAGGTCGTGAACGTCATACTCTTCGCACGGTTCACGTCGGAGGTCGGCCAACTATCCTACGCAGCGCCGACTGACGGCGGGCGCTACACGCCCGGCGCGGCGGCCAGCTTTCTCCGTATCATGGGCAGCATGCGGGTGAACGTCGATGGCGAGTACAGCCGATCGGGAGCCCTGCTGGAGAGCGAGCGCGATCTCACCCAGCTCGACGGCTTAACTGAGGTCGGTCGTTTCCGGACGCTGCTACCGCGGACCGAGCGGATCGCGCTCAATGGCACGGTCAGCGGCAGCCTTATCGATGATATCTCGACGACGCTCAACGGCAGCTTCGACAAAAGCAGCAGCAGGACCCTCCTCGGACTCGGCGGCGCGGGGCCGCTGTCCGGCGACGCTGATACCCATATTGGCCATATTGGAACCACGCTCGGCGGGCAGGCGGGAACTTGGCAGTGGACCCTCACGGGCAACTACGATCGCGCCCGCATCGACACGGTAATCGACGGGAGCGACCTCAATGGTGCGCGCAACGAGGCCCGCTCCGTCAACGCCGTCGCCGAAGCCGATTTGATCCTCGTCGGCAAGCTGCTGGATCTGCCGGCCGGGCCCGTGTCGATGAGCGTGCAGGGCGGCGTCGATCTCCGCGACTTTAGCAGCCGCTCGCTGGTCGGCGGCGTCGAGCGGAGGCTCGCGCTGTCCCGCGACCGCGGTGCCGCCCAGGCGAGCCTCGACGTGCCGCTGGCCAGCAGGATCAACGACGGGATCGCTTGGCTGGGTAGTCTCTCGCTCAACGCGAACCTACGACTCGAGGAGCTTTCCGACTTTGGAACGCTGCGGACCTACGGCTACGGCCTGAACTGGTCGCCGATCCCCTCGATCAACGTCGTCGCCTCCGCGACACACGAGGAAGGCGCACCGACGGTCGAACAGCTCGGCGGGCCCACCATCGTGACGCCGAATGTTCGGACCTTCGACTTCCGCGGACGGGAGACGGTGGAAGTCACGCGGTTGTTCGGCGGCAACCCTGCTCTCCGCTCCGACGATCGCCGGGTCGTCAGCGTCGGGCTGACCGCCAGACCCGTCGCCAGGACTGACTTCACAATCACCGCCGATTACCTCAGGACGCGCATCGACGATCCGATCGCGGCCTTTCCGGTCGCGACGCCCCAGCTGGAAGCGGCATTCCCTGAGCGCTTCGTCCGTGGCGCGGACGACCGTCTGCTGCGGATCGACGCGAGGCCGACCAACTTTGAGCGCTCCGACCAGGAGCAGCTGCGCTTCGGCCTGAACTTCGCGCGACCTCTCGGCGAGGTGGCACCGGAACTCCGCGACGTGCGCGTCCGCTTCGCGCAGGATGCCGACGTCCAAAGGAGGATTCCAGCCGGGGGCAGCCTCACCAAGGTCGCGCCGGGCAGCGCGGAGATGAGGCGCGTGGAGACGCTGACGAGTCGCCTCTACGTCAGCGCCTTCTACACCGTGCGGCTGAAGGACGAAATCCGCCTAGGTGACGGGGCGCCCACGCTCGACCTCCTGGACGGCTCCGCAATCGACGTGCGCGGAGGCAGGGCGCGTCACGAAGTCGAGTTCCAAGCAGGCGCGTCAAAGCGCGGGCTCGGCGTGCGCGTGTCGGCCGTTTGGCAAAGCGGGACCCGGGTGGCAGGCTTGGACGGCGCCGACGACGATCTGCGCTTCTCGGACTATGGTACGATCAACGTCAACCTCTTCGCTAATCTGGCCGACCGTTTCGGCGGGCCGCAAGCGCCCGCATGGATCAAGGGAACGCGGATCAGCATCGGCGTCGCCAACCTTCTCAATGAGCGTCCGGAAGTGCGGGACGCGGCAGGAGCGACACCGATCAACTACCAGGCCGCCTCCCTGAATCCGATCGGACGCGTTATCAATTTCAGCCTTCGAAAGATTTTCTGACCTGCAAGAGAGCTCTTAAAACCATCGGTTCGTCAGAGTGCTGTGTCACTAGCTTGGTTCGGTCCAGAATAACCAGAACCGGTCTCCGGCCATGCCACTCCGGCCGTTGTGTCATGTCCCAAAGTTCTTTTGCCAGCCGCGATCTGTCGGCCAAGTTGCGCGACGAAGCGCTGGAATCGCTCGCCGCCGACTGCCAGCGCCGCCGCGTCGGCCTCCGGCAACGGAGCGGTCACCGTAAGCTGGTAGCGCACGAATAGCGCTACGCTTTCGAGCACTACGTCGATGTCGCGCCGGGCGAGCGACAGGTCGCGTGAAATGCGGTCGAGTCTCGGCTTGAGCAGGTCGTCAATCTCCTTAGACGCCCGCCTCGCCAACCACGTCGCGAGCGCATCGTTGACGATCCGGCTCTTGTTGCCGCCCGGCTTGCGCGCGAGCGCGTCGAGCGCGTCGAGCGCGTCGGCGATCTCGCGATCGAGATAGAGGTTCTGACGCACCTTCATCGCTCAGAGCCCTGGCAGCAGGTCTTGGTCGGAGCCGACGTTCATCGCGTGCCCGCGCACGACAGTGGCGAGCCGGCGGGTACGGTCCATCGCCCGCTTGTCGGTGCCGGGGTCGTCGACCTCATTGTCGGCCGGGATGAGGTCAAGCTGCCGCGGCGGTTCGGAGGGCGCGATCGGCTGCTCCGGCAGCGCAGGATGCCGCTGCTGCTGAAGGCCGCCGTCATCCTCCGGCCGCCCCTCCTCCTCGCCGGACACGAGACGCGCGTCGGGACGCCGTGCCATACTGCCCCAGTCGGTCGACCTCGCCTGAGGTCGATCGGCGTAGCGGTCCGTCGCCAAGTCGGGAGGCGGGCACAGACGCGTGTTGAAGTTTGCGTCCTGATAGTAGCGCAGTTTCCTCGCCCGGATCGGGGCTAGGCCGGAGATCAGCACCACTTCGTCGGTCGGCGGCAGCTGCATGACCTCACCGGGCGTGAGCAGCGGCCGCGCAGTCTCCTGCCGGCTGACCATCACGTGAGCCAGCCAGGGCGCCAGCCGGTGGCCGGCATAGTTGCGCATCGCCCGCTGCTCAGTCGCGGTGCCCAGCGCATCCGAGATGCGCTTGCCGGTCCGCTCGTCGTTGGTCGCGAACGCCACGCGGACGTGGCAGTTGTCGAGGATCGAGTTGTTGTCGCCGTACGCGCGCTCGACCTGATTAAGCGATTGGGTGATCAGGAAGGCGCGGATGCCGTAGCCGGCCATGAAGGCGAGCGCGGTCTCGAAGAAGTCGAGCCGGCCCAGCGCCGGGAACTCGTCGAGCATGAGAAGGAGTTCATGCTTGCGAGCGCCCTCCCCCACACTCTCCAGCTTCTCCGTGAGTCGGCGACCGATCTGGTTGAGCACGAGCCGGATGAGCGGCTTGGTCCGGCTGATGTCGGAAGGCGGGATCACGAGGTAGAGCGACAGCGGCCGCTCGGCCTCGACCAGGTCGGCGATGCGCCAATCGCAGCGCGACGTGACCAGCGCCACCGTCGGATCGCGGTAGAGCCCGAGGAAGCTCATCGCGGTCGACAGTACGCCCGAGCGCTCGTTGTCCGACTTATTCAGCACCTCACGCGCAGCGGACGCGACGACGGGGTGCACGATCGGCTGGTCCGGCGTTCCCAGGTGATTGGTGGTCATCATACGGCGGAGCGTGGCGGTGAACGGCCGCTGCGGGTCGGACAGGAAGGATGCGACCCGCGCCAGCGTCTTCTCCTCCTCGGCGTAGAGGATGTGGAGGATGGCGCCGACGAGCAGCGAGTGGCTGGTCTTCTCCCAGTGGTTCCGGCGCTCCAGCGCGCCTTCGGGATCGACGAGGATGTCAGCGATGTTCTGGACGTCGCGCACCTCGTACTCGCCGCGGCGCACCTCCAGGAGCGGGTTGTAGCGGGCCGACCGCGGATCGGTTGGGTTGAACAGCAGGCAATGCGAGAAGCGCGAACGCCAGCCGGCGCTGAGCGTCCAGTTCTCGCCCTTGATGTCGTGGACGACAGTCGAGCCGGTCCAGCCGAGCAGTGTCGGGATAACCAGGCCGACGCCCTTCCCCGATCGGGTCGGGGCGAACACCATCACGTGCTCGGGACCGTCGTGACGAAGGTAGCGGTCGTCCAGCGATCCGAGGAACACGCCGCGATCGCGGAACATCCCCGCGCGCTCGACCTCGCGAACGTCGGCCCAGCGTGCCGACCCGTATGTCGTGACGTTGCGCGCCTGCCGCGCACGCCACAAGGAGCCGCCGATCGCCGCGGCGCAGCCCAGGAAGCCGCTCGCGCCCGCAAGTGTTCCGGCCTTGTCGAACACCTCCGGCGCGTACGCCTCGTAATGGTACCACCAGCCGAACAGCGCGTGTGGGCGATAGACAGGGACGTCGAAGGCGAGGAACCAGGGCGAGCCGAGCTGCGCCTGATAGCCCAGCATCGCCGCGGCCCACTGGGTCGCGCACCATACGCCCGCGACTACGATCGCGAATACGATGATGATCTGGCCGATCAGCAGCTTGGTGGGGGTCATAGCGATCTCCGGCCTCTCTCGACAATGGTCGGGAGCGTCGCGGCAGCATCGGACTGGGCAAGCTCATGGAGAACGGCCGTTGTGAAGCAAGCAAGCGCGCTGAGGAGCAGGGCGATCGACTACGTCATCCGCTAAATCGACCCAAGCTACATGACAGCGACACTCAGCGTCGCTATATGGTTGCTATGGCAACCGCGCTCCTTGATACCGTCCTAAGCCGCGTCGCTGTTCGCGGCGGCGCGATCGACCCCAAGCGGCTGGCGGAGATGCTGCTCGCGACGACCAGCGAAGTCGCCGAGCTGGCGAACGTCCATCGGAGCTCTTTGACCCGCAATCCCGACTCGCCGGAGATCCAGCGCAAGCTGGGCCCGATCGCGACCATCCTGTCGCGCGCCGCCGACATGAGCGGCAGCCTGGACAAGGCGGTCGTATGGTTCCGCCATCAGCCGATCGCAGCACTCGGCCATGCCCGCGCCGCCGATCTCGTCCGGCAAGGCGAGGCGGACGCCGTGCTCGACTATCTCGACGCGCTCGAGAATGGTGCCTACGCCTAAGCCGGGCGGGCCGGCTTCGATGATAGTACGTGACCACCGTATCCGGGGCCGCTGGTTTCGCGTGCTGACACCACGCTTCGCGCACCACCCGCTTTCCGGATTGGGCGCAAGTCTGAAGGGTGGACGGTTCAACGCGCCCGGCCAGGAGGCGCTGTACCTCTCGGCCGATCCCCACACCGCCTATGCCGAATACACGCAGAATGTGTTCGATCGGCCTGGGCTCATGTGCAGCTACGACGTCGACGCCGGCCCTGTTGCCGACCTGACCGCTCCGGCGACGCTCGATGCGCTCGGCGTCACCGCCGACGATCTCGCCGGGCGATGGGTGCGCGTGACCGATCCGCCGAGCCAACGTGTCGCCGGCAAGCTGTTCGAGGACGGATACGCCGGCGCGACCTACCAGTCCGCGCAGCATCCGGCAGGTACGAACATCGTGCTGTGGCGCTGGAGCGATAACGAGGCCCGGGTCGCGGTCGTGGACCGGCTTGGCGAGGTACCGGCATCGCCTTTCACCTCGTGAACATATTCATAGAACTCCAGCGGCTGCGTTGACCCACAATGCGACATCTAGGGCACCTTTGCCGCGTTCCGATTCCGGGCCTTCGTTCATCTCGATCCTGCCGCCGGCTTTAGGGTTCTCGTCCGGGCCGCTGAACGGCAGGGGTGGTGCAAGACGGACAGTTCAGCCGCAGGCCAGAGATTGGCTTTTCGATCGAGGTAGGACTGGCGGATCACATCATCTAACCGGCTGGCATGCATTTCACCCACGACCTCGCTGCCCCGGCCGCTGACCCGACCTCCTTCGACGACTTCCTGAAGGTTGATATCCGCATCGGCACGGTGGTCTCCGTCGAGCCCTTTCCGCAGGCTCGAAAGCCGACCCTGAAGCTGCTGATCGACTTCGGCCCAGCTATCGGCACCAAACGATCGAGCGCACAGGTCACAGAGCAGTATACGCCCGAGGTGCTCGTCGGGCGTCAGGTAGCAGCCGTCATCAACTTTCCGCCCCGCCAGATCGGCAAGTTCATGTCCGAGGTGCTTACCCTGGGCTTCCCCGACGAGGATGGCTCGGTCGTGCTGTTCGCACCCGACCGTCGCGTCCCCGACGGTGGGCGGCTTTTCTGACCGTGGCCGTCTGCGTCGGTATAGGCGGGAAACCGCTTTCGGAGTAGTTCCTGCCCGGCAAGCTTGTGGTTTCTCAGACCCAACAGCGGCGGTTCACGGGTATGTTACGCCTGCTCCAAGTCTGCCGTTCGTTCAGGTGAATGGAACTAAGCGGTTTGTAACTTTGCTAGACGAGTGAGCAGGCATAATCACCTTCTGCGCTCCGCAAATAGACCGGCATCGAAGAAAAGTGGTCCAGCAGGTGTAACCTGATGTTCACTAGATCGTCATCCGACTGACACGCCTCCGACCTACCCCCGCTGGAGCGAACACGCCGGAAAAGGCGGTTGCTGCCAGGGGGAATCGATCGTGTTTGATGTAAAGTCGCGTCGCGTCAGCGGCCGTAGGTTCGCGCAGGCGCTACTCGCTGGATGCGGGTACGCTTCGATGATGACCGGCATCGCCGCCGCGCAGATGCCTGTCGTGGTCAGCAATGCCCCGACCGACGCACCCGGCAGCGTCAGCGGCACGGTGACCCAGGGCAACGGTGAATATCTGGACGGCGCGTCGGTCGCCATCCCCGCGCTTGACCGCGCGACGGTGGCGGACCGGTCCGGACGGTTCACGATGTCGGACTTGCCCGCGGGCACGCATGAGGTGGTGATTCGTTTCGTGGGATTCCCGGACCAGCGCCGGACGATTGTCGTGGGCGCCAAGCCGCTGACTCTCGACGTGCGCTTCGATGCCGTGCCAGACGCCGGCAGCACCGCCGATGGCGGCGATATCGTCGTCACCGGATCTCGCCCGATCGCTGAGTCTGAGGCAGCAGCCCTTCAGATCCAGCGTACCAGCCCTTCGCTGGTGTCGGTGGTCGCATCCGACGCCGTTGGCCGTTTGCCCGACCAGAACATCGCCCAGGCGGTCAGCCGTCTGCCCGGCGTCGCGGTGCAACGCGACCAGGGTCAAGCGCGCTACATCAACCTGCGCGGCGCGCCGATCAATTGGACGACCTTGTCGATCGACGGCATCAACATCGTCAGCCCGGAGGGCCGCGACGCGCGCTTCGACTCGATCCCGTCGGCGATCGCATCGCAGATCATCGTCCGCAAAGCGGTCACCCCCGATATGACCGGCGAGACAATTGCAGGCAATGTCGACATCATCACGCGGTCGGCCTTCGACTATCCCGGTTTTAAGGCGCAGGCCAAGGCCGGCGTCGGTCATGTCGAGCTGGGCAGCAAGACCGAATATGAAGGTTCGCTCGTCGTCTCCGACCGCGTGGACACGGGGATCGGCGAGTTCGGCATCGTCTCTTCCGCCAGTTTGTACCGCCGCGGCATGGTCACTGACAATTTCGAGACCGATTTCGAGGCGGTTGCGGAAGATCGTCGTCCGGGGTTCGAGAATCGTACCTTCGGCCGCGAGACCGAGAACAAGCTCTACCGACTGGTACGCAAGAACTATTCGCTGTCGACACGGCTCGACTGGCGACCGAACGATGGCAATTCCAAGCTGTTTTTCGAGACGATCTATTCGGCGTTCCAGGATGACGAGCAGCGTAGCAACTACATCTTCGACCTTGACGACCAGCAGGCCCGCCTGGCCAGCGGCACGACCCCGGCAGCGATCGCCGCGGACCGGACCGCGTGCGGCGTCAATCCGGCGCCGCGTGCCAACACCACCGGCTACGGCGATGTCTGCACGGGCAACACGCCGCTGCTCGGTACCGTCTACGGCATCGACCTCAATTCGAATTTCCTGGTCCGCGCGTACAAGCAGTCCGTGTTCACCAACACGATCGGCGGCGATCACGCGTTCGACGGCTGGAAGGTCGCGTGGCGCGGCAACTACACCAAGTCGATCGACAACCGCGACGCGCCGGCGCAGCTCAATTATGACAGCCCGGCGTTCGGCACCAACGGTGCGAACGCGACCAACCGCATCACGGTCGGGTATGACTTTACCGATCCGCAGCTGGCCAAGGTGGCGTTGTTCCGGACGCTGCGCGCGGCGAACGGGACGCTGAGCCGCGGCGCGAGCGTGACCGCGATCACCGACTTCCCCGCACCGCTCGCACGGTTGCGCTCGCTCGTCGCTCGCGACGTCACCGAAGCCTATACCGCCAAGCTCGACGTGGCGCGGGAGATCGATCTCGGCGCGCTGCCGGTCACGTTCGCCGCCGGCCTGCGCTATGACGATCGCAACAAGACCTCCAACGAACTCCTGCTCGACATCGCGAGCGCGCCGCTGTTCGCGGCGGCCGGCATCCCGACCGATTTCGGTGCGATCGCGATTCCGGACGGTTTCCAGGGCGAGATCCCGCTCGGCTATACGTTCCAGTATTTCGGCCGCGACAAGATCCTGGACCTGGTCGATCGCGCGTTCACCGTGGCGTCGACCGCAGCTGTCCCCGCCAATTTCTACGATGTGACCGAAAAGGTCTATTCCGCCTACGCGATGGCGACCGCGACGACGAGCTGGGGCAACGTCATCGGCGGCGCGCGGGTAGAGCATATCCGTAATGACAGCCGCGCGTTTGCCATCAACACCGGCGTCACTCCCAATGTCGTGACCCCGGTCGAGGTGAGGAGCGATCAGACACTCGTCTATCCCAGCTTGCACCTGAACTGGGACGTCAACGACCAAATGAAGGCGCGTCTGTCCTTCAACACCGGTGCGGCGCGGCCCGACTACGATCAGCTCCGCCCCAACCTGTCGTTCAACGACGCGAACCTGACCATCTCGGGCGGCAATCCCGACGCCACGCCGGAAAAGGCGCGCGGCGTCGACCTGTATGTCGAATACTACACTATGCCGCGCGGCTTCCTGTCGATCGGCATCTTCTACAAGGATGTGAAGGACGTGCTGTTCAGCACGACCAGCACCTTTGGCCGCGACATCCTGAACGGCAACGGCGTCGACCGGTCGCAATATGTGTATTCGACGATCGCGAATGGCGGTGACGGCTACCTTCTGGGCGTGGAAGCCGCGATACAGCAGCAGCTCGAACCCTTTGTGGCCGATCTGGGCCTGCCCGACTGGGTCGGCGGGTTCGGCGTCCAGCTCAACACCACCTTGAACAAAAGCCGTTCCGAAACACCCGACGGCCGCCGGATCCGCCTGCCGGGTACGTCAGACGCGGTGTACAACTTGATCGGCTATTACGAGAAATACGGTTTCTCGGCGCGGGTGTCGTACCAGAACCGCTCGCCCTGGATCGACGGCATCGGCGCGTTCGGCCCGGTGAACGGCGTCGTGCGCGGGATCGACGGCGGCGACTTCTACTGGGCACAGGACGACGAACTCGACGCCAGCGTCCGCTACGCCATTTCGCAAAACATCGAGATCTATGGCGATTTCGCGAACCTGCTGAACGGCCCCGGTCGCCGTTTCGTCGGCAGCAACCGTTTCACGATCGAGCATGAACGGTTCGGCCGGCGATACACGGGTGGTGTACGGGTCACCTTCTGATGCGGACGGCGATCGCGGCGGCGCTGTTCCTGCCGGGCTGTGTATCGGTGCCGGCCATAGTTCCGCCCGACGCCGTGCCGACCGTAGCTGCGGCCGCCGAAACCGATCCAGTCGCCAGCAGCGACGACGCGGCCGACGACCCGGCAATCTGGCGTAACCGGCGTGCGCCGGCCCGGAGCCTGGTCGTCGCGACCGACAAGCAGGCGGGCGTTCACGTCTACGACCTCGCCGGCAGGCGGCTGAGCTACACGCCCGCGCCGCGGCTCAACAACGTCGACCTGCGCGAGACCGGGGGTCGCATCACCGTCGTCGCGAGCGACCGTTCCGACATCGCCCGGGCGCATGTATCCCTGTTCGATCTCGATCCGGTCACGGCCGTGCTTCGCCCACTCGGTCGATTCCCGGTCGGGACGGGCGAGGCTTACGGCATGTGCCTGTGGACCCGCCCACGCGACCGTGCTCTGTTCGGGTTCGTGGTGCTCAAGGATGGTCGGATCGACCAGATCGCGATCAACCGATCAAGTGCAAACGCTCAGGTGCGTGTCGTACGATCCATGAAGCTCGGGACGCAATCCGAAGGCTGCGTCGTCGATGACCGCACGGGTCTGCTCTACGTCGCCGAGGAGGATGTCGGACTCTGGCGCTTCGGCGCGGATCCCGGTGCGGCGACGACCGCTACCGCGATCGCGCGGGTCGATGGGACGACGCTGGTCGCCGATGCTGAAGGGCTGGCGCTGGCACCGGCCGGCCGCACCGGCGGCTTTCTCGTCGCCTCGAGCCAGGGCGATAACGCCTACACGCTCTACCGCTTGCCCGGCGTCACCTATGCAGGTCGTTTCCGGATCAGCGGCGGCGCTGTCGATGCGACCAGCGAGACCGACGGCATCGATTTAGCGCTCGGCGACTTCGGCGGTGCCTATCCGGGTGGGTTGCTGGTGGCGCAGGACGACGACAACGCGCCGGCGACGCAGAACTTCAAATATGTCGGCTGGGGCGCGGTGCGTCGCGCGTTACGGCTCCGCTGACCAACCACGGAACAAGGATGGGTTCTATGACGATCACCCGGGGAAAGCGGATGCGCCGATCATCCTTGCGGACGATCGCATATGTGCTGGCGGCGTCGATGGCTGCTGCCGGTGGCGTTTCCGCGCAAACGCCGCGCCCGGCCGCGCTCGCGCCTGCCCGACCGCGCAACGTCATCGTGTTCCTCGGGGACGCGGGCGGTTTGTCGACGCTGAGCGCGGCGGGGATCATGGCGCATGATCGCCCGCAATCGCTGTTCATCCAGTCGATGCCGCATGTCGGACTGTCGGACACATCGTCGCGAAATCGCTGGGTGAGCGACTCCGCGGCCGGGATGACCGCGATCATGACGGGCCACAAGACCGACAACGGCGTGGTCTCGATGGTACCGGCCGCTGCGGGCGGCGCGCCCGTGCCGGTCAAGACGTTCCTGGAGTATGCCGAAGAACGCGGCCTTTCGACCGGGATCGTTACCAACATGGCGATCTGGGACGCGACCCCCGCCGCCTGTTACGCGCACGCCGCCTCGCGCCGCGACAAGGACGCGATCTTTGCGCAGATGCTCGCACCGCGTTTCGGCAACGGCGTCGATATCCTGATCGGCAAGGGCCGCAGGGACGCGGTCGCCTCCTTCGCAAAGCGCCAGACGACGATGGAGCAGGCGTTCGCTGGCGCAGGCTACCGCTTCGGCGACGACCCGGCGATCGTTAGCCGGTCGCCACGCACTGCGGTTCTCCGCGACACGGACTTCGCACCGCTGCCCGCCGTCGAGGCGACGATCGCGCAGCTCGCGCGCAATCCAAAGGGCTATTTCCTGATGGTCGAATGGGACATGCACACCGACGACCCGCAGGCTGGCCTGCGCCACGTCGTCGAGATGGACGACATGATCCGCCGCATCGCCGCAGTCGCGGGGGAAGACACGCTAATCCTGTTCACCGCTGACCACAGTTTCGGCCTGCGCATGAGCGGCGGCGATCGCGGCACGCCGCTCGCCGCGCAGTTCGCGGCCGCTGCGGCCAGACCGGGAACGACCAGCGCCAACAACCCCTTCATCAGCATTGAAGACGGGCATACCGGCGAAGAGGTGGTCACCACCGCATCGGGACCCGGTGCCGATCAGGTCCACGGCTTCTTTGCGAACACGCGCATTTTCGACATGCTGATGAACGCGGTTGGCTGGACCCGCGACTAATCGATTCGGTTCGCAGGCAGCGTTCTGTTCTGTTGACCCACAAACGGCCATTCTGGTCGATCCTTCCCGCTCCCGAAATCTGCCGTTCGTTCATCTTGATTCATCCACGAAACAAAGTCACCGCGATCAGGGCCATGGCCTTCACCTCAGTCCTTCCGAGAGGTCGCCGCAGCCCGTGGGCCGACGGACGGGGTTGCAGCGCGCGGTTGCGGAAA
>NZ_CAXSBH010000060.1:0-16414 GCF_964235535.1 uncultured Sphingomonas sp.
GGGAGCGGGGCGATCCGCACGCTGCCCAAGGACGTCGCGTTCCATCCGGTCACCGATCGGCCGATCCATGTCGACTTCCTGCGCATCTCCGAGCACACGGCGGTGACGGTGTCGGTGCCCGTCGTGTTCACCGACGAGGACGAGTGCCCCGGCATCAAGGCGGGCGGCGTGCTCAACGTCACGCGCTACGAGGTCGAGCTGATCGTCGACGCGTCGGAGATCCCGGCCGAGATCAGCATCTCGCTGGCGGGGCGTCAGGTGGGCGACTCCATCCACATCTCCGACGTGACGTTGCCGGGCGGGGCGACGCCGGCGATCGCCGACCGGGACTTCGCGATCGCGACGATCGTGCCGCCGACGGTGCCGACCGCCGAGGACGACGCCGCGGATATCGAGGCGGGCGTGCCGACGCTGGACGAGTCGCTCGATGCGACGCCGAACAGCGACGAGCCGGAAGCGGACAAGGGCTGAGCCTACTCCCTCTCCCCTGCGGGGAGAGGGTCGGGGAGAGGGGCTGTTTCCAGGATAGGCTCGGCTCTCTGAACAGCCCCTCTCCCCGGCCCTCTCCCCAACAGGGGAGAGGGAGTTAGAAGATGCAGGTATGGGTGGGACTGGGTAATCCCGGGCCTGAATACGCGATGCACCGGCATAATGTCGGGTTCATGGCGGTGGACGCGGTCGCCGAGGTCCATGGCTTCGCGGGCATGCGCAAGCAGTTTTCGGGCTGGGTGCGCGAGGGGCGGATCGGCGCGGAGAAGCTGCTGCTCCTGAAGCCGGCGACTTTCATGAACGAGAGCGGGCGCGCGGTCGGCGATGCGCTGCGGTTCTACAAGCTGGGCGTGGACGCGCTGACGGTGTTCCATGACGAGCTCGACCTCGCGCCATTCAAGGTCAAGCTGAAGCGCGGCGGGGGTGCCGCCGGACATAACGGGCTGCGCTCGATCGACCGGCATCTGGGACAGGAATATCGCCGGGTGCGGATCGGCATCGGGCATCCGGGGCACAAGGACCGGGTCAATGGGTATGTGCTGGGATCGTATGCCAAGGCCGAGTTGGACCCGCTCGCGGATATGCTGGGCGCGGTAGCCGCCGAAGCGGCGTGGCTGGCGGCGGGCGAGGACGCGCGCTTCATGAACGAGGTCGCGCTGCGGTTGCGGGATTAGGAATGCGAACAAGTCGCAATACTTGCACGGTCGACCGGGAATGAGAACAATTCGCAAGCAGGGTGAGAGTTGTTCGCAAGAGTTGTTTGTTGTTGTTTCGGGAACTCTTGGGCGGTACTTCCGTTTGCAGTATCAACTCTCGCTTGACAGGAGCTTATAATGGGCCTGACCACCGCCGGAACCGCCGCTTGCGGCAAGTGCCGTTATTTCGACACCGCATCGACCGAGCAGGTCGGCGCATCGCTTGGACTGTGCCGCTACAACCCGCCGATGAGCCAGTCGGCGCAGGATGCCCACGGCGTCTGGCCCAAGGTCGAGACGAGCGACTGGTGCGGTCATTATGAGCGCGCCGACGCTTAAGCACTTCTGTTTGACGATGGCGGGAGCCGGGCGCGGATGTTGGTTCGCGCCCGGCTTCGTCGTTTCAGGGTAATATTGACGGCTGGGCGCATATCGGTTAGTGAGAGGCATTCTCATTAGCGGGTGCTTCCCTGCCATGTACGATTTGATCGACCGTCCGGTTTCCGACCTCCCCACTCCCGACCGCGCGCTGCTCCGCGCGACGCGGGCGTGGGTGCATCAGTTGACGATGGCGGGTGCGGGTACGCCGGCGGCGGTGGACATGTTGGGCGGCGGATCGGAGGCGTTCGACGCCGCGATGCGCGCGCTCGATGAGGGATCGACCGGAACGCTGGTGTTCGAGCGGCCGTGCCAGGCGCGCGTGTCGGAAACCGAGGCGGTGTGGCTCGGCATCTGGCGGCTGGTACGCGCCGACCGGCTCGGGCCGGCGCGGGCGGCGTTGGCCGGGATGGCGGACGCGGACGCGGCGCGCGCGGTCATGAGTGCGATGGTGCGCGCGAGCTTGGCGATGGGCACCGCCGCCTGACGGCGTTGCGCGCTCCGAGCGAGCGTGCTTGGGGCTGGCGGTGGCCACCGCGATGTTTCCTACTCTGCTCGATCAGGCGATGCTCGGCAACGATGCGCTCGTCGCCGAACTCGAGCATTCGGTTCGCAGCCTGGCGCGCGACGACATGGCCGGGCGGCGCTGGTGCCGCGAGCACGGCTATCGCGGCTACACGTCCTATGCGTCGCTCGACGATCTGCCCCGGCGGGATCCGGCGTTCGCGGACCTGAAGCGGCATCTCGACCGGCATGTCGCGCGCTACGTGGAGGCGTGCGCGTTCGATCTGGGCGGGCGCAGGCTGAAGCTCGACAGCCTTTGGGTCAACCTGCTCAAGCCGGGCGGGCATCACGGCGCGCACATCCATCCGCATAGCGTCGTGTCGGGGACGCTTTATCTCGCGCTGCCGGAGGGGTCGGGGGCGATCCGGTTCGAGGATCCCCGGCTTGGCCTGATGATGGCGGCCCCTCCCCGTCTCGCCGATGCGCCCGAAGCGCTACGGACGTTCCGGACGGTCGCGCCCGAGCCGGGAACGGTGCTGTTATGGGAGAGCTGGCTGCGGCACGAGGTGTTGTCGCATACCGGAAAGGGCGAGCGGATCAGCGTGTCGTTCAATTACCGGTGGTAGCGAGCTTTTCCTCCGCCCAGTCGAACAAGCGCGAGCTGACCTGCTCCGCCGCCCAGCCGATCGCGGCGCCTGCGACGATGTCGCTGACGAAATGCTTGCAACGAGGTACTTGGATGGCGGCGACGGCGGTCGTGACGGCGAGTCCGGCAATGCGCGAGCCGGGATAGTCGCGGGCAAGCGCCTGCGTCACCGCGAGCGCGCCGGCGGTGTGGCCCGAGGGGAATGACGACAGCTCGTGCTTATAGCTGTCGCCCACCTCCATCCGGTAATGGTTGTCGAGCGCGTGGTCGGGGCGGGTGCGGTCGATCGAGCGTTTGATAAGGTTTTTAAGCCCGGTCGCGAGCGAATGGGCGGCGAACATCCTGATGCCCGCGCGCGTCAGGCGCGGATTGCCCATCCACGCCCCGACAGCCGACGCGCCGAGCGTCAGCGCGCGAAGCGGGGGCTGGTCACCGATCTCGCTGACAAAGCCTAGCGCCTTCACGATCGGGCGGTCGCGGTAGTCGTCCATGGCTTCCGTAACGGCGATGTCGACGCGCTCGACGGCGTCGGCGGCTTCCTTGACGGCGGCGATCGGTGCAGCTTCGGGCATGGCGGGTCGAACGGCGAACGATGGCGCAAGTTCAATCGGGCGCACGATAAATCCGCCGGGGTGGCGAGCGCGGCGGCTTGGCCCTAGGGATCCGCGATCACTTCGCTTTCCAGGAACAAGCAATGGGTTTTCGCTGCGGCATCGTCGGATTGCCCAATGTCGGCAAATCGACGCTCTTCAACGCGCTGACGCAGACCGCGGCGGCGCAGGCCGCGAATTATCCGTTCTGCACGATCGAGCCCAATGTGGGCAATGTCGCGGTTCCCGACGAGCGGCTGGACGCGCTCGCCGCGATCGCCAAGTCGGCCAAGGTGATCGAGACGCAGCTGGGCTTCGTCGATATCGCCGGGCTGGTGCGCGGTGCGTCGAAGGGCGAGGGGCTGGGCAACCAGTTCCTGGGCAACATCCGTGAGGTCGACGCGATCGTCCATGTCCTGCGCTGTTTCGAGGACGGCGACGTCACCCATGTCGAGGGCAAGGTCGATCCGGTCGCGGACGCCGAGACGGTCGAGACCGAACTGATGCTGTCCGACCTCGAGTCGCTGGAGAAGCGCGTCCCCGCGCTGGGCAAGAAGGCGCAGCAGGGCGATAAGGAGGCCAAGATCGGCGCGGCGGTGCTGGGGCAGGCGCTGGAGCTGCTGCGCGAGGGCAAGCCGGCGCGGGTCGTGGTGCCCAGGGACGAGGAGGAGGCGCGGGTGTTCGCGCAGGCGCAACTGCTGACCGCCAAGCCCGTGCTGTATGTCTGCAACGTCGGCGAGGCGGAGGCGGCCGAGGGCAACGACCATTCGCGCGCGGTGTTCGCCAAGGCGGCCGCCGAGGGCGCGGAGGCGGTGGTCGTGTCGGCGGCGATCGAGGCGGAGATCGCGACCATGCCTGCGGACGACCGGGGCGAGTTCCTGGCGGAGCTGGGGCTGACCGAGACCGGCCTGACGCGCGTGATCCGGGCGGGGTACAAGCTGCTGGGGCTGCTAACTTTCTTCACGGTCGGGCCGAAGGAAGCGCGGGCCTGGACGGTCGATGTCGGAGCGAAGGCGCCGCAGGCGGCGGGCGCGATCCATTCGGATTTCGAGCGAGGGTTCATCCGGGCTGAGACGACGGCATTCGACGATTTCGTGCGGCTGGGCGGAGAAGCGGGCGCGCGCGACGCGGGCAAGTTGCGCCAGGAGGGCAAGGAGTATGTGGTGCAGGACGGCGACGTGATGCTGTTCCGGTTCAACGTGTGACGGTTCGCCTGTCGCCACCTCGATCCTTTCCGTCATGCCGGACTTGTTCCGGCTTCCATCGCTGAGTGTACTCGGCGCGATCCGGGTGCGGACGACGATGGACCCCGGAACAAGTCCGGGGTGACGAAAGGATGGGAGCGTTGCATTGAATACTTTTGAACCTTAGCTCCCGACCCATGCTCGCCCGACTGATCCTGTTCGTGCTCGCACTGGCGTTCGCGGCTCCTGCTGCGACGGCGGCTTGCCATGCGCGAGCGGCGGGGCATGATATGGCGGTACCATCGCATCATGGGTCCGCGCCGGTCGAGCGCGATGACGGGATCGGCCCGGCGACCGCCTGCATCGGCTGCGTGCCGCCGTCGAATTGGAACCCGGGGCGGATCGCCGCGTCGGAGCCGCTACCGGTCGCTCCCGTGTCGGCGCGCATCCACGCGCTGACGATCGGGCGTGGAACGCCGCCAGACCTGCGCCCTCCGCGGACTTGGTGATCGCGCGGGCTCCGGCCCGCTCCGACGTCCAATTCCACGGAGTTCATCATGACCAAGACGACCCTGCTCGCCGCGAGCGCGGCGGCGGCGCTGTTTACCGTTCCGGTGGCTGCGCAACACCAGCACCGCCCGATGCCGGCACCCTCCCCTACCCCCACGTCTCCTGTCGACCATGGAGCCAGGGGCCATGGCCCGCCGTCGGCGCCCGCCGCTCCCGCCGATGATTCCGTTCCGGCCGTGGACGCGACCGATCACGCCACGATGGGGCACGACCCGACCGCTACCAGCATGGCCATGAACATGGGCATGGGCCGGACCGATTATCTCACCGGCTCCGGGACCGCTCGGCTGCCGTATAACGAGGCTCCGATGCGCGGGGCGATGTTCCATGCGGGTCCGTGGATGCTGATGGCGCACGGCTATGCCTGGGGCGTGTATGACGACCAGGGCGGACGGCGCGGGGACGAAATGGCGTTCGTGACGTCGATGGCGATGCTGATGGGCGACCGCGATCTGGGGGAGCGTTTCCACGTCCAATTGCGCGCGATGGGAAGCCTGGAGCCCGCGATGGGTGCGCGGGGCTACCCGAACATCTTCGCGGTGGGCGAGGTCGCCAACGACCGGCCGCTCATCGACCGGCAACATCCGCACGACCTGTTCATGGAGCTGTCGGCGCGGGTCGACTACCGGCTGGGGAGCGGCGACAGCCTGTTCCTGTATGGCGGGCCGGTGGCGGAGCCCGCGCTCGGGCCGAGTGCGTTCGTCCACCGGGCGTCGGCACGTTATCTGCCGCTGGCGCCGATCACGCATCATTGGTTCGATTCGTCGCACATCACCTATGGCGTCGTCACGGCGGGCTATGCCGCGCCGCGCTGGCAGTTGGAGGCGTCGGCGTTTCGCGGGCGCGAGCCGGACGAGCGGCGGTGGAACATCGAGACGCCGAAACTCGACAGCTGGAGCGTGCGGGCGAGCTGGACGCCGACCCCGGAGCTGGCGATGCAGGTGAGCCATGGGCGGCTGAAGAGCCCGGAGGAGTTTCACCCGGACGAGGACGAGGCGCGCACGACCGCCAGCGTCCATTATGCGACGGGGCCGCTGACGACGACCCTCGCCTATAGCCGCAAGAACCGGCTGCCCGGGCCGGTGCTGCCCGCCTGGCTCGGCGAGGCGAGCTGGGAGATCAATCGGCACCATGCGGTGTTCGGGCGGGTGGAGCATGTCCGGGCGGACGAGCTGTTCCCGGATGAGGAGGACCCGCTCCATGACCGGTTGTTCAAGGTAACCAAGCTGGAGGCGGGGTACGCATACCGAATGCCGATCTCGGGGCCGCTCGGCGTTGCGACCGGCGGGACGGTGGCGGGGTATCTTAAGCCCGGTGCGCTCGATGCGGCTTATGGCAAGAACCCGGCGAGCTGGACGGTGTTCTCGAAGCTGGTGTTGGGATTGTGAAGCGACACGGGGCTGCCACGAAGCGGCCTTAACGACGGCGTTTTCAAACGAAGGACCAACGATTGAAGCATCTTCTGCCGCTCCTGGCGTTTGCGCTGTCGGCGTGCGTGTCGGTCGACCGGCCGTCGCCGACCCTGGCGGCGGTCGAGCGGCGCGCGCCCGTCGTCATCCTGGTATCGATCGACGGGCTGCGGCCGGCCGATCTGGGCCGCGGGAACACACCGACGCTCGACGCGCTGGCGAGGGAGGGCGCGTCGGGCGCGATGCGGCCGTCCTTCCCCGCCAACACCTTTCCCAATCACTACACGATCGTCACCGGACTGCGGCCCGACCGGCACGGGGTGGTCGACAATACGATGGAGGACCCTGCGCGGCCGGGCGTGCGCTTTACGATTAGCGACGCCAAGCAGACGCGCGACCGGTTCTGGTGGGACGGAGCCGAGCCGATCTGGGTGACGGCGGAGCGCGCGGGAATGCGGACGGGGACGATGTTCTGGCCGGGCACGGAGGCGGCGATTGGGGGCGTGCGCCCGAGCGTGTGGGTGCCGTACGCGGCCGACATCAGCAGCGCCGAGCGCGTCGCGTTCGTGCTCGACTGGCTGCGGCGGCCGATCGCGGAGCGGCCGCGCCTGCTAACGCTGTATTTCGACGTGGTCGACAAGGCGGCGCACGAGCAGGGTTTCGAGTCGCCCGAACAGGACACGGCGGTGCGCGACGTCGATGCGCAGCTGCGCCGGTTGCGCGAAGGACTGGCGGCCATGGGGCAGGTCGCGAACCTGGTCGTCGTGTCCGACCACGGCATGGCGGCGGTGCCCGCGACCAACCTGATCGACCCGGCCGGGATCGCCGACGAGGCGATCATGCGGACAGCGCAGAGCGGGCCGATCCTGTATGCTTGGCCCAAGCCGGGCGCGGAAGCGGCGGTCGCGGCGCATGTGTTGCGCCCGCGCCCGCACCTGACATGCCGTCGGCGCGAGGAGCTGCCGGCGCGGTTCCACTTCGGCCGGCATCCACGCGTGCCGCCATTCATGTGCATGGCCGACATCGGCTGGCGATTCTCGTCGCCGGGCGGTCGGGCGTATCTGAAGGGCGAGCACGGCTATGATCCCGCCGACCCCTCGATGCGGGCGGTGTTCATCGCAGCCGGGCCGGGGTTTCGGGCGGGATCGCGGATCGCCGAGTTTGACAACGTGTCGGTCGCTGCACTGCTGCGCGATCTGCTCGAGCTACCGGCGGGCGAGGGGCTGGACGGAACGGCCGCGCCGTTCGAGAGTGCGCGCCGGCGATAGGGAGGCCGGCGATGCAGTATTTCGAGGACGTCGAGGTCGGGGCGATCGCGCGCTTCGGCGCGTATGCGGTCACGCGTGAGGAGGTGGTCGCGTTCGCGGCCAAGTACGACCCGCAACCGTTCCACCTGTCGGACGCGGTGGCCGCGCAGACGCATTTCGGGCGGCTGTCCGCGAGCGGCTGGCACACCTGCGCGATGGTCATGTCGATGGTGGTCGAAAATCTGCGCGCGAACGAGCAGGCGGGGCTGGGATCGCCGGGGATCGACGAGCTGCGCTGGGTGAAGCCGGTCTACCCGGGCGATATGCTCGGATGCGAGACGGAGGTGCTGGAAAAGCGCCGGTCGGAAAAGCGCCCCGAGATGGGCATTTTCCGCAGCCGGATGACGGTTCGGAATCAGGACGGCGAGGTAGTGATGACGTTCATCTCCACGGGACTGGTGAGTACTCGGCCGACGGTCACGACGACCGTAGAGGCGGAGGTGGAAGCGCACCCGTCCTGAACGGGCGGGTTCGCGGGAGGCTGCTCAGGGAAGGTCCGGCCGACCGCCGCCCCGAAAGCCGCGAACGACACGGCCGCTCATGCAGTCGCCGGCCCTGCGGTCGGCGCCGAGTCCGCGGCCGTGCTGCTTGGGGATCGAACGGTGCGCCATGACGCGTCCTTCCGTATGAAGCCGGAAAAGGACGCGCCCGCGAACCGTCAACGAGCGAGCGCCCTGGGGCGCGGTTCATTCAATGACCGGGAAAGCTCACCAGCGCGGAGACGTTGAGGCCGTCGGCGCGGAGCGCGTCGGCGCCGCCAAGGTCGGGCAGATCGACCAGAAACTGCGCCTGAATCACCGTTGCACCCGCGCGGCGGAGCAGGCGTGCCGCAGCGCGAGCGGTGCCACCGGTGGCAATCAGGTCGTCCACCAACAGCACGCGCGCGCCCGGCGCGCAGGCATCGGCGTGCATGGCGATGCGGTCCTCGCCATACTCGAGCGCATACTCCTCCGCGATGGTCGCGCCGGGAAGCTTCCCGTCCTTGCGGATGAGCAGCACGCCCGCATTCAGCCGAAGGGCGAGGGCGGCGGCGAAAACAAAGCCGCGCGCCTCGACCCCGGCGACGAGGTCAACCGGGCCGACGGTGGCGGCGACCATACGCTCGATGGCGGTCGCGAAACCTTGTGGGTCGAGAAGCAACGTAGTCACGTCGCGGAACAGGACGCCAGGCTTGGGGAAGTCCGGGATCGTGCGGATCAGAGCGGCAAGGTCGAG
The DNA here is from genome assembly GCF_964235535.1 of uncultured Sphingomonas sp. Classification (GTDB taxonomy): domain Bacteria; phylum Pseudomonadota; class Alphaproteobacteria; order Sphingomonadales; family Sphingomonadaceae; genus Sphingomonas. The sequence continues at coordinate 8,988 of NZ_CAXSBH010000060.1, forward strand.
GCCGGTGTTCATAATCCCCACTACGTCATGCCCGCTCAGGCGGGGATGACGAATAGCGTGACGAGGCTCGCCCCCTCTCCCTGGCCGTCAATGCTTAACGTCGGCCCAGACGTTCTTGTACGCGCCGTAAGCCAGGAAGCAGAAGATCGAAATGAATAGCACCGCCGCAAGGCCCGCTGCATGGCGACGCTCGAGGTTCGGCTCGGCGGCCCAGGTCAGGTACGCCGAGACATCCTTTGCCATCTGATCGACGGTGGCGTTCGTTCCGTCCGAATAGGTGACCTGCCCGGACGACGTCAGCGGCGGCGGCATGGCGATGTTGAGGTTGGCATAATACGGGTTGAAGTGCAGGCCTTCAGGCGTCTTCGAGTCCGGAAATTCCTTGAGAAGTTCGTTCCCCTTCTCGCTCTTGAAACCTTGCTGCGGGCGATAGCCGGTCAGGAGCGAGTAGATATAGTCCGAGCCGTCATCGCGCGCCTTGACCATCAGCGAAAGGTCGGGCGGCAGCGCGTTGTTGTTGGCGGCGCGGGCGGCGACCTCGTTGGGATAGGGGCTGGGGAAGCGGTCGGACGGCAGGTTCTTGCGCGTCGCGGGCTCGCCGGTCTCCTGGTTCACGCTGGGCTGTTCGACGGGCCACTGCGTCGCGATCGCCTTCACCTCGGGCTCGTTATAGCCGATCTGCTCCAGATCGCGAAACGACACGAGGCGCATCGAGTGGCAGCCCGCGCATACCTCCTTATAGACCTGGAACCCGCGCTGGAGCTGTGCGCGATCCCATTTACCGAACGCGCCGTCGGACGCGAAACTCGCCGGGCGGGGCTCCAGGTGGAACTCGTGACCCGCGGATTCGGGCGGGGGCGTCCGGATCGCGCCGATGACGGTCGAGACAAGCCCGATCATGAGCACGGCGATGAAGCCGAGCCCGATCAGAAAAGCGATTTTACGAACCATCGGTGTGCATCAATCCTGTGAGACTTGTCGGGTCAGGCCATCGCCGCCGTCTGGGCGGGGCTGGTGCCGCCGTGACGGTTTAGCACGGCCTCGGTGATCGAATTAGGCACGGGGCGCGGACGCTCCAGCCGCGAAACGATCGGCAGATATACGAGGAAATATCCGAAATAGACGGCGGTCGCGAGCTGCCCGAGGATCACGTTGCGCGGCGTCGCGTCGGCACCGCCGACATAGCCGAGCAGTAGAACGGACAGGAGCAGCCCGATCAAGCCGTAGCGGACGGCCGGACGGAAGTTCGCCGAACGCACGGGGCTGGTATCGATCCACGGCAGGAAGAACAGTAGCAGGATCGACCCGAACATCGCCAGCACGCCCCACAGCTTGGCGGGCAGAAGGAAGTCGACGGTGAACGACTTCAGGATCGCGTAGAAGGGCAGGAAATACCATTCGGGCACGATATGCGCGGGCGTGGAGAGCGGGTTGGCCGGGATATAATTGTCCGGATGGCCGAGCAGATTGGGCGAGAAAAAGATCAACGCCGCATAGATCAGCATGAACACACCCACGCCGACGCCGTCCTTGGCGGTATAATAAGGGTGGAAGGGCACGGTATCCTGCGGCCCCTTCACCTCGACGCCGGTCGGGTTGGACGAGCCCGGGATGTGCAGCGCCCAGATCTTCAGGATCACCACGCCCGCGATCACGAACGAGAGCAGGTAGTGAAGCGAGTAGAAGCGGTTGAGCGCGGCGTTGTCCGGCGCGAAGCCGCCCAGCAGCCACACCCGCAGAGTCTCGCCGACGACGGGAATGGCCGAGAAGAAGCCGGTGATGACCTGCGCTCCCCAAAAGCTCATCTGACCCCAGGGCAGGACGTAGCCCATGAAGGCGGTGGCCATAATCAACAGGAAGATGACCACGCCAAGCAGCCAAACCATCTCGCGCGGGGCCTTGTACGAACCATAATAAAGCCCGCGCGCGATGTGGATGTAGATCACCGCCAGGAACATCGAAGCCCCGTTGGCGTGGGCGTAACGGAGGAACCAGCCGGCGTTGACGTCGCGCATGATGCGTTCGACCGAGTCGAAGGCGATGCCGCCGTTTGCGGCATAGTTCATGGCGAGCGTCACGCCCGTCACGATCTGGATGAGCAGCGCCATCCCGGCGAGCACGCCGAAGTTCCAGAAATAGTTGAGGTTGCGCGGCACCGGATATCCGGCCCCAATCGCGTTGTACATCAGACGCGGCACCGGAAGCTTCGCGTCGAAATACTTCATGATCGGCGCTTGCGGCTCGTACTGCTTGGCCCAGGGAAAGCTCATGGTTTGGCTACCTCAACCGACGGTCAGGACAGTGTCGGAATTAAAGACGTACTCGGGAATCTGCAGGTTGCTCGGCGCGGGTCCCGAGCGGATCCGGCCGGCCGTGTCGTAGGCGGAGCCATGGCAGGGGCAGAAATAGCCCCCGAACGGCCCCTTATTCTCGCCCTCGCCGGCCCCCAGCGGCACACATCCCAGATGGGTGCAAACGCCCAGCGTTACCAGCCAGTTCTTCTTGCCTTCCTTGGTCCGCTCGGCGAGCGTCTGCTTGTCTCGCAGGTCGCCCAGCGGCACCGCATCGGCGGCGGCGACCTCGGCCGGGGTCAGGTTGCGCACGAACAATGGTTGCTTGCGGAACTGGGTCTTGATCGCCTGGCCGGGCGCGATCTTGGACACATCGACTTCGGTCGAGGACTCGGCCAGCACGTCGGCGGCGGGGCTCATCTGGTTGACGAGCGGCAACACGATCGCGACCGCGCCGACACCCGCGAATGCGACGGCGGCGACATTGATGAAGTCGCGGCGACGGGGATCGGGCACGTCCTCCTTGTACGGCTCCGGCGACTTGCCGGGCGGAACGATGGGATGATCGACGGTCGCCATGAAAACAGCCCTTGAACTCTTTTACGGATCAAGCCGGACCCGGACGGCCCCGCGCTGGTCGGGCCTCCTCCGGCTGACGGAATGAGGCACCGGTCTGGCGCACAGATAGCGGCGCGGAGACCGCTTTGCCAACTTCAATTTACCTGGGCGGCACCCTGCGTTACCGGCGTGCATGCGTATCACCCTGTTCGAGCCTGATATCGCGGGGAATGTCGGCACGATCCTGCGGCTGGGCGCATGCCTGGGCGTGGGAGTCGACCTGATCGAGCCGATGGGGTTCCCGTGGGGCGACCGGGCGCTGCGGCGGGCGGGGATGGATTATGCCGATGTCGCGGAGGTCAGCCGCCATGCGGACTGGAATGCGTTCCAGGCGACGGCGGGCAGGATCGTGCTGGCGACCACCCGCGGCGCGGTTCAATTGTGGGACGCGGCCTTTGCGGCGGACGACGTGCTCCTGCTCGGGTCGGAGGGGCGTGGGGTGCCGGGCGAGGTGCATGCGGCGGTCGCGCTGCGCGTGGCGATCCCGATGCGGCCGGGTGTGCGGTCGCTCAACGTCGCGGTCGCCGCGGGCATGATCGCGGGCGAGATGATGCGGCAGACGCGCTCGACTTCGCCGGCGAACGGCGGATAGGGAAGCGGCATGGCCGACCTTCCCACGCCCCTCGATGCACAGCAGGCCGCGGCACGCGGCTGGTTCGAGCTGCTGCGCGACCGCATCTGCGCCGAGTTCGAAGCGGTGGAGCGCGAAGCAGGGTCGGACGCGCGCTTCGACTACATACCATGGGACCGGGTCGAACCATCTGGCGAGCCGGGCGGCGGCGGGGTGCGCGGGGTGATGAAGGGCCGCGTGTTCGAGAAGGTCGGCGTCAATGTCTCGACGGTAGGCGGCACCCTGGAGGGCGAGTTCGGGCGAACGGTGCACGGCGCGGGCGACGATCCGCGCTTCCTCGCCACGGGGATCAGCCTGGTCGCGCACATGGCCAATCCGCACGTGCCGGCCGTCCATATGAACACGCGCTTCCTGGTCACCACCAAGCGGTGGTTCGGAGGCGGCGCGGACCTGAACCCGCCGCTGCCGATCGCGGAGGACACGGCCGATTTCCACGCGGCGTTGAAGGCGGCGTGCGACCGGCACGGACCGGATTACTACGACCGCTTCAAGGCGTGGGCGGACGAGTATTTCTATATCCCGCACCGCCACGTCCACCGGGGCGTGGGCGGCGTGTTCTTCGATCATCTGGAGCGCGCGTTCGACGCGGATTTCGCATTCGCGCGCGATGTCGGGGAGACGTTCCTGGACATCTATCCCGACATCGTGCGGCGAAGGATGGGGATGCCGTTCACCGACGCGGACATGGCGGCGCAACGGATTTGGCGTGGACGTTATGCCGAGTTCAATCTGGTGTACGACCGGGGCACTCTGTTCGGGCTGAAGACGGGGGGCAACATCGACGCGATCCTGATGAGCCTGCCGCCGGTGGCCAATTGGGACTGACCGCGATCCCCGCCGACCATGTCGCGGCGGTGGTCACGACGCTGGAGATGCGGGCGCGGCCCCCGCTCCGCCCCTTGCCGCCCTCCCCGCTCCGGCTCGAACGGTGGCGCTCGCCCGATCCGGACAGGTACCGCGCATTATTCCGGCGCGTGGGCGAGCCGTGGCTATGGTACTCGCGGCTCGCGATCGACGATGCCCGGCTGCTCGCCATCATCCGCGACAGCCGAGTCGAGGTGTTCGCGGCAGTCGACCGCGGGGGCGTCGAGGTCGGGATGCTCGAGCTCGATCTACGGCAGGACGGCGAGACCGAGCTATCGTATTTCGGGCTGGTGCCGGAGTTCGCCGGGCATGGCCATGGCCGCTGGCTCATGGCGCAGGCACTGGTGTTGGCTTGGCGGGCTGGGACGACGCGGGTGTGGCTGCATACCTGCACGCTGGACCACCCTCGCGCGCTCGGCTTCTACCGCGCGCAAGGTTTCACGGCGTCGGCGCGGACACTGGAGACCTTCCCCGATCCGCGCGTCGCGGGCATCCTGCCGCGCGAGGTCGCGCCGCACATACCGCTGCTTGGAGGCTAACGGGTACCGAGTCGACGATAGACACTGACGGCGATCAGCACCTGCGCGATCGTCGCCAGCATGGCGGCGACGCCGAGCCCCACCGCCGCGACCACGGCGGCGACCACGCTCCGCCTGGCGGCGAGCTCGAGCGCGGCGAAGGGTTGGGTGAGAATCAACGCGCCCAGCACCGAGGTCGCGGCCAGCGCCATCATCGGCACGCCCATCCCCCGGCTAAGCGCAAAGGAGCGCGTCAGCGCGGCTAAAGCGCTTACCGGGCGTTCGGCGATCAGCACCGGTCCGACCAGCAGCGCGCGTCCCATCACATAAAGGCCCGGCAGCACCCACAGATACAGCCCCGCCCCCGTCGGCACCGCCACCAGCGTCATCGCGAGGAAATAGCGGGGCAGCAGCGTGCCGGCTCGCTTGAGCGCCGTGCGGATGTCGGGCGCGCGCCCGTCGAGATACGCCGAGAGCAGCGCGGCCGCGCCGAACAGGCTTACCGCGTTGGCGAGCAGATACCAACCGCCATAGCTGCGCATCCATGCGGTCAGCCGCGCGGCGCGGGCGAGCGCGTCCGCCTCGCTCGTCCCCGCCCCGGACAGGAGCGCCACGGGGGCGCTAGGCACCAGCAGAGCCAGCGCGAAGGCGGGCAGGAACACGAACGGTCCGGCGACCCGCAACAGCCAGTCGCGGTCGCGGCGGAACAGGCCCCAGGCGTCGGCCAGGACGGGGCGGATGGCTATGGGCATCGGCGGTCCGTCATCACGCGGCGGGGTGCGCGTCCCCGAACGGCTCGACCCGCTCGCGCGCAGTCAGGCGGCTATAGAGCTGGGCGGTGAAGGCATAGGCCAGGACGCTGAACACCGCGGACACCAGCGCGGCCACGACCTGGCCCAAGAACTGCGCCACGCCGATATTCTGCGCGCCGAGTATCAGCCGGAGGGGGATGAAGACGACCCACTGCGCCGCTTGGCTGGCGACGAACAATACGACCGCGTACAACAGGACCACCCCCGCCAGCTTCAACCCCAACCCCCGGGTGAGCCGGAAGGCGCGCGCGATTGACCGAAGCCCCAACCGCTCGTCGAGGACGACCGGCACCAGCGGCAGCAGGCGCGCGAACACCCATAGCAGCAGGCCGGTGACGAACAGTCCGTACAACCCGATGAACAGACCCGCGCTTCCCGGTATGTCGGGCATCGAACCCGTCCGGCTCGTAACCGCCAGATTGACGCCGAGCGCGGCCAGGACGCCGATCAAGGGCACGAACAAAAGCGCCATGGCGAGGCCGATAACGACCGACACGCCGAGCAGCGGGAGCACCCGCGCGGAGGCCCGACGACCGGCCTCGGCCGAGGTCGTCGCCGGATCGCCGGTGATCGCGGTCACGGCGAGTGCTCCCCAAAGCGTCAGGACCAACAGTCCCAGCATCAACGCGAAGCGGAGCAGCGACGCGGGCCCGCCGGGCGTGGGCGGCGTCCCGCCGGCGCTGCCTCCGGTATAGAGGACAAGGCCGGCCTGAATGACGGCGGGGAGGAACAGCGCGAACGCCACGATCGGCACGAGCAGGCCCGCCCGTCCGCGGACCGCCTCGACCGCCGTTTCCCACACTGACCCGATCCCGACCTTCGTTTCGACCGCGCGCATCGTCCGTCTCCCTGACGGGCCGACCGCTAGCCCAAGCGCACGGGCTTCGCCAGCGGTGCGGTTGCATGCGCGGGGCGATCGCCGCACATGCCGGACGTGACCGGCCCCGTATCCGCCCCCGACATCGAATGGCGTGTCACGCCCGGATTGACCTCCTACGCCGATGCCGTGACAGCGATGGAGGCGCGCGCCGCCGCGGTCGCGAGCGGCGAGGCTCGCGAGCTCGTCTGGCTGCTGGAGCATCCGCCCGTCTACACCGGGGGGACGAGCGCGGTCGACGCGGAGCTGATCGACCCGCGCTTTCCGGTGATCAGGACGGGGCGCGGCGGACGATACACCTATCACGGGCCGGGGCAGCGGATCGGCTATCTGATGCTCGACCTGAATAAACGCGGCCGCGACGTACGCCGGTTCGTCGGCGCGCTCGAGGAATGGTTGATCGCCGCGTTGGCGCGGGCGGGCGTGGCGGCGTTCACCGTGCCAGGCCGGGTGGGTATCTGGACGGTGATCGACGGGGAGCACGCGAAGGTGGCCGCGATCGGTGTACGGGTGCGACGCTGGGTCACGCTGCACGGCTTTTCGGTGAACATATCGCCCGACCTGTCGCATTTCGGCGGGATCGTGCCCTGCGGTATCGACGATGCGGGGGTGACGAGCATGCGCCGGCTAGGCTTGACTACGTCGCTGGAATCGTTCGACCTTGATCTACAGTTAACATTCCCGGCTTTTCTGGCAACTCTTTCTTGTTCGGCGCAAATGGAGGCTTGAGGGTCGGACGCGTTCGGTTTAATGTCCCCTTGGATTTGGGTGATAGCAACCTTGTGGTGCCGTCCAGATCATTATCACAAGGGAGCT
>NZ_CAXSBH010000061.1:0-16125 GCF_964235535.1 uncultured Sphingomonas sp.
TCGTCACCCGAAGGGACGAGACGCCGCTTGGCGGCTCGGTCGGAGCGCAGCGGAGGTAGAGCGCGGTCCCGAAGGGACGCGAACAGACCACGAACAAACATCTTGTAAAGCGTCTCGTTACACGGCACGGTCGACGCGCAACCGCAAGGAAGGCTGGCGATGCACGCCAACATCGAAGGACCGGCTCACCCCGGCAGTTTCGTCAAAACCAAGATCGTCCAGGCGCGCGGCCTATCGGTAACGGACGCCGCGCAAGTTCTTGGGGTGACGCGCCCGGCTCTGTCGGCGCTTCTAAACGAGCGTTCGCATCTTTCGCCCGAGATGGCGCTTCGTATCGAAAAGGCGTTCGGGGTGTCGATCGACACGCTGATGCGGATGCAAAACAAGTTCGATATCGCGCAAATCCGGAAGCGGGCAGGGGAGATCGATGTGTCTCCCTATAAGCCTACTACGGCCGCGGCGTAACAAGGGGAAAGTTCATGCCAACCGCGCCAGCATCAAGCGCGCTAGTCCAGCTCACCGGGGGTCAAGGCGACCTCTGGAATGAGTATGCTGGCGTATTCCCGACGGAGGAGGCTCTAGCGTCGACGGCGATGGCGCTCGGCGCTGACGCGCTCGGGGCGTTTTCTCCTCAAGAACGCGAGCTGGCCGCCAAAGCGACGAAGGCGCCTGCGCGCTCGATCCTCAACGCGCTGGCTGAACTGATCCGCGACGGGCACGATCCGCTCGGCGACGCTTTTTGCGCGCTGCGGTCGCCGGCATTGCGCCGGGAAAATGGCGCTACCTATACTCCGGCTCCCATCGTCCAGACGATGGTCGACTGGGCGACGTCCGGCACCCCGGCCCGCGTCGTCGACCCCGGTGTCGGCTCGGCGCGCTTCCTGATGCGGGCGGCGATCGCTTTCCCGAAAGCGGAGCTGGTCGGAATCGATGTCGACCCACTCGCGGCGCTCGTAGCGCGCGCCAACCTGGCTGCGATCGGCGCGGCCGGTCGCGCGCGCATCGTGGTCGGCGATTATCGGCGCTTCAACGACACAACCACGGGTCGGACGCTTTACATCGGGAATCCGCCCTATGTGCGTCATCACCAGATACCGGCGAAGTGGAAGGACTGGCTGTTCAACGAAGCCGCGAAGGTCGGGCTCCCGGCAAGCAAGCTCGCGGGCCTACATGTCTATTTCTTCCTCGCGACCGTCCTGAAAGCGAAGCCGAAGGATTATGGAGCCTTCATCACCGCGGCCGAATGGCTCGACGTGAACTACGGCGCGCTTGTTCGCGCCCTGGTCCTCAACCAGCTCGGCGGGCAAAGCGTCACGGTCATCGAGCCCACGGCGCAACCGTTCCCCGATGCCGCGACCACGGCCGCGATCACGACATTCGAGGTCGGCGCTAAACCGGCCTCGGTCATGTTTCACCGGGTGGACAGCCTCGGCGACCTCAAGAGCCTGGGCAAGGGCCGTAAAATCCACCGCGATCGGCTGGCGGTCGAAGCGCGCTGGTCGTTCCTCACTCACGAAACGCAAAAGCCTCCAGAGGGCTATGTCGAACTGGGCGAGCTGTGCCGCGTCCATCGCGGCACCGTCACCGGCGCGAACATCGTATGGATCGCAGGCGAGCATAGCGCTGGCCTGCCTGACTCGGTGCTGTTTCCGGCCGTGACCCGCGCCCGCGATGTTCTCGATGCCGCGGGCGTCCTTGCCGATCCGACGAAGCTGCGCCGCGTGATCGACCTGCCACCCGATCTGGACGAACTCGACACAGCCGAGCGCAATGCGGTGAAGCGTTTCCTGAAAGTCGCGCGTCAGATGGGCGGGAACAAGGGCTATGTCGCAAGCCACCGAAAGGCATGGTGGTCGGTCGGGCTACGCCGTGCTGCCCCTATTATTTCGACCTATATGGCCCGCCGTCCCCCGGCCTTCGTCATGAACCAAGTCGACGCGCGTCACATCAACATCGCCCACGGGCTTTATCCTCGCGACGCTATGAGCGAGCCGTTGAAACAGGCGCTGGTGGACTTCCTTCAAAGCAACATTTCCCAGCGGTCCGGTCGCACCTATGCTGGCGGTCTAACGAAGTTCGAGCCGCGCGAAATGGAGCGACTGATTGTGCCTGGCCCTACGATCTTAGAGGCGGTGGTCGCCTGATGAACGAACCGCCGCATTGGACCTCGGACCAACTCGAAATCGACCGCCTCAAGGCCAGCGCTGCGTTCACGAAAGAGCGGCTGGAAGAGCCGTTGGAGGACTATCTCGAAGCGTTCGATCTCTATCAGGGCCATGTCGAGGAACTGCTTGAGGCGACCGTCGACCTGTCCGACCTCGACACCCCGGCGCTTGATGTTCTCGGCGATCCGCGCCTCCTAGAAGCGTTCCGCTACCTCGCGGCCCCGCCGATCTCGTCCGACGATTACAAGATCCTCGCCGATGTGGTGTCCTTCTCGCGATCTCGGCTCGATAAGTCGCCTGCCGACGTGCAACGCCTGCTAGGCGTCGTGCGCCAGGTGCTCGATCGTCGTCGCTTCGCCTGGGTGGTGGAGGGCCGCGAGCCTACCGAGTCTGAGCGCAGCGCGGCGGTGATGGCCTCGGCGGCGCTGATGGCGGCAAGCCGCACGCAAACCGGACGCCGCACCAAGGGCAAGGATCAACAGGAAGCCGCAGTGAAGGTCGCGCTGCTCGAGCTGGGATTTGTCGAAGTCGCAACACGCGGGATTCCGAACATATCCCATGCACCGGAACCCGGTGAGTTCTGCGGCGAAAGCCGCCTCGGAACGCGAAAGGGCGATATCATCGTCCGCCTGTGGGACCAGCGGGTGATGCCGATCGAGTGCAAGGTGTCGAACTCGTCGACCAATTCGGTCAAGCGCCTCAACAACGATGCGGCGGTGAAGGCGGCGAGCTGGAAGCTTGACTTCGGCCTTCGACAGGTCGTGCCGGCCGCTATGCTGAGCGGGGTCTACAAGCTCCACAACTTGGTCGACGCCCAAGATCGGGGCCTCACGATCTTCTGGGCGCACGATCTCAAGGCGTTGACGGATTGGATCGCCGCCACGCGGTAGCGGCGGCTACTTCTGCCTGTCGGTGTAGCCTTCCCACATTTCCGCAAAGAGCTTTCGCAGGCTTACTCCGCGGCGCGCGGCCTCGTCTTTCACGGCCGCTGCCATTTCCGGCGGGAGGCTAAACCCGACAATCTGTCGGCTGCGGGCGGTGTCGGGTTGCTTTGCCATAGCCGCCTTGTCGACAAGTCGACCATGTGCGTCAAATGGGAAGCGCAATATTAGCGCCTCGCGCGTCCTTAGCGTGTGTTTGCTGGCCGACGCTGCATGCATCGCCGGGCCGAAGGCCAGGCTCCCGGGGCTGGGTGGGTGGGACAAATTACGCGGTCGCCTATGGCGGCCTCCTTCATCGCGCCTGGTCGCTCCATCCATTCGACATTATCGTGAAACCCGGTCGATGTAGCGCCCGCCGCGATTGGCTGCGGCTGCGGCTGCGGCCGCTGCCCGCAACGCCGCGATGACGGCCGGTCCTACGCCCTTTACCTCACGAAGCTGGTGGTCGGATGCGCTACCGACCGCGCCCGGGGTGGCGTAGCCCGCAACGATCAACGCCCCGGCCGTCGCCGCAGACACACGGGGAACGCTCGCCACAAATGACGGAAACAGGCGATCGAGAACAGCCGTCGCACCACCCAGCTTCTTCACCGGCTCGCGCCATTGCGGGGCCGCGATGATCGAGGCGACGGCCGCGCGCCGCTCGTCGGCCGTCCCGTCGCTCTCCGCCGAAGTCCGGACCGCGATCAGGAACTCAAGGTAGTCGCCGCCGTCCTGCGGGATCGGGCCTATGTCGGACGCCATGGTCGACACGGGCTCGTCCATATCCAAGCCGAGCTCGTGAAACGTGGTGGTGCGGGGAAGCCATATGCCTTCCCACATCTCGCGGGCAATCTCCGGCGGCTCAGTGCCGATGCCCTGGTGAACCTCGCCGTGCCGACGCAACACGCGAAGAGGCGTCCGGAGCTGCACCGTCGCGCAGAATCGGTAGCCGGTCATGATGTCGGCGTTCGCCGCCACGTCGAACCCGCGGTGTACGTCGACTCGATCGGTCCGGAGCGGCATGTAGGCGACCGGCTCGGGCGGATGCTGCCGGCCAAAAAGCCGCGATAATAGCGATCTCATATGGTCCGCTCGCGGATGCGCCGAATGGTCCTGGGCGATACCCGGTACTCGCGCGCCAGCTCCTTGGTCGGCTCGCCGGCCTCCAGCCGCCGCGCGATCTTGCCCGCGGTTGCTGTGTCGATCGCGTAGCGACGCCCTAGCATCGTTCCTCGGGCGCGCGCCGCGGTGAGCCCGTTGTTCACGCGCTCGCGGGTCGTGTCGGCCTCCAGCTCGGCCCATATTGCCGCGAACCCCATCATCGCGCGGCCGATGGGCGTCGACGTGTCGAACTGCTCCGCCAGGCTGCGGAGCGACGCGCCGCGCGCGCGGATGCGCTCGCCGATCGCGTAGAAGTCGGCGACCGACCGGCTGATGCGGTCGAACCGGACCACGGTAAGCACGTCGCCCGGCTCCAGCCGGTCGACCAGCTCCGCCAGCATTGGCCGAGCCTTTCGGCCGCTCGCCTGCTCCTCGATGATGACGGAACACCCGGCCGCGTCCAGCGCGTGGCGCTGGGCGTCGCTGCCCGTGTCCTGCCGCTCGGTCGACACCCGAACATAGCCAAAAACCGCGCCGCTCATTCGCCCCCTGTTTCTGTCCGCCTCTAGGCCGCGGAAATGCGTAGCATGTCTAGGGGGGGCGTAATCACCTGTTTATGTCCTCATTGAAGGTACAGGCGGTGCTTCGACACCGCCTGATCATGGCGGTTAGACCTGCCTCGCTTCGCGAAGGGCGATCATCACGTCGGCTAGGTTTGCAAGCCGTCGCCGCAATTTCGGGTCGCGATGAAGTGCAGCGGCAAGCGCTTCACGGGATCGCGAAGATTTAGCTTTGATCGTAACCTCTTCAGGCTGGTTCTCAAAGAAATCAGCCTCAAAAGTAATTTGATCTGCGTTCCCCTGGTAAACCTTGGCGAGCAGGGTCGTGAGGTCCACGAGGCGCGACACCGGGACTTCTTCAGACTGACGGGACCATCGCTCACCCGAGTGACGAACTACCTTCGCAGCCGCTTCGTCCTCATCCCACTGTGCCCAACCTATAGTCAGCCAATGCGCATCGGAATTGCCTTCGCGATCTGGGTCGTGTGCGTTGTAAGGCAGTCCATAAACGGGAGAGTGAGCGATCTGGTGCGGAAAGGGTAACTGCGTTGTAGCCATAAAACCTCCTACTAACATCTACTAGATGTTAGTAGGAGGTAGTAGATTCAAGGCCATCATACGCGTTCCTAAAATGGTGCCGCTGATCGCGCTTCATATAGCTGAAAGAGCAAGGGGCAGGAGCCGCTTGGCTCCTGCCCCTTGCTGCCGATTTGCGAAGTTCACGCCTCGATTTTCAGGTCCAGCTTGATCGCGTCCGTCGACATTCCCGACAAGCGGGCGATCTCGGCGCGCGCCCACGACAGAACGCCGCCGACATTGGTGAAGACGGGGGTGGGGTCGGCCTGCGGCTGCTCGGCCGCTGCTTCCGGCTCCGGGGTTGCCTCCTCCACGGCCTTCTCCGTCGCGGGCGTGATCTGGGTTTCCAGCTCGTCGATCGAAAAGCGTGCGATAGACGGGTGCTCCTCGGCGATGCCCGCGCCGACCTGGCCCGGTACGCTGGGATCACCGGCGTCCAGCTTCACCCACATGCCATAGTCGTTGCGGACCTTATGGCCGTTGTCGATCCGGGCCTTGTACGAGGCGTCGAACCGCTCGCGAACCTCGCCGGCCGGGAAGACATACACGTCGACATTCTGCGGGTTCTCATAATCGTCCGCCGCCGCGACCAGCACCAGCTCCACGTTGTCGAGCGTCTTCCAACGGGTGCCTCCATCCAGCGGGGGAAAGGCGATCCAGCGGTCGCGGGTCGTCCGAACCGATGCAACCTGCGTCACGCCGTCCTTGGTCAGCTCCCAAGTGTTGCTCAACCCACGGCCGGGCTGGCGCTTCGCCTCGAACCCCGCCTTCTTCGCACCCTCGATCGCGGCGCTCACCATCAACCGCCACGATGCGGTCTCGCCCATATCCTTCAATCGGTTCGCCATAACGTCCACCCTGTTGCTCGCGAAAGGCTCGACTGATTCGGGCCGCGCTCAAAACGTATGGCTGCTCTGAACCGTTCCGTCAAACCGTTTCGACTACGGTCTATTCGGTTTTGTGCTTTAGGCCTTTCGGTGTCATACCGTTCTAATTGGTCCTCGAAACTGAGCGTCAATCGCGCGGCCCCTAAACTCCTTGCCGAGTCTGTTCTCTTTGTGTTCTCATGCGGCATGAGCCATCCCACTCCCTCCGCCATCTCGGCCGCGATCAACGCGGCCCCCGCCTTCGCCCGCCTGGGCCTCTCCGTGCGCGATGCGCGCCTGCGCGAGCGCGCAACCGACGCGCTCGCCTGCGCCATAGCTGAGCGGCTGGAACAGCCGCCCGTGGCGCATGACGCTGATCAGATGACGCTCCCCCTTTAGGGGTGGGTGCCAACACCCGGTTCGATCGGCTGTCCGATTTTGAGCGGCACAAGGCGAACGTCCGGGTCGAGTGCATATGCGGGCACCGGGGCATTCTCGATGCGGTGAAGCTCCGGCGCTGGTTCTTTTGCCACCGCTGGAGCGACGCGGTCGAGGTGCTGGGCGCGCATCTGCGATGCTCGGTGTGCCTCGGGCGTCCCGTCCGGGTTAGGCCCACGGTCGAGCGGCCGGACCGCCCGGAATGGATGATGCACGAACACGACTGGAAGCGGCTCATCCAGCGGCTCCGCAATTAGACGGCAAGGCACGTTGCTGCGGCTCGCGTCGTTCTGCGTTTCGCCTGCCGGTGCGCGCCGGTGTGGGGAGCAACCGGAAAATAGATGTAGCACCCGATGGTGGTCTCACGGTATAAATAGATCACGGCCAAGGAGCAAACATTCCACGGTCGTTTTCTGAAACAGGCAAGGAAACTCGCCTATGAACCAATGAGGACTACTAACATGACTATTATACTTACTATTGCTGCCCCATCTCTTAAACCAGTTATTGCTTGGTTTATCGCGCAAGTTGGCGTGACTGTTCTTAAATGGACTCTGTCACGCACTCCGCAAGCGGCTTCTTAAAGCCTCTAGTATGACCGGAGCCGGACGCGGCTCCGGTCATGCGCCCCGCGATTCCCGCTCACCAGTCACGCGGGCCATTTGGTTTGCCGCGGCCTGATCCAAAAGCGCCATGCGGCTCGTCTCCGGCCGGAACCGGTCGGCATAGTGGTCGTGAAGCGCCCGCCGGGCCTGCTCGCCGGCTTCACCCTCGGCCCGGTCCGCCTTCGCGTGCAGCTCAGCCGCGCGCTCGGTCCAACGCTGCTTGTGCAGGTGGTCCAGATTGGCGTCGATTCCGTCGGCGATAAGGTCGAACCCGGTCGTGCTCATGGTGCCGTCCTCCTCCACCTGATGTGGGGACTCGTAGCCCGTTCGGCTATGGCGCGAGGCCTACCGCCCACGTCCACGATCATCGCGCCCGCGGTCCCGCTCGCGCTGTTCCCTGATCCGCTCGCGCTCCTGCTGCTGTTGCCGGACGCGCTCCATATGCCGCTCGCGCATGACCGCCTCGTACAGCTTGGCTAGCTGGGGGTGCTCGCGCTCGACCCTACGCTTCGCCAGCTCGTCGCCGCGGTGACGCCGCTGCCCCGTGACCGGGCCCAGATACTCCTTCAACCTGCCCACGCGACCGGCAAGCTGATGGGAGCGCCGCTGCAACGCCCGCGCCGTCTTCTCCCACGCGCCCTGCGCCCGCTCGTAGGATGACCGCCTCAGCCCGGCGAACAGCCCGCGCGGCGGTAGCGGCTGCGTGCGGGCATGCGCGTCGCGCCTGGCCTCGTGCCGACCGTACATGCCCTGCGCTTGCTTCCCTGCGCGTTGCGCGCGCGCCTGCACGCCCGCCAGCTCGCGCCCATGCTCGGCCGTCCAGCGCTGAACGACCGCCTCACGCGTCACCCGCTGGCGTGTCGGCGCGTGCGGCCTGCCTGGCACCCTCGCGGCGATCTCGCGCCGCTCCGCGAACGCCTGAGCCCGGTCCTGCTCGGTCGGCTCCGGCCGCGTATGGTCGCCCGCCATGTCCTTGCCTCGGTCACGCGACAGCGCGCGCACAAGCCGGGCCTGATCGGCGAAGTCGTCGCGCCCATAATGGAGCGCAACGCCGTCGCGGTGCCGCGACAGCCCGACATAGGCGCTGTGCCGGTCCATGCCCGGCGTGGCGAGCACGTGGGCGCGGTCGACCGTCACGCCCTGCGATTTGTGGAACGTCGCCGCATAGCCGTGATCGACATGAGCATAGTCCTTGGTGTCGAACGCGACCTGCTTCCCGCTGTCGAGCCGGACGGTCATGCGATCGGCGCTGACGCTCTCGATCGTCCCCAGGCTGCCGTTCTTCACGCCCATGCCCCGCTCGTTGCGCAGGAACATGATGCGGTCGCCTGAAGCGAACGCCCGTTCGCCCCGGTGCGCGGTCACGCTCACGTCCGCGCCCAACCCGCCCGACGCGCGCACCCGCTCGCGCGCTTCCTGGTTCAGCTCGCGAACCTGATCGTTGGTGTGGGTGAGGATCATGCTCGTGCGCGCCGGATCGGCCTGCCGATCCCGGTCCCAGCCGTCGACCAGCTCGGCGCGCGCCTGTTCGCGCGTGTCGGCCGCGCGCACCATGCCGTTCTGGTCATAGGCGCGGATCGCCTCGCCCGTCCTGCCGGTCGCGAGCTGGCGCGTGGCCTCCTTCTGCCACCACTCCCGCTGCCGGCGTACCTCGGTGATCTCGGCCGCGCCATGCCGCTCGGCGATGCTGCGGGCCGCGGCTCCCGCCTCGATCGCCTGCAACTGCTCGGGGTCGCCGACCAACACGACCTTAGCCCCGGCGTCCCGGGCATGGGACAACACGCGCTCCATCTGGCGCGTGCCGATCATCCCCGCTTCGTCCACCACCAGCACGTCGTTCGGGCCTAGCTGCTCGCGCCCCTGCCCCCACGCATGCTCAAGGCTCGCGATCGTGCGCGACTGGATGCCCGACCCGCCCTCCAGGTTCTCGGCCGCGATGCCCGACAGCGCCGCGCCCCGGACATTGTAGCCCTCCCGCTCCCACGCCTCGCGCGCGACGCCCAGCATCGCCGACTTGCCCGTGCCGGCGTAGCCTATGACCGACGCCAGCCCCTCGCGGCCGGTGATGTGATCGAACGCGTCGCGCTGCTCGGCCGACAGGGTGAGCCCCCGCGCCTCGGCCGCATCGACAGCGCCCGCGCGATGCCGATCGGCGACGCCGTGCCGATCGCGGCCCGCCAGCTCGTCACCCGCGCGCTCAAGCCGCGCCTCGGTCGCGATCATGTCGCGGCTCGTAAACCGCTCCTGGTCGCGCCCGTCCTTCCCCAATGCGACCAGCTCGGGCGATGCCCGCACCGCCCCCATCACCTGGTCGAACTGCTCCTTGCCGTCGCTGTGCCGGAACGCGAATGTCGCCAAGTCGCGGGTGGTGAACGTCGCCTGCGTTCGCGTGATCGCGTCCAGCGCCACGTTTGGGTTGGCGACAATCCGCTCGCCGTTCTCCCGCGCGATGCGGGCGTGATCCTCGATCCGCTCCGCCTCAAGTCCCTGCTCCGGCCTCCGCGATGCTGCGGGGCCGATCTTGTGCTGCGGCTCCAGCTCGACACCCTGCTCGGCGTAGGAACGATGATCGATCTGCGCATCGATCCTAAGCTCGGCCATCCGCTCGTTGACGTGGGTCGCCCACGCCTCGCGCCAATCCTTCAACAGCTCGGTCGAGTTCCAGTCGCGGTTCTTCTTGCCGAACCCGTCCGGCCCGACATCGCGCATCGCCATCATCACATGCGCGTGCGGCTTGGGGCTCCCGTCCTTCGCGTGATCCCAATGCACGTTGAGGTCCGCTACCATGCCGCGGTTCACGAATTGCCGGTCCACGAAGTCGCGCGCGAGCGCGACGCCCTGCTCCTGGCTCATCTCGCGCGGGATCGAGAACTCCACCTCGCGCGCCAACTGCGCGTCCTTCCGCTTCTCGCCCGCCTCCACCTCGTTCCACAAGGTCGATCGGTCCGACAGGCGCACTGGCGCACCGTCCGGCATCATCACCTCCGAGTGGATCACCCCCGCCTTGTTCGAGAAGTCGTGCCCGCGGTTAAGGCGGTCGTCATGCAGCTCCGACGCCGAGCGATAGGCCGCGCTCGCCACCGCGCTCGATCCGTTCGCGCGGCTGATCACCTTTGCGGAGAAGTGATAGATCGCCATCAATCGCGACCATGCCTTACTGTCCTGCCTTTCTCAAGCGCACGTCGGCACGACGTATAAGCGCGCACTCACAATTCGCTTCGCTCCTCGTTCCTGACTTTCCGCTCCTTCGTCTGCCGTTCTCGCTTTACCCTCGTACGGGTGCTGCTAGAGTGATTTCAGCATGAATCGCTGGTGAGGTGTGGGGATGCGCAAGGTTCGCGATTATGATGCCGAGCTGAAGGCGCTCACCGACAAGGCCCGGATGCTCAAGGCAAAGCGGGTCGAACAGCTGGGTCAGCTCGTCGCCGCGACCGGGGCCGATGCGCTCGATGCCGAGACCCTGGCCGGTGTGCTGCTCGACGCGATCGGATCGAAGGACGCTGCGGCAAAGGAGGCGTGGCGGGCGAAGGGGGCCACGTTCTTTCAACGGCGCGGGCGCAAAGGTGGCGGCGCTGCTCCGATCGACGGATCGGGCACTCAAGCTGAACCGGACGGTGACGCTGCGGGCGGAAGCGTCGGAACGGCGTAACGATACGCGGGGCTGGGTCATGGAACGACGCGAACGCACCCGTCACCTGATTGAGCTGGGCGGGCTCGTCCAGAAAGCCGGACTGGTCGAGCTGACCGACGACGATCGCGCCACGATCTACGGCGCGCTTCTCGATGTCGCGGCACGCGCCAAGGTGGCCGAAGCGGACGCCGAAGCCGATGCACTGCTCGCCCTCTGGAAGCGACGCGGCAAGCGAGCGTTCGATGCGGAAGCGGAAACCGAAACGGAGATAGTCGATGATGCGTGACATCCCACCCGCGATCGGACCGGCCGTCCCCTACCCCGATGGCGGCTACGCCAACCCACCGCGGTCCTGGCAGGTGATCGTGACCGGCCCGAACCTCGATCGCCTCACGCCCGAACTGGTCGACGAGCTGGGCCGCCTGCTCGATCTGTCGCCCGAAATCGCCTGCCTCTCCATCGACACCGACGATGGCGGGATGCTGGTCGGCCGTGACTGGCCAAGCGATTACACGGAGGAAGCCGACACGCTGCTCGCCAGGATCGAAGCTGCGCCCGGCGTCCGCGGTGTGACGCTCAATCGCCGATCGCACTCTGCCGATCATCCTCACCTGGGGAACACGACAATTGCCCGCACGATGGAGGGCGTCATCAACGCGATCGACGAGGACCTTGCCCGGCTACATTGGGAACGCTGGAATAGGGTCGCGCGCGACCTGCGCGCCGCGGTCGCCGGTGCGGCCGACACGGACAAGGCGCGCGCCGAACGCGAGCTGCGCGACCACTACGCCACCCGGTTCGATCCGGCGTCGAGCCGTGACGCGCTGATCGGGGACGCGCGCGTCGCTTTCGAGGCTCGGACGCGATGATCGCCGACTTCCTCACCACCGGCTCCAGGCCGCTCGTCATGCTGAAGGCGGTCGGCGTAGCCGGGCTGGTAGTCGTGTTCGGCCCGGGCCTGCTCTACAACTTCCTGCCGTTTTTTGTCTCATTCCTCCTCCCGATCGGAGCGGCGATCCTGATCGTGATGTTCGCGCACGCGCGCTCCAGCCGCGGTGCCTTTGACGGCATGCTCGGCTCCGCGCGGTTCGGGAGCCAGGGCGACATGGCCAAGCTGGAAGCGTCCGGGGATCTGGTGATCGGCCGCTCGGGCAAGTCGGGCAAGCTGCTCCGCTATGACGGCCCGGCGCACCTGCTCACCATGGCCCCCACCCGCTCAGGCAAAGGGGTCGGCACCATCATCCCCAACCTGCTCGTGCTCGACCGCTCGGTGATCTGCGTCGATCCCAAGGGCGAGAACGCCCGCGTCACCGCTCGGGCACGGCGCTCCAAGGGTCCGGTCTGGTGCCTCGATCCGTTCGGGGTCTCGGGGCAGCCGACCGCGCGCTACAACCCGCTCGACCGGTTGGACCCGCACGGGCTCGATCTCGCGGAAGACGCGAATACTCTGGCGGACGCGCTCGTCCACGACGCGCCCGGGCAGTCGGGCGATGCGCATTGGAACGAGGAGGCCAAGGCGCTCATCGCTGGCCTGATCCTCCACACGGTCGTCCACGACCCCGTCGATCGCCGCACGCTCGCGACGCTGCGCGACAAGCTGACGCTCGCGCCTGCCGCCTTCGCGGAGCTGCTGGCTGCCATGCAGAACAGCATCGGCGCCGGTGGCCTGGTCGCGCGCGCCGCCAACCGCCACCTCGGCAAGTCCGACCGCGAAGCCGCGGGCGTGCTCTCGGCCGCCCAGCGCCACACGCATTTCCTCGATAGCCCGCGCATCGTCGCCAGCACGGCCGCGTCCGATTTCGCGTTCGCCGATCTAAAGGACCGCCCGGGCACCGTGTTCCTGTGCCTGCCGCCCGATCGGCTCGACACCTACGCGCGCTGGCTACGCCTGCTGATCGCCCAAGCCGTCACCGACATGGCGCGCTCCCCTGCCCGTCCCGCCCGGCCGGTGCTGTTCCTGCTCGATGAGTTCGCAGCCCTGGGGAGGCTGGAGCCGGTCGAGCGCGCGATGGGGCTGATGGCGGGCTACGGGATGCAGCTCTGGCCCATCCTCCAGGACCTGAACCAGCTCCGCGCCACCTACGGCGACAAGGCCGGCACGTTCATGTCGAACGCGGGCGTGCTCCAGGCGTTCGGGGTCAACGACTTCACCACGGCCGAGCTGCTGTCGAAGACCATGGGCGAAACCACCCTTGAATACGCCACCGCCGGCACCTCCGAACGAACCAACCCGTTCAAGTCGGCCGAGCGCTCGCGCAGCACGTCCACTCACGTCGCCGCCCGCTCGCTCGCGACACCCGACGAGATCATGCGGATGTCGCCTGACCGGCAGCTTCTCCTGCTCCAAGGACAGGACCCGCTCGTGGTCGACAAGGTGCGGTATTATGACGGGCGGGAGTTCGTCGGGCTCGCCGATCCGGCCTAATTGTCCGTGAAAGCACGAACGCGGAAAAGAACGACCGGCTCTAAGCCGCTGTGGCGATGCTCACGCCGTCGACCCACCCTCCGGGCCTGAAATGCCCCTGCTCGCCCTCAGCGGCCATCCTGAGCGGGTGTGGGCGCAATTCGACCCCTCACCTGCCCGGCCTTCTTCCCGATAGCCTGCGGCGCATGCGCCGCCTTGTGGCGGCGTAGCCGACACGGAACAGTCACGCATCGGCCGGTAGGCCGATTCCATCTTGAGTCAGTCAAAGACTGGCCTTTCACCGTTAGAATCTTTGTTAGAATCGTTAGAAGGAATGTTAGGCATTCCAGATTACTGCTCGAATCGGCAGATTCTAGCGGTTTTTTGTTCATAGCTATTGGGTGATCCCCCATAGTCAGTGTGGGTGATCCCCCACGGTATGGTGGGTGAAACCCCATGCCTTTGTGGGTAATCCCCCACGGTCAGCCTCGCCGGGTGCAGACACGGCATGGATCGGGCGATTTCGACCGGAACCGTGGGGGATCACCCACAAACTAGCCTGCATCACGTTGCCGGCTCTGGTGCTCGCGGATGAACCCCGAAAAAGCGGCAAGCACGTCGCGAGGCTGGGTGCCGCGTTTGCTGTTCCACAACACGAAGCGACCGAACATATCTTGGAGGTCGACGCCGGGATGCTGGCCCATCAGAAAGCGCATTTTCTCGGCGTGGATTAACTCGGTGAAGCGACCGGGATCGGCCATAAGCGCCGCATCCGTCTCTTTCACGCGTCGCCGACGCGCATGAACGCTGGCGAGTTGCTGAATTTTTTCGCTCTCGGGCAACGGATAAATGCGGAGCCGGGGTTCCTCCCGCTTCTCGCCCTCGATCCATTCAAGGCCGTAACCCAGGATAGGACCGCGCGCGATTACGCGCTTCAGATCGCGTTTAAAGTGAGCTTTAGGCTGATCGCTCCCGCTTTTCTGATGAAGCGTCGTCAAGGTGAACGTCCACCCCTCGGGCGAGCCGTGAGCGTGCTTGCGAGCGATGCGGTACAGCCATCGCTCATACCCGCCTGTCAGCCGGAAATAGTCGGCGTCCATTGCCAGAAGCATGCCCTGGTTGAGGACGCCCATTAGAAACCATTGAGACAGCGTGATCGACATGCCCCGGCTATGGCCGGTCTGGGTGTCGGTTTCCTCGTCCCACCCGTCCAGCCAGGTAAAGCCTCCATCGCGTCTCCGGCTCTGGTGATGCTGTCGAATGTTCGTCTTGACGTAGGTCGATGCGAGCCGGTCGAGCGCCGCCCGTAGCTCCTCCCTATCCTTCCCGCCGGTGTTGCGATCGATCGCGCGTAGCAGGTCCGCCGGTTGCAGGTACAAGGTCTTGGTACGTTGCAGCTCGTCCAGCTTGGCGCGATCACCCCGCTCGATCATGGCGTTGACCTGGGACGCGGCCCATATGAGTACGTCAAAATCCCATATCGTCGCCATGCCGTATTTCACGTTCGGCGATACCTCGACGGTCACGTCCCCCTTGGGCGACGTGTAGACGATCGGCGTCTTTCGAGATTTGGAGAGCGCGAAGAATGGCCGCTCCATCGTGTCGCGCTGATCGCGCAACGTCATGTCGGCCAACGGAGCGATGAAGAAATCGAGCTGTCTCGCGCGCGGGTAATCCGTCGATCGCGATGTGCCCGACACGTCTACATTCATAGGGCTAGACGTGTCGACACGTAGACGGTTCGACTTATCGTCAGTCACCAATCGGGCTTTCGCCATGTTTGCGGAGAACATCGTTGAACGACTCCGCCATGAGCGCCTGCAAGCTGCGGCCCTGCCGTCGCGCGAGCGTGTGCATGGCGAAAGACATTTCTTGACTGAAAAATCCTGCGATCTGCTTCCGCCCCTGCCGACTGGCGGGTGTCTCGTTGCTCGATGTGGGAACCTCAACATCGACCACGGATGACGGTATTGCGGGCTCGGCGCGGTCCCGAAGATTGGCGAATGATGGCTTGCGGCTCATGCGGCGACCCTCCCCTTATGTCTAGGTGTAGACACGTCTACCTGTAGGCATGTCCAACTATATAGCTGTCTAATCTCATCGGCTGCCTTGCCGTTGGGCTCAAGTTCCATAACCGTGCGACCTTCGGCGCTTGCATGTCGGTACGCAGCACGGTCCGGCATCTGGTGAGGGCAGGGGGGCGTTCCGAACCCTTCGACCAGTTCGCCAGCTTCTTCATAGACGCGGGGCGCATTGGGCGGACCCGCCGTAAACACGACGAACGCGGGCCTGCGGAGGAGCTGCACCAGCTTTGCCGTGGTCTGTATCGCGGATAGGTCGAACGCGCTCGGCCGACACGGAATGAGCACAAGGTCGGCCGCTTCTACGGCCGCGCGCGCCGCGCTGTCCGCATGGGGTGGGGTGTCGATCACGATGAACTCGGCCCCTTGCTCGTGTGCCTGCTTAATCTTCGCGGCAAGGCGTGGGGGCGGGCTGTCGATGACCTCGGGCGGCTGATCCTTGCGCCACGCCGCCCACTGGCTCGCCGTAGCCTGCGGGTCCGTGTCGATGACAAGGGATACGCGGCCCGCATCCTGGGCCGCCGCCGCAAGATGCAGGGCGAGGGTCGTCTTGCCCGCTCCGCCCTTTTGGCTAATGATCGCGACTGTCGGCATGTCTATCTCCCTACATGTCTACATGCCGACAATCTGACGTGTGTGGCAAGCCCCAATCGGCCTACTATTCCTATGCCGAGCCGAACACTTGGCCTTTGGCTGGGTGGGCGGGAACGTAGCGTGGCTGCCTCCCTGCTCGCGCGAGGGATCGTCACCCGAAGGGACGAGACGCCGCTTGGCG
>NZ_CAXSBH010000062.1:0-15749 GCF_964235535.1 uncultured Sphingomonas sp.
AGCGGCATCGAGATGGCCGAGGCGTATCTGTACGACAAGAAGCGCGTCCTCCCCGCCGCCGCCGAGCTGAACGGCGAGTATGGGGTCAGCGGCCTGTATGTCGGCGTGCCGATCGTGATCGGCGCGGGCGGCGTCGAAAAGGTGATCGAGGTCGAGCTGACCGACACGGCCAAGGCGAACCTCGTCGTCTCGGTCGATGCGGTGAAGGAGTTGCTGGTCGCCTGCAAGGGCATCGACCCGAGCCTGGAGGGGTAAGGTGGCCGACCGCGATCCTCATATCGGGACTCGGCGAAATTATGCCGGGTATGATGAGGATTTCGCCGCGTGGGTGGACGCGCAAGCGCTGCTTCTTCGGGAAGGCCGCTTTGGCGAACTCGATCTTGATAATTTAATCGATGAAGTCGAGGGTGTGGGGAAGAGCGAGTTCCGATCTTTCTATCACGCGATTGAGTTGATCCTGCTTCATATGGTGAAGTGGGATTATCAGATTGAGCGACAGGGTCGAAGTTGGCGAACCACGATCAACACGCAACGTGATGAAGTTTTGCAACTGCTGAAAGAGAATCCCAGTTACAAGTCGCGCATAGATGAAGCGATTGTGTGCGCTTACGGTCCTGTGCCGTCGATGGTTGAGACAGCGACCACCATTCCTGTAGAGCGTTTGCCGAAAGTGTGCCCATATACCTGGGATGAGATCATGAGCCGCCAACATAATCTCAATCCTGATCGGCAACGGCCGAACTGACCCACTCACAACGAAAGCCTGCTTGCGTATGAGCATCCTCGTCAACCGCGACACCCGCGTCATCACGCAAGGCATGACCGGCGAGACCGGCAGTTTTCACACCCGCGCGGCGCTGGAGTACGGCACGCGGATGGTGGGCGGGGTCACGCCGGGCAAGGGCGGGACCACGCATCTGGACCTGCCCGTCTACGACACCGTCGCCGAGGCGGTGGCGAGGACGGGGGCGACCGCCAGCGTGATCTACGTGCCGCCGCCCTTTGCCGCCGACTCGATCCTGGAGGCGATCGACTCCCAGGTGCCGCTGATCGTGACGATCACCGAAGGGATCCCGGTGCTCGACATGGTCCGCGTCAAGCGCGCGCTGTCGGGTAGCAAGTCGCGGCTGATCGGGCCCAACTGCCCGGGCGTGCTGACGCCGGGCGAGTGCAAGATCGGGATCATGCCCGGCTCGATCTTCAAGACGGGGTCGGTCGGGGTCGTGTCGCGTTCTGGGACGCTGACCTACGAGGCGGTGTTCCAGACGTCCAACGCGGGGCTGGGCCAGACTACCGCGGTCGGGATCGGCGGCGATCCGGTCAATGGCACGAACTTCATCGACGTGCTCGAGCTGTTCCTGGCCGACGACGCGACGGAGTCGATCATCATGATCGGCGAGATCGGCGGCTCGGCGGAGGAGGAGGCGGCGCAGTTCCTGCGCGACGAGGCGGCGCGGGGCCGCTTCAAGCCGATGGCGGGGTTCATCGCGGGCCGCACGGCGCCCCCGGGCCGGCGGATGGGCCATGCGGGCGCGATCGTGAGCGGAGGCCAGGGCGGTGCCGAGGACAAGATCGCGGCGATGGAGGCGGCCGGCATCAGGGTCGCCGCCAGCCCGTCCGAACTCGGATCGACCCTGCTCGACGTGCTGAAGGGTTAACGATCTCCCTCTCCCCTCGGGGAGAGGGTCGGGGAGAGGGGGCGAGCCGCAGGCTCGCGCGGAGCTACGCTCCGAAACACCCCTCTCCCAGCTACGACTAGGACCGCGCAAAGGGCGCGGCCCAAGTCTTCGAGGGCCCTCTCCCCTGAAGGGAGAGGGAGGAGTGACAAGATGGGCTACGAAGGCCAGGATTTCTCGGACATCGCGGCAGGCGTCAGCCCGGCGTTCGTCGACACGCTCTACGCGAAATTCCGCAGCAGCCCCGACAGCGTCGAGCCTGCCTGGCGGACATTCTTCGCCGGGCTTGAGGGCGCGGTCGCGGGACCTAGCTGGGGCAACCCCGCCTGGCCGCTATCCGCGACGGACGACCTGACGGCGGCGCTCGATCCGACCCAGATGGAGCCCGCGCCCAAGCCGTCGAAGGCCAAGCCCACTTCGAGCGTAGTCGAGAAAGCCCCGGCCCCGTCCGAAGCCGAGATCGTCCGCGCCGCCGGCGACGCGATCCGCGCGCAGATCCTGATCCGCACCTACCGAGTCCGGGGACACCTCGCCGCGAACCTCGACCCGCTCGGCCTCATCAAGCGCGACATGCCGCTCGAACTCCAGACCGCCTATCACGGCTTCTGCGACGCCGACCTCGACCGCCGCGTCTACCTTGGCGGCACGATGGGGTTCGAATGGGCGACCGTGCGTGAGCTCGTCGATACGCTCCGCGCCAACTATTGCGGCAATGTCGGCCTAGAATACATGCACATCGCCGACCTGGAGGAGCGCGCGTTCCTTCAGGAGCGGATGGAAGGCAAGGACAAGGGTGCCGACTTCACGCCCGAGGGCAAAAAGGCGATCCTCAACAAGGTGATCGAGGCCGAGCAGTGGGAGCGGTTCCTCGGCCGTAAATATGTCGGCACCAAGCGCTTCGGCCTGGACGGCGGCGAGTCTATGATCCCAGCGCTGGAATCCGTCATCAAATATGGCGGCCAGATGGGCGTCAGCGAGATCGTGTTCGGCATGGCCCACCGCGGCCGGCTGAACGTCCTCGCCAACGTCATGGCCAAGCCCCTCCGCGTCATCTTTCACGAGTTCGCGGGCGGGTCGGCGAACCCCGAACAGGTCGGTGGGTCGGGCGATGTCAAATACCATCTCGGCACCTCGACGGACCGCGAGTTCGACGGGCACAAGGTCCACCTCTCGCTCGTCGCCAACCCGTCGCATCTCGAAGCCGCCGACCCCGTCGTGCTCGGCAAGTGCCGCGCGATCCAGACGATCGCGAACGACCTGACCGACCATTCGCGCTCGCTCCCTGTCCTGATCCACGGCGACGCGGCGTTCGCGGGGCAGGGGATCGTGTGGGAGTGCTTCGGCTTTTCCGGCATCCGCGGCTACAACACCGGCGGCTGCGTCCACTTCGTGATCAACAACCAGATCGGCTTCACGACCTCGCCCCAGTTCGCGCGGTCCTCGCCCTATTCGTCCGACGTGGCCAAGGGCGTCCAGGCGCCGATCTTCCACGTCAACGGCGACGATCCCGAGGCGGTGACCTTCGCGACCAAGATGGCGATGGAGTTCCGCCAGCGCTTCCACCGCGACATCGTCATCGACATGTGGTGCTACCGCCGATTCGGCCATAACGAGGGCGACGAGCCGAGCTTCACCCAGCCGCTGATGTACAAGGCGATCAAGGACCACCCGCCCGTCAGCGAGGTCTATGGCCGCCGCCTCGTGTCCGAGGGCGTGGTCGACCAGGCATGGATCGACGAGAACATTCGCCAGTTCACCGAACGCGCGGAAGGCGAGTTCGAGGCGGGCGCATCCTACAAGCCCAACCGCGCCGACTGGTTCGCGGGCCGCTGGTCGGGCCTGGGTGCGCCGGGCGACGCGGAGGGTTCGCGCCGCACGCCCGAGACGGGGCTGGAGCCCAAGCTGTTCGACGCGCTCGGCCGCACGCTGACGGCGATCCCCGACCACCTGACCGTCCACAAGACGCTCGCCCGCGTGCTCGACGCCAAGCGCCAGATGTTCACGAGCGGCCAGGGCTTCGACTGGGCGACCGGCGAGGCGCTGGCGTTCGGCGCGCTGCTGGCCGAAGGCTACGGCGTCCGCCTGTCGGGCCAGGATTCGGGCCGCGGCACCTTCAGCCAGCGCCATGCGGTGTGGGTCGACCAGACCGACGAGCATAAATACGTGCCGCTCTCGACGATCGAGCATGGCCGGTTCGAGGTGTTGGACAGTCCGCTTAGCGAATACGGCGTGCTCGGCTTCGAGTATGGCTACGCGCTCGCCGACCCCAAGACCCTGGTATTGTGGGAGGCGCAGTTCGGCGATTTCGTCAACGGCGCGCAAATCATGATCGACCAGTTCATCGCCTCGGGCGAGTCGAAATGGCTTCGCGCCAACGGCCTCGTGATGCTGCTCCCCCACGGTTACGAAGGGCAAGGACCGGAACATTCGTCCGCCCGCCCCGAGCGGTTCCTGCAAATGTGCGCGCAGGACAACATGCAGGTGGCCAACGTCACGACGCCCGCCAACTATTTCCACCTGCTCCGCCGCCAGATGCACCGCAGCTTCCGCAAGCCGCTGGTGCTGATGACGCCCAAGTCGCTGCTTCGCCACAAGCTCGCGGTGTCGCGGACCGACGACTTCATCGGCACCACGCATTTCAAGCGCATCCTGTCCGACCCGAACGGCGCGGCCGACGCGGAGACGCGCCGCCTGGTGCTGTGCTCGGGCAAGCTGTTCTACGATCTGTTCGAGGCGCGCGAGGCGGCGGGCGATACGACGACGCAGATCGTCCGGCTGGAGCAGCTCTACCCGTTCCCGACCGATGCGCTCGCCGCCCGCGTCGCGCGCATGTCCGCGCTCGAGGAGGTGATCTGGGCGCAGGAAGAGCCGCGCAACAACGGCTACTGGACCTTCGTCGAGCCGTTGATCGAGGAGGCGCTCGCCCAGGCGAATGCCCCCGTGAAGCGCGCGCGCTATGCGGGCCGCAATGCCGCCGCCTCGCCCGCGACCGGGCTGATGAAGCGCCACCAGACCGAGCAGGGCGCGCTGGTCGCCGACGCGCTCGGCCATAACGTCCGCGAGGAGATCCGCCGCACCCGCGCCGGCGAAATCGCGACCACTACGCAAAAGGCCGGCGAAGCCGCCGGTTGAGGAAGCAATATCATGGCAACCGAAGTTCTCGTTCCCACGCTTGGTGAGTCGATCACCGAGGCGACGCTCGGCGAATGGCTGAAGAAGCCCGGCGACGCCGTCCGCGCCGACGAGCCGATCGCGTCGCTCGAAACCGACAAAGTGTCGGTCGAGGTGCCGTCGCCCGTCGCGGGCGTCATGGGCGCGCATGCGGTCGCGGTCGGCGACACGGTTCAGGTCGGCGCGATGATCGCGACCGTTGATGCGGGCGGGGCGGCCCCGGCGCAGGCCGCCGCGCCGCAACCGGCGGTCACGCAGGCGCCGCAGGCGGCTGCCACCACGCCCGAGCCGACAGGCGACGGACCGGCCGCGCTCTCGCCATCGGTGCGCCGCGCGGTGCTGGAACACGGCGTCGATCCCGCCGGGGTGAAGGGTACCGGCAAGGACGGGCGGATCACAAAGGAGGATGTGGAGGCGGCGGCCCAGGCCAAGCCGGCGGTCGTGGCTCCTGCGCCCGCCGTCGCGAACGCGTCGTCGGACGGGGGCGACGCCCCCGCCGGCCGGGCCGCCGTCGGGCGTCGGGAAGAGCGCGTTCGCATGACGCGTCTTCGCCAGACAATCGCCAAGCGCCTGAAGCACGCGCAAGATACGGCGGCCATGCTGACGACGTTCAACGACGTTGACATGACCGCCGTCATGGAGGCCCGCACCAAGTACAAGGATCTGTTCGAGAAGAAGCACGGCGTCCGCCTCGGCTTCATGGGCTTCTTCGTGAAGGCCGCGTGCATGGCGCTCAAGGACGTGCCCAGCGTCAACGCCTCGATCGACGGCGACGACATCGTTTATCACGATTACGCCGATATCTCGGTCGCGGTCTCGTCGCCCGGCGGCCTCGTCGTCCCCGTGATCCGCGACGCCGACCGCATGAGCGTGGCGCAGGTCGAAAAGCAGATCGGCGATTACGGCCGCCGCGCCAAGGACGGCACGCTCAAGATGGACGAGATGCGGGGCGGCACCTTCACCATCTCGAACGGCGGCGTGTTCGGGTCGCTCATGTCCACGCCCATCATCAACCCGCCCCAGTCGGCGGTCCTCGGCCTCCACCGCATCGACGAGCGCCCGGTCGTGCTGAACGGCCAGATCGTGGCGCGCCCGATGATGTACCTCGCGCTGTCCTACGACCACCGCCTGATCGACGGCCGCGAGGCGGTGACGTTCCTCGTCGCGCTCAAGAATGCTATCGAGGATCCGACGCGGATACTGATCGACTTGTGAGGAGCGGCGGCATGGACTGGCGGGAGCATATCTACTCGAACCCGGAAATCGGCTTCGGCAAACCGATCTTTCGCGGTACGCGCTTCAAGGTCGAATTCGTCTTGAAGCTTATGGCAGCTGGCTGGACGGCGGAACAAATGGCCGACGAATATCCGGGCATTGAACCTCAGCACCTGCGCGCGGCGGCGGCATTCGCCGTCGATATGATGAAGGACGAGGAGTATGTCGCGATCGGACAGGCTAAAGCCGCTTGAAGTTCTTGCTCGACGTTCACATCAGCCGACAGGTTGCGCGTGCTCTGTCGGATCAAGGCCACGACATATTGCGCGCCGCCGAGCTGCATTCGGAACTGTCGGACAAGCAACTTCTAGCTTTGGCGGTGGCGGAAGCACGAGTGATCGTGACCGAGGACAGCGACTTCTCCGACTTGGTGTACGCGTTCGCCGCGCCTTCACCGCCCGCTATCATCTACTTGCGGTGTGAGCCGAAAGACCAGGGATCAATGCCTGATCGCATCCTGCAAGCCCTCGCATCCGCCAGCTTCGATCGCCATATGGTGGTGATCAAGGCGTCCCATACGCGCTATCGCCCATTACCGGATACGAGCAACGACAATGGCTGAATACGACTACGATGTCCTCGTCATCGGCGCCGGTCCCGGCGGCTATGTCGCCGCGATCCGCGCGGCGCAGCTGGGGCTGCGCACCGCTTGCGCGGAGGCGCGCGAGACGCTCGGGGGCACGTGCCTCAATGTCGGCTGCATCCCGTCCAAGGCGCTGCTGCACGCGTCCGAACTGTATCAGGAAGCCGCGTCGGGGCACCTGACCAAGTTCGGCGTCGAGTTCTCGGGCGTCACGCTCAACCTCGACCAGATGCACGCGGAGAAGGCCAAGGCGGTCAAGGAATTGACCGGCGGGATCGAGTTCCTGTTCAAGAAGAACAAGGTGACGTGGCTGAAGGGCCGCGCCGCGTTCCAGGACGCGAACACGCTCACCATAGGCGACCGGACCGTCACCGCTGAGAACGTCGTTATCGCCACCGGCTCGTCCGTCACCTCGCTCCAGGGGCTCGAGATCGACCAGAAGGTCGTCGTCGACTCGACGGGCGCGCTGGCGCTGCCCGAGGTGCCCGAGCATCTGGTCGTGATCGGCGGCGGCGTGATCGGGATGGAGCTGGGCTCGGTCTGGCGTCGCCTTGGCGCGAAGGTAACCGTGGTCGAGTATCTCGACCAGATCCTGCCCGGCTTCGACGAGGAGGTCCGCCGCGAGTCGGCCAAGATCTTCAAGAAGCAGGGTTTCGAGCTGCGCACCTCGACCAAGGTGACGGGCGTC
Organism: uncultured Sphingomonas sp.; assembly: GCF_964235535.1. Taxonomy (GTDB): domain Bacteria; phylum Pseudomonadota; class Alphaproteobacteria; order Sphingomonadales; family Sphingomonadaceae; genus Sphingomonas. Next base: position 7,394 of record NZ_CAXSBH010000062.1, read on the forward strand.
ACCGTCGAGGGTGACCGCGCCGCCGTCCGGATCGAACCGGCCGCCGGCGGGGAGGGCGAGACGCTCCAGGCGGACGCCGTGCTGGTCGCGGTCGGTCGCCGCCCCAACCTCGACGGCCTGAATCTGGAAGCCGCGGGCGTCCAGCTCAACGAGCGCGGGCAGGTCGGGATCGACCATGACTTCCGCACCAACGTGGCGAATGTCTGGGCGATCGGCGACGTCGCGCCTGGCCTGATGCTCGCGCACAAGGCCGAGGACGAGGGCGTCGCGGTGGCGGAGAACATTGCCGGGCATACGGGCATCGTCAATCACGACGTGATCCCGAGCGTGGTCTACACCAACCCCGAGATCGCGGGCGTCGGCCTGTCGGAGGAAGTTGCCGCCGCCCGGACCGAGATCAAGGTCGGCAAGTTCCCCTTCGCCGCCAACAGCCGCGCCAAGACCAACCGCGACACCGACGGCTTCGTGAAGATCATCGCCGACGCCAAGTCGGACCGGGTGCTGGGAGTCTGGATCGTCTCGTCGCTGGCGGGCACGATGATCGCGCAGGCCGCCCAGGCGATGGAGTTCGGGGCCACGTCGGAGGACATCGCGCTCACCTGCCACGCCCACCCGACGCATTCGGAGGCGATGAAGGAGGCGGCGATGGCGGTGCAGGGCAAGGCCATCCACATCTAGCGTAGCTAAATGTGATTACTGGGCTTGCCCCGGCCTGCGCGGCCAGCAGCCGCGACCGACGAGTCGCGGCCATTGCCCGTGTATTCACATTATGCTCTGCAAGATATCCGAATGTCCGATCGAAGCAGCCTTTACGTTTGCAAAACGGTAGTCACCGTGCTTCGCTACCGATCCAATTGCTTGCTGATCGCGTCGTAAAGCGTACGCTACCGTTCGACCTAGGTAGGAGGCTGCAATGCAGATTTCAGGAAACACCTTGGCCCGTGCGGCTGGGGTTACCGCTCCACGAGGCGCGACGACTTCCGCCGACGCCGTCGTGATCGAGGCATGGCGTACGAGGACCTTGACGGATGGGACCAAGCTCGATCTTGGGCGCACCGAGAAGGAGCAAGGCTTCGTAGTTCGCGACGACGGCTTATTTCCTATATCCTTCAAGCGTTCCGGGACGCAGGTCTGCGATGATGGCAGCCGAAGGCTGGCCAACGTGATCGACATCAAGAACATCCTGCCTCACTCCGGCGGGCACACCCACCCACTCGGTCGGACGGGCGATGTTTCGGGTCTGCCCGGACCCGAGGACGGCCGCTTGGCGGCCGTTACCGATCGGCCGGCTTATGTCATCAGCAAACGGGGTGCGTTCGCGATCGAGCAGACTGGTGGCGGCTTCGAGGTTCGTCAGATCGCTGGGAAACCACTGACGCCCGCAGAGCAAGGTGAAGTCGGTCGCACCGTGGCGCAGTGGAACAGCAACAGTGGCGGCAGCGGCGTACGATGCACCTTCGTTGCTCATTGATCGTAGCCTTGTTGGTCGCCGGTTGTCAGGCCCATCCGACCATCCTAATCGGCAGCGCGCGGATTGACGCAGACGATGCTCGAGCATTTCCCGCCTGTATGGATTATCAAGCGTGCCGCTTGACCGGAGTCGTCTTCACCAGGCGGTCGGCGGGAAACCGGACGGCGGCGACCTTGACCGGACGAGGGGGCGGGTGCGTACCCTTGCTGCTCGACGACAAGCAGTATGCCGCGATCAGCCGCGCTTCGGGACGAGAGGTGATCGTGGAGGGCGCAGCGTTGGTGCGCCTTGTCGACGGTCCCCCGGAAACGCTCGGCGTCTCCTATTTCGATCGCTTCCTCGCGACGGGCGTTTGCGCCGGTCAGCGACTGGTCCTCTACGTCACCAAGGTGAATTAGCGTCGATCGACCGGCGGATCGCGGTCGGGCCGTCATCACCTACCGAGGCTGTTGAAAAACTCGGGCTGTGATAGATAACTGCGCTCTCTTGTAAGCTCTGAACGAATAAGCTTATTGGAACGAAATGCTTGTGCGTCGATCGGATGTGAGAAGCCCGATTATAACACTGAGCTTGTAAGAGCCGAGTTTTTCAACAGTCTCGACCGCTTCTCCCATGGCACGGATAGCAGGACCGCGTCTAGGCGATGTTGCCCGCGCGTGCAAACGGAGGCAACGCACATCCATGCCCCTCCGTCGCCCGCTCGCCCGAGTCCATGTCTGGCTCGCCTGGATCGTCGGGGTGCCGCTGCTGATCTGGACCGCGACCGGCTTGTGGATGGTCGCGCGCCCGATCGAGGAGGTGAGGGGCACCGCCCTGCGCGCGCCCGCGCCGGCGCTTCCCCGGATCGGCCCACTCGTCGCGCCGACCGGCCGTCCGCTCAAGTCGCTCGCGCTGGAGGCGCAGGGCGGCCGCGCGGTCTGGATCGCCGCCTTTTCCGACGGCGGCGCGGCGCGCGCGGACCCGGCGACCGGCCGCTGGCTGCCCGGCTTAAACAAGGCGGAAGCGCGCACGCTAGCCCGCGCCGGCCTGCTCCGTCCCGCCGCCGTCCGCGCCGTTACGCGTACACCCGCCGACCGTCCGCCGATCGATCTGCGCCGCCCCCGCCCCGCCTGGGCCGTCACCTTCGCGGACGGCGCGCGCATCTATCTCGATGCGGATACGGGCGCGCTGCTGGCGCTGCGCACCGATCAATGGCGGCTGTTCGACTGGATGTGGGGCCTGCACATCATGGATTTGCGCGGGCGCGAGGACACCAGCCACCCGGTCCTGATCGGGTCCGCCGCGCTCGCGCTGCTGGCGGTGCTGCTCGGCCTCCTGCTCCTGCCCTTCAGCACGCGCCGCCGGTGACGGACGCTCCGGGAGAAGAGCGGGCGGAACTGGAGGCGCGCTGGCTCCACCTGACGCGCGCCGCGCTGCCCGCCGTCGCGACCGCGCGCCGCTGGCCCGTCCGCCTCGATCATTGCTTCCAGCGCATCCTGCTCGACGCGGCCTGCGGCGGCCGCTGGTACGACCACATCCCGGGTCGCCCCGCCTATCGCCGGTGCGACCACGCCGTGCTCGCCCGCGCGGTCGCACTCGGCGAGGCGGTTCTGGCGGGGGAGGGCGACCTGCACGCCCTCAATCGCCGCTCGTTGGGCTGGCGGGACAAGTCACGGTAACGCCCAGCGTACCGGCAAGACGGCGAAACGGCGCTCGGCTTCGGTCGCCGACGCGGGCTCGAACCGGGCACTGTTCATAAGGATCATGCAGGTCGTCTTGTCGAGCGTCGCGGATCCCGCGCTCCGCACGGTGCGGCAGGTCGATGGTTTTCCCGTCCGGTCGACGGTCACGAGGGCGACCGTTCGGCCCTGCTCGCGCGCCCGGATCGCAGCTTCGGGATAGGCATAGTAGGTGAAGTACTGCGCCGGACTGGTCCCATCCCTGAACCGGGCTACCGCGCCCGGTTCCGCGCCCCAGCTGCGCAGCAGCTTGTCGCTGCAGATCTTGGCGGCGGCGAGCGGCTTGTCCATCGCGCCTAGCGCGATCGCAAAGGGCGGCTCGCCGCCGAGTTCCATCGACAGCGATGTCGCGGTGGGCAGCGCATCCCAGAACTCCTGCCCGGTCGCGAACCGGCCGCCGCGTCGGCCGTCGCTCAGTGGCCCGACCGCGAACCGCGCCTCGAACCGCGCACCTGACGGGCGCAGCACGACCGCGCCCTCGCCCCGTTGCACGCCCTTGCGCACGCTTGCGGGCATCATCAGCAGGACCTCGCCAAGCGATCCCGTCGGCGACGGCTGGAACGCAAAGGTGACGGGTGCGGCCGTCGGGCCGAACGACCGCGATACCGTGCAGTCGCCCTCCCCATACTGCACGATCCATTTACCCGCAGGCGGCAGCGCGTCCGGCGTCACGGCTTGCGCGGCGAGCGCCGCCATCATCGATATGGTCCAGTCCATACGGCAAGTCCCCCGACGTGTCCGCGAACGTCATAACTCCCGGCGACGAACGCTCAAGCCCGGCATCGTTGATCCAACGCCGCTCAGCGCGCGCCCAGCGTCAAGGCCCGCAGCACCTCGCGCGCGAGGCCCTCGTCGAAGCGACAGCCGGTCAGCCCGTCCGCGCTCCACACCACCGTCGCCGCGATCGGCAGCCCGCCGGCCAGCCGCACCCACACCCGGTCGCCCGCCCTATGCTCGCCCGCCCCATGCTCGCCCGTCCCGTGCTCGCCTGTCGACGCGATGCGGCAGCCGTATGCGGACAGATCGCTCAGCACAGCGGTCACCGGCGCGGCCGCGTGCTGGCGGACGGTCGCGTCGGTGATCGAGACGAGCATGCGCGGCGTCGCCCGCTGTTCCAGGCTGGCCGGCTCCGCGCTGACATACCGGCTTGCTCTCGACGCCATCGACCCCGTCCTCCCCCGACCGACCTAACGCGCGAACCGTTAACGGCTCGTCGCCTCCCCGTGGCGGACCATGACGCGTTCGCGGCGGCGCGCAACAGCGGCGCGCCGATGTCTCCGGCGACGACCGTCCGCCGGCCCCGCGCGCGCCCTCACATCGCGGGCAGATCGCCGACCGGCTGGACCACGACGAAGCTTGCGGCGGAGAGCACCGTCCCGGGCGTCAGCATCGCGAACAGCACGCCCGCGCCCGCGCCCGATCCGTCGGCGTCGTACAGCAGCCGGCCGGTGGCCTGGTCGTAGACGAGCCGGTCGTCGGCGTCCTGCGCGGCCGTGCCCAGCACGAAACGGTCGGCGGCGACGGCCGTCGTCACCTCCGCCAGGCCTCGAAAGATCCCTGCGTCCAGGCCGATGCGGTCCTCGCCCGAGAAGTCCCGGATCGTGTCGACGTTGCCCGCCGTGGGTGCTGTGGTGAAGGCGAACACGTCCGCGCCGCCCAGGCCGATCAGCACGTCGTCGCCCCCGCGCCCGTCCAGCACGTTGCCCGCGCCGTTGCCGACCACCGTCTGCCCGAACTCGTTGCCGCGCAGCGTATAGGCCGACGCGGCGTCCGCGGCCGAGCCGTCCACCGCCGCCAGCCCCTCGATCTCGGTGCCCGAGCGAAGCTGGTAACTGGCGCCCGCGAACACCACGTCGTTGCCCTGGCCCGCGGTCTCGCGCACGACGTCGCGCTGGCCGAACACGCCGTAGGTGTCGTTCCCCGCCAGCCCGATCAGCGTGTCGGGCAACGCCTGCCCATCGCCGCCGCGCCCGTTCAGGATGTTGTCGCCGAAATTGCCCGCGATCACCTGGGACGCGCCGTTGCCCACCAGATAGATCGGATCGGTCCCCGCCTGCTCGGACGCGGACAGATATTCGACCGACGCCGCGCCGAACAGGAAGTAGCTCGTGCCCGACGCATACACCGTGTCGAACCCGCCCGTATCGTCGATCACGTCCCCGGTCGCGAACACGCGGTAGGTGTCGTCGCCCAAGCCTCCCACCATCGTATCCACGCCACCCCCGCCACCCGAGGACAGGATGTTCGCGCCGTCGTTCCCCTCGATCCGCTGCGAAACCTCGTTCCCGCCGAGTTGATCGGGGCGCTGCCTGCCGCGGCGCGAAGCAACTCGACCGACGCGTCGGAATTTAGGAGGTAGCTACCCGTGGAGACCTCAAGCGTGTCAAAACCGCCGCCGGCGCGCTCGATCATTATGTCGCCGACCTCATCGACGACGAGCAGGTCGTCACCCGCACCGCCCGCAAGCGTGTCCGCGCCCGTTCCGCCCGACAATGTGTCGCGCCCGTCACCACCCTCGATGACGTCGTTCCCGCCCAGCCCCACAATCTGGTCGTCCCCCGCCCCGCCCGTCAACGTGTCGTCGCCCGCCGTGCCGGTCCGTAAGGTCGCGGGGACATCGCGGCGTACCGTTAAGCCGAAGGCGCCGTTCGGTCCGGGCCCAAAAGAGCCAATCAGCGCGGACGCGCCGCCCGCGAGCGTCAACGTGGCGTCTGCTGCGCCGTCGCCATCGCCGTCGATCTGTAAGAATGTCCGCGCCGTAGCGGTCTCGTAGCGGACCTCGCCGACCCTCCCGGAGAATCGCGCGCCCCCAATGAACCAGTCGACGGCGAGATTGAAAGAGTCAATCGCCGCCTCGCGGGTAGAAAGAAAGATGCTGTCGTCTGAAGTAAAGTCGGTGATAGTGGCTCCATCCAGCGCCCTCGCCGCCGCAAACGACTCGTAGGAGTCCGCTCCGTCCCCTCCCGTTAAATCGTCTTTCTGGCCCGTGCGGTCGGAAAATGAAGCATGGACGAAGCTGTCGTTGAGCGCGCCGCCAATAAAGCGGTCCACCCCGCCGGTGTCCACGAACGCGATCCGCGCGTCCGCCCCGGCCGCATTGACGTCCAATCCCACGGCACCGCCATTTTCAACCGTGATCGACTCGAACCCGCGTAGATCGTAGATTTCTGCGCCGTTCTGCATGCCGACCAGGCGGTCGTCCGATCGCTGCAACGTCACCGCGCCCCGCGCGCCGTCGGGAAGCACTACTACGCTATCGAAGCCGAGCCCGCCGTCCGCCGTCAACCTGCCCAGATTGCCGTATACGTAATCGCTCGCGGCCGTTCCGATAAACCGGTCGTCGCCGCCGCCCAATGTAAAACTGAATCGAGTACCCGTTGCGGCGGCGTGGCTGCTCGCGTCCACCGTATCGCCGAACGCGCCGGTCCGGCGAAAGTCAAAACGTACGAACTCGATGCCGGCGAACCGTGTGTCGAACAATCCGCCCGCTTCGCGCACTCGATCCTGCTCGATCAGGTAAGTGCGCGGGCCTGTCGGTTGCGCGAAGGTGGAGGCGTCACCGAGCGTGAACTCAAGCGCATCGAACCCGCCGCCGCCGCCGTCCACGCGATCGACTCCCCCGCTGCCGTTGATGCGGTCGGCTCCCGCATCCGCCGAGATTGCGTCGTCGCCCGCCGTGCCGTCCAGCGTGTCATTGCCGCTCGTGCCGATGATGGTGGCCATTTTGATCCAGCTCCCGTGCTCAGCCGCTCCTCCGCGGTCGCTCCCCGCGCTTCTTTTTCCGACGGGCGGCCCCGCCGTCAAGCGGTGGGTGTGTTATAAGCGGGACGGGACAGTGGTTTAGACCAAGGTAGACCGATAGGACGTTCGTTCCTCGCATCCTTTGCCGCGCGCGCCTATCTCATTTACCCTCGCTTCCCTCCTGGAACAGAAGTAGAACGACGTCCATGCTGACCACCATTTCCGTCCGCGGCGCGCGCGAGCACAATCTCAAGGATGTCGATGTCGACATTCCCCGCGACACGCTGACGGTGATCACCGGGCTGTCGGGGTCGGGCAAGTCCTCGCTCGCCTTCGACACCATCTACGCCGAGGGCCAGCGCCGCTATGTCGAGAGCCTGTCGGCCTATGCGCGCCAGTTCCTGGAGCTGATGCAGAAGCCCGACGTCGACCATATCGAGGGGCTCAGCCCCGCCATCTCGATCGAACAGAAGACCACCAGCCGCAACCCGCGATCGACCGTCGCGACCGTCACCGAGATCTACGATTACATGCGCCTGCTCTGGGCGCGCGTCGGCGTGCCCTACAGCCCCGCGACCGGCCTCCCCATCGCCGCGCAGACCGTCAGCCAGATGGTCGACCGCGTCATGACCCTGCCCGAGGGCACGCGGCTGTACCTCCTCGCCCCCGTCGTGCGCGGCCGCAAGGGCGAGTTCCGCAAGGAGTTCGCGGAGTGGCAGCGCCTCGGCTTTACGCGGGTGCGCGTCAACGGCGACATGCACGACATCGAGGACGCGCCCGCGCTCGACAAGAAGTACAAGCACGATATCGAGATCGTCGTCGACCGCCTCGTCATCCGCCCCAAGGACGACGACAACTCCATCGCCACGCGCCTGGCCGACAGCTTCGAGAGCGCGCTCAAGCTCGCCGACGGCTTGGCGTATATCGACCCCGCCGACCCTGTCGAGCCGCATACCCCCACCTCGGTCGTGCTCGGCGACCACGCCCCCCCGGGCCGCATCGTCTTTTCCGAGAAGTTCGCCTGCCCCGTCTCGGGCTTCACCATCGCCGAGATCGAGCCGCGGCTGTTCTCCTTCAACGCACCCCAAGGCGCGTGCCCAGCCTGCGACGGCCTGGGCGAGAAGATGCTGTTCGACGAGGACCTCGTCGTCCCCAACCACGACCTGACGATCAAGAAGGGCGCGGTCGTCCCCTGGGCCAAGTCCAACCCGCCGTCGCCCTATTACATGCAGGTGCTGGGCAGCCTGGCGCGCGCTTACGGCTTTACGCTCGACACACCCTGGCGCGACCTGGCGCTGGAGGACCAGCAGGTCATCCTCCACGGCACCCGCGGCAAGCCCGTCACGCTGACCTTCATCGACGGCAAGAAGAGCTACGACGTCAAGAAGCCGTTCGAGGGCGTGATCGGCAACCTCAACCGCCGCCT
>NZ_CAXSBH010000063.1:0-14903 GCF_964235535.1 uncultured Sphingomonas sp.
GGATCATCTACCACGCGAATACCGGGCCGAACATGAAGTGCACTCCCAAGCGATCACCACGCATACAACGTCTCGACTGGGATGCCGATGGGCGACCGGTCTTTCCCGTTCCTGTGGGAGAGGGTACCCGGTTGGCCGTTCCGTCGGCCAGAAAGCCTTGACGGATCGGCCGTGACCAGGGTGGAGGTAAGATCGTTCTGAGCCGGAATCACGGCCGGTTCCAACTCCGACTGTCTCGGTCGAGTTCGTCGTTGCCGTTGCCCGCATCCGACGAGGATGGTTGGCTATGATCCGATGTTGGAACCTGCTGCCGTTATCGGGTCGTGGGCTCTCGCGCGCCCGAGCACGATCTTGTCCGGGTCCCGATGAATGACCTTCAATTCGAAATAGGCGCTTAGAGCCTCGACGACCGCGTCCACGTCGCCGGCCTTGAACACGCCGCCAATCTCCTCGCTATCCAGCCCGGGCGTATCCACGACGATTTTCGTTCTGGAATACCGGTTCACCTCATCGAGCGCCTCGGTGAGGCTCATATCACCGAGATCTATGTAAGACCGTTGCCACGCGAGCGCCGCGTCGAGGCGAGCGGACCTTGGCGGAGATAATCGTCCGGCCATGATCGTCATCTGCTGCCCGGGCGTCAGCAGGTTGGGACGGGAACGGACCGTGCCGACCCGGTCATCCGTGCGCACCAGCACCTTGCCCTCTATCAGCGTGACCGCCGTCCGGCTGGGGAGCGCCACCACATCGAACGCGGTGCCGACGGCCGTGACCGTCATGGCGCCCGCGCTGACCCGGAAGGGTCGCGCCGCGTCGTGCGCCACGTCGAATCGGGCCTGCCCGGCCAGGAGCACGACTTCGCGCCCGTCGTCGCGGAATGTCACCCTCATCCGAGTGTCCGTGTTCAGAAGAACGATCGTTCCATCACCGAGCGTCTCACGCCGCATCTCGCCCACCTGCGTCCGGAGCGTCTCGGCGACCGGCTCGGGCCGAGTGAGCAGCAGCGCCGCCGCCGCCACGGCCAGCCCCGAGGCTGGCACGAGGCCGCGCCACCTTGCGAGCCACTGCCCGCGTCGCTCGCGACCCGCCTTCAGCCCGGCGACGAACCGTCGGGAGTCGCGCATCGTGTCGCCGCCGCGCAAACCCTCGAGCTCCGCCCATATGGCACGCTCGCTGAAGTCGCCGATCAGCCCGTCATCGATACGGTCACGCATCGCGATCCGCCTCGGCCAGCCGACGCCTGCAATGCTGCAGCGCACGACGAATGTGCTTCTCGACCATTGAGACGGACAAGCGGAGCTCTTCCGCGATGCGCGCTTGGGGCATCTCGTCGAATCGATACATCATCAGCGCGGCCCTGACTTTCGGCGGCAGTTCGTTCAACGCTTCATCGAGCAACGCCAAGCGTCGTTTAGCATCGATGGCCTGATCGGGCGAAGGCGCATCGGCGGCCACAGCATCGATGTCGACCACTTCGCCGGCGACCGCCTGGCGCGTCGCGGCAGAGCGTGCGCGGTCGCGGATCAGGTTGAATGCCGTCACGTGCAGGAAGGCAGCCGGGTCGCGTATCTCGGAACGGGTCTCCGCCATCGACAGGCGCAGATAGGCATCCTGAACCACATCACGAGGGTCCGGTTCGCGCGAGCGCCGGCGGACCATCCGGACGAGGCGTTCATAAAGTCCTTCGGCCGCCTGGGAAGCACCGACGTGAGGCTTTTCCTCGAGATCCTCGTCGTTCGCGCGTCGCAGGCGATAGGTGGTGGCCATTCCAGACCTCCCCTGGCGTGCGCGAAGAGCATTCGTCCAGCGTGCGATCATGTCAATTAGCTTAAGTACGATAAATAGGCGAAATACCGCTGATTGTCGGTGAGGACGCGGTGCGCTCATACGTCTCCACGAGGAAGGCCGAGGACAGCCTTGGCGATAAGTCGCTGGGAAAGCGACCAAGGGGAGAGTGATAATGAAGGGCAATAGCCTGCAGCTGCTGTTCGCGTCGACGGCCTTGAGCCTGTTCGCGGGTGGGCTTGCATCGCCGGCCTTCGCGCGGAGCGCGATGCGGGCGTCGTACAACATCGCGGCCCAGCCGCTCGGAACTGCCCTCAAGCAGTTCGCCCGCGAGAACGGCATACAGGTGCTGTTCGCGGAAGCCGACGTCGCCGGCAAGGCGACGCGGGGGCTGAGCGGCCGCTTCACCAACCAAGAGGCGCTCGCGCAACTTCTCGGCGACGGACGACTGAGCGTCCAGATGATCCGGCCCAAGGTGTTCGTGATCCGCAACACGCAACGTCTGACCGCGGCGCGGGCGACGCACGCTTCGCTCGCGGCACCGCTCGTTTCAGCAGTGGCTCAGGAGCCACAGGCTGGCACCGTACCCGGAGGGAGACGTGCGGATGCGGCCGAGGTCGCGGAGGAAGACGCACCGGTCGCTGACATCATCGTTACCGGTCAGCGCGCTAGTCTGACCGCGGCTGCGGACATCAAGCGTGACTCCGCGCTGGTGGTCGACTCCATCGTAGCCGACGACATCAGCAAGTTCCCCGATCCTACCACCGCCTCCGCGCTTCAACGCGTGCCGGGCGTGCAGGTGTTCATCGGCGACAATAACGAGCCGCAGAGTCCGATCATCCGCGGCATCGGCGACATCCTCACGACGCTGGACGGGCGGGAGATCTTCAGCGGCGTCGGCCGCGGTTTCTCGTTTCAGGATCTGCCGGCAGAGGCACTCGCCGGTGCCGACGTGTTCAAGTCGAATTCGGCTAATTTGATCGAAGGCGGCGTGGCCGGGGTCATCGACCTGAAGCTCAGAAAGCCGCTGTCGCTGAAGGACGGGCTGACGATCGGGGCGAGCGCGCAGGCGTTCTACGCTAAGAACCCCGACAAGTTCGGGCCCCTCCTGAGCGGGCTTCTGGCGTATCACGGTGAGCGTGACGGGCAGGAGTTCGGCGCGCTGTTGAACGTCAGCTATTCCGACCTGCCGTTCGACCGGCCTATCTCGTTCAACTGCGATCCGCGTTCGGGCAACAACGGCCCGCCTGGCGCGGGCGGAGTGATCCTGCCGACCTGCGTCGGGGGGCTGAATCAGGTCGGCCGCTATCAGCGGCCGCAGGTCAACGGCGCCCTCCAGTGGAAACCGACTCCCGAACTCGAATTGTACGCCGACGGTCTCTTTACCGGATACCGCTCGCGCAACGAGACGAGCTTCATCTTCTCCGACATCTTCGCCGCCGAGAGCGTCACCAATGTCGTGCCTAGCGATGAGTGCGGCGAGTTCGGCATCGACGGGGGGGGCTTCTACAACGGTTCGATCACCGGCTCCTCGCCGCTGGTGACGGGCGGGGCAGGGCGGCAGCAGCTCTGCTACGCGGAGTCCGCCCGGTTCAACAATGTGCCCGGCCTCACCTCGACCCAAGCGCGCACTACCCGGACAAATCAGTATCTGGGCGCGGTCGGCGCGCGCTACGACGCGGACCGCGTCCACCTCGACTTCGACCTGTCCTACCAGGAGTCGAAGACGAGGAACCGCACGATCATCGTCGACATCGGCAAGCAGATCGCCGCGACCGATGTCGTGATCAATGACGGTGGCAACGGCACGACCGACATGCCGGGCAACCCGCTGGGCGACCCGAATGACTTCCGCTTCGCCAACGGGCTGTTCCAGGACATCAACGAGGGCTTCGGTTCGCTGTGGGCGGCGCGCCTCGACGCCGCTTACGACGTGGGCGGGTTCGTGCGCCAGCTTCAGGCGGGGGTGCGCTACGCCGACCGCGCGACAAACTTCCAAGGCTTTCAAGGCGGTCCGGCGGCACCAGGCGGGAACCGCGTTACCCTCGTGAACTCGGTCGGACTTCCGGCCGATTTCCTCCGCACGTCGCGGTCGAGCATCCGCTACATCAATGGCGGCCAGAACTGGGTCGCCCCTGACCGCGACTTCCTGCTGGACCAGACGGACGTGATACGCGCCCTATACGGCGCGCCGGCTGGCGATCCAGCATTCCAGCCGACGCGCAACTACGACGCGACGGAGAAGACCTATGCGGCTTACGCGCAGGCCGCCTACGAAGTCGAGCTGGGCGGTGGGGCTCGCCTGGACGGGCTGCTGGGCGGTCGACTGACCAAGACGGACCGGACGCTCGTCGGCACGGGCCTGATCCGCCCGGCACCGACGCCGACCGATCCTAACCCCTCTGCGGTAGCCACGCCCGTCGAGACCGACACGAGCGATACCGACTTCCTGCCGAACTTCAGCGCGCGGCTCAGGCTTGACCAAAACCTGCAGTTCCGCTTCTCGGCGACCCGGACCCTAGCGAGGCCCGCGTTCGGCGACCTCAACCCCGGCCTGACCTACGAGGTCCCTAACAACGCCAACGTCCAGCCGAACGGCGGTGGCGGGAATCCGGACCTCAAGCCCCAAAAAGCGGATGCGCTTGATGCGACGGTCGAATATTATTGGGGTCGGAGCAATTACCTGTCGGCGGCGGTCTACTGGCGCAAGCTCAAGAACCGTACGGTGTCCGGCACCAATCCGGAGGTGATCGACGGCGTTACCTACAATATTACTCGTCCACGCAACGCGGGGGCGGCGACGCTCCAAGGCCTGGAGGTAAGTGGACAGACGTTCCTGGACTTTTTGCCGGGCGCACTGTCCGGGTTAGGCGCGGTCGCCAATTTCACGCTCGCTGACAGCGAGATCACGACCGAGGGGGATATACTCGAGGGCGAACCGCTACTCGGGGTCTCGAAATATAGCTACAACCTAGGGCTGCTATATGAGCGGTCGAAGTTTACTGGGCGGCTCATCTATACCTACCGATCCAAATACAACGAGTTCTCGATCGGCAATCTCGTGCGACCAATCGGACAAGTCGTCGGTTTCAACAAGGTGCGCGGCTTCGGCCGCCTCGACTTCACGGTCAGCTACGACGTGAGCGAGAATGTGACCTTCAGCGTGAACGGGACCAACATCAATCGCTCCAAATACCGTAGCTACTTCGACCAGCCCTTCTTTCCTCACGACATCCGTGACGACGACTCGACCTACTTCGTCGGCATCCGGACGCGGTTCTGAGACGAGGTGCCCATGCGACCGATCCAGCTCTCCCGTGCGCGGGCCGCGGGTCCCGTGCCTGCGGCCAGCCCCTCGCCCGCCGGCCTCTTGGGGTGGCTCACGGCGGTGGACGGGACCGGCTGCGCACGACGCGATCTTCAGACCCTCGTCAAGACGGCCGCCTTCGCTCTGGCCGTGATGTTTCCGGCGGTCGAGGCCAGGGCGCAGGAGCAGCCCGAAGCACCGGTCAAGCACTACGTCCATCCTGAAAAGGCATACCTCTTCGCCCACATGACGAAGGAGCGGTACGGCGTCCTCTATTATTCGGTCAGCTTGGACGGGTTTACCTGGCGCAGGCTCAACGGGGGGCGACCGGTGTCGGCGGACTATCGCGGCCATGCGTCGATCGCGCGCGGGCGCGACGGGCGTTATTTCCTGGTCGGCAACGAGAACGACGATGACCCGTTCATCCGCTTCTGGGTGTCGGACGACCTGATCCGCTGGACGCCCTACGGGACCTATCGGCCAAACCTGAAAGCCGCGACCGGGCACCCCCATCCCCTACAGAGGATCGGTGCTCCCAAGCTGATGTTCGATGAGCGGTCGAACGAATTCCTGCTGACGTGGCACACGCCGAACGTGCCTGGCTCGACCGACGATCCGGAACGCTACTGGGCGAGTCAGCGGACGCTCTACGTGCGTTCGCGCGACCTGAAGACCTTTACCACGCCGCCGCGTCGCCTGTTCGCCTGGGATATGGCGACGATCGACACGATCGTGCAGCAAAACGGCGACGCGGGCTATTGCGCGATCATCAAGGACGAGCGCTACCCCTCCTACAACTGGGTGACCGGCAAGACGGTCCGCATCAGTTGCGCGCCGACGCTGCTGGGACCTTACCCCGACCCAGGGCCACCCGTCAGCCCGAACTTCCGGGAGGCGCCGACGGTCATTCGCGCGCCGAACGGGGCCGACTGGTTGCTTTATTACGAGCAATATGCCGGAAGCAGCTACGGTCTTTCGATGGCGCCGCGGCTGGAAGGGCCGTGGTTCCAATTATCGGGCAACAGCGGAGTGCCCGAATGGAACCGTTACGAGATGCCGCCCGGAGTGCGCCACGGCTCGATGATCGAGATCAGCCGCAAGCAGCATGATGCTTTGACAGCGGCATTCTCCGCTCGATGAGCGGTGTAGCTCAATCGACCGCGCTGGACGCCCTTCGCCGGGAGTAACCTCTCCTTGTCGCAGCGTTGCTTGACCGGGCTCTCTACATGGAGAGCCCGTTTCTTTTTCTCTACGGTGTCAACGTCTTGTTTCGCACGGCCGCACAGAGTTGCGCAGGTTCGTCTCCTGGATACTGACCGACCTGTAGCCAACCGACGAAAGAATTCGGACCGAGGGCACCGGCGTTGACGGTGGTGCTGCCCCCGCAGCCATTATGGACGAGCATATCGGTGAGCCCTCCTCGCCGGGCTCGAGCGCGATCTAAGCCTCGTGATCCGGACCGGCGTGGACCGTCGCCGACGCGGAGAGTGCCATAACACGCCTGCCTCCGCGCTTCGTCGCACGAACCAAGATCGGCCGACCACCAAGTTCAGCAGGCTCATCGATCCTTCGCCCAGTTGTTGCGCCAATCTTTTGCTAAGGAGCGTGTGACGAGGTACCGGCGACATAACCGAAATCAGTTGCGAAGCAACGAGCTAGACGTGGGACTCCTCGCCCGATGGGTTGCTGGATGAGCGGATCACGTGCCCGCTTCAGCCGCTGTTTCCCCAATTCAGCCTTTCCGCCGAAGGTCATTCTCAGCTTGTAGCGGGGCAGGAACGAACGTCCGGTCTGGGGAGCGGCGAAGCAGCCGTGGATATCCGCAACTGGATCAACGGTGATTTGGCAGAGCAGGTCACCGAGGCTCGTCTAATTTAGCGAGAGGGAGACCAGGGACATTGGCCTCGATCAAGTCCGAGCCGCACGACCGAGTTGAGACGCTCGTTGGCCGTATGCCTGATATCAGGGGCAGCACGGGCATAAAGACGCAATATGATAACACAACGACAGGTATTGACGATACGAAACTAATAACCGAGGTTGTTGCAACGCAGCGGGGCGTATGGGGGTGATTGACATGGTGGTTCGATCCGCAGGAGACCGGTCGCGGCTGTGGGTCAACGGCGCGGTGATGGTATGCAGTTCAATAGCTGCGCTTCCTGGTGCCGCCGTGGCGCAGACCGGCGCAACCCAGGCCGGCACAACCCAGACGACCCAGACCCGCCCCGACGCGCGCCAGCCCGGCGGCGGCGAGCCGCTGACCGCGGGCGCCGCTTCTCCGGCAGAAACTTCCCCCGCAGCCTCGGAAGTATCGATCGACCAAGCCGAGCGGCAAGCGGCGCAAGGGGCGGAGGACGTGATCGTCACCGGCTCGCGCATCGTGCGCGACGGCGCCCGCGCGCCCACGCCCACCACGGTGCTCTCGCGCGAGGACATCCAGCAGCGCAATCCGACCAACATCGCCGATTATGTCCAGCAGCTGCCTTCCCTGGGCATTGGCAATTCGACTCGCACCACCACGCTTTTCGCCAACGCCACGGGCGGCGCCAACCAGCTCAGCGCGCGCGACCTGGGCGTTACGCGCACGCTGACGCTGCTCGACGGGCGCCGTGTGGTGGGCTCGGGCCTGTCGCCCGCGGTCGACGTCAACCTCCTGCCGCAAAATCTCGTGAGCCGAGTCGACGTGGTCACGGGCGGTGCGTCGGCGGCCTATGGCTCGGACGCGGTGGCGGGCGTGGTGAACTTCGTTCTCGACACCGGCTTCACGGGAATGCGGACCAACTTCACCTATAGCGACACGGAGCAGGGCGGCGGCCGCATCGTGACGGGAGACGTGGCGGCGGGTCGGAAGATCGGCGAGCGCGGTTATCTGCTCCTGAGCGGCCTCTACTACAAGGGCGATCGGATCGACTTCTTCGAGCACCCGCGCGACTGGTTCCAGCCCGGTCTGCGCCTGCTCAACAACCCCGCCTGGACCGCGACCAACGGTCAGCCCGGGCAGATCGTACGCTTCGACGCCGGTTACAACAGCACGCCGGGCGGCGTGATCGCATCGGGTCCCTTGCGCGGCACGAACTTCCTGCCCGGCGGTCAAGTCGGGCGGTTCGTATTCGGTCCCATCCAGCAGGGCCAGGTGCAAGCAGGCGGCGACGTGGAGTCACTTCCCATCCGCGGTGCGCTGCTCCCCGAGGACGAGCATTGGAGCATCTACGGCCGGTTCGCCTACGAGTTGGCGGACGACGTCACCGCGATCTTCGAAGGCAGCTATGCCGGCAACGACACGATCAACTGGTCGGCGGTGTACAACCGCCAGGGCACGGCCGCGATCACCGTCAATCGCGCCAACCCGTTTCTGCCGGTGTCGGTCCAGCAGGCCATGGACCAGAACCGTATCACCTCGTTTCAGCTCAACCGCCTGTTCTACGACGTCGTCAACCGGCCGGACCAGCATATAGGCGAGGCGGGCTATAACCGGCGACAGGATCGCATCCTGGCCGCGCTCGAGGGCCGGTTCGACGGCGAGGGCCGCTGGCGCGCCTATTATCAGCGCGGTCACAGCGACGTTTGGTACACGCGCGACAACAACATCATCCTGAGCCGCTTAGCCCTGGCCTTGGATGCGATCGCGAACCCGGCGGTCGGGGGCGTCGTAGGGGTGGCCGCCGGCATGCCGATCTGCCGCTCGCGCGTCACCGCGCCGGGCAACGGTTGCGTACCGCTGAACGTGTTCGGCGAGGGATCGCTGGGCGCAGACGCGATCGCCTATGTGACCGGCCTTAACGATGGCCTGCGCACCCGTCAGGATTTGGACATCGTCCAGGACATCTTCTCCTTCGACGCGCAGTACGAGCCCTTCTCCACCTGGGCGGGTCCCGTCTCCGTCGCGGCTGGCTTCGAGGGCCGCAAGGAAAGCTTCAAGGCGACGGCGGACGCCTTGTCGCTGGCGTCCGCGTGGAATGTCGGCAACTTCAAAGCAGGCGGCAACGGCTACTCCGTGCGCGAGGGTTTCGTAGAGACATTGGTCCCGCTTCTCCGCGACTCGGTGATTGCGCGCGCGCTCGACTTCAACGGCGCAGTCAGGCTGACCGACTACTCCACCAGTGGTACGGTGACGACGTGGAAGGCCGGGGCCACCTGGGACGTAGACGGCCAGTTCCGCGCGCGCCTCACGCGCTCGCGCGACATCCGGGCGCCCAACCTCAACGACCTGTTCGCGCCCAGCAGCCAGTTCGTGAACGCGTACCTGGACCGCAGCCAACCCGGCAGCCCGCAGGTGCCCAACATCACGCTGAACGGCGGCAACCCGAACCTGACGCCCGAGATCGCGGACACCTGGACGGTGGGCGGCGTCTACACGCCCGGTTTCCTACCGGGCTTCAGCCTGTCGGTCGACGCGTACAAGATCGACATCCGCGACGCGATCGTGGCGCTCGGCGCCCAAGCGGTGATCGATATCTGCTACGGCTTCAACCGCCCGCAGAATTCGGCCGCTTGCGACAGCATAATTCAGGTGCCCGGCGCCAACAATCTGGTGAACGCGACCATCCTCACCAGCGGCGTCAACGCGCAGAACGTGTCGGTCGCCGGCATCGATTACGAGGTCAGCTACCGCACCAGCCTGGACCGCATCTCCGCCTCGCTGCCCGGCGCGATCGATGTGCGCCTGCTCGTGTCGCAGCGGACCAAGGACGAGACCAACCTGCCCGGCGACGTGCAGCCCCCCACGCTGGGTACCTTCGGCAGCCTGAAGTGGCGCGGGCTGCTGACGGCTTCCTACGCGGTGGGGCCGAGTCGCACCACGATCACCACGCGTTACCTGGGCCCGGGCCGCATCACCAATCAGCCCGTAACCGCCCGGCTCGGCATCCCGGCAGAGTTCAACGAGCTCGACGAGGTGTTCTACGTCGAGCTGGCGCAGAATGTGGACGTGGACCTGGGCGGTGCCAAGGTGACGCTGTTCGGCGTGGTGGAGAACCTGTTCGACCAGGAGCCGCAGCTGATCCCGTCCAGCGGCACGTCTTTCGGCACCAGCGCGCCATACGACCTCATTGGTCGCTCCTACCGCGCAGGCTTCCGGTTCCGGTTCTGAGACGTCCCGTGTTCCTGCGAAAGCAGAACATGGGCGTTCGGAGATAGGCTTTGATGGCCATCGAGGCGTATTCGCTCGCGCTAGCCGAAGCTAGTCACCGGTCGGCACCTTCATATCGAACAAGGAGCTTAACGCTGCTTCCACGGCGCACGCCGAACCTGAATGGCCGGCCGGTTCCTGCCAGCCGAATGCGTGTCCCGAACATGTGCACCTGGGTTTTTACCCCTCAAGCCGGCCGCCTTTAGCGTTACCCACTAGAAATTCCGCTAATATGCTCGAGTGATTGCCAGCAAGCCCACTCCGGCTAAAAGCATCCGTGGGGTACTTGGCGGCGCAAGGAACCGGCTTATTGGCGACCACCTAAAATCGAGCCAAGCATGCCTCCGAGGCCGCCGCCGAGCCCGCCCCCGCCAAGCGCGCCAGCACCGCCCAGCCCGCCGAGCACCGAGCCGAGGATCCCGCCAAGGCCGCCCTGCTGTCCGCCGGAGCGCCCTGACAGGTGGCCGGCCACCAGCATGGCCAGGATCGGCAGCATCTGTTTCAGAAGGGCCGGGTCGAGACCGCTGCTCTGCGCGGCATGCCCGGCCACCTGACGGCTGACGTCCTTGGAGCCGAAGATGCCGCCGAGCAGCTGGTTGCCCCGGTCGACCTGCGTCGGTTCCGGGCCGACGACGTTCTGGGCCAGTTCGGCGCCGCCGAGCGCGTTCATCTGCGTATCCAACCCCGCCGAGTTATCTCCCATTCCGCCAAGAACCGAAGGGAGCAGCGCTTCGGCTCCGCGCCGGGCCTGCTCGGGCGGTATGCCAAGCTGGCCGGCGAGTGCTTCGATGCCGCCATTCGGCAGCAGCTCGTTCAGGTTCATCTTGGGCTCCATGTCACGACGCTCGTCAACGGCTGCCCATGCGCTTGGGTCCCGAGAAAGCAAACGGTGCCGCCGCGAACGCCTGGTCATGCCCCGGTTTGTTCGCAACGGGATGGGCCAGCGTACACCCGTGGAGGTCGGCTCCTCCTCGAGGCGGCGATAGCTCGCATGGCTGGTCCGATTGATGCTATGGTGAGGAACACCCGTAAGCATCGTCGGGCTGGAACAGAAGCTTGCCGCCGAGCCAAAAGGATAAGAGCCAAATCGGGGAACGCGGTCTGGTCCGGCGCGTGTCCGATCCCGCCTTTGTCGCCGGCCTGCTCGTCGCGGCGCTCTATTTTTCGGGCTGGACCTACTATGACGCTTACTTCCTGCGGCTCGGGCTAAATCCGGCGGGCTTCGGCTTCGCCAACGTGGGCGTCGGAATTAAGGGCGCGAGCGCCATGCTGACCACGCTGGCCGCTCTGCTCGGCGCGATGTTGCCGCTCCTAGTGGCCATACTTCTCCTCGTTCTGGCCGTGTTGATGCTGCGGCATTTCGGCGTGGGTAGGTGGCGTAAGGGCCAAGCCTTGGAGCCGGATCAACTGAGCCCGGTCGTGTTCCCGGCAAGCTCCATCGCCCTGGCGATCGGTGTCGTGCTCGTCGCGGGTCCGTACGCGGGCAGGATCAAGGCCCAGGCAGACCTGGCGCTAGTGGGCAGGGGCGACGGCTGGGATTACCACCTGCAAAATGACGTCGTACGCGGCTTGCCGATCGGCCAGAACGACACACGGATCTGGCTGCTGACCCGTGCCGATATAAGGCCGATCAAAGCGGACGACATCAAACTTCAAAACGGCCAGCTATTCGAGCGGGTCAAAGTGGCGCGGTGAGCATGCCGGCGTCGTAGGACGCGTGGTAGTCGACAGAGACGGCAGCTCGGACGTCCACCCGAGATGCTGCGTGCGCTCGCAGCCGCGGGCAAGCGCTACACCGACACGGTCTAACTCGCGGCGGCGCTGGCCAAGAAACCGATTGGCGGTCACCGGAACGACGGGATCGCCACGTTGTGGAACAACGGCCTGATCGAGGTAAGCGACAAGCGCCTGCGAGCGGCGGAGCTGTTTCAGTGAGGGGCGTGCCCGTTACCGAACACCGATCAGAACTTTGTTGATCAGGGTTTAGGCGTACCATCATGGCCGGAGCTGTTCGCTCTCGGCTGCTCGGCGTAAAGCCGGGTCTGCGCTTCCACGCTTCTGCGCCTAGGCTCGACGGTGCGTAGCGCCTCAAGCGTTGCCGCATCGAGGTCTCGGGTGAGCCCGACGCCCCGAGCATAGGGGCACTCGCGCCGAGCCTCGCCTGTAGCCGTCCCCAGCCGGTGCTTTGGTTCAAGAACGTGTTCCATGACGAGCTACCCTAGCGAATGTGGAACCACGCGGATATCGGGGGTGTGCTGGCGTCTGCGACCGCACCTGCTCGAGCTTGAACCCTTTCACCTTCACCTACCGCCAGTCCCGGTCGGCGGTGAGCGCGGGCACGCCGAGGCTGAGCGCCAGCACCATGTACGACCGGTTGCCGAGCCTGCGGTAGTACTCTCGGATCCGCTCGTGGAGCGCCGCCGGCGCGTCGGCCACGTCGACGGCGTGCGGGCGCACATCGAGCCGAAACTCGCCGAGCAGGCTAGGCGGCGTGGACGAATTTGAGCAGGTAGCGGGTGGCTGCGATCTGGATCATGCTGAGGAAGCTTTCGGCGAGTTGGTCGTAGCGGGTGGCGACGGCTTGGTTGATCTTGAGATGACCGAACATGCGCTCGATGCGGTTGCGCTCCTTGTAGAGAGCGCGGTCGTGGATGATCGGCTTCTTGCGGTTCGAGCGGCCCGGGATGATGGCGTCGATCCCGCGTCCGCGCAGATCGTCGCGGGTGGCATCGGCGTCGTACCCTTTGCCGCCGAGCAGGGCGGCCGGCTCGGCTTCGGGCAGCGCGATCAGCGTGTCGTAGGCCTTGCAGTCGGCGGCCTGCCCGCCGGTCAGATGGAAGGCGAGCGGTCGCCCGCCGGCATCGGCGATGCAGTGAACCTTACAGCCGAACCCGCCCCGCGAGCGGCCAAGAGCCTGTCGATGAGTCCCCCTTTTACGCCCGCTGCCGACACGTGGGCGCGGATGGTGGTGCTGTCGATGCTGTAATGGCCGGTGTCCGCCATCATCTCGGCCAGGGTTATCGACACGATCTCCCACGTGCCGGCCTCGCTCCAGCGCCGGAACCGCCGGTAGATCGTGTTCCACTTGCCGTACTTCTCCGGCACGTCGCGCCAGGGAGCGCCGCAACGCAGCCGCCAGAGAATGCCGTTGAGGACCGCCCGGTTCTCGGTCGGACGCCGCCCGCGACCTCGCATCGATGGCTCGATCGGCAGTAGGTCCTTCAAGACCCGCCACTCCGCCTCGCTCAGATCGCCCCGGCTCACTTACGCCTCCAAAAGGAAGCCTTGAATCAACCGCTCGATCCAGCGTCAACCAAGTCGTCCACGCCGCCTAGGGCGCGCCGCCGCCCGACGCAGTTGTTGACGTGCGGAAACCGCGCCGGATCGCCGTTCCATACCGCCAGCCGCCGTCCGGTCGCCTTGTCGTAGCGCGCGACGGTGCTGTTTGCGACCGCATAGACCGACCTCGCATCCGCCGCGACGCTCTGACGCGCCTCGCGCGCGCGCAGGCGGCGCACCCCGACCGCGGTGAGCCGGACCGCGGCCTGCGCGAGGTGGGCCTCGATCAGAAGTGCAGGCTCACGCCGACATCGCCGTTGAACGAGTAGATCTCGCGGCTGAAGATCTGATTCCTGCTGGTCTGGTAGAAGGCGAGCGGCGCCTCGTTCAGGTTCGACAGCGACCCGAACACCGTCAGCGCGCGGGTCACCTGATAGCTGGCCCGCGCGTCGATCACCGTGCGCGCCTTCTGGTACACATCCGATGCAATGCTGGTGCCGACATTCTCGATGAAGTCGTCGCGGTAATTGACCGCTACCCGCGCCTCAAATCCGCCGCGCTCGAAGAACAGCGAGGCGTTGGCGATGAAGTCGGACTGGCGGAAGAACGGGATCTTCTCGGACTCGCGCTCGGGCACGGTCACCTCCGAGTCGATATAAGCCCCATTCAGCGACGCACCGAGTCCATCGAACGGCGCTGGCAGGAAGGTGAAACGGCGCTGCAGATTGACCTCGACGCCGAGGAGTTCACCCTTCTCGGCGTTCTGCGGCTGCGACAGCGACAAGAGCGGTACGCCGTTGAAGCTCGCGGGCCGCAACGTGCGGGTGAAGATCGGGTCCTCAAGCTTCTTGTAGAATACGCCGACCGAGAAGATGCTGTCGGTGTCGGGGTAGTATTCGAATGATAGGTCGAGTCCCATCGATTTGTAGGGCTCCAGGTCCGGATTGCCCGCGACGCCGTTCCCGGCACCATCATCGCCGAAGGTCGGGACCGAGGCGTCGTAATTGGGGCGGCCGATCGTGTTGGTCCATGCCGCGCGCAGGATCACGTCGGGACGCGGCCGGTAGTTCAAATGGACGCTCGGCAGGATGTCCGTGTATTTCTTGTCGAAGGTCAGTGGCGTGATCCCGGTCGCGCCGCGGATGGAAAAAGCGTCGTACCGCCCCTCCGTCCGCTCAACGCGGACGCCGCCGATCGCGGTCAGGTCGCCGATCGCCAGGCTGACCATCCCGTAACCTGCATAGATATCCTCCTCGATCCGGTAGTCGAGCGACCGCTCGTTGATCGCAGTCTGCGGCGCGTCGAGCCTGACCAGCGCCGCGTTCTCCTCGTAATAGCGGAGCACTTGGCGGTAATCGATCGCCGGGCCGAACCTGTAATCGCCATTATAGAAGTCCGTGATTT
>NZ_CAXSBH010000064.1:0-13981 GCF_964235535.1 uncultured Sphingomonas sp.
TCTCCACGGGACGCGAGGTTCGTCGCGTGAAGGCGGGACGCGGCCCCAAGCACGTCACGGTCGGCACGGTCGTTCTCTGAAATGGCATGGGGCGAACAGGCGTGGGGATGAACGAGGATAGGCCAGGATGGGGCGTTGGGCATTGGATGCTGGCGATCGGCCTCGTCTTCACCGTGATCTACGCGCTGTCGCAGGATACGGGGAGCACTCACCTGCTCAATCCGCTCTGGCATCCGCACGCTCGGTTCCACCTGGCGCAGATGCTGGCCATGTTGACGATCATGGTCGCGACAGGACTGTGGCTCCTGGCGCGCGGGGGCCGTCCCGGGGTGATCGCGGCGGCAGCGCTGCTGATCGCGTTCTGGTCGCCGATGCTGTGGATTTCGTTCCTGCTCCCCGGGCTTTCCCCGCTCGCGGGCCCGTCCATCCCGGTGCTGCGGCTCGGCGGCCTGACCATCTACGTCAACATCCTGCTCGCGGCGGTCGGAACGGCCTGGGCGTCGATCGGGTGGCGGCTGGCCGGTCGATTCCATGACCGCGCTTGACGCAAGCGGTGCCGACGATCGCCGGCACCACGCAGCTAAGCGGCCGTCAGCGAAGCGATCAGCGCCTTCAGCGCGGCCGTGACGTTACGGTTTTCCGGGTGGTAGAGATGCCATCCCGCGATCGGCCGACACCAATCGCCCAGTACGGACACCAAGGCGCCCGAAGCGAGATCCTCGGCGACATCCGTCTCGCTCATATAGGCGATGCCGACCCCGCCGCGAGCGGCGGCCGTGATCAGCTCGTCGGAGTTCAGCGTCAGTTGGCCTTGACCCGAAACCGAGACCTCCTGCGGGTCCTTGGCGAGCTTCCACGGATGAACGGCACCGCTTCCGGTGTGCCGGCGATTGATCAGGCGATGGTCGTGCAGATCGCGCGGGGAAGAAGGTTTACCGTGCCGCTCGAAATAGTCGGGAGAGCCGACGATGACACCGTGGAGATCGCCACCGATCCTAACGGCGACCATGTCGTGGGCCAGGCTTTCTCCG
This sequence comes from uncultured Sphingomonas sp., assembly GCF_964235535.1. Taxonomy (GTDB): domain Bacteria; phylum Pseudomonadota; class Alphaproteobacteria; order Sphingomonadales; family Sphingomonadaceae; genus Sphingomonas. The sequence continues at coordinate 1,032 of NZ_CAXSBH010000064.1, forward strand.
AGCCGGATCCCGGCGTCGAAGCCTTCCTTGACGATGTCGACGAACGCGTCGTTGACGTTCACCTCCAGTTTCACGTCCGGGTACGACAGGGCGAAGGTGGCCAGCCGGGGTGCCACCAGCATGGTGCCCGCAAGACGCGGCACGGTGAGCCTGACCGTGCCGCGCGGCATGTCGCGGAATGCGTTCACGCGTTCCAGGGCGCCCGCGACCGCGCGGAACGCCGGGGCCACGTCGGCCAGCAGATCCGCTCCGGCCTCGGTCAACGCAACGGTTCGTGTCGTGCGGTTCAGCAGGCGAACGCCAAGCCGATCCTCAAGCGACCGGAGCGAATGGCTCAGCGTGGACGGTGTGAGGCGAAGACGCGCGGCCGCGCGCCTGAAACTTCGCTCCTCCGCGATCGCAATGAACACCGCGAGCTCCGCATGATCGTTAAGAGCCATGATTGGTGAACCTGATTCAACGTTCGCACAGCGAACTGTACGATCGTACCGCACGCTGGATCGGCTTCAAAGTCGAGAACGTCGAACCTCGTTCTTTTTTGACGGACGCGGCTGTCCAATTGATGAATGGAGTCCATCAAGGCGCGCGAAACAATGCGATTTCTCTAGAATAGTCGAGGTGTTATGTCTGACATCGATGCATAGGACGGCTTCCGCATGATCGGTTCGCTCCCACCTGTACGAGCCCATATACCGCAAGCGCTTCTTCGGCGTCGACGCGGCGACCTGATCGCTGATAGCGCTGGTTGCGGAACAATCGGTCGCGCTGTCTGGAACGCGTGTCGCGCACCCTCCCTGAACGGTGGTCTCTCATGATGAATGACCCCTTGGGCGCGTTGCTTCTCCATGCGATGGCGTTTGGCGTACTAGGTGTCTTCGTCGTCGCCCTGCTCGAACGCGTCGTGCCCGTCCTGCCCTCATACGGCCTGTACGCCGCGATCGGCATGGCCTCCGCGCAGGGTCTGATTTGCCTGTCCGCCGCGATGGTGGCGTCGGTCGCGGGTGGGGCCGCAGGGTCGCTGGCCATGTTCGGGCTCGGCGGAGCACTGGCCAAGTCGGGGCCCCGACCGGGCCGGAGGCGATTTGGCTGTCTCGCGCTCGATCGGCGTCGGCTCGTCAGGTTGCGAAGTAGAGCCCGGCGCAACCGAGTGCTGTTTCCCTTCTCGGCGCAGCTAGTACCCGCCCTTCGTTTTCTCGCGCCCGGGCTAAGCGGCGCGGCCAGGATCGAGCCGGTCGTGTTCGTGCTCGCGTCGGGCGCGGGAATCCTCGTTTGGAACGGGACATTCATGGGGCTCGGTTTTATCGCGGCACGTGCCGGCGCCGCCGACAACGCGACATGCCTGGGTCTGTCGATCGTCCTCGCGTTCGTCGCGGTCGCCGCCACGATGGGGCTAATGCAAAAGCTGAATAAGTCCGCTTCCAGTCCAGCCACCGTCGCTCGCGGGCAGTTCAACGGTCAATTGTCGTAATAGGTGAGTTAGCTTCATCGGTGCGCACGAAACAACGCAGCTTATCACGGCCAATCCGGCGGCTATGTTTCGTGTTAATCCATCAAGACAGGCTTTGCATGACCGATATGCCCTCATCCGTCCGTGACGGTTTTCCGGTTTCCGGGTTGGCGGCGATGGAGCGGGACGGCCCGCTCGTTCATTGGCAGTTCCAACGTCGCGCCCTGCGGCCGGCGGACGTCGCGATCGACATCCTGTTCTGCGGAATCTGCCATAGCGACCTGCACGCGATCGGAAAATGGGGACAGGAGTTCCCGCTAGTCCCCGGCCATGAGATCGTCGGCCGCGTCACCGACTGCGGCGACGGCGTGACCGGCTTCAAGCGCGGCGATATCGTCGCGGTCGGCACGGTCGTCGATTCCTGCCGCGTGTGCGCGCCCTGCCTGCGGGACGAGGAGCCGTACTGCCTGGAATTTCCCACCACGACCTATGACGGCGTCGACCGGGTAGACGGCACCCGTACCCGCGGCGGTTTCTCGACCACCTATGTGTGCGACGAGCGGTTCGTCCATCATCTGCCCGACGGCCTCGATCCGGCAGGCGCGGCACCGCTGGTGTGCGCCGGCATCACGACCTACTCCGCGCTTCGGCATTGGGATGCCGGTCCCGGCAAGCGCATCGGCGTGATCGGCATCGGCGGGCTGGGTCACCTGGCGATCAAGTTCGCCTCAGCGATGGGTGCGGAAGTCGTCGCCTTCACGCGGTCGGCCGACAAGGCACGCGAGGCTAAGCGGCTCGGCGCTGACGAGGTCGTCCTTTCAACCGATCCGGTGCAGATGCGCGACCAGGCCCACCGGATCGACGTCATCATCGATACCGTTTCGGACGGCTACCCGATGGACCCTTATCTTCAGACCCTGACCATCGGTGGCACGCTCGTGTCCCTCGGGATTCCGGACGCGTTCGATGCCAAGCCGTATATCCTGGCGATGGCACGCCGAAGCATCGCCAGTTCGGGCGTCGGCGGTACCCGCGAAGTGCGCGAGATGCTCGAATTCTGCGCCGCGCGCGGCATTACCGCCGACGTTGAAATAGTCCGGCCGGACCAGGTCGACGAGGCGCTCGCCCGGCTCGCGGCAGGTGATGTGAAGTACCGGTTCGTCATAGACATGCAGGCGTTCGAGTAATGGCCGACAGCCTCGGCTCCATGCGCCGCGGCCGATGCACGCGCGCCCGTGTCCGTCTGATCGCAGCCACCAGCGCGGCGGCATCCGCCGGCGGCGGCCTCGGACATCCGGAAGCAGCCGGGACGTGAGGATCAGCCGGCGCGAAGCCGTGATGTCGCTTGCGGTCGCAGCGGCGGCGCGCGGCCTGATCTACTCGGGTAGCGCAGGAGCACAGGAGGGGGACTCGGTCGTCGTTTGTCCGGCAGGAGCGGTGCGCGGGCGGCGCAAAGGCGCGCTGAACGTCTATACCGGCATTCCGTATGGCGCGCCGACTGGCGGTGCCGCGCGTTATCGGCGTTCCGTGCCTGCTCTCCGCTGGCCGGGCGTTTTCGACGCGACCCGCACGCCAACGGTCTCCCCGCAGGCTACAGCCACGCCCGACGAGCTGCTCGCCGCCCGAGGCAAGTCAGCCGCCGACTGGCCGCAGGCCGTGCCGTTCAAAGGTGTGCTGGATTCCCGAGTGCTGCCGGTGTTGCCGATCGATGCCGTCGCGCGTGGCTCGGCGCGAGACGTGGACCTGCTGCTCGGCTGGTGCCGCGACGAGACCCGGATGATGGTCCCCCCGCAGGTGGCCGGCGATTCCGCCTTCGTGCCGCCGACGTTCAAGGCGACGGCCGAGCAAATGAAAAAGGCCAGAGGCGTCTACGCCGAAGCCGATCCCAGCCTTTCCGTTGCCGATCCGACCTACAAGGTAACGACCGCCGAGACATTCGGCATGACCAGCCTCCGCCTGACCGATGCGCAGGTGGCCTCTGGCGGCGAGGTGTTCAAATACCGGCTCGACTACAAGGTCGAGAACGGGCCGTTCGGCGACAAGACCCCGCACGGCTTCGACGTGCCGATGGTCTTCGAGCAGTTCGATCATCGGCTCGCTCGGCTCAATGGTTTTTCCCGAGCGGACGCGCCGATGGGCGCGACCATGCGCGCGGTCTGGTCGTCGTTCATTCGCACCGGCGTGGTCGACGCCGGTCTCCCGCAATGGCCGACCTACGACCTGCGTCAGGAAAGCACGATGATCATCGATCGTGTTCCCCGGGTCGAGCGTCACCTCGAAATGCTCGATCGGGTAGCTTGGCAAGGTGCGTTGTGATCGCGGCGGCGGATGCTGCGAGCGCACCGGCACCCGGCGGCCCGCGATGTTCGCCCAAGCCTGCTTGTCGGTCGGCGTCTCGCACGTGCCGTCGGCGCCTTGGCGGCGGTGCCGCGCCAAGCTCGACTGCGGGGCGAGCGGTGAACTACAAGATGCGCTGGCGCTGCAGCCGAGCCGAGCGGGTCGGTTCCGCCGACGCGCTGAACCTGCCCCCGTACCGGCGTCGATGTCGACGTCCGCCCGCGCGGACGGTGATCGACGATCATGCAGGAAGCGGCACGCGCATCGACGACCCGACACCGGGCGAAGCTGGTCGGGTCGGCGAGCAGATACATGCTCAATCCCCGGGGCATTGGCATACGATCTTAGGCCTGGGTTTCGTTGCGGCATTCGTCGCCTTGGGTCACTCGCTTGGTACCTCCGTCGACTCCGCACCGGTCGGCTATATCGGCGCGTGCATCGTGGTTCTTGCCTTGGTGTCGCTCTACTCTTCAGTTATCCGCAAGCGCTGAGAGGGCACCGGAACTTCTTGGCCGACCTGATGAGCCTTTTATCAAAGCCATTGTTCGAAGGAGCCCGACATGCTCGTTGACCCCGCCGCCGCAAGTGCTTCTCCCAGCGGCGACCGTCTTTCGCCGAAACGGCTTCCCCGCCCGCGACTCCGCGGCTCCGCCTCCCTTTGCCTGGCGTCCGCAACCATGTTCGGTCTCTCGGTAGCACCCGCGTCGGCGCAAGAAGAAGCCGCGCCACGTCGCACACGGGTGGTCCTCGGGCCTCAGCTCGTGCCGAGCTTTCCGGGATCTTCCGATCATCGGCTCCAGCCCTTGGTCGATGTCGCACGGGCGCGGGGTGACGCGCCGTTCGAGTTCACGGCCGCGGATGAGAGCTTCGGCTTCCCGGCGTTCAGCCAAAGCGGCTTCTCCGTCGGACCGTCACTCAGCTTCGAGGGCAGCCGACCCGCTCGGGACGTCGGTGGAGAACTGCCCAGGATCGGCAACACGGTAGAGGTGGGCGGGTTCGCGCAATATCAGCTGCGCCCCGATTTCCGGGTACGCGTCGAAGGTCGCAGGGGTCTGGGCGGCCATCGTGGATGGGTCGGGGCCGTCAGCGCGGATTATATCGCGCGGCGGGCCGACGATTATCTCGTCTCCTTAGGTCCACGCGTTACCTTCGCCGACGGGCGGCATCACCGCGCCTTCTTCGGCGTCGCTCCGCAGGATGCCGCTCCGTCCGGACTGCCCGCCTTTCGTCCCGAGGGCGGAGTCCAGGCCGTCGGTGCCGCCACCACGGTGCTACGTCAACTCACCCGGCGTTGGGGCATCTACGGCTACGCGCGATACGATCGCCTGGTACGCGATGCCGGTCGTTCGCCGGTCGTGCGTGCCTTTGGATCGCGCGATCAGGTCTCGGGAGGCGTGGCCCTGAGCTACACGTTCGGCGGTCGCGACCGATGATCTCGGCGTCGCCGGTTCGCTCGTCCGGCCCGATCGCTCAGGCGCTGACCGATGCTTCGTGGGAATGCCGGCAGGGTCCCGTCGGCAGCGATCGATCATCCTCCGGTGCCAGGCCTGCGCTCGGTACGGGCTCGCGGAGCACGGATGCCGGTCGGCCGCGCCGCTCGGAACGGGCGGCAGCTATTTCGTCGGTGACGATCGCAGGTTCGCCGTATCGCTCCCGTTCGGACTGGATTGATGATCCGGACCCAACAAGGCGCGTGGGATAAGGTGGCTTATCACGAACGATGCGACAGCTATGATCCAGGCCGACGCATTGAGCAGGTGTCGTATGATCGGGTCGCTTCCATCCGCAATCGGTGTTTCTCCTCCTTTCGGGCTTGCCATGATGGAACGCGGAACTCAGGTCACGTTGCCGACCGACATCGTATTCACGGTGCCGGCGGGCGCCCCGCCCAACTCCTACGAATACGTGCATCTGTTCGACGATCCCGACCGGCACGGCCCATATTGCACGTTCGTCAGATGGCATCCGGGCTTCATGAGCGCTCCCCACACCTACCGTACCGATCGCATCTGCGCGGTGATCTCGGGCACGTGGTGGGTTGATGGCGGGGCCGATTACAACCCGGCGGAAAGCAGGCCGGTGGGAGCCGGTGGTTTCGTCCTCAGGGTGGCGAAGACGCCGCATTATGACGGTGTGATCTCGACCGGGATCGAACCCGTGACGGTCGCGATATTCGGGACCGGCCCGGTCTGCGCCGAGTTCCTCGCGCCCGACCTCCCGTTGCTAAGGCAAGCCTGACGTGGGTGCCGTTCCTGAAACCCGGCGCGCGGGATCATCAGGACCATGACATCCGGTGACGAACCAGGGCGGTCGCCAGCTGTTGCGGTGCGTCCAGCTTCGGGGACCGACGCCGGACCGCTCCACGTGGGACGGGCGTAACCCCGGCCTATCTGTCGTTTACTCGATCGCTTGAGGTTTCGACCATGTCATCAACAGGTTCGACCACGACCATGTCATCGCCAAGCGCGAGCGTCGTCACGCCCGACCGGAACGGCGAGGACCCGGTGATCACCGTCGCCCAAGGCCGTGTTCGCGGCAAGGTGGCCAGGGACGGCGCGCGTTTCTTCCTCGGCGTCCCCTATGCGGCGCCGCCGGTCGGCGCGCGGCGCTTCGCGGTTCCCCACGAACCCGCATCCTGGTCCGACGTCCGCGACGCGCGTGTCCCCGGCCCGAGCGCGCCGCAATCGAGCATCTCGTTCCCCAAGATCGATATGCTTCCCCTGGCGGGCGACGGCTGGACGAAGGGCGACGACTATCTGACGCTGAACGTCTGGACGCCGCACGACGCGACCGGGTGCCCGGTGATGTTGTGGATCCATGGCGGCGGCGGAACCGTCGGCAAGAAGGACATCCCCGTCAACGACGGCGCGGCGTTCGCACGATCGGGAGTCGTGTACGTCGCCATCAATTTCCGCATGGGCGTCGAGGGCTTCCTTCCCGTACCGGGTGCGCCGACCAATCTGGCGCTCCGCGACATGCAGGCGGCGCTGCGTTGGGTGCAGGCCAACATCGCGGCGTTCGGCGGCGATCCGAACAACGTCACCATCTTCGGGGAGTCGGCCGGGGGCATGCACGTCGCCTCGCTGCTCGGGTCGCCGCTTTCCCAAGGCCTGTTCGCGCGGGCGATCGTGCAGAGCGGCCATGGTTCAGGCCTGTATCCGATCGATATCGCCCGACGGACGGTCGACCGCGTCGCGAAGCTGCTCAAGATCCGCGCCGATGCCGAAAGTTTCCGGCAGGTCGCCCCGGAGGCGCTGCTCAACGCGCAAGGCAAGGTGATGGGACCGGTCGGCCTCGATCTCCGGAACGCAGACGGCTTCGACCCCAATTTCCGGCTGAACCGGTTCAACTCGGTCTATGGCGACGACGTCCTACCGGTCGATCCGTTGACGGCGCTCAGGAAGGGTGCCGGCACCGACGTCGACCTGCTGATCGGGGCCTGTCGGCAGGAAGGCAATCTCTGGTTCGTGCCCACCAGCCTGCAAGGGCGCATCCCGGGCTTCGCCGCGCGCTGGCTGCTCGGGAAGACCATGCCTCGAGCGTCCGAGGTCCTGAAAGCCTATGGGCTGGGGCAACCGGGCATGGGCGGTGGCGGAGCCGCATTGAACCGGGCCCTTACCGACCTCGCCTTCCGGTGGCCGTCACGCCAGTTCGCGGCGGCACACCGAGGCCGAACCCATGTGTTCGAATTCGACTGGATGTCCCCGGCCCTCGACGGGAAGCTTGGTGCCTGCCACGGGGTGGACCTGCCCTTCGTATTCGACACCCTCGACGTGGCTTCGGGGCCGCGCGGCATCCTCGGCGAGAACCCGCCTCAAGCCCTCGCGACCAGGGTGCATGCGCTGTGGGCGGGCTTCGCCAGGACGGGCGGACTTCCATGGCCGGAGTTCGACGAACAAAGCCGAGCCGTCCATCGGCTCAGCGTGGACACGACGATCCAAGAGGAAGTCATGCCTGCGAGTGTGTTTCTGCCAAGTTGAGACGGCGACCGATCTGAAGGGTCTTGCAGTTCCGGACTCGGCCGGTGCGCTTGCGTCCTCACCCGCGTGAGTCTTTCATGGACGAGGCTGATCGATTTCGGGTTTGCGCGCGAGGGGCTGGCGGCCAGCTAAGCGCGAGCGAGCGTCCCTCGGTCGACCCGGGGCTGATGCTCAGGAGGCCGCCTGTCAACTGTCGACTGTCGGCTGTCTCATCGGCATCCTCTTGAAACGGCGCTATGGACCGAGGTGCACTTCAACTCCGCCTATTGCTCGTGCTGCCGGATCGATCCCTTCGACTAAGTCCCCGACCGCTCGATGTCCCTCCGGAGCCGGCACCGCTTGATCATGCGAGGCCTTTCATCGTGCGATGTCGCCCAGACCGGCCAGCTTGAGCGTGTCTCGGCGGAGCCGGTCTTGTAGGGCGGCGATGGCCTCCGAGCCGTCTTCGGATGGATCGACGGTAACGCGGAACGGTCGCCTGCCGCGAGGGGCATCGACGATACGGAGGATGGCGCGCCCGACCTCGGTCGGGTCGGCGTCGTCCGGTTCGAACGCTTCGACGGCGGCCATTACCTTCGCCTCCAGATCTCCCGTGGGGCCGTCGCGATAAGCGCTCGCGACGGCCGCGTCGGAGGGCTGCATCGCATGCTGGAAATGGTTGGTGCCGCCGGTGAAGGCGCCCGGAACGACGATCGCGCTCTCGATGCCGAACCGAGCGACTTCCAGCGCGTAGCTGATCGCGAGCTGCTCCATCGCCGCTTTCACTGCAAAGTAAGGCCCGAGCAGGGGCGGCCAGTTCGCCCGGACCGTGGTGCTCGACACCCAGAGCAGCAGGCCCTCCCCGCGGTCGCGCATGTGAGGCAGCACCGCCCGGTTCACGCGTTGCGTTCCGAGGACGTTGCTGTCGTAGAGGCTCGCGAGCTGTTCGACGCTGAAGGCCTCCGTCGGCCCGAGGTTCATGTGGCCGGCATTATGGACGACGACGTCGAGGGGACCATCGGACAGGACGAGCCCGACCGCCGCGTCCACCGACGCCTGGTCGCCGATGTCCATCTCGAGCGGTCGGAGCGAGAGCTTCTCGTCCGCGGCGACGCGGTGGTATTCGTCGGTCACGGGGCGGTTCCGCCCTTCGCTTTCCCGCATGGTCGCATAAACCCGGTGCCCGGCGCGGGCCAGCTCCAGCGCCGCCATGCGACCAAAGCCGCTGGAGGTGCCGGTGATCAGGACGGAGCTACCCACGCGCGGACTCCCGGCTGTCGTTGGGTCGCATCATGCGCGCATTCAGCTCCGCCTTGGCGCGGTCGGGCAGGAGATGCAGGATCGCGCGCTCGAGCGTGTTGAGCCAGCCCGGCGACACCTGCGCCGCACCGGCCTTCATCGCCGCCCAGCCCGCGCGGGCGGGAGCGGCCGCCGGGTCTTTGGCGGCGGCGCCCGTCGGCGTGTCCGTCGTCCCCGCCCGTTCCCAGAAGTCGGACTCGGTCACGCCGGGCATCAGGCAGGTGACCGTCACGCCCGTGTCGTGCAGTTCGTTACGCAGCGCATAACTGAAGTTGTCCAGGAAGGCTTTGGAGGCGTTGTATGCCGCCTGATACGCGCCCGGGATCAGCCCGGCGATCGAGCCCGTGATGAGGATGCGTCCGCCGCCCTGGTCGCGCATCCGGCGGCCGACGCGCTGAAGCAGGTCGAGCGTGCCGACGCAATTGGTCTCGATCAGGGTTCGCACCGCCGCGAAATCCTGATCGAGAAAGCCCTGACCAAGCCCGTGGCCCGCGTTGGCGCAGAGAACGTCCATGCGGCGCCGGCCGATCCGCTCGTCCAGCGCAGCGACGCCCTCGGCCGTGGACAGATCGGCGATGACCGTCTCGACCGAGGCGCCGGCGAGCTCGTTCAGAGCATCGGCAAAGGGCCGGTCCGCGGCGAGCAGCAGGGTATAGCCGTCCGCGGCGGCGAGTTTCGCCAGTTCCAGCCCGATCCCGGACGAGGAACCAGTGACGACGGCGAGAGGTGGTTGGGTCACGGTCTGATCCTTTCGAGCTTACAGGGACGCACCGCCCGACACCTCTATACGCTGGGCGTTGACCCAGCGGTTCGCGTCGCCGAGCAGCGCCGCGATCATCGGGCCGACATCGTCGGCCACGCCGACGCGGCCGAGCGCGGTCGTGTCGGCGATCATCTTGTTCATCTGCGGGTTGTCGCGCACCATGCCGCCGGCGAAGTCGGTCGCGATCGCGCCGGGCGCGACCGTGTTGGCGCTGATCCCGCGCGAGCCCAGCTCCTTGGCGAGATAGCGGGTGAATACCTCGATGCCGCCCTTCATCATCGCGTAAGCCGCAAAGCCCGGGGTCGAGAAGCGCGTAAGGCCGCTCGACACGTTGACGATGCGGCCCCCGTCGGCGATCAGCGGCAGCAGCGCCTGGGTCAAGAAGAACGCGCCCTTGAGCTGCACGGCGACGATGTCGTCGAAATCGGCCTCCGTCACGTCGCCGATCTTGCCGAAATGGCTGGTGCCGGCATTGTTGACGAGGAAGTCGAAGCGGTCTCGATTCCACCGATCGGCCAGAGCGCGCTTTACCTCGTCGGCGAAGTCACCGACTCGCCCCGTCTGGCCCACGTCCAGTTGCAATGCGATGCCGTTCGCACCGGCTGCTTCGACTTCGCGCACGGTCGCATCGGCTTCGTCCTTATTCGAGTGATAGGTGACGATCGAGTCGACACCGGTTCGCGCCAGAGCGATGACGGTGTTGCGTCCGAGGCCGCGGCTACCCCCGGTGACGATCGCGATACGTGAACTTTCGGGCATGGTGATCCTCTCGTTGCCTGACCTCCCATATACGCTTGAGTGGCGTCACCCGATTGCCAGCGACTCCGAACAAGTTGCCTGTTTCTCCAGTGGCTGATCCGGGTTAAGTGCCTGGTCCATGATTGAATCCAAGGCAGCCATGATTCGAATGCTGAACCGGCTCACGATCGGCGACAGCGCATTGACGGTGCCGCTGCCGGGCCTGTCCATCATCCACTACGACGAGCCCGGTCGCGTACGGCATGAACTCTATACGCCCGTCCTATGCATGGTGCTGCGAGGGGCCAAGCAGATTGCGCTCGGTGATCAGGTTCACGTGGTCGGCGCTGGGCAGGGATTGCTGGTCAGCGCCGAGGTGCCGGTCATTGCCCGCGTCGAGGCCAGCCCCGCCCAGCCCTATCTGGCCGTCGCCGTCGATCTCGATCTCGCGCTGCTCGACGATATCGCCCTGCAGGCCGGCGTGCATGAGGTCGTGGATGGGTCAAAAAGTTCCCTTGCCGTTCTGCCTCGGCCTGACGAAAGATTGCTCGACTGTCTCGCTCGTATCGTCGAGCTGACACGGCGGGCGCATGAGGCGGCGATCCTGATGCCCGGCCTGCTGCGCGAGTTGCACTATCTGCTTCTCCGGGGTCCGCTCGGGGGGACGCTGCGGCGCATGGCGCGACCGGACGGCCATCACCGGCGCATCGGCAGGGCGATCGCGCTACTCACGAATACGTTCCACGACGCCCTGCCGATCGCGACGCTCGCCGCCGCCGCCGGGATGAGCGTTTCCGCCTTTCACCACCACTTCAAGGCGGTAACCGGCTGCTCGCCTCGGCAGTTTCAAAAGCAGCTGCGCCTGCTCGAGGCCAGGCGGCTGATCCAGATGGAAGGTGCCAGCGCCCGCCGCGCCGCGTTCACGGTCGGCTATGCCAGTGCCCAGCAGTTCACGCGCGACCACGCCCGGCAGTTCGGCGCACCCCCTCGGCGCAGCCTACACGGTGCGGCCGAACCAGCCATGCTGGTCGGCTAAGCTGTGCGCCGCGCGCCCTGGCATGACTCACGGCGCCACTCCCGCTGGTCAGTTCCGCATTTCTGTTCGCGCAACACCGCAATGATCTGTCTCTCGCTGAACTCGCCTTTTCCACGTCCGTCCGCTCACGAAAGCGAACTTCGGCTCAAACTGGCGGACCGTCATTCGCGGCGATCCGACCCCGACATTCGCAATCCGCAAACTCGGTCAGGACTCTTTCGGGTACGGACGGCAGCCAAAGCAGCCAGGGGCGCGGCTTGACGCGCTTGCCAATTACACCCACCGGCTGCCCGGCGCCTCTAGCCGGGATGGTAATCGCCAAAGTGTTGGACAGAAGGTCAGCCGCAGCCGCCGTGGCCGTACGGGGACGTCCCGAGCCACTCGTGAGCGAGTTGCAGAATGAGCCACGGCCGCAAGGTCGGTCCGCTGGCATTACGCCCGTTTCAACCAGCGCAGACCACCGCGTCGCGGTTGCGCGCGAGCGTCGTGAGCGGATGCGAACGCGGCTTCTGGAAGCAACCCTGAGTGTCTGGGCCGCAGAGGACGGCGTCAACGAAGCGACCGTAATCAGGCATGTCATAGATGCTGCGGGAGTGTCCCGGGCCACCTTCTACAAACATTTCTCGTCTCTCGACGAAGCTGCCGCTGCTTTAGGCAGCGATCTTTCCGACGAGATGGTGGAGGAGTTAAGCCCGATCCAGCGTGCGGTCACTGATCCGCTGATGCGCGCGAGTGTCGGTATTCAGTTCTTCCTTTGGCGCGGGTTCCACGACCGGACCTGGGGGCGATTCGTATCCCGAAGCCACCATGTGGTGGTCGAAAGGTCGAAGTTCATAAGGCATGTCGGCGAGGATCTGCGTAACGGCTTGGAAGGCGGAGCATTCGCGTTCACACGCTCTGACGCCGCGCTGACGTTGAACAACGGCTCGCTCAAGGAGGGGATCGCGGCGCTGAGCCGCGGCCTTGGCGACCCGGCCTCGTTCATCGAGGCGTTGGCGTCGATGATCCTTCTCGGTTTCGGCGTGGACCGCACGGTCGCGTCGACGGCAGTTCAGGAAGGTGCCGACATTCTACGAGAACGCGCGCCCTCGCTATACGCATGGTGGCCGGCCGAAAATCTACGCGTGCCTTGAACCAGCTCCGACAAGGCTGGCCGCAATCGCACGCGACAGCCTTGATGGCGAGGCTTGCACTGGGAACCGAGTCATAGTAGACACTCTGTAACCCAACTCAGATGGGCAGAGGAGAGCGAAATGGCAACTGCACTAGTCGCACCGGACGTCGACATCCTGGATCGTCGTAACACCGCGAAGACATACGACGAGGGGGTTCGCTACGCGATGGATCTCGTGGAACAGCATTTCCACGAGG
>NZ_CAXSBH010000065.1:0-13907 GCF_964235535.1 uncultured Sphingomonas sp.
AGGCTGAACCGGCCACGCGCTAGGTTGCTTACCGAACGTCCGATCGAGAGGAACGCCATCACCGTGCGCTTTGCCTATGCCATCACCGGTGCCCTGCTCCTGGGCGGCGCGACCGCCACGATCGCGCTCCAGCCTTCAACCGCCCAGACCGCTCAGAACGAGCCCGGCATGATTCAATCCGCCGCGCCGCGATCCGGCGCGCCGATGAGCTTTGCCGACATGGTCGCGCGGCTCCAGCCCGCCGTGGTCAACATCTCCACCAAGCAGACGATCCAGGTCGCACAGCAGGCCAACCCATTCCAGGGTACGCCGTTCGCCGAGCTGTTCGGTCAGTTCGGCGGCGGGCAAGGCGGTCAGGGCGGCGGCCAGCCCCAGCGTCGTCAGGGTGCGTCGCTCGGCTCGGGCTTTATCATCTCAGCCGACGGTTATGTCGTCACCAACAACCACGTGATCGCACCCGGCGCTCGCGGCGCGAATGTCGACTCGATCACCGTGACGCTCCCCGACCGCAAGGAGTATACCGCGCGCGTAGTCGGTCGCGACCCCGAGTCCGACCTGGCGCTGCTCAAGATCAACGCCACGAATTTGCCCTTTGTCCGCTTCGGCGACTCGGCACGCACTCGCGTCGGCGACTGGGTGGTCGCGATCGGCAACCCGTTCGGGCTGGGTGGCACCGTCACCGCCGGCATCGTCTCGGCCGTCCACCGCGTGACGCAGGACGGCGCGCGCGAGCGTTTCATCCAGACCGACGCCGCCATCAACCAGGGCAATTCGGGTGGGCCTATGTTCGACCTGAACGGCAACGTGATCGGCATCAACAGCCAGATCTTTTCGCAGTCGGGCGGCAATATCGGCATCGGCTTCGCCATTCCCGCCGAGGAAGCCAAGCCGATCATCGATACGCTGATGAAGGGCGCGTCGGTACGGCGCGGTTATCTGGGCGTCGGCATCCAGCCGGTGGAGGATGACATCGCCGCCGCACTTGGCCTGCCGAAGGATGGGGGAGAGCTTATCAGAAGCGTCGAGCCGGGCGAGGCTGCCCAGCGTGCAGGCCTACGCGCGGGCGACGTCGTGACCCGCGTCAACGGGCGGGATGTCTCTCCCGACCAGACGCTGAGTTACTTGGTCGCGGCTGCAGCGCCGGGTGCGGCCGTCCGCCTGGACGTGATCCGCGACGGTAAGCCGCTGACGATCAATGCCATCGCGGGCACGCGTCCCTCGCAAGAGCAGATCGCTTCGCTCAATGGCGGTCCCGGGTCGGATGGCCTGCCTGAAGATGATGGCCCGGTGCAGCGTACGCCGGCGTCCAACCCGCTCGGGTTGAACGTCGTGCCGCTCACGCCGCAGATCGCGCGGTCGATCGGCGTCGACTCGACCGTCAGCGGCGTCGCGGTGGCGGGTGTCGATCCGTCGAGCGATGCCGCGCAGAAGGTGCGTCGCGGCGACGTGATCGTTTCGGTCAACCGCCAGCCCGTCCGCACCGCCGCCGAACTGAACGCAGCCGTCGCCGCCGCGCGTTCCAGCGGGCGCGAGCAGGTACTGCTCTACGTCCAGCGTCAGCGCGCAGGCGTATTCACGGCCGTCCGCCTCCGCGGCTGACGCGAAACAGCGCACCGTGAAAGGCCGTCGTCCGCATTCCGGGCGGCGGCCTTTTTGTTGGTTCCCGTTAAGAGAAAGTCGCTTTAGTTCCAATTTCCCGAGTCGTTACCGGGTGAATATTGGATTGGCCTCAACCCGCTTAGTCTAGGATGTGCATCAGCATCGGCCGTCCCGCCAAACTCTGCGATCCGCGCAGGCGCTCCAACGCCTCCGTCACGCATCGCTCCGGCCCCTCATGCGTGACGATCGCCACCAGCACGCTCCCATCCCATTGGGCACCACGCTGGATCAGGCTTTCGATCGACACGCCCGCGTCGCGCATGGCCGCCGCGATTTCGGCCAGCACCCCCACCCGGTCGGCGACCGTGAACCGCAGATAGGCGCGCCCGCGCCGTTCGCCGGGCTCCATGCGGACGGCGCGCGTGAGCATGTCCGATGGCATCGATAGCGGCGGGCCGACGTTCCCGCGTGCGATATCGATCAGGTCGGCCACCACCGCGCTTGCGGTCGGCCCTGCGCCCGCACCCGCGCCCTGAAACAGCAGGCACCCGACGAAGTCGCCTTCCGCGACCACCGCGTTGGTCGCGCCGCTCACATGCGCCAGCGGATGCGATATCGGCACCAGACAGGGATGAACACGCTGGAACAGAGCGCCCCCTGCGCTAAGCGCGTCCGTTTCCGCAATTCCCAGCAGCCGCACCCGGTAACCGAGCGCCGCCGCCTCGGCGATGTCGGCCCCCAACACGTGCCGGATGCCTTCCAGCGCCACGTCTTCGAACGCCGGCTCGGTTCCGAACGCCAGTGACGCCAGGATCGCCAGCTTGTGCCCGGCATCGACCCCGTCGATGTCGAAGCTCGGGTCGGACTCGGCGAACCCGATCGCCTGCGCCTCGCGCAACACCTCGTCGAAGTCGCGTCCCTCGCTCTCCATCCGCGACAGGATGAAGTTGCACGTGCCGTTGAGCACCCCGTAAACCTGACCGATCCGATTGGCCGCCGCGCCCTCGCGCAGGCCCTTGACCACCGGCACCCCGCCCGCGACCGCCGCCTCGAACCGGAGCGCGACGCCCGCCTGCTCCGCCGCTCGCGCCAACTCCAGCCCGTGATGCGCCAGCATCGCCTTGTTGGCGGTCACCAGCCCCTTGCCCGCCGCGAACGCCCCGCGCGCCAGCGCGAGCGCGGGCCCGTCCGACCCGCCGATCAACTCGACCACGACATCGACATCGCCCCGCTCGGCAAGCGCGCGCGTATCGTCCTCCCAGGCAAACCGCGACAGATCGACCTCGCGATCCTTGTGGCGATCGCGCGCCGAAACCGCGCTCACCTCGATCGACCGCCCGGCGCGCCGCGCGATCAGCTCGGCGTTCGCCTCGAGGACCCGCACGACGCCCGCGCCGACGGTGCCCAGTCCCGCCAGGGCTATGCGTAACGGTGCGGTCAAGACTTACCCTTCATTATGCCGGACTAGTTCCGGCATCCACCGCGGTGCGGACTCGGCAAGCTGACGAGATGCACAACGATGGACCCCGGAACAAGTCCGGGGTGACGACAAAGGGCTAAGCCGCCCGGTCCACCCGGTAATGGATCGGCTTGAACGTCCCTCCGTTTGAGTCCGGCGCGGAGCAGGCGGTCAATCCCACGATCAGATCACGCGCCGCCCGGAACACGATGCGATCCCCCGCTTTCGAAATGGGCGGTAGCACGCGCAGGCGACCCGTCTCGCCGTCCACGGGCACGTTCATGAAACAGTTGAACGCGCTCGGGATCGCGTCCACTTCGATCCCGTACGGCTCCAGCGCGGCCGCAAGATTGCCGAAGCATCCGCGATGCCGCGGCAGCTTTGGGTAGAAATGGTCGAATGTCGCGAGCGAGCATGGCGTCAGCAAGAAGTCGTGCCGCCCGACCGTGTCCTCGACGATCTCGAGCAGCACATTCGACCGGTTGGAATACAGCTTGTCGCCTGTCGTCAAATAGATGCGCTCGGCATAATCAAACGTCCGTCCCGCCGAGATCACCTCGCGCAGATCACCCGCGTCGAACGCCAACAGGTCAGCCACCTGCTCGCCCCGAGGATCGATCACCGTCAGCAGTTCGCCCGAGCGAAGCGTGAACGCCGTGCCGCTCCGCTCGGGTATCTCGACCGTTTCGCTCAATCGCCTGCGCCGGCATCTGCGCCCGCATAGCGAAACGGGCAGGCCCAATCGGACCCCACCGCACGCCCGCTATATTGCCGTGCCTCGCTCGCCTCGCCGTGACGCTGCAGCATCGGGTTACGCGATCCGGCCAATGCCTCGTCGCGCACCATGATCTTCTCGCGCATGCCTTCATACTTTCCCTGCGCGCGCAGGATTTCGAACTGGTCGTGAAGGTTGAACACCATGCAAGGCCGCGAGAACCGCCGCGCGGGCCGACTGGCGTTCGGGTGCAATCCGACGATGAAAAATGCCTCGCCTCCGAAACTGAGCGAGAAATGCGGGCTGTCGGGGTCGTGGCTGACCGTGTCGTCATAGGACTGGCCGCGCCACACGTCCTTGTTCGACAGCGACTGAACGCGGCTCCAGAGCGCCCGCTCGAACGCCGTTTCGCTCAGATCGTCCGGACCTTCAAATACGACCGCGAAACTGCGGAACAGCGTCGGCTCGCGGCGGTATGCCTCGGCTAGGCGCATCAGCCCATCATGGACGCGCAGATCGTCCCAAGCGGAGTCGATCGAGTTGCAGGCCAGCACCTCCAGCGTACCCTTGGCGAGCGCCGCCTTCGCACCGACGCACGGAAATGCGGCCTCGGCGACATGGGCGTGGAGCAGCCGCTCCAGATCGTCCTGCGCGGCGTGGGCCCAGGGAAACATTGGTGTGACGGGATCTAGCATGGCCATCGGAAACGGGTTTCCGAGACGGGCGTTCCCTCCGCTCATCTCAATCACAAATGAATATAACACAGGTGGTCGACGCTGCTGATCGGCATCAAGACGCCAGCGCCGCCCGTGTCACATCGCCGCGAGCAGATCCTCGATCGGCACGAAGGCGAAGCCCACCGATGAATCGGCGATGCCGTACGGCATGAACAACGTGCCCCCATGCCGGATCGCGCCGCACGAATAGACGACGTTTGGCACATACCCCTCGCGGTCCTGGTCCTTGGCGGCGAGCAGCGGCTCCTTCATCCGCCCGATCACCTTGGACGGGTCGTTCTTATCGAGCAGCGCCGCGCCGATCGAGTATTTCCGCATCGCGCCTACACCGTGGGTCAGCAGCAGCCAGCCCTCGTCCAACTCGATCGGCGGCCCGCAATTGCCGATCTGGACGAGCTCCCACCCGAACTCGGGTTTGAGGATCATCTCGCCGTCCTCCCAATGCGTCAGGTCGTCGGACTTGAGCAGGAACAGGTTCTCACCGTCCGACCGACCGATCATCATGTACCGGCCGCCGACCTTGCGCGGGAAAAGCGCCATGCCCTTGTTGCGGGCCGCGCCGCCCGTCATCGGCACCAGGTCGAACGCGCGAAAATCGCGCGTGCGCATCAGCTCCGATTGGATCACCGACCCGTTATAGGCGGTGTAGGTGCCGATCCACTCCGGCTCGCCGTCGTCATGGGTGAACTGGACGATCCGCAAATCCTCCAGGCCCTTGGTCTGCGCCTGCGTGATCGGAAAGATGACGGTGCCCGACAGGGTGGAGTCCCGGTGGCGGTGGACCGTCACAGGCCCGCTCGGCAGATCCTCGGCGTCGTGCCGGCCGTCCGTGTCGGTCGCGGTCGCGAAAGGCGGCTCGGGCGCGAGCAGCAACTCGTTCGCGTCGGTGATGATCGCCTCGCGGAACGCCACGGACGAGATGTGCCCCTCGCCCACCGCGCGCAAGCTCATCAGGATTCGCATCGATCCGGCCTGCATCCCCGACTGATCGAAATGCGGCACTGCGCTGGGATTCATCAGCGCGGCGGCGGCGTAGGAATATTCGTGGCAGAAATACGCGCCGATCAGCTGGCGCTTCCCGTCGCTGATCGCCGCGCCGTCGAGTTCCATCAAATCCTTGATCTCGTCGTAGCGCGTCATGAACACCCGCCGGGTCTGCCAGTGCCGCGCCTCGAAATCCTTGAGCACGATTTCCAGCAGCTCGTGCGCCTGCTCTTCCGTCATCGCCAGTACTTCGGCGACCAGCCGTTCGGTGCGGCTCGGACTCTCGCCGTTCTTGCGCCAGGCGATATGGAACGGGCGCACCACCACACGCGACGGGTCGGCATGCAGCCTCAAGCTGTGGTTGAACACGTCCATCGCGCTTGGGCGCCCCTTTACGAAACCATGCGGTCGCTCAGGCGGCGGCGCGGGGTGCCTTTGCCACGTCTCCCACGCCGATGGAAAGCGTCGTAATCGCACAATTGGCGAGTTGCAGCGCCAGGATCGATTCCGCGCCCTGATTGCGGTTCAGGCCGGTCGGCATCAGCCCGTCGAAGCATCCGCCGTCACCCGTTGACGCCAGCGGCAGGTCCAGGTCGTTCACCCCCAGGAACCAGCGATAGGCGCGCTCCGCCTCTTCGATCCAGCGCCCGTCGCGCGTCGCGGCGTATGCCGCCTTGCACGCGTCGATCGTAGCCTGCGCCTCGAGCGGCTGTTGATCGAACGGCAGCGGTTCGGCATAGACGCGGCCGAAGCTTTCCGAGCCGACCGCGCGGAACCGCCCCTCCGGGCTCGTCTGCTTGGCGAGAATCCAGTCCAGCGTATCGATCCCGCACGCGACAAGGTCGGCTCGTCCCAGCGCCATGCCCGCCCGGATCAGCGCCTGCGGCAGCCGGGCATTGTCATACGCCAGCACGATCTCGAACCAGCGCCATTCGGGCCGCCGCGCCTCCTCCAGCAACGCCAAATGCGCGTCGGGGAAGCGTTGCAGGATCTCGAGCGCGAGCCGGTGCCCGGGGCACGCCTCGAGCATCGCCGCCGCGCCGAGCATCGCAAAGGCCTGCGCGCGCGGGGAGCCAAGCTCGAACGATAGACTTGCGGTGGTGTCGAACATCCACACCGCCCAATCGCGGTGCTTGGCGAACTGCGCGTCGCGCGCGGTGACGCCGATCGCCCAAAGTGTTCGCCCGTTCGAGTCCTCCGACCCGACATCCTCGCACCAACTCCGATCGAATCGCATGAAGTTGCGGAAGCGGCGGACGTCGGGGTTCCAGGCATATTGCAGGAACGACGCGTAGATCGTGGTCCACTTGTCACGCGTCGCCGCATCGAGCTCGGGCATCTGCGTGGCCAGGATCAGCGCGCGGGCGTTGTCGTCGATACAGTATCCATGACGGCGATCGGGGATCGAATAGATCGCGTGCTGCAGCATTCCCGTGGCGTCGCTCATTCGCTCCACGGCCGCGAAGTCGGGGAGGAGCGGCCGTGTCGATTTGGGCGCTGCGATCCGGCTCGGGCGCGTCGCGACCGCGCGCTCCACCTCAGCCATGGTCGCCTCGGCGAGCTTGGGCCAGATCATCGTCCGCCCGCGGGCATAGACACGCGCGGACAACGCGTTCCGCTCCGCATCGTCGGACAGCAGCCGGTCGATCTCGCGCGCGAAACCGTCGGCATCCTTGAAGTCGACCAACACGCCGTGGCCGTCCGCCAGGATCTCCGTCGCATGGACGTACGGGGTGGACACCACCGGCTTGCCGACGCCCACCGCATAGGCGAGCGTTCCCGACGTGATCTGCGCGGGGTTCAGATACGGCGTCGCATAGACGTCGGCGGCCTGCAGTCGGTCCAGCAGCGTCTCGTTATCGACGAACCCGTCGACCAGGTCGAGATTGCGCTCGACCCCCAGCCGCGCGGCCTGCGCCTGCAACCGGTCGCGGTACGCCTCGCCCTCGTGCGCGACAAGATTGGGGTGGGTCGAACCCAACACGACATACAGCATGTCCGGGTGACGCTGGACGAGCTTCGGCAGCGCGTCGATCACCGTTTCGATGCCCTTGCCCGGCGACAGCAGGCCGAAGGTCAGCACCACCTCGCGCCCGGCCCAGCCGAAGCGATCCTTCAGCGTGTCCGGATCGACGAGCGCGCGATCGGGGACGCCGTGCGGGATGACGACCACCTGCCGCGAAGACGCGCCGTAAACGCGCTCCATTATTTCGCGCCCGCGTTCCGCCATTACGATCACGCGCGAACAGCGACGCAGCAGCGCTTCCATCACGCGCCGTTGGTCGTGGTCGGGCGTCTCCAACACGGTGTGGAGCGTCACGACCGCCGGCAACGTCGTCCGGTCGAGCAACCCGAGCAGGTAATCGCCGGCCGACCCGCCATAAATGCCGAATTCGTGCTCGATGATGATCGCCTTGGCGCCCGACGCCTCGATCGCGCGCGCGGCCTCCGCATAAGCGAGCGGTTCGTCCTGGGGAATCGCGGCGGTGACGGCGGGGGGGTAGGCGTAGCGGCCGGGATGGTCGTCCATTGCATACACGTCGACCGCCAGATCGGGGTAGCGCGCCCGGAGCGCGACATGCACGTCGGTGGTGAAGGTGGCCAGCCCGCACTTGCGTGGCAGGTAATTGCCGATCAACGCGATCCGATCGACCCCCGCGACATCCGCCGACTTGTTCATGCCCCTACCTTTGTTGACGCCGGTCGTGCGCGTAGCCCGACCGTCCGTTCATCATAACATGGATCCCGCCTGAAGGTTGCACGATTACGCTGCGGCGCGGCATGGATTGCGACGAGTTCAACCGCGTCCACGATAAGACGCGACACCTTGGTCGGGCAGCCAGAGATCGACAGGCGGAACGCCCGATTGCCAGAACACGTCGATCGGTATTCCGCCCCGCGGATACCAATAGCCACCGATCCTGAGCCAGGTCGGCTTCATCTCGCTCCACAACCGCTCGCCGATCCCGACGGTGCAGTCCTCGTGAAACGCCGCGTGATCCCGGAACGAGCCCAGGAACAGCTTGAGCGACTTCGACTCGACGATCGTCCCGCCGGGCGCGTAATCGATCACCAGATGCGCGAAGTC
Source organism: uncultured Sphingomonas sp. (assembly GCF_964235535.1). Classification (GTDB taxonomy): domain Bacteria; phylum Pseudomonadota; class Alphaproteobacteria; order Sphingomonadales; family Sphingomonadaceae; genus Sphingomonas. Next base: position 8,583 of record NZ_CAXSBH010000065.1, read on the forward strand.
CGGCTGCCCGGTGACGGGGCACAACGACGTGAACTCAGGCACCGCGAACCGCACCAGATACGTTCGGCCCGACCGCGGATTCGGCACGTAATCGAGCACCGCCTCGCTCGGCGAACGCGGAAGCGAGCTGGTCTGGCCTAGGTGCAACTGGGTCATCGTCACCCCATATAAGCGACAATGCAGACCCCGCCAGCTTGCGGCACACTAGTTCCCGTTCTCGGCGACCAGCTCTCGCCCGCCCTCTCCTCCCTCAAGCGCCGCGACAAGGCCGACACCGTCGTGCTGATGATGGAGGTCGTCGACGAGACGACCTACGTCCGCCATCACCGGCGCAAGATCGCCTTCCTGCTGTCCGCGATGCGCCACCATGCCGAAGCACTTCGCGCCGAAGGCTGGACGGTCGATTACGTCCAGCTCGACGATCCGGACAATACCGGCTCCTTCACCGGCGAGATCGCGCGCGCGGTCGCCCGCTACGCCCCCGCTCGCATCGCCGCGACCGAGGCGGGCGAGTGGCGCGTCATGGCGATGCTCGACGCGTGGGAGACCTTGTTCGGCCTGCCCGTCGCCATCCTGCCCGATGACCGCTTCATCGCCAGCCACGCCGATTTCGACGCCTGGGCCGACGGCAAGTCGAACCTCGTCATGGAGTTCTTCTACCGCGACATGCGCCGCCGCACCGGCCTGTTGATGAACGGCAAGGAGCCCGAGGGCGACCGCTGGAACTTCGACAAGGAGAACCGCAAGCCCGCCGCGACCGACCTGTTCATGCCGCGCCCGCTCGCCTTTCCGCCCGACGCCGTCACGCAAGCCGTGCTCGACCTCGTCGCCGCGCGCTTCCCCGACCATCCCGGTAGTCTCGACGCCTTCGACTACGCGGTCACCGCCGAGCAGGCGCTGGCGCAGGCCGACACCTTCTTCGCGCAGGCGCTGCCCAAGTTCGGCGATTACGAGGACGCGATGCTGACCGGCGAGCGTCACCTCTGGCACTCGATCCTCTCGCCCTACCTCAACGCCGGCCTGCTCGACCCGCTCGACCTCTGCCGCCGCGCCGAGGCCGAGTACCGCGCCGGCCGCGCGCCCCTGAACTCGGTCGAGGGCTACATCCGCCAGATCATCGGCTGGCGCGAGTACATGCGCGGCATCTATTGGCGGGAGGGGCCCGACTACGTCCATCGGAACTTCTTCGACAACACCCGCAAGCTCCCGGCCTTCTACTGGACGGGCGAGACGGACATGCACTGCATGAAGGAGGCGCTGGACCAGACGCTCGACACCGCGCACGCGCATCACATCCAGCGGCTGATGGTGACAGGCAACTACGCGCTGCTGATCGGCGCGGACCCGTTCGACGTCCATCTCTGGTACCTCGAGATTTATATCGATGCTTACGAATGGGTGTCGCTCCCCAACACGCTGGGCATGAGCCAGTTCGGCGATGGCGGCCTGCTCGGCTCCAAGCCCTATGCGAGCTCGGGCAAATATATCGACCGGATGTCCGACTATTGCGGCCGTTGCCGCTACGACGTGTCACGGCGGACGGGCGAGGGCGCGTGTCCGTTCAATGCGCTATATTGGGATTTCCTAGCGAGGAACGAGGACAAGCTGCGCGGCACCCGCCGCCTGTCGATGCAGTACCGCACCTGGGACAAGATGGCCCCCGCCGAACGCGCCGCGACCCGCGCGCAGGCCGCGGGCCACCTCGCCTCCCTCGACGAAGCGGGCGCGCCCGTTTACTGACCGGCTCAAGCGAACAAGGGAGCATGATATGGACGCGTTGGTATCCACCGAGTGGCTGGCGGGCGAACTGGGCGCGAACGACCTGCGCATCGTCGATGCGAGCTACTTCCTCGCCGAACATGGCCGCCAGCCCGCCGCCGAATACGAGGCCGCGCACATCCCGGGCGCGGTGTTCATGGATTTGGCCGAGCTCGCCGATACCTCGAGCGACCTGCCGATGATGCTCCCGCGCGCGGAGAAGTTCGCCAGCCGCATGCAGTCGCTCGGGCTGGGCGACGGCAGCCGCATCGTCTTGTATGACGACTCGCCGCTCCACACCTCGGCGCGCGCCTGGTTCATGCTCCGCACCTTCGGGGCGCACGATGTCGCAATCCTGGACGGCGGCTTGGCCAAATGGCGCGCCGAAGGCCGCGAGACCGCGTCGGGCAAGGAACAGCTCCGCCACCGCCACTTCACCGTCTGGGCCGACGACAAGGGCGTCCGCACGCTGAACCAGATGAAGGCCAACCTCGACAGCGGGACCGAGCAGGTGCTCGACGCCCGCTCCGCCGCGCGCTTCACCGGCGAGGAACCCGATCCCCGCCCAGCCACCAGCGCCGGCCACATCCCCGGCTCGCGCAACCTCCCCGTCGGCGAACTGTTCGAAGCCGACGGCACCTGGAAGCAGGGCGACGCGCTCCGCTCCGCGTTCGAGGGGGCCGGCATCGACCTGTCCAAGCCGCTCGTCACCAGTTGCGGCTCCGGCATCACCGCATCCGTCCTGGCGTTCGGCGCGCATCTGCTCGGCAACGAGGCGGCGGTGTATGACGGGTCGTGGTCCGAGTGGGGCGCGGACCGCTCGACGCCCAAGGCCATGGGAGCCGCTTGACGCGGTGACGACCTTCTTCCGTTCGTCCTGAGCGAGTTCTCCTCCGTTCGTCTTGGGCGCACCTTTTCCCGTTCGTCCTGAGCTTGTCGAAGGATCGCTTTTTCTTCGGCTGTCGGCAGCGAGAAGAACGACCCTTCGACAAGCTCAGGGCGAACGGTAGAGGGAGGCGATGTCCGATCATTCAGCCGACGACCCCGCCGACCACCCTGTCGCCGACGCGACCCGCGTCGTCACCGCCGGACGGCGGGCCGAATGGACGAACGGGATCGTCAACCCGCCCGTCTGGCGCGCCTCCACCATCCTCTACGATACGGTCGCCGACCTGCGCGCCGGACTCGCTGGCGACAGCCACCACCGCCTGTTCTACGGCCGTCGCGGCACGCCCACCCAGTGGTCGCTCGCCGACGCGCTGACCGAGCTGGAGCCCGGCGCGGGCGGCACCTTCCTATACCCCTCGGGCGTCGCCGCCGTTGCCGCCGCGCTGCTGTCGGTCCTGTCGCCCGGCGACGAACTGCTGCTGGTCGACTCCGCCTACGATCCGACCCGCGCCATGGCGGACGGGCTGCTCAAGCGGATGGGCATCGCCACCCGATATTACGATCCGTCGATCGGCGGCGGCATCGCCGATCTGATCGGCGAGTGCACCCGCGCCGTGTTCCTCGAGTCCCCCGGCTCGCTCACCTTCGAGGTCCAGGATGTCCCCGCCATCACCGCCGCAGCTCGCGCGCGCGGCTGCGTGACGCTCCTCGACAACACCTGGGCCACGCCCCTCAATTTCCGCGCGATCGAGCACGGCGTGGACCTAGCGATCCTGGCCTGCACCAAATACGTCGTCGGTCATTCGGACGCGATGCTCGGCTCCGTCACCGCAACGCCCGAACTCTGGCCGCGGCTGCTGAGCACCAGCCGCCAGCTCGGCCAAGTTGCAAGCCCCGACGATTGCTGGCTCGCCAACCGGGGCCTGCGCACCATGGCGATCCGCCTGAAGCAGCATGAGGCTTCCGCGCTCCGCATCGCGCAGTGGCTCGCCGCTCGCCCCGACGTCGCCGAGGTTCTCCACCCCGCGCTTTCGAACCACCCCGGCCACGAGCTGTGGCGGCGCGACTTCACCGGCGCGTCGGGCCTGTTCTCGTTCGTCCTGCAGGGCGGCACCGACGCTGCCCGCGCCGCCCTCATCGACGGCCTGGAGCTATTCGGCATCGGCTATAGCTGGGGCGGCTTCGAAAGCCTCGCCCTCCCCGTCGACCCTCACCGCCACCGCAGCGTGACTAAACGCCCCCAGGTCGGCCCGATGGTCCGCCTCCAGATCGGCCTGGAGGATCCGGACGACCTCCTCGCCGATCTCGAGGCAGGGCTGGCCAGGTTCGCCGCCGCGACCTGACCGAACCGCACGAATGGGGTTGTGCGCCGCAGCGAGCCCTGTCACATTCCCGCCGTCGCACGATCCGGCGCGCGGGAGCCAACGCTCCAAGACGCGCCTACCGAGCGCCACGCAGGCGGGGACCTCGCTTCCTTTCGAAAGGGCTACGATGCGTCTCGTCACCACCGCCGCCGGCTTCGCGCTGGCGCTCCTCTCCGTTCCCGTCGCCGCGCAGGACGCGGCCGTGCCGCCCGGGGCCACCCCCTCGCCGCCGTCCGACACCGACCCGCCGGCGGCGCTGACCGTCACCGGTTCGGTCGGGCTCGTCTCCGACTACCGCTTCCGCGGCGTCTCGCAATCGGACGAGCAGCTCGCCGTACAGGGCGGCGTCACGCTCAACCACCAGAGCGGCCTGTATGGCGGCTTCTGGGCGTCGAACCTGGCCGGCTGGGGCACGTTCGGCGGGGCGAACATGGAGCTCGACCTGCTCGCCGGGTTCAAGTTCAAGCCGACCGAAGCCGCGACGGTCGATGTCGGCGTGACCTGGTACATGTACCCCGGCGGCTTCGACAACACCGACTTCTTCGAACCCTACGCCAAGCTGTCGGGCACCGCCGGACCGCTCTCGCTCACTGCGGGCGTCGCCTACGCACCCAAGCAGCAGGCGCTCGGCAACTACTATTTCAACGGTACGTCGGCGGCGAACGGTGTCTATGACGACGAAGGCGACACGAACGACAATCTGTACCTCTGGGGCGATGCCGCCGCCGGGGTGCCGGGCCTGCCGCTCACCGCCAAGGCGCATATCGGCTATTCGGACGGCAACCGCGGCCTCGGGCCGTTCGCGACCAGCGTCGCGCCGACCGGCAAGTACTGGGACTGGCTGGTGGGCGCGGACTTCGTGGTCCCCGGCACGCCGCTGACTCTGGGCGTCGCCTATGTCGACACCGACATTTCCAGGCGGGAGGCCGCCTACCTCCAGCCGAGCTTCTCCAAGGGCCAGGACGGCCGCGGCCAGATCGCCGACGCCACCGTGGTAGTCTCGCTCACGGCCGCCTTCTAATCTTTTTAATCCTCCCCGAACTCGTTCGGGGAGGGGGACCGCTCGCCCACTTGGGCGAGTGGTGGAGGGGCAATTCGGGCTGAGCCGTCGATGCCCCTGCCCCTTCACTACCGGCCCAAAAAGAGTCGGCGGTCCCCCTCCCCGAGCTAAGCTCGGGGAGGATCAAGGAAAGTCACCGAGGCGAAGGCGTAGCCGCCGGAGCCGGCGCGGTCCCACCCGCCGCCGCGCGCGCGTCCTGGCCGTCGCCCTCGGGCGCGGCCACGATGTCGCGCGTCGTCGATCCCTTGTCGACCA
>NZ_CAXSBH010000066.1:0-13211 GCF_964235535.1 uncultured Sphingomonas sp.
TGGTGAGCGTCTCGCGCTCGGTCGCGCCGCGCTCGCGCTTGAAGAAGCCGCCGGGAATACGGCCGCTGGCGGAGAACTTCTCTTGATAATGAACGGTGAGCGGGAAAAAATCCTGGCCTTCCTTGACCGACTTGGCGGCGGTGACGGCGCAGAGCACCACCGTTTCGCCGAGCGTCGCGAGCACCGCGCCGTCGGCCTGACGGGCGACGCGGCCCGTCTCCAGGGTCAGCGTCTTGCCGCCCCACTGGGTTTCCACTTTCTTGGTATCGAACATGATGTTTCCTTCACTCCGGCGGCCAAATGCCGGCCGGGGCCCGTGTGCGGACCAAAACGGTCCGTCTTGTTCCCGTTCGCCCTGAGCTTGTCGAAGGGTCGTCCTTCCTACACCGGAAGGCGAAACGACGATGCTTCGACAAGCTCAGCACGAACGGGGCAGGGTGGTCCGCCGGATTGCTTTCCACCCGGATAAGAAAAGAGCGCCGCTAGGGCGCTCCTTCCGACTATTTACGAAGGCCGAGCTTCGCGATGAGGTCGAGATAGCGCTGGCCGTCGGTCTTGCGGAGATAGTCGAGCAGCGTGCGGCGCTTGTTGACCATCATCAGCAGCCCGCGGCGGCTGTGGTTGTCCTTGGCGTGGCCCTTGAAGTGGCCGGTCAGGTTTTTAATGCGCTCGGTGATGATCGCGACCTGCACCTCGGGGGAACCGGTGTCGCCCTGCACGCGCGAATGTTCGGTGATCAGCGCCTGCTTGCGCTCGGGAGTGATCGACATCGTGGTCCTTTCGTTCAGAGGTTGAAGCCACGAACGACGCTGACCTCTCGGTCCCGGACATCGACCAAGGCGACCGGCACATCGTGCAGCATCGCAAAGGCCTGTCCATCGTCGGCGGCGATCCCGGCCAGAACGCGCCCCTGTCGGAGCGCCCCTGCCTGGTCGGGAGTGAGAAGCAAAGCCGGGATGTCGTCCAGCCCCGCCCTCAACGGCAGGAGATGATGTTCAAGCGCGCGCCCTTGCCCGAATGCGGCCAGTTCGTCCAGCGATATCGCGGACGTGAGGTCGAAGGGTCCGGCCTTGGTGCGGCGGAGCATGGTCACGTGGCCGACAGTGCCGAGCGCGTGGGCGATATCGCGGGCGAGCGAGCGGATATAGGTACCCTTGGAGACGTGAGCAGTAAGGGTGATCTCGTCTGCTGCTTCGGCTGTAGGAGTGGATCGGAGGGCGTGGATCGTCACATTCCGGCTCGCGAGCGTCACCTCCTCGCCTGCGCGGGCGAGGTCGTACGCACGTCTTCCAGCTACTTTGAGCGCGGAATAGGCGGGGGGTGTCTGGGCGATGGGGCCGGTGAAGCGGGGGAGTATGGCCTCCACCTCGGCGGCGGTAGGGCGGACGTTGGAGGTGGCGATCACCGCGCCCTCCGCGTCGAGTGTCGCGGTCTCCTCGCCGAAGCGGACCGTGAAGTCGTATACCTTGTCGCTGTCGAGCAGGCGGCCGGCGAGCTTGGTCGCCTCCCCGAGCGCGATTGGGAGAATGCCGGTGGCGAGCGGGTCGAGCGTGCCGCCGTGCCCGACCTTGACCTTCGGGTAATCGCCCGCACGCAGAGCGCGCTTGACGGCGGAGACGGCGTCGGTCGAGCCCAGCCCGAGCGGCTTGTCGAGGATTAGCCAGCCGTGCATCCGCGTCAGGCGAGCGCGCGGGCGATGTCGAGGAAGAAGCCGACGACCACGCGGGCGGGCGGCGCGACGATCCGCTCGACGATATTCGCGCCCGGGACCAGCATCGGCAGCACGACGAGCAGGCCGATCAGGAACAGGAAGCCGTAACGCCCGATCTTGGCGTATTGCCGTGCGAGCGGGCGCGGCAGCATACCCTCGACCAGATGCCCGCCATCGAAGGGCGGTAGCGGGAGGAGATTGAATAGCGCCAGGAACACATTCACGACAATGAACGAGAAGAGCAGGTCGGCGGCGAACTTCACCGCGCCGGCGGGCTCGTCGCTCAAGCCGAATACCAGGCCGAGCGCAACCGCGCCGACGCTCGCGAGCAGGAAGTTCATGCCCGGTCCGGCGAGCGCGACGAGCATCATGCCGGTGCGCGGCTCGCGCAGGCGGGTCGCGTCCACGGGGACGGGCTTGGCCCAGCCAAAGACGGGCGCGCCCGCGACCGCGAGGCTGAGCGGCAGGATCACGGTGCCGACGGGGTCGATGTGACGGACCGGGTTGAAGCTCAAGCGCTTCAGGTCGGCGGCGGTCGGGTCGCCGAGCCACTTGGCGACCCGACCATGCGCAACCTCGTGGAACACGATCGCGACGATGAGCGGCACGATCCAGATCGCGGCGCGGTAGAACAGGCTGTCGGGTGTCATGGATGCGATATGGGGTAGGTGGGACTAAGCGGCCAGCGCCTCGGCGTGATGGCGGCGGCACAGCGCGACGTAGCGCTCCTCGCCGCCGATCTCGGTTTGCGCTCCTTCGGCTACCGCGCGTCCGCCCGCATCCACTCGCAAGTTCATGGTCGCCTTGCGTCCGCACGTGCACACCGACTTGATTTCCACAAGCGCGTCGGCGAGCGCGAGCAGGCGCGCGGAACCTTCGAACAGTTCGCCTCGAAAGTCGGTGCGCAGCCCATAGGCGAGGACGGGGACGCCGTGGATGTCGGCGATGCGGGCGAGTTCGTCGACTTGAACGGACGTCAGGAATTGTGCCTCATCGACGAGGATGCAGGAAAGCGGCTCGCGCTCGTGGTCGGCTATGACAAGCGCTTCAATGTCGGTGCCCGCATCGAACACCGTCGCCGGGGCGGACAGGCCGATGCGGCTGCTGATCGTCCCCGCCGCGAACCGGTCGTCAAGCGCGGCGGTGAACAAGGCGGTCCGCATCCCGCGCTCGCGGTAGTTGAAGTCGGCCTGGAGGAGCGTGGTCGACTTACCGGCGTTCATGGACGCGTAGTAGAAATAAAGCTTGGCCATCAGGCGGGCTGTGCGATCTGCAACGGCGCATCGTCGCCTGCTTCCCGCGCCAATTCCTTTTCAAAGCTGACGAAGCGCGTCGCACCCCTGGCCGCGACCATGTGGATCATGTCCGCGAAGTCCGCACCGGCCGCGAAACGCTCTATCGCCCACCGAACACCCTCGTCGGAGGCGACGGTGATCGATTCGGTTTCGAGTATGCCGTGCAGCATTCCCGCACGAGTCGCCCGATTGAAGTTGAACGGACGGCCGCTCAGCACCCAAGCGGTTTCGAGTAGGACGGTCAGTGATACGAAGGTCGGATGGGCAAGTAGCGCATCCGCGCGCCGGGCCTGCTCCGGGTCGTCTCGGGTGATCCAGCGAATCAGGATGTTCGTATCGACCGCGTTCACCGGCGCTCAAACTTCCGGGACACCTCATCCTGCACCGACTCGCGCATCTGCTCCAGCGTCACTGGCGGGCCTAAATGCGTATAAAGTTCGCGAAAGCGCGCGACCGCCTCTTCGACCGTCAGCTTCTTGCGCGTGCTTCGAGGGCGGAAGGTGACGCCGTCTTCCGACTCGATCACGTCGAGGTCCGTACCGGGCGACCAGCCAAGTCGGTCCCTTACGGCTTTCGGCACGACAACTTGGCCCTTCCCGGACATCTTGATATGCATGTTCATGACTGGTAAGATGCGTCTTACCAAGCTCCCCGTCAATCCTGCGGGAGGTCGCGCGCTACCTCCGGCTTGCGGAGGAGAGTGTCGATGCGGGTGCCTTCGTCGAAGCTGTCGTCCGCCAGAAATTTTAGCTTGGCGGCGTATTTGGTGCGGATGCGTGCGGCGACTTCGCGCTGGAGATAGGCGGTGTTTGTGCGGAGCGCCTTGAGCACCGCCTCCTCGTCCTGGCCGAGAAGGGGTTTCACGAAGGCAGTGGCGTGGCGGAGATCGGGGGACATGCGGACTTCGGTGACGGAAACCATGTGCTTGGCGAGCGTGTCGTCGTGAACGTCGCCGCGTGCGAGTATTTCGGACAGGATGTGGCGGACCTGTTCGCCGACGCGCAGCGTGCGGACGGAGCGTTCGGGTTTTTCGGTGTTCATTCTTCTCCCTCTCCCCGCTTGCGGGGAGAGGGCTGGGGAGAGGGGCAGTGCCGGGGGCCTGTCCTCTGATCAGCCCCTCTCCCCGACCCTCTCCTCAGAGGGGAGAGGGAGAGCGTCACAGCGTGCGTTCGCGAAGTTCGACCTCGAAGGTTTCGAGAAAGTCGCCCGGCTTGATGTCGATATAGTTGCTCGAGAAGGTCACGCCGCATTCGAGGCCCGCGCGCACTTCGGGGACGTCGTCCTTGAAGCGGCGAAGCGACGCGATCTCGCCGTTGAAGACGATGACGTCGTTGCGGGTGATACGCGCCTTGAGCGCCTTCCTGATCGCGCCTTCGACCACGAGCAGCCCGGCGGCCTTGCCGTGCTTGCCCGCCGAGAACACCTCGCGGATCTCCGCGCGGCCGACCACCGTCTCGAACGCCTCGGGGCCGAGCTGTCCGGCCATGCCGGCGCGGATCTCATCGGTGAGATCATAGATCACGTCGTAATATTTGAACGCGACCTTCGTGCGCTCGGCGATCTCGCGCGCCTTCGCATTGGGGCGAACGTTGAAGCCGATGATCGGCGCGCCGCTGGCGGCAGCGAGCGTCACGTCAGACTCGGTGATGCCGCCCACGCCCGCATGCAGGATACGCGCGCGGATGAGGTCGGTCGAAATCTTGTTGATCGACTGCGCGATCGCCTCGACGGTGCCTTGCGTGTCCGCCTTGACGACGAGCGGATACTCGATCGCCTGGTTGGCCTTCAAGGCGGAGAACATCGTCTCCAGGCTGGCGGGGGCCGAGGTGGTGCGCTTCTCGGTGAGCACGCCGCGACGATATTCGGCGACCTCGCGAGCGCGCGCCTCATTCTCGACGACGGCGAGCGGATCGCCCGCCGAGGGGACGCCGGACAGGCCCAGCACTTCGACCGGCATCGCTGGGCCGGCTTCCTTGATTTGACGGCCCTTATCGTCGACGAGCGCGCGGACCTTGCCCGACTCGGCGCCGATGACGAAGATGTCGCCGACCCGGAGCGTCCCGCGATTGACGAGGACGGTCGCAACGGGGCCGCGGCCCTTGTCGAGCTTGGCCTCGATCACCGTGCCCTCGGCGGGGCGGTCGGGGTTGGCGCGTAGTTCGAGGAGTTCGGCCTGGAGCTGGATCTTCTCGATCAGCTGATCGAGCCCGGTCTTCTTGAGCGCGGAGACCTCGACATCCTGCGTGTCGCCGCCGAGCTCCTCGACCACGACCTCATGCTCGAGCAGGCGCTCGCGGACGCGCTGCGCGTTGGCCTCGTATTTGTCGATTTTGTTGATCGCGACGATCATCGGCTTGCCCGCCGCGCGGGTGTGGTTGATCGCCTCGATCGTCTGCGGCATCAGCCCGTCGTCGGCCGCAACCGTAAGCACGACGATATCCGTCACGTCCGCGCCGCGCATCCGCATCTGGGTAAACGCCTCGTGGCCGGGCGTGTCGAGGAAGGTGATCTTCGACTTGTCGGGCATCTGCACCTGATAGGCACCGATATGCTGGGTGATCCCGCCCGCCTCGCCGCGCACGACGTCGGTGCCGCGGAGCGCGTCGAGGAGCGAGGTCTTGCCGTGGTCGACATGGCCCATGATCGTGACGACCGGCGGACGCGGGCGTAGGTCTTCGACGGCATCGGTGCCGGTATCAAGCGCAAGGTCGATATCCGAGTCGGACACACGGACGATGTTGTGGCCGAACTCAGTGACGAGCAGCTCGGCGGTGTCCTGGTCGATCGCATCGTTCATGGTGGAGGGCGAGCCCATCTTGAACAGCGCCTTGATCAGGTCGCCGCCCTTTTCCGCCATGCGGTTGGCGAGTTCCTGAACGGTGATCGCCTCGGGCACCTGGACGTCGCGAACCTGTTTGGGCTGCGCGTCCCGGGGACCGAAATGGCGCTTCTCCTTTTCGCGGGCCCGCTTGAGCGCCGCGAGCGAGCGCGAGCGCGCGCCGTCGTCGCCGAGGGCGCGGGTAACGGTGAGCTTGCCCGACGTGCGGCGGTCGTCGCCCTTGCGGTCGCGCATCGTCGGGCGGCCAGGGACGGCGTTGCGCGGCGTCGCCTGGCCGGCAGGTAGGGGACGTCCCGCGACGGCACCCGCGGTCCGGGCGGCTGTGGTCTCGGCAACCGGTGCCTCGACGGGCTTGGGCGGCACCGGGCGCTCGGGGCGCGCGACGGGCGAGAAGCGGCGCGGGGCGGGCGCGGACGGATCACGCGAGAGCTCGACGATGGGGGGCGGTGCGGGCGGGGCAGCCGGACGCGCCTCGGCGGCGCGCGCGACCTCGGGCTCCGCGCGCGGAACTGCGAGGGGCTCGGGCGTCGGCGCGGGCTCCGCGACGACCGGCTCGGGCGTGGGCTCGGCTATGGGGGCGGGCTCGGGAGGCACAGCTTGGGCTTCGGCTTCGGCCTGGGCGCGCTCGGCGGTTCGGACGACCTCCTCATCAGCGGCGCGGCGGCGATCGACCTCCTGACGGCGGCGCGACTCTTCGAGGATGGCGCTGCGGCCCTCGGCGGCCTCGCGGAGCATGCGTGCTTGGCGCTCCTGCGCGGTCTCGTTCGACGGCGCGGGCCGGACAGGCGTCGGCGAGGGCTGCGGCGCGAGCGCCTCGACGGGCGCGGCCTCGACCTCCGGACCGGCGTCGGGCGCGGTCTCGCCGGGGCGCGTGAACCGGCGCTTCTTGGTTTCCACGATCACGGTGTTCGAACGGCCGTGGCTGAAACTCTGCTTCACCTTGCCGGTCTCGACCGTGCGCCGCAGCCCAAGGGGCGCACGCATGCCGAGCTTGGGCTTGTCGTTGTCGGTGTCGCTCACTCGTATTCCTCAATATTCGCGGTCGAGGGCGTACCCGTCGCCGGGAGCGCCGATGCGCCTTGCGAGGCCGTTTCGCAAGGAGCGGACAGGGTGGTGGGGCCGATATAATGCAGCCAGCGGTCGAGCGCCTCGCCCACCCGTTTCGCCGCGGCACGGTCGGTCAGCCCGATATGTACGACATTCTCTCGGCCGAGCGCCACAGACAATATGGTGCGCGGGAAGGGAAGGACCAGCCCCTTCAGCTCCGACCCCTCCCGGTCGGACCCGACGCGCCATCCTTGGGCGAGCTTGCGCATCCCGTCATCCCGCGCATCGGCGGCGTGGTATAGCGCGCGGAGCTGGCCGCCGCGCGCCGCGCCGTCGATCTTGTCGGAACCGGTGATGAGCGTGCCACTCTTGGCCTCCAGCCCCAGCCGGTCGGTGGCGTTCCGCTCCAGCGCGTCGGCGATCCGCTGCGGCAGGTCGGGCGCGACGGTGAAGTCGCCGCCCTTGAACGCGCGGGCAAGCGCACCGCGCAATTTGCCCTTGGCGAGAGCGGTCTCCAACTCGGCGCGGGTCACGCCGATCCACGCGCCGCGGCCCGGAGCCTTGGCGCGCACGTCGGGATGGACCTGCCCATCGGGGCCGAGCGCGAGGCGGACTAAGCCGTCGCGCGCGTCGCGTTCGCCGGACAGGATGCAGCGGCGAACGGGACCGTCCACCGTCTGCTTCGCGCCGTCGGTGTCTAGCCGGTCGGTGTCATTGTTCGGAGTTCGCATCGGCGACCTCCTCGGTGGCATCGGCCGCGGGCGCGGCTGCGTCGACCGCCATGTCCTCGTCCTCGAACCAGTGGGCGCGGGCGGCCATGATGATCTCGTTGCCCTGCTCGTCCGACAATCCGTATTGCGCCAGGATACCGCCCTTGGGCTCGGGGCGCTTGGGGGCGTCCTCGTTGCGGCGGCGGGGCTCGGCGCGCTTCTTCTCGACCAGCTCGTCGGTCGCCAGGTCGGCCAGGTCGTCGAGCGTCTTGATCCCGGCCTTGCCCAGCGTGACGAGCATCGCCTCGTTCAAATGCGGCATTTCGGCCAGCGCGTCCTCGACGCCCAAGGCGGTGCGCTCGTCGCGGTTCGATTGCTCGCGGCGGTCGAGCGCGTCGAGCGCGCGGTTCTGGAGCTCGGACGCCAGGTCCTCATCGAAGCCCTCGATCGCGGCGAGCTCCTCCAGCTCGACATAGGCCACCTCCTCGAGCTGGCCGAAGCCCTCGGCGACAAGCAACTGGGCGAGCGTCTCGTCAACATCGAGCTCGCCCTGGAACAGTTCGGTGTTCTGCGTGAACTCGCGCTGGCGCTTCTCCGACGAGTCGGCCTCGGTCATGATGTCGATCGCCTTGCCCGTCAGCTGGCTGGCGAGGCGGACATTCTGGCCGCGGCGGCCGATGGCGAGCGACAGCTGGTCGTCGGGAACGACGACCTCGATCCGGTCCTCCTCCTCGTCGATCAGCACCCGGGCCACGCTCGCGGGCTGGAGCGCGTTGACCACGAAGGTGGCGACATCGGGGGACCAGGGGATGATGTCGATCTTCTCGCCCTGCATCTCCTGGACGACCGCCTGGACGCGGGAACCCTTCATGCCGACGCATGCGCCCACGGGATCGATCGAGGAGTCGCGGCTGATCACGCCGATCTTGGCGCGGCTGCCTGGGTCGCGCGCGGCGGCCATGATGGTGATGATGCCGTCGTAGATTTCGGGCACCTCCTGCGCGAACAGCTTCTTCATAAAGTCGGGATGCGCGCGCGACAGGAAGATCTGCGGGCCGCGGATCTCCTCGGATACCTTCAGGATCAGCGAGCGGATGCGGTCGCCCACACGCACCACCTCGCGCGGGATTTGCGCGTCTCGGCGGATCACGCCCTCGGCGCGGCCGAGATCGACGACGACGTGGCCGAACTCGACGCGCTTGACGACGCCGGTGATGATCTCGCCCCGGCGGTCCTTGAATTCGAGATACTGGCGCGCTCGCTCGGCGTCGCGAACCTTCTGGAAGATGATCTGCTTGGACGCCTGCGCCTGGATGCGGCCGAACTCGATCGGCGGTAGCGGATCGACGAGATAGTCGCCCAGTCCCGAGCCCGCCTGAAGCTTTTGCGCGCCCGCGACGTCCACCTGCTTGTAGACGTCATCGACAAGTTCGACAACCTCGACGACGCGCCACAGGCGGAGGTCGCCGGTGGTCGCGTCGAGCTTGGCGCGGATCTCCATCTCGGCGCCGTAGCGGTTCTTGGCGGCGCGCTGGATCGCGTCCTCCATCGCCTCGATGACGATGGCGCGGTCGATCATCTTCTCGGTCGCGACCGAGTTGGCGATCGCGATCAGTTCCGCGCGGTTAGCCGTAGCGGTGGCTGGAGCGGTGGAGGTGGCTGTGGCGGCCATTATGCTTGTTCCTCTTCATGCGCGGCGTCTTCGTCCGCGTCCGGTTCGAATTCGTCCGCGCCCATGCTGGAGAGCGGGGCGGTGGCGGCGATCAGCCTGTCGGTGAGCAGCAGCTTGGCGTCGGCGACCTGCGAAAAGCCGATCGTCATCGCCCCGTGCTTCTTCACGTCGATCGTGATCCGGTCGCCATCGACGCCGACGAGATCGCCCGTCAGCTGCTTGCGACCGTCGATCGGTGCGTCGAGCTGGATGCGCGCCTCGTGCCCCGCCCAGTCGGCGAAGTCGGCGAGGCGGGTGAGCGGGCGATCGATGCCCGGGCTCGACACCTCCAGCCGGTACGCCTCGGCAATCGGGTCGCGGCCGTGCTCTTCAAGCGCGTCCATCACGTCGGAGATGCGGCGCGACAGGTCGGCGCAGTCGTCGATCGTCAGCTGGCGCGTGTCGGGACGCTCGGCCATAACTTGGAGCGTCGGGTCCGATTTGCCGCCGATCATCCGCACGCGCACGAGCGCAAAGCCGAGCGCGACCGCCTCGGGCTCGATCAGTCGGTGGAGGAGGGCGAGGTCGGTCAAATCGAGCGGGTCCGGATGCAGGTAATCGCCGCCGCGGGGCGGACCCCGCAGCCTCTTCACCGCTGACGATGTCGAGATAGCTTAACCAACATACGGCCGAACGCGGCCACGCGCAAGCGGCCGGTCAGCGTTCCCCGTCGAAGCCGAGGCGGTCGCGGATCACATACAATGGGCGTTGTTTGGCCTCGATGAGGATGCGGCCGACATATTCGCCCAGGATCCCGAGCGACACGAGTTGTACGCCGCCCAAGAACAGGACGGCGACGAAGATCGACGGATAACCCGCGACGGGCGAGCCGTATACAAGGGTGAGCATCACCATCCACGCGGCGTAGGCGAGCGCGGCGAGCGCGACGACTCCGCCGAGATAACTCCAGACGCGCAGCGGCATGGTCGAGGAGGACGTGATGCCGTCGAGCGCCAGCGTCCATAGCCGCCAGCCGCCGAACTTGGAGCGGCCGTGCGCACGCGGCGCGCGGTCGTAGAGAACGCCCGTCTGCTTGAAGCCGGTCCAGGCGAACAAGCCCTTCATGAAGCGGTTGCGCTCGGGCAGCGAGCGGATCACGTCTACGACGCGGCGATCGAGCAGGCGAAAGTCGCCCGCATGTTCGGGGATCTTGTCGGGCGAGAGCAGATTGTGCGCGCGGTAGAACAGTGTCGCGGTCGCGCGCTTGGCGACCTGGTCGGACTTACGCGAACGGCGGACGCCATAGACGACGTCGAACCCCTCGCGCCAGCGCGCGACCATCTCGGCCAGCAATTCGGGCGGGTCCTGGAGGTCGACGTCCATGGGGATCACCGCATCGCCCGCCGCATGGTCGAGTCCTGCGGAGAGCGCGGCCTCCTTGCCGAAGTTGCGCGACAGGGACAGGAGGCGGATCTGGGGATGCGTCGCGCGGGCGGCGGCGACCGCAACAACGGTCGCGTCGGTGCTGCCGTCATCGACGAACAGGATTTCCCAGGCGTTGCCGACGAGGGCGGCCAGCACCGCAACGGTGCGATGCAGAAACGGCGCGATCGCGTCCGCCTCGTTCTTGACGGGCACGACGACCGACAGGGTCGGCGATGGAACGGCGGGCGTCCAGCCGAACGGGAGTGCACGTGCGTCCCGCATCATCGCCCCGGTCGGATGGAAGGTCATGCCGCGATCGCCCCTTTTCGGGGATCGGGATAGGATCGGTTGGTTAACGACTTATATGCGGAACGGTGCGCTGCGCCCGTGCGCGGCGCCCGGGTGGGAGTTGTCGAGATCGTGCGTCATCAGTTGCTCGCCTTTATGCCATTGGTCGTGATCGCCTGCTCGGGGCAGGCCGACTCGCAGCAGGCACCGATGTCGGGTGCTCGCCCGTTCGCGGTGACGCCGGTCGCCGATTTCGACGCACCGTGGGCCATGACCTTCATTTCCGGCGGACGGATGCTGGTGACGGAAAAGGACGGGCGGCTGTTGCTCGTATCGGCCGACGGCAAGAGCCGGGCGGTGGTGGCGGGCACGCCTACGGTCGACAGCAAGGGCCAGGGCGGGTTGATGGACGTGGTCGCCGCGCCCGACTTCGCGAGGTCGGGGCTGGTTTATCTCAGCTACTCGGCGTCGGTGCCGGGCGGCAAGGCGGTGGTGCTGGCGCGCGGTCGGCTGACCGAGGAGGTCGCCGGCGCGCGGCTGGAGGCGGTCGAGACGCTGTTCACCGCAGGACCGGCGATCGACGGCGACGGCCATTATTCGGGGCGGATCGCGTTCGCTCCCGACGGTCGCCACCTGTTCTTCACAGCGGGCGAGCGCCAGCAGTTCGATCCGGCGCAAGACCCCAAGGCGACACTCGGCAAGGTGCTGCGCCTGACGCTCGACGGCAAGCCCGCGCCGGGCAATCCGCTGGCGGCCAGGGGGTTCGCGCCGGAGGTGTGGAGCTACGGCCACCGTAACCTGCTTGGGCTGGCGTTCGATGCGCAGGGTAATCTGTGGGAGCAGGAGATGGGTCCAAAGGGCGGCGATGAGGTCAACCTGATCCGCGCCGGCGCGAATTACGGCTATCCGCGCGTGTCGAACGGCGACCATTATGACGGTCGCCCGATCCCCGATCACAAGCCGGACGACGGGTTCGAAGCGCCCAAGGTTTCCTGGAACCCGGTGATCTCGCCGTCGGGGCTGATGATCTATTCTGGCGCGATGTTCCCCGCCTGGCGCGGCGACGCGTTCATCGGCGGGCTGTCTTCCAAGGCGCTGGTGCGCGTCGACCTGAACGGCACGAGCGCGGCCAAGGCCGAGCAGTGGGACATGGGCGCGCGCATCCGCGAGGTGGAGCAGGGGCCGGACGGCGCGGTTTACCTGCTGGAGGACGGGCGGAGCGGGTCGCAGGGGCGGTTGCTCAAGCTCACTCCCCGGACCTGACCTCCCCGGACCTGACCAGCAGGTAGTTCATCCGCGCCGAGGCGATCGGGCGGTCGCGGTCGTCCTGCCACGCGGTCGCCTCGACGTTGGCGACACGCCCGCCCAGGCGGGTGACCACCCCCGCGGCACGGGTCGGTTTGTCGCGGCCGCCGCGCATGAAGTCGACCGTGACGTTCACGGGCTTGATCCGGCCTCCGCCCTCCTCCGCCAGCGCATGGTGAAGCGCGGCGATGGCGGCCATCTCGAGCAGGCCCGAAATCGCGCCGCCATGGAGAAAGCCGGGGCGACCGACCACGTCGTCGGCGAACGGCATCATCAAGACGGGGGCGCCCTCGCCCCGCTCGACCTCGATGCCGAGCAGGTCGGCGTACGGAGGCAGCTTCATGCTCATGCGTCGAGGTTCATGTAGGTGCCGGCGACGTGCACGACGGGATCGTTCGGGTCGCCGTCATGCGCCTGGCCGCGCACGAAGGCGATCGCGCGGGTGAGGCGGTAGCACTCGCCGCGACCGATCACGGTGCGGCCGGGGGTGGCGGGGCGTAGATAGTCGACGCGCAGATCGAGCGTCGCGTGGGGAACGAAGCGGTCGCGCTTGGCCCAGACGGCCAGGCTCGCGGCCATGTCCATCAGCGTGATGATCGGGCCGGACGCGATGACGCCGCGCTCCGGGTCGCCAACCAGGTCGGGATCAAAGGGTAGCGCGAGCTCTACCCAATCCTGGCCGCGGTCGTGATAGCCGATGCGGAGCCGGCCGCCGTGACCGCCGAACCGGTGGGTGGCGAAAGCCTGGACGTCGAAGGGCATGCGGTCGTGTAGCGGGTGAACAGGGGAGAGCAAATGCTTCTCCCTCTCCCCACGCGCGGGGAGAGGGTCGGAGAGAGGGGCTGTGCAATCGACGGCCATCTCCGGTACAGCCCCTCTCCCCGACCCTCTCCCCGCAAGCGGGTAGAGGGAGAAGAAGGAGTGCCCTCATGAACGACCG
>NZ_CAXSBH010000067.1:0-13125 GCF_964235535.1 uncultured Sphingomonas sp.
GCGGGAGAGGGTAAGAAGATCAGATCGCCGCCGGCAGCCTCAGCCGCACCAACAGCCCCCCCAGATCCTCGCTCTCCTCCAACCCCACCGTCCCGCCGTATATTTCCGCCACATCGCGCACGATCGCGAGCCCCAGCCCCGTCCCCGGCTTCCCCGTATCCAGCCGCGCCCCCCGGTCGAAGATGCGCCCGCGCTCCTCAGCCGGTATCCCCGGCCCATCATCCTCGACCAGGAACTCCACGAACCCGGCCTGCGCCCCGACCGTGGTGAACACGCTGCCGCCGCCGTACTTAGCCGCGTTCTCGATCAGATTGCCGAGCATTTCGTCGAGGTCCTGCCGCTCGACATGGACCTGAAGGTCGCGCGGCCCATCCACGTCGATGCGGACATGCCGGTACAGCCGCCCGACCGCGCGCTCGACCGACTCGAGCGAGGGCCAGACCTCCGCCCGGCTGTGCGCCGACCCCCGCCTGCCGACCGCCCGCGCCCGCGCCAGATGATGGTCGACCTGACGACGCATGGTCGTCGCCTCGCGCTCCACCGTCTCCGCCAGATCGTCGGCCCCCGCGGTCGCGGCGTTCATGATGACCGTCAACGGCGTCTTGAGCGCATGCGCCAGGTTGCCGGCATGCCGCCTCGCCTCCTCCGCCTGCCGCTCGTTATGCTCGATCAGCGCGTTCAGCTCGTCGACCATCGGCGCGACCTCGTCGGGCATCGCCGACCCGATGCGGTTCGACGCGCCCGCCCGCATCCGCGCGATCTCGTCGCGCACCTTTCGGAGCGGCCACAGGCCGTACAACGTCTGGAGCGCCGACAGGATGATCAGCCCGAGCGCGAGCAGCGCGAAGGAGCGGACCAGCGTCCGCCTGAGCACCGCGATCTGCTCGTTCAGCGCCTCGCGGCTCTGCGCCACCTGGAACCGCCATTTGGTCGGCGATCCCGGCAGCGTCACGTCGCGCTCGGCGACCCGCAGCTTCTCCTCGGCGAACTGCGCGCTGTCGTAGACATGGACGTCGCGGTCGTCATGGACGCGGCCGTAGGCGAGCTGGCGATCCCACAGCGAGCGCGACGAGAACGCCTCGCGCCCGCGCGCCGACACCTGCCAATAGGCCCCCGATCCCGGCTCCAGGAAGCGCTGGTCGGCGGGCTCGCGGTTGAACACCACCTCGTCCCCCGGCGCGACCTCCGAGGTGAGGAGCAGCGACTGGAGGACGTACTCCAGCTGATCGTCGAAATTCTGGGTGATCGCTGTCTTCAGCACCCGGTCGAGCGCGAAGCCTCCGCCGACGAGCAGCAACGCGATCCACGCCGCCGCGGTGAAGATCATCCGGCGGGAAAGCGAGCCGGTCGTCTTCGAGGGCTTGGCGACTAACTCCACGCCGTCATCCCCGCGAAAGCGGGGACCCATCTCCCGCCGCTCGCACACATCGGCCGATCGCTATCGACCAGCCGACCGGAGCTGGGTCCCTACTTGCGCGGGGATGACGGATGGAAGTCACGCCGGCTCGTCGAGACTATACCCAAGCCCCCGGATCGTGGTGATCACGTCCTGCCCCAGCTTCTTCCGGATCCGCGTCACGAATACCTCGATCGTGTTCGAGTCCCGGTCGAAATCCTGGTCGTATATATGCTCGATCAGCTCGGTCCGGCTGACCACCTTGCCCTTATGGTGGAGCAGGTAGGACAGCAGCTTATATTCCTGCGCGGTCAGCTTGATCGGTTCGCCCGCGCGCGTCACCTTGCCCGACCGCGTGTCCAGGCGGATGTCGCCCGCATTGAGCTCCGATGAAGCGTTCCCCGACGCACGGCGGATCAACGCGCGAAGCCTGGCGATCAGCTCCTCGGTCTGGAACGGCTTGGCCATGTAATCGTCCGCGCCCGCATCCAGCCCGGCCACCTTGTCCGACCAGCTGTCGCGCGCGGTCAGCACCAGCACGGGCGCGACCCGGCCTTCCTTGCGCCACCGGTCGAGCACCGTCAGCCCATCGACCTCGGGCAGCCCCAGATCGAGCACGATCGCGTCGTAATTCTCGGTCGAGCCCAGGAAATGCCCTTCCTCGCCGTCGGTGGCGAGGTCGACGGCGTACCCCGCGCCCTCCAACGTGTTCTTGAGCTGCATGCCCAGCGTGGGCTCGTCCTCGACGATCAGTACGCGCATCGAATCACCCCCATCAACGCCCGGTGCGACCGAGCACACCGCCCGTGCGGCCGTCGACCTCGACCCAGATCACCTGTCCATCGCGCAGGAACTTGAGCGTGTAAACCGCGGGCCCGTCGTCGAAGTCGAACCCCAGATAGCGCGCGCCGGGCATGCTGGGCACCACGCGCCGTTCGATCTCGCGCACGGGCAGCACGCGCCCCTCGCGCCGCGCCTCGAACGCTCGCTTCTGGTCGCTATGGTGCTGGGCGGCGACGGCGGGATACGCCAACGCCGCGAGCAGGAGAGCCGCCTTGATCATGCGGCGACGAGTAGGGCCAAGGCGTTGAACATGTTGTGAATGGCTCATGCAGCAACCCGCAACTTGCCGCTAGACCCCGCGGGCCCTAGCTGCACGCGCATGGCCGCACCGATATTGTCGTATGAGGGTTTGGGACTTGTCCAGGGATCGGGGTGGCTGTTCCGCCATCTCGACCTTTACATCGGCGCGCGCGACCGGCTGGCGTTGATCGGGCGCAACGGCGCGGGCAAGACGACGCTCCTGAAGCTGATCGGGAACGCGATCGACAGCGACGAGGGGCGTCGCACGATCGTGCCGGGCACGCGGGTCGTGCTGCTGGAGCAGGAGCCCGACCTGCGCGGCCATGCGACGCTTGAGGATTACGTGTCGTCCGGGGCGGACGCACCCGAGCCGCATGCGGCCGCCGCGATCGCCGACCAGCTCGGCATCGATCTGGACCGCGACGCCGCCTCGGCGAGCGGGGGCGAGCGCCGCCGCGCCGCGATCGTCCGCGCGCTGGCGCAGGAACCCGACGTGCTGCTGCTCGACGAGCCGACCAACCACCTCGATGTCGGCGCGATCGAGTGGCTGGAGGACTGGCTCCAGCGTTTCCGCGGCGCGTTCGTCGTGATCAGCCACGACCGCACCTTCCTGACCCGCCTCACTCGGCAGACGCTGTGGCTCGACCGTGGCGGCCTGCGCCGCGCGGAACTGGGCTTCGGCGGGTTCGAGGCGTGGACGGAGACCGTCTACGCCGACGAGGCGCGCCAGGCCGAACGGCTCGATGCGCGCCTGAAGCTCGAGGAGCATTGGCTCCAGCGCGGCGTCACCGGACGGCGGCGGCGCAACCAGGGGCGGCTGTCGAAGCTCCACGAGATGCGCGCCGAGCGCGCCGCGATGATGGGACCGCAAGGGTCGGCCGCGCTCTCGATCGGCTCCGACGACGTCCGCACCAAGGTGGTGATCGACGCCCGCGCCGCGACCAAGGCCTACGGCGACCGCTCGATCATCCGCGACCTGTCGCTCCGCGTCACGCGCGGCGACCGGATCGGCATCGTCGGCCGCAACGGCGCGGGCAAGACGACGCTCCTCAAGCTGCTGACGGGCGAGCTCCAGCCCGACACGGGCGAGGTCAAGCTGGCCAAGACGCTCGACGGCATCGTCATCGACCAGCAACGCTCGCTCATGGCCCCCGAAAAGACCGTGCGCGACGTGCTCGCCGACGGTGGCGACTGGATCGAGGCGCAAGGGATACGCAAGCACGTCCACGGCTACCTCAAGGAATTCCTGTTCGATCCCAACATGATAGATGCCAAGGTCGGCTCGCTATCTGGCGGCGAACGCTCCCGCCTCCTCCTCGCGCGCGAGTTCGCGCGGCCGTCGAACCTCCTCGTGCTCGACGAGCCGACCAACGACCTCGATCTCGAAACGCTCGACCTGCTCCAAGAGGTGATCGCCGATTACGACGGCACCGTGCTGATCGTCAGCCACGACCGCGACTTCCTCGACCGGACGGTGACGGTGACGCTCGGCCTCGACGGCTCGGGAACGGTGGACGTGGTCGCAGGCGGATACGAGGATTGGATACGCAAGCGTAACGACCGCGCCCCCGCTCGCCCTGCTGCCCCGAAAGCACGTACCGCAGCACCTTCGCCAACATCCGCGCGCAAACTCACCTACAAGGACCAGCGCGATTACGACCAGCTGCCCCGCCGCATCGAGGAGATCGACGCCGCCGTCGCCCGCGACGAGGCCCGGCTGGCCGACCCCGACCTTTATATCCGCGACCATGCCGGCTTCGACCGACTCATGACGACGATCGCCCGGGCTCGCGCCGAAAGGGACGCCGCCGAACTCCGCTGGCTCGAACTGGCGGAACAAGTGGAGGCACTGGGCTGACGCCCGGCCGCGCCGGTCAGCCCCGGGGAAGTTGGGCGAGCTTGGCGCGAAGCTGCCGCGCAGCTTCGGCCTTGCCGTCGGCTTCGAGCGCGGCGGCGTAGGTCGCGACGACGCCCGCGTTCATCGGCGCAAGCGCATAGGCGGCGGCACCATAGCGGCGCGCGACCGGCCCGTCGTCGTCGCCCGCATAGGCTTGCGCAAGATCGGCGAGCAGTCCGGCGTCGCCCGAGCCGAGCCGCGCGCGAACACCCTCCAGCGTTTCGATCGCGGCGTTCCAGTCTCCCGCCGCCATCTGCCACCGGCCGAGCAGCCGCCGCGCGACGTTCGCCTGCGGGTTCTGCGCAAGGTAGAGCGACAACGCGCCCGCCGCGTCGCGCGCGCGTCCCGCCCGGCCCAGCGCGTCGACCAGCCGCAACATCACCGGCTCGTCGAAACGCAGATCGGCGGCCCGTCGGTACATTTCCGCTGCCTCGGGCCAATTGCCGCGAACCGCATCGACGTCACCGAGCGCGACGAGTGCGGCGGGAGCACCGGGCGTCGCGCGGACCAACGCCTGCGCGGCTATCAGCGCCTCATCCGCGTGGCCGGTGTCCGCCAACCCGCGGATCAGGCCGACCGCATAGGTGGGATCGCTCGGCGCGCCCTTGGCGGCGGCGGCGAGCGCGGCGGGCGTCGCATCGCTCGCGAACGCGGCCGCGACGCCCTGTCGCCCCAGCATTGCGCGGTCGAGCAGACGCGCGGCCGCGGCGCGGTCGCCCATTCGCTCGAACGCGCGCGCGGCCAGCGTCAGCGCATACGGATCGGCGTCAGCCCGCTCCGCGATGGGGCGAAGCACCTCCGCTGCGCCGCCCGGATCGCCTGACCGCAGTAGCGCCGAGCCGAGCAGCGCTCTCGCGCGCAAATTCAGCGGCTGGACGTGGACCAGTGCCCGCCAATGCTCGATCGCCTGCTCGGCTTGGCCCTCGCGGTGGTCCAGAGCGCCCCACAGCAGCATCGCCCCGGGTATCGCGTCGACGCCCCCGCCGGCGCGGCTCAACATCGTGCGCGCCAGGACAGGGGCGCCCGCGCGCGCCGCCAGCACGGCCTGCAGATACAACGCCTGCGCGTCGCCCGGCCTCGCGAGCAGCGCCCTCCGCGTATGGGCGAGCATGTCGCGGTAGCGCCCGACCTCGCCCGAAGTCGCGGCATATCCGATCAGCGCGGGATAATGATACGCGTCGCGCGCCAAGGCGGCGGCGAACCAGGGCAGGCTCGCGACCGGGCCGTAGCGGGTGTGCACCAACTCGGCCTTTAGCGTCAGCGCCTCCGGGTCGCCGGGCGCGAGCGTGGCGGCGCGCGACGCGGCGATGTCGGCCGCGCCCACTTCACCGCCCGAAAAACGAATGCGGCCGAGATCGCCCCAAGCGCGTGCGTCGTTCGGCGCGGCGCGGACGAGCTCCTGCAGCATCGCCAACGCTTCGCCGCGCCGACCCTTCGCGGCATGGGCGCGGGCGCGCACGCGGGTCGCATCGGCGGCGTATGCCGGCCCCGCCCGAGCCGCGTCGGCGAGCGCTCCGTCCGGATCGCCGGCGAGCAGGCGCGCCTCGCCGACGAGATGGTAAAGTTCGGCCGCCGGGACGCCGAGTTCGTTCGCGCGGGTCAGCTCGGCGAGCGCCGGGCTACCCTCCCCCAGCCGCAGATAGACGCGCGCTAGGAGCAGATGCCCCTCGACCGACGCCGGATCGGTACGGAGCGCGGCTTGCGCGTTACTTCGCGCGGCGTTGTAGTCGCCCGCCGCGAGCGTCGTCCGGCTCGCGGCAAGCACCGATGCGACATCGACGGGAACGGGCCGGGTCGCGGCGAACACGCCCGTCATCACGCCGGCGAAGGCGAGCAGCCCGATCGCGATCGGTCGCGCTCGCGGACCAGATCTTGGTAGCGCGACCACGCGGCGGCGCTGCCGAAGCGGCGGTAGGACAGCGTCAGCCATGGAGATCGTAGCTTTTCAGCAGGTCATAGAGCGTCGGGCGGCTGATCCCGAGCAGCCGCGATGCGCCGGAGATGTTGCCGTCGGCGCGCGCGAGCGCGCGGGCGATCGCGCGCCGGTCCGCACCCTCACGTACCGCGCGCAGGTTAAGAGACACGTCATCGGGACCGCCCTGTCCCAAGTCGAGATCGGCGGCGGTGACGCGCTTGCCCTCCGTCATGATGACCGCGCGCTTGATCCGATTTTCCAGCTCGCGCACGTTACCCGGCCAAGAATGTGCGTCGATTGCGGCGGCGGCGTCGGCGGATAGGCCGATCACGTCGATCCGCATAGCCTGGGCGTGGCGAACGACGAAGTGGCGGGCGAGCAACGCCGCATCGCCCGACCGCTCGCAAAGCGCGGGGATGCGCACGACTATCTCGGCGAGCCGGTAATACAGATCTTCGCGGAAGCGGCCCTCGGCGATCATCGCATCGACGTCCCGGTGCGTCGCGCAGACGACCCGCGTATCGACGGGGATGGGCTTGCGTCCGCCTACCCGCTCGATCACGCGCTCCTGCAGGAAACGCAGCAACTTGACCTGTACCGGAAGCGGCACGTCGCCGATCTCGTCGAGGAATAACGTGCCCCCCGCCGCGCGCTCGATCCTGCCCTCGACCGCCCGTACCGCGCCGGTGAACGCCCCCTTCTCATGTCCGAAAAGCTCCGACTCCAGCAGCGTCTCGGGAATCGCGGCGCAATTGATCGCGACGAAGGCACCGCCGCGCCGGGGCGAGGCGTCGTGCAGCCCGCGCGCGAGAAGTTCCTTGCCCGTTCCGCTTGCGCCGAGCAGCATCACCGACACGTCCGCGGGCGCGACACGCCCCAGCGTCCGCGTGACCGCCGCCATTTCGGGGGAGGCGTACACGACACCGCCGAACTCGCCCGAACCGGGCGGCGCGGCGAGGCGGCGGGCGGGAGCGGAGTCGTCCTCGACAATTAGGAGCACCGGCTTGCTCATCATGTGGCCGGCCACGACGAAGCGGTCACCGAACACCCTCGGGCCACAGCACGACGCGCAGCGTCTGGAGCAGGATCAACAAATCGAGGAACGGTGAATAATTCTTGGCGTAATACAGGTCGTATTCGAGCTTGTTGCGCGCATCCTCGACCGACGCGCCGTACGGGTAGTTGATCTGTGCCCAGCCGGTGATGCCCGGCTTCACCATATGCCGCTCGGCATAGAAGGGCAGATGTCGTTCCAGGTCGTCCACGAACTGCGGACGCTCGGGCCTGGGGCCGACGAAGCTCATCTCGCCTTTCAGGACGGTCCAGGTTTGGGGCAGCTCGTCGATCCGTACCCGGCGGATTATGCGGCCGGTGCGCGTCACGCGCGGATCGTCCTGCGCCGCCCAGACCGCGCGCCCGCCGGCTTCCGCGTCGACGCGCATCGAGCGCAGCTTGATGATATCGAAGCCTTCGCCGAACAACCCGACGCGCCGTTGCCGGTAGAAGGCAGGGCCTCTCGATTCGAGCTTAATCAGCGTGGCGGTGAGCAGGATCACCGGCAGGCTGAGCCCAAGCAGCAGCAAGCCGGCGGTGATGTCGAAAGCGCGCTTGACGGTGCTCGACAGCATCTGCCCCGATGCGAAACCGTCGGAGAAGATCAGGGAGGACGGGTTGACCGACCCCAGATCGATCCGGCCGGTCTCGCGCTCCAGGAAGCTCGACATGTCGACGACCTGGACGCCCGTCGTCTTGACGCGAAGCAGGTCCTTGACCGGCAGCGCGTTGCGGCGTTCCTCGATCGCGAGCACGACCTCGACCGCGCGCAGGTCGGTGACGTAGGCGGCGAGGTTGTCGATCTCGCCGCGCGGCGTCGCGCCCTCCACGACCGGCCCCGCCTCGCCCATCGCGACGACTCCCGCAACGCAGAAGTTGACGCCAGGCGTGCGCGACAGGGCGGCGATGCGCGCGCCGCGCGCGCCCGCCCCCAGGATCACCACGCGACGCTTGAACGTCTCGCCGCCCAGCGCCCGACCGAGCGCGGCGCGCACCGCGACCAGCAGCAGCACGGCGATCGCCATCGCATAGAGGAGGTTCGATCGCCAGAAGCTGACGGAGGGCACGAGGAAGAAGACGAGCGACAGCCCGATCACGCCGATCGACACCGCGACCGCCAGCTTGGCCGCGGCGAAGCGCAGCGACCGAAAGGACCCCGCGCTGTAGGCCCCGACCGCCACGAGCGCGACTTGCAACGCGACGGCGAAGACCAGGAGCTGCGGCAGCCGCGCGCCGATCGGCCCCGCGTCGCTGCCGATCTGCCGGCATCGGACGACCCAGCCCAGCTCGCCCGCGAGCAGAAGGCAGGCCATATCGACAAGTCCAAGAAGAACCGTCGCATGCGGCACATAGTGCTTGAACAGCCTGATCACCGCCACGTCCCCGACAGGTCCCGTGTAAGCGATCCCGACACCCGTTCCGCCGGTCTGGCACCATCCGGCTAACGAAGCGTGAATCGGTCGCATTCGGAGCACGCGCCGGGTAGGGTTTCGCTCGCGTCAGCAAGGAGGGCTAAGCCGGTGAGCATCGTCATCATTCCCGTGATCCTGTCGGGGGGATCGGGAACGCGCCTGTGGCCGATGTCGCGGCCCGAGCGGCCCAAGCAGCTGCTGGCGCTGACCGCCGAGGAGACGATGCTCCAGCTCACCGCCAAACGGACCGGGGGCGACCGGTACGGCGCGCCGATCGTGGTCGCGGGCGCCGCGCACGCCGACATGGTCGACGAGCAGCTCGCGGGCGTGGGAA
Source organism: uncultured Sphingomonas sp. (assembly GCF_964235535.1). GTDB lineage: Bacteria > Pseudomonadota > Alphaproteobacteria > Sphingomonadales > Sphingomonadaceae > Sphingomonas. Next base: position 9,091 of record NZ_CAXSBH010000067.1, read on the forward strand.
CGACCCCCCGGGCGGTGATCCTGGAGCCCGTCGCGCGCAACACCGCCCCCGCCATCGCGCTCGCCGCGCTGGCGGCCGGGGGCGGAGCGGAGGCGCTGCTCGTGATGCCGTCGGATCACGTGATCGGCGACGTGAACGCATTCCACCAGGCGATCGAGGCGGCGGCGCCGTTCGTCGAGCGCGGGTGGCTGGTCACCTTCGGGATCGCGCCCGACAAGCCCGAGGAAGGATACGGCTGGATGCAGGTCGGTGAAGAGGTCGGCGCGGGCGTCCACCGCGTCGCGCGCTTCGTGGAGAAACCGCCGCGCGAGCAGGCTGAGGCGATGCTGACCGCGGGCGACCACGTATGGAACGGCGGGATCTTCTTGTTCCGCGCGGACGCCTATCTCGCCGCGCTCGCCGCGCATGCGCCGGGCATATTGACGGCCGCGCAGGACGCGATGGCGAGTGCACGGACCGAGGGCGGGCACACCTATCCGGGCGAAGCGGCGTTCGCGGCCTCCCCGTCCGAGTCGATCGATTACGCCGTCATGGAGCATGCCGAGCGGGTCGCCGTCGTGCCCGTGTCGATGGACTGGAGCGATGTCGGCAGCTGGGACGCGCTGCATGCGATCAGCGACGTCGACGCGGACGGCAACGCGCACCAGGGCGACGTGCTGGCAATCGACACGCGCGGCTGCCTGGTGCGCACCGACGGTATGCGCGTCGCGCTGGTCGGGGTGGAGGACCTGATCGTGGTCGCGAGCGGAAACGACCTGCTGATCCTGCCGCGCGGCCGCAGCCAGGAGGTCAAGAAGCTGACCGAGGCGATGAAGCGCACAGGCTAGCCGCAACCCGGCGGCGGCGCGGCGCGGATCGGCGGGATGAAGCGCACGCCGTCGATAGTGCGGATGCGTGCCCGCGCCCAGGCGGGGCCTTGGTCAAGGAGGATATACAGTCGCGTCGGATCGACCCGCCCCGCCTGGAACGCGCGCTCCTCCTGCGCGAGCCGGTCGCGCGTCGCCTTCGCACGGCGAGCGGTATAGGTCATCGCAGTCGGGCGGCAGGCGATGATCGCGCGCCACTGCACTTCCTCGACCAGCGCCAAATCAAGAGACGGATCGGCAGGATGGAAGGCGACCGATCCCGCATGGGCGATCATGGACGCCCAGCGCGGGTCGGCCGTGCGGCGAAAGCTCGTCGTATCGGCCGCCGCCGCGCTGCCTGCGCGGACGCTTGCGATGAAGGGTAGAAGGTTGGCGAGCTGGATCGCGCATGCGCCCGCCAGCAGAAAACGCGCGCGGGGCAGCCTGAGCGTCAGCGCGGTCGCCACGAAGCTGAGCGTGTAGGTCGCGGGCCAGAACAGGCGTCCGGCGGCGCGGATCGGGTCGAGCAGGTCGGTCGCGCCGCGCGGTAGTGTGACCGAGGCGACGACCCGACCCCGCCACATCCACTCATTCCCGAGCGCGAGCAGTCCGAGTACCGCAAAGGCAGGCAGCAACCAGGCGAGGTGCCTCAGCATCGCCCGTGCGTCGGCGCCGATCAGCCCGCGCCACGTCGCCCATGCCGCCACGGCGCAAAGCATCAGCAGGCCCGCACCCAGATATTGCAGCCCCTCGAAATTACCGCTGGATGGACTCCACCACGCATCCAACGTCATCGCGAACCGGCCGAAGCTACCCGTCGACTCGAACCGCTCGCCGGACAGACCGTGCAACGACAGCAGCACCGCCACGACCGCGACGACCAGCACCGCGCTGCCGAGCAGGCGCAGGCGGTCGGGCTCGCGAACGGCCGCGCGGAGCATTGCGGTCGCCCAGACTGCCGCCACCATGAGGAGAAGATAGCTATGGACCAGCGCAGCCAAGCCCAGCACCGCCGCCCAATGTGCGGGGCGGCGCGCGCGAACCGGATCGAGGTAGATCCAGAGCGCCCACAGGATCAGCCAATGCGCGCAAAGGTTGGGATGGCCGGCGCGGTTGATCAGCACGGGCGCGGCGGCGAGCAACAGCGTGGCCAGCGCCGCGGCGACGTCGTCGGACGCATGGGGACGGAGAAGCTTCCAGGCGAAGAACGCCTGCAACACGACGCATGCGAGCAGCCAGAGCCCGGTGAACTGAAGACCGGCGGGCAGGAACCCGGCGACCGGCCGTAGCAGCAGGCCGACTAGCGGATTGCTGTCCGTCAGCAGCAGGCTCGCGCCTTCGGGTGCCGACAGCAACGTCTGCCGCGTCGACGGCCAGACCGGCGGCGCGCGCAGGTACGCGGTCAGCCCGGCGGCGTTCTGCCCCCGGTCTTCGCCGTCGAGCAGCCAACCGATACTGGTCGGATCGACGACGCGCGGGTGCAGCCAGCCCGTGAAGAAGACGCCAGCGACGAGCAGGACCGACAGAACCGCCGCGAGGCGCGGACCCGGGTGAGTCCGAAGGATCGCTGGCGGACGGTGCATGACGCGAAGCTATGCCCGCCCGCGTCCTCGCATTCGGTTAACGCGCCGAAAGCATAAGCCGCGTCAGCTAAGCCCCTCATGCGCCATCGCCTTTGCGACCGACGGGCGCGTGATCAAGCGATCACGGAAAGCGATCAACGTATCCGGCATGCCGATCTTAAATTTGGTCGCCCAGGTCAGCATCACAAACAGGTAGAAATCGGCGGTGCTCGGCTCTTCGCCCAGGAGGTAGTCGCTCTTCATCGTGCCGGCGAGATAAGTGAGATGCTCGGCGACCTTCTGCTTGGCCTGCGCCTTTTCCTCATCCGTGCCGCCCTTGAACAACGGCGCGAAGCTTTTGTGAACCTCGCTGGAGACGTAGGTGAGCGCCTCGAGCTGGCGCGCGCGGCCCAGTGGGCCGGTAGGCTTCAAGCCGGGTGACTGGTCGGAAATCCAGTCGAGGATCGCGACATTCTCGGTCAGCGTCTCGCCCGAGTCGAGGACGAGCGCGGGCACATAGGCCTTGGGCGTTACTTGCGTGAAATCCTGGCCGTGCTCGGTCTTCTTGGTCTTGAGATCGACGCGCTCGTGCTCGAACTCGAGCCCGGCTTCATGAAGCGCGATGTGGTCGGCGAGGCTGCAGGCACCGGGTGCGTAATAAAGCTTCATGGACAGGCCTCCGTCAGATTGGCGCAAGCACCGAGAACGCCTTCCGGGCGCGCGGGTTGCGCGTTCAATCGCGCGCGAACAGCTCGGTGCGGGGGATGATGATGTCCAGCGAAGGCAGGATCAGGTCGTCACCGGTAAAGGCGACATCGGTCCAGCCACCCCCGCCGGTCCGATGGGTTACCGCGATCACTTCCTCGTCGGGGTCGATGAAGCCGATCGCGACGATACCCGCCAGGACGCGATATTCGGATAACTTCACCCCGAGATCCAGGTCGCGGGTCGAGGGCGAGAGCACCTCGATCACGATGCAAGGGTCGCGGAGCACCCGGTCCTTCGGCTCGGCCGAGCGGGTCGCGCAATCGATCGTCAAGTCGGGATAGCGAACCGACTCGTCGTTGACGCGGACCGCCATGTCTGACCCGTGAGGCCGGCATCCCGAACCGCGCACGGCCGTACGCAAGAAGCTCCAAAGGTTCATCTGAACTCGCGAGTGCGCGAAGGTACCGCCGGTCATCATGCGGATCACGCCGCGGTCCAGTTCGGCCTTCAGGTCGGAACCGAACTCGATTTGCAGGAACTGATCCGCGTTCAGGAAGCGGTCTCGAGCGCGGGTGGCCATGGGTGTGGCATACCATCATCCGCGTGACGAAAGAAGGGCCGGAGCGGGTGCTCCGGCCCTTCTGCTTGGGATCGATAGGCTGGCGCGGGCAAAGCCCGCGCTTTCGTCGGACGTGTCCGGAGGCGGAGCCTCCGGCACGCCGGCCGTTCTGATTTCGTCTTCGGGGCAGCTTCCGCTGCCCCGATGCGAAATCAGAAGTCCATGCCACCCATGCCGCCGCCCATGCCGCCGCCACCCATGGGCATCGCCGGCTTGTCCTCGGGAAGCTCGCTCACCGCCGCTTCGGTGGTGATGAGCAGGCCCGCGACCGAGGCCGCGTCCTGGAGCGCGGTGCGGACGA
>NZ_CAXSBH010000068.1:0-12814 GCF_964235535.1 uncultured Sphingomonas sp.
GGACGTTGAGCGCGACGATCGTGGCGAGCAGGCCGATGATGACGACCACCACCATAAGTTCGACGAGCGTGAAGCCGTGTTCGGCGGAACGCCTCAGAGGGGTGAAACCGCTCTCGCGACGGCGGCGCTTCTTGGGATCGGTACGCTGGGACATGTTCACTGACCGGCTAGAGTGTTGAGTTGGAGGATCGGCAGCAGGATCGACAGCACGATGGTCGCGACGATGCCGCCCATCAGCACGATGATCGCGGGCTCGAGGAGCGAGAGCGCCGTCGCGGTGAAACGGTCGAACTCCTTTTCCAGGTAATCGGCGGAGCGTTCGAGCATCTCGTCGAGCCGTCCCGCCGCTTCCCCGCTCGCGGCGAGATACGTCAGCAGCGGGGGAAAGACGCCGGTGCGGCGCATCGCGGTCGACAGGCTGCCGCCGCCGCGAATGTTCTCGACGATCTCGTCGGACGCGGCGCGCAGCCGGCGGTTGTGGATGGTGCCCGCCGTCAGCGTCAATCCTTCGAGCAGCGGCAGGCGGCTGGCGACCATGGTGCCGAGCGTGCGTGCGAGCCGGGCGGCATGGAGGTCACGGATCAGGCGGCCGAGCAGCGGCAGGCGCAGCATCCGGCTGTCGAACGACAGGCGGACCGCCGGGTTCTTGAGCGCGTACCAGGTGCCCAAGATCACCAGGGTCGCGCCAAGGATCAGGACCCACCAATAGCCGACCAGGAAGTCGGACAGGGCGATCACCATCCGCGTCAGCAGCGGCAGCTCCTGGCCGACGGTGTCGAACTGCTCGACGACCTGCGGCACGACGAACATCATCAACGCGAGCACGACGCCCATCGCGACGACCGCGAGGATGATGGGATAAGCCAGCGCGGTCAATATCTTGCCGCGGATCTCTGCCTGGCGTTCGAGGAGCGCGGAGAGGCGTTCGAGGATGGTGGGCAGCGTCCCCGAGCTCTCACCCGCCGCGACCATCGCGCGGTAGAGCGGCGGGAACGACTTGGGCGCGCGGGCCATCGCGTCGGCAAGGCGGCGGCCCTCGACGACGCCCGCATGGACCTGCGCGACGATCGCGCGGACGCTCTCCTGCTCGGTCTGGCGGGTGATGGTGCGAAGCGACTCCTCAAGCGGCGAGACGCTGTTGAGCGTGGCGAGCTGGCGCGTGAAGAGCGTCAGCTGCTTGCCCGACATCTTGGGCGTACCGAGCTGGAGCCCGAACAGCGGGCGGCCCTTGGTGGGCGGCGGCGCGGAGCCCGGCTCCAGCCGCACGACATACATCCGCTTGGCGTCGAGCGCCGATCGTGCCGACTCCAGCGTGTCCGCGACGAGATGCCCGCGCCGCTCCTGCCCGCGCGTATCAATGGCCAGATAGTCGAAATCAGCCATCGGCGGTGGACCCATGTTTCCGTTCGCCCTGGGCTCGTCGAAGGGTCGTTCTTGTTGCTATCGTCGAAGAAGGACGATGCTTCGACAAGCTCGGCACGAACGGAAAAGGAAGGTCGACCTCAACCACCGACCGACTCCGGTTCGAGCGCCGGATCCGGCACGTCCGCCGCGTCGCGCCTCGCCACGCGCACGGCCTCCTCCGGCGTCGTCACCCCGCGTCGCACCAGCTCGCGCGCGGCGCTCGCCAGCGTATCGGAGCGCGCGAAGGCGTGGGCGGCGATCGCGGACTCGTCGCCAGTCTCGTTGATCAGGCGGCGAATGGTATCGTCGACGCGCACCACCTCGAACACGCCGACGCGGCCCTTGTAACCGGTCTGGTTGCAGGTCGCGCAGCCCGCGGGCTGGTAAACGATCGTCTCGGGATCGATCCCCATCATCGGCGCGATCGTGTCGCGGGCGAGGACGGCGCGGCGGCAGTCGGAACACAGCCGGCGGACGAGGCGCTGGGCGATGACCGCGCGCAGCGTCGAGGCGAGGAGGAACGGCTCGACCTTCATGTCGCGCATGCGCGTGATCGCGCCGACCGCATCGTTGGTGTGGACCGTGGACAGGACGAGGTGACCGGTCAGAGACGCCTGGACCGCGATCTCGGCGGTCTCGCGGTCGCGGATCTCGCCGACCATGACGACATCGGGGTCCTGGCGCAAAATCGCGCGGAGGCCGGCGGCGAAGGTCAGCCCGACCTTGGGATTGACCTGGGTCTGGCCGACACCGTCGACCGCATACTCGACCGGGTCCTCGACCGTCAGGATGTTGCGGCTGCCGTCGTTCAGGCGGCGGAGCGCGGAATAGAGCGTCGTCGTCTTGCCCGACCCGGTCGGACCGGTGACGAGGAGCACGCCGTTGGGCTCGGCGAGTACCTCGGCCAGCACGCGTTCGACGGCTGGGGTGAGGCCCAGCGCCTCCATGTCGATGCCGGCATTGTCCTTGTCGAGGATGCGGAGAACGACGCGCTCACCCGCGCGGCTGGGAAGCGTCGAGACACGCACGTCGAGGAGCTTGCCCCCGAGCGTCAGGCCCATGCGCCCGTCCTGCGGCACGCGCCGCTCGGCAATGTCGAGGCGCGACATGACCTTGATGCGGCTGACCACGACGGGTGCGACGTGCGGCGGCATGCGGAGCGTCTCGCGCAGCACGCCGTCGATCCGCATGCGGACGACGAGACCGGACTCGTAGGGTTCGATATGGATGTCCGACACGCCGTTCCGCGCGGCGTCGGCGATGACGCCGTTGATCAGGCGAATGGCGGGGGCGTCGTCGGCGGTGTCGAGCAGGTCCTCGGCGGTCGGCAGGTCGCCCGCGAGCAGATCGAGCTCATCGCCCATCCCGACCGCGGCGAGGGCGTTGGCCTGGCCATCCATCGCGTAGGCATCGGACAGGAGCCGGTCGAAGGCGGGCGCGTCGACGATCTCGACATCGAACGGCCGCGCGAGATGGCGGCGAAGCTCGATCAGCGCGCGCGGATCGGCTCCCTCGCGCAAGCCGATCGTGAGCGGGCCGTCGACTCCGGTATGGCGTAACACGGTGCCGAACCGGCGGGCGAACAGATAGGGGATCGTCGGAACGGGCACGATCGGCGCAACCGGCGACGCCCCGACCACCCGGTCGGTCGACACCGCACCGGCCGCGAGATCAAGCGCGTCGACCTCGGTCGCATGGGCGGCGGGGAGGATGCCGAGCGCCTCATCGCCGTCATCGCCGCCGCGCCGGATCAGCACATCGCGCTCCGTCGCCGCGCCGCCGAAGGGGAGCGCGCCGGGGAGTGCGGCGGGGATGGGCATGGCGCGCGGATCGGTCACGAGCGGGCCTTTACACCAAGCCGCCATGTCGACGAAGACAACGTGGCGTACCGGCGCCATCCTTCGACTTCGTCACCCCGGACTTGTTCCGGGGTCCATGGTCGCGCGTACCCGCGCCTCGCCAGGTTCGCCCAACGATGGATGCCGGAACAAGTCCGGCATGACGGAGGAGGGTGGTGCGAGCGGGTGCACTCACCGCGGCCGCACCCGCGTGGTCGTCGTCGTGGGCTGATACTGTACCGGCGCGGCGATATTCGGGTCTTCGATGTTGCCGGGCATCGGCGCGGACGGGATCGGCGGGGCCGCGCCCATATAATCGCGCACGAGCTGATCGATCGAGGGTTCCTGGTCGGGCTGGGCGTAACCCTGGAGGCTGCGCAGATAGCCGTAGCGTTGTTCGGTGTGTCGGCGGCTGTCCGCGGCCGTGCGCAGGATGGTGGGGCGGACGAAAACCATCAGGTTGGTCTTGGTGCGCGACCGCGCCTTCGAACGGAACAGCGCGCCGATGCCGGGCAGGTCGCCCAGGAACGGGATCTTCTCGATCGTGCGCCGCTCCGAATCGTCGAGCAGTCCGCCGATAACGACAATCTGGCCATTGTCGACGACGAAGCTGTTCTCGATCGCGCGCTTGTTCAGGATCAGCTCCGAATTGTCGGCCGAAACGGGCCCCGCGATCGAGCTGACCTCGAGCCGGAAGTTGAGCTTGACCGCGCCGCTCGCGTTGATCTGCGGCCGGACGTCGAGCTGGATGCCGACATTCTCGCGCTGCACCGTGCGGAACGCGTTGTCGAAGTTGTTCGACAGCGCCTGGCCCGTCGTGATCGGGATCTCCTGCCCGACGAGGCTCGACGCCTGCTGGTTGTCGAGCGTGATCAGGTGCGGCTGCTGGAGCAGGTTGGAGGTGGTGTCGCTCTTGACCGCGTTGATGATCGCCCCGAACACCGCCGACCCGATCGTGCCGCCGAACCCTGCGAACCCACCCGACGTGCCCAGGATCGACTGAATGGCGGACTGGGCGAGCTGGTCCGAAGCGGCGTTGCCGGTGTTGGTTTCCGTGCGGGTGCCGTCGGCCCCGATGACGGTGGTGTTCGTGCCGCCGATCTCGCGCGCGCCGATGGCCCCAGCGATGGTCAGGATGTTAGGCGCGGTGTTGGCGTAGGTCGACGCCGCGAACGCGCCGCCCGAAAGGTCGCCTAGCAGGAACTGCGCGCCGAGCCGGTTGACGGTAGCGTCCGAGACCTCGGCGATGATCGCTTCGACCAGCACCTGCTCGCGCCTTGTGTCGAGTTGGCGGACGACGTCGTTCAACTGGCGCTGGATGTCGGCGGGCGCGGCAATGACGATCGCGTTCGCGCCGGCGAAGCGGGTTACGACGGCGGCGGTACGCCCCCCTTGCGTCGAGATGGCGGGCGGCGCGCCACCCGCCGCGCCCCCGCCGCCGCTGGCGACCGGCGCGGGTGCACCGACCGGCGCGGATGGGGCCACGCCCGCGCCGCCCCCGGCCCCGCCCGAACCACCGAAGCTGCCGCGGCCGAGCGTCTGCTGCGTCGGCTGGTCGGGCGTCTGCCCCACCAACTGCTGGAGCACGGGCAGCAGCTGTTCGGCGTCGGCGTTCTCAAGGAACACGACCCTGATCTCCGTGCCGTTCCGGGCCTTGCGGTCGAGTTCGGCGGCGATGGCGGCCAGGCGCGTGACGGTGGGCGCGTCGCCCCGGAGCGCGATCGAGTTGGCGCTTTCGACCGCGACGACCGACGCGCTCTGGGTTCCACCCTGCCCGCCTCCGGCTTGGCCGAGCGCCTGGAGCGCGGCGGCGATCTCGCGCGCGCCCGCGTTCTGGAGCGTCACCACGCGCGTCGACGCGCTGTCGCTGTCGACGCGGCGCAGCACCTCGCGGATGCGGCGGATGTTGTCGGCGAAGTCGACCAGCACGATCGAATTGCCCGCGCGGTTGGCCGTCACGGACCCCTGCTGGCTGACGAGCGGGCGCACCGTGTCGAGCGCGGACTGCGCGTCGATCGCGCGCAGGCGGACGATCTCGGTCACGAAGGCGTTGCGCGACGCGCCGGACGAACCCACTCGCGTGGGTTGAGTCGCCGCGCCGTCGAGCGGCTGGACGCGGAACGCGCCGTTCGCGGTCGGCACCGCGATCAGATTGTTCGCCCGCAGCGTCGATAGGAACACCTCGAGATATTCGGGGCGGGACAGCGGGCGGTCGGTGACGACCGTCACCTTGCCCTGGACGCGGCTGTCGATGATGAAGGTGCGGCCCGTGACCTTGGCCGCGTCGGCGATGAAGGCGCGGATGTCGGCGTCGCGGACGTTCAGGGTGGTCTGGGCGTTGACCGGCGCGGAAATCGCGAGCGCCAGTCCGAGTAATGGTAACGGAAACTTCTTCATTGCGGCGGGGCGATCGTGATGGCGAGGGGCAGCGTCTGGCTGCCGCGCTCGACGCTGATGGGGACATTGCCGCCGTTCGCGAAATCGCGGCCGATGCGGTCGAAATCGTCGGGACCGGTCACGGGGCGACCGGCGATCGAGGTGAGGACGTCGCCGTTCTGCAGCCCCGCCTGCGCGAACGCCGAGCCCGTGCCCTGCGAACGCAGGACGAGGCCGGTAAGGCGGCCGCCGTCGATGCGCGGGATGAAGCCGATTTCCTGACGAAGGTTGGCGACGGGCACCCCGGCGGGACCGGCGGTTCCACTGGCGGTCGGGGGCGGGCCCGTGACGACCGGCGTGGCTTGGGTGGATTGGTCGAGGAACAGGTCCTCGCTCGCGCCGCCGCGGTCGAGCGTGATGTGGTCGAATGCGACCGCGCTCAGGCGCACGCCGGGCGACACCTCTTCGCCGACCGAGACGCTGCGTTGCAGCCCGTCGGGACCCGCGACGATCGCCGCGCCGCGCCCGGTCGCGTCGTCGATCCGGATGCCGAACAGTTTGAGCTGAAGCGACGTGACCACCGCCGGCCCGACCTGAGCGCCGCTCAACCGGAAGAACGGGTCGAAGGAGGTGAGCGTGTCGACCGGCGAGGCGGGGATGACGACGGCGGCCGGACGCCATTCGCCCAGCGGGTCGACGGGCGTGACGATCGCCCAGAATAGTCGCGCGAGCTGAGCGGCGAGCACGGCCATCAGCGCCAGCTCGGCCAGCGAATAAAGATTGACGACGGGCAGCCGCTGAAGCCAGCGGCGCGCACGCGCGTCGAGTTGCAATCGCATCGGTATTCCCGTCCCGCCGGTGTGCGCCCTAGATGCGCCATGTTACGGGGCTGCGTCAAAGGGTTCCCGCGCGGATGATCTTGCGGGCGGGCGTCCGGCCGATGCAGGATGGCGTCATGACGCCCACCTTCCCCCTCGGCTCGGGCCATCCGTCCGAGCCCGTCGTCGCGCGCCTGTCGGCGCTGCCCGGCGTGCAGCGCGTGCCGAGCCCCAAGCTGACGCTGTTCATCCGGCGCGCGTTCCTGGAACCTGATCTATGCGCGGCCGTCGTGGAGCGGATCGACGCGGTGCGCCGGCCCTCGACGATCGCGGATCGCAACGGCGACGCGAACTTCCGGACGAGCGAGACGGGCGACCTGAACCGGTCCGACCCGGTCGTGGTGGAGCTGGAGGCGCGGATCACGGCGCTGACCGGGCTCGACCCGGCGCACGGCGAGCCGATCCAGGGGCAACGCTATGCGGTCGGCCAGGAGTTCAAGGACCATACCGACTATTTCGAGCCGACTGGTACCGACTATGACCGTTATTGCGGATCGTCGGGCAATCGCACTTGGACCGTGATGATCTATCTGAACGAACCCGATGCGGGCGGGGCGACGCGGTTCAAGGCGATCAGCAAGATCGTGCCACCGGAGACCGGCAAGCTACTCGCCTGGAACAACCGCCGCCCCAACGGCAGCCTGAACCCCGCGACGCTGCACCAGGGCATGAAGGTGCGCGCCGGGGTCAAGTACGTCGTGACCAAGTGGTTCCGGGAAAGGCCCTGGCCGGCGTAGGCAACAACCCTCTCCCGCTTTCGCGGGAGAGGGACAGGCGCGTGAGCGCCAGGGTGAGGGGCGGACCTCGCCCGGATAGGCCCGGCCCTCACCCTCGCCGCGCTTTGCGCGTCTTTCCCTCTCCCGCAAAAGCGGGAGAGGGCTCGATATTTAAAGCGTGATGCTCGCACCGAGCGAGAAGATGCGGCCCAGCCGGTAGCGGTTGTTGTCGACCTGCGCGCCATTTTCGAACGTCTGGAACTCGCGGTAGCCGGTGCCGGTCAGGTTGCGCGCCTCGAACTTCAGGTCGATCTGCTTGTCGATATAGGGCAGCTTGATCCCCTGCCGCATCACGAAGTCGAGGCGGATGCCCGGGCGTTCGATCAGGTCGGGAAGTCGGATGCCCGACTGGACGGGGCCGCGGTTGGTCGCGCGGTTGCTCGCATAGGTGAACAGCACGGTGGCCTGTGACAGCTTGCTCGGATCCTCAAGCCCGACCTGCAGGTTGACGAGGTGCTCGGACTGGCCCGTCAACGCGGCCCCGTCGCGGAACAACGCGTTGGCCGCGATCGTGCGAACCTGCGCCGACGATTGGAACACGTCGGGGATCAGTTCGCCGCCGACCTTCAGCTCGGACTTGGTGTAGGTATAGTTGGCGATGAGCACGAGCCGACGCGAGGCGAGGAAGTCGTTGCCTAGGCCGCTCAGCGGTACGAACCTCTGCAACTCCGCCTCGCCGCCATAGAGCGTCGCTTCCGGCGCGTTGGCGAAGCCGGTCTGAAGCCGGTCGCCGCCGCCGAAGAACGCGACCGCCTCGACCGGGTTGTCGATGTGCTTGTAAAAGCCCGACGCGCCGAACCGCTGATCGCGCGCGAAAAACCATTCATAGCGAAGCTCGGCGTTATAGAGTTCGGAGTCGACCAGAAGCGGGTTGCCGAAAAACAGCCGGTCCGACTCGAAATCCTGATAAAGCTGCGGTGCGAGCTCGCGGAACTGCGGGCGCGCGATCGTCTTGGACAGATGGCCGCGCACCTGCATGTCGTCCGCGAGGTTATAGGTAATCGTGACCGCGGGCAGGAAATAGTCGTTATCCAGCCGCGTACCGACGAACGCGCCGAGCGGCAGGACGCGCTGCTTGGCGGTTTCGTAGCGGATGCCGACCTGCGCACGCAGACCCGTCGTGATCTCGCCGTCGACCTGCGCATAGCCCGCATGGATCTTGAGCGAGGCATCGTAGGCGGCCGATCCCTGCGCGGTCGACTCGTTGACCAGCGTGATGCCGTTTTGCTGGACGTTGAAGTCCGACAGCAGGAAATCGGGGCGCAACTGCTCCGACCCGTCGGTCAGCGCCTGACGGTTGCGGCCGAAGAAGCGGAAGTCGAAGCGCGACGACGAGCGCTCGGTGTCACTGTAGAAATACCCGGCTGACAGGTTGAACGGGGTGTCGAACGGCACCGCCCAGGAAAGGTTGGCTTGGCCGGTATAAAGCCGCTCGTCGAGCTCGCTGAAATCGAGCTCCGCGCCCGACAAGCCGCTCAGGCGATTGACGTAGTCCCTGATCTGGCCGCCCGCATATTCATAACGGAACGAACGCTCGTAGGGGCTGTCGCGGCGGGTCTTGGCGTAAGCACCGCGAGCGTCGAACGACACGTCGCCGAACTTGAACTCGCCCACCAGCTGCGTGTCGATCAGCTCGCGCTCGAACCACCGCGTCGCCTGATCGATGAAAGGCTGGACGCCGACATTCGGGTTGCCGACCGCCGCCGGATCGGCCCCGATCGGGCCGACATTGCCGGTGAAGCCGCGCGCCAGACGCCCTTGCTTCAGCGTATCGTGGATGTAGAGGTTGGTGAAGCGAATGCGGTTGTCGCCGAACTCCGCTCCGAATCCGAGCAGGCCGTTCACCAGCGCGCGGTTGTCGGTGAGGCCGGTCTGGAAATCGCTGTCGATGTTGGCGTCCGCGTCGGTCGCGACCTGCTGGCGGATGCTGCGGGTGCGCCAACCGTTGGACAGGCCGCCCGTGCCGATCACGCCGAAGCGCACCGATCCGATGTCGATCGAGGTACCGAAGCTTGCCTCGTAGGAGTAGTTGGCCGGCAGTTGGTTGTTCTGCAGCAGCAGCGACGTCTGCGCGTTGTTGAGGGTTATGACGTTAGGCGTGTCGACGCTCAGCCCGCCCAGTCCTGCGTCCTTGATGAAGCCCGGCACGTCGCGGACACCGCTGTCGTAGCCAGTCCAGTCGCGCGTGCCGCCGTCATACACATAGCCGAGCTCGCTCGTCGTGACGGTGTCCGCGCCAAGCGAGCCGCCGATCTGGAGGAACGACTCGTCGGGCACCGCGCGCGTTGTCAGATTGATAACGCCGCCGCCGAACTCGGCCGGGTAGTTCACCGAATAGGTCTTCTGCACGACAGCCGAAGCGGTGACGTTGGTCGGAAAGATGTCGAGCGGCACGACGCGACGCAGCGGCTCGGGGCTGGGCAGCGGCGATCCGTTCAGGAGCGATGAGGAATACCGATCGCCGAGCCCACGCACATAGACGAAGCCGTTGCCCACCAGCGACAGGCCGGTCACGCGGCTGAGCGCGCCCGCGATATCGCCTTCGCCGGTGCGGGCGATGTCGGCGGTCGACAGGACGCTGACCACTTCGGCCGAGCGCCGCTGGACGTTGGGTATGCGCGATCCGGTGACGACGATATCCTCGGCGGGGGCGGTGCCGCCCGGCCCCGATATCTCCACCTCCTCCTGCGCCGCGCCGGTGTCGCCCGCCGAAGGGTCGACGGACTGGCCGGCGGGCGAGCTCGATTGGCCGCCGGTGCCGGTCGGCACGCTACCCACGCCCCCGCTGTTGGTGGGCGCGCCGGTGCCGCCGCTCGCCTGCCCCCAGGCGACGGCGGGCGCGAACGCGGTGCTGGCGAGGAGGACGGATAGTATGGTGATCTTCATGGCTGCCCCGAACGCTGGATAGTGTTGGCGGGCGACCCCCTCGGTCGCCCGCCGATGCGGGTCAGGTGGCCGGCGCGACCGTGCACGTCGCGCTGTTCGCGCCGAAGTTCGCGCGGTTCGAGTTGCAGGTCCAGCGCTGGAAGCTGGTGTCCGCCGCCCCGTTCACCGCGCCCACGAACGTCGTGCTCACGAAGAAGGCCGACCCGGGCGCGTTGATCGTCGACGCGTTGAACGGGGTCGCCGTGGTGGCCGCGCCGGTTGGCGTAAAGCCGTTCAAGATCGCGCCGGCGGCCTCGACGTTGTTGCTTCCCGGAGCCGCGGTGAACGCCGCGCGCTGCTCGGCGATCGTGACGGTGATGCCGTTCACGGTCGTCTCGGCGAACGGCGTCGCGCAGTTGAACAGCACCGAGTTGAAGACCGGCGGCCCCTGGTCGTCGAGCGCGGCATTGGCTGGGCGGATCGTCGACTTGTCGGTGGCGCTGTTCGCGCCCGCCACGATATTGAGGCAGGCGGCCGGGCTGGACACAAGCCCATTGACGAACCGCGCGTCCGCGCCGCCGCGCAGGCGGATCGCCGCGTTGGTCGCGGTCGAGGTCGAGATGAAGGTGAAGTTGGCGAGGTTGTAACGCTGGCGGGGCAGCGCGTCCTCCGCGCCGTTCGAGTCGATCTCGGTCGAATAATTGTCGGCGGTAGCGTTGTTGGGCCGCTGGATGGCGAGCACGAACTGCGCAAAGCCCTGCCAGCCCACATCGGTATCCAACCCATCGTCGTCCGCGCCCGTGATCGCCAGATAGCGCAGGTTGGTACGCCCGCCGAAGATCTCGATGCCGTCGTCCGAGCTGTTGTGGACCTGCACGCGGTCGACGACGGTGCCCGAACCCGTACCGCCGAGCGTCAGCCCTTGCAGCTCGTTGTTCGGGCTGATGATGGTGCCCGAATAGCGGATCTGGACATAGCGGACCACGCCCGAATTGTCGGTCGGCGTCGCGCCGCCATACAGCGCCGTCGTGGTGCCCTCGACGACGTTCTCGCACTGCGCGCTTCCGCCTACCGCGCCAGAGGCGAGGCAGTTGGAGATCGGCGCGCGGCCCGCAAGGATGATGCCGCCCCACAGGCCCTGGCTGTCCTCGGTGACGCCGCCGGTCAGGTTCTGCTGCGCCGTGAAGACGATCGGCAGCGCCTCGGTCCCGTCGGCCACCAGTCGCGAGCCGCGATTGACTACGAGGAAGTCGTTGTCGGCATTGGTGGTGTTCGCATAAACGACCACGCCCGGCGCGACGGTCAGCGACGCGGACGTGCCGATCGCGCCGGTCGCACCCGTATCGACGCCGACGTCCACGCGGCCGTTGAGCTCATAGGCGACGCCCGTCACGCGCGGCAGCGACAGCGCGCCGGCGACCAGCGAAGGCAGGCGGCAGCTGCGATACACCGTGCCGATCACGCCCACGTCGGTTGTACCCGCCGGGCAGGACGCGGCGGGGCCGGAGGTTGGCGTAGGGGTCGCGGTCGGCGTGGGCGTCGGCGTCACGGTCGGCGGCGGCGTGGGAGCCGGCGTGGCGGGCACGACCAGCACGCCCTCGCCCGGCGAGGCGACGCTGTCGGAGCCGTCGCACGACGCGAGGGCCAGGCAGGCGGTGCCCGCGAGAAGGATGCGGTTGATCCGCTTTAAGCTGGCCATGTGTGACTCCCGGTCGATCGTTGGCGTGCGGGCGGTTGCCCGGGATCGACTCGGTTTTCCCCCTGTCGATCTCAGCGCTGCGACTAGGCGTGGCTCATGACGGGTCCGGGTAAGTTCGGCGTCGCGAGTGTGACGGCATGGTTACCGATATGTGACTTCGCACACGTGCGCCTCGCGGACGGCCGGCTAACGAGTTAATGACGACCGACAATAAAAAAGCCCGCCGATCTCGCGATGGCGGGCCCAATATGGTGGGCGCGACAGGGATTGAACCTGTGACCCCACCCGTGTGAAGGGTGTGCTCTACCGCTGAGCTACGCGCCCGAAACCCGTTCGGAAGCGGAGCGTCTAGCCAGCGCCCGCCACCCTGTCCAGCGCCTTGGTGTCCAGCGCCTTAGTTGACCGCATCCTTCAGGCCCTTGCCCGCCTTGAACTTAGGCTGGGTCGACGCCTTGATGCTCATTGGCTCGCCCGTACGCGGGTTGCGGCCGGTCGACGCCTTGCGCTTGGAGACGGTGAAGGTACCGAAACCGACGAGCCGGACCTCCTCGCCCTTCTTGAGCGCGCCCGAGATCGCGTCGAACACCGACTCGACCGCCTTGACCGCGTCTCCCTTCGTCAGCCCGGACGTGTCGGCGACGGCCACGATCAACTCCTGCTTGTTCATGCCCAAAGAACCCCTGTCTATGTCGGTTGCGCTTAGGGCCCCTGCCCCCAGCCGCAGCGAACCAATAAGCCGGGGGGTCCGGCTACTGTCAAACGAATCCGCCGCCGTTCAGGATGAACGGCGGCGGGCCGGAGCCTTTGTGTCCTCTAGTGGTGCAGTTCGCCCCCGACCGGCGCGACGCCCGGCGGCGGCATGGCGGCGAGTTCGTCCGCGTCGGTCCAGTCGATCGCTTCCAGCGGCTCGGTCAGTGCGAGCCGCAGCACCTCGTCGACATGGGATACGGGGATGATCTTGAGCCCGTCCTTGATCGA
>NZ_CAXSBH010000069.1:0-11524 GCF_964235535.1 uncultured Sphingomonas sp.
CCCTCTCCCCGCAAGCGGGTAGAGGGAGAAGAAGGAGTGCCCTCATGAACGACCGCGTGACCATTGCCGTGACCGACGGCGTCGCCGATGTCCGGCTCAACCGGGCGGACAAGATGAACGCGCTCGACCCGGCTATGTTCGACGGGATCGTCGACGCGATCGACCGGCTGTCGGGCATGGACGAGGTGCGCGTCG
This sequence comes from uncultured Sphingomonas sp., assembly GCF_964235535.1. Taxonomy (GTDB): domain Bacteria; phylum Pseudomonadota; class Alphaproteobacteria; order Sphingomonadales; family Sphingomonadaceae; genus Sphingomonas. The sequence continues at coordinate 196 of NZ_CAXSBH010000069.1, forward strand.
CGGTGTTGTCGGGCGAGGGACGGGCGTTCTGCGCGGGGCTGGATATGGCGAGCATGGCCGGGGGCGGGTTGATGCTCGACTTGGCAGCGCGCGATTGGGGGCCAGCGAACAAGGCGCAGCAGGTCAGCTGGGGTTGGCGGACGCTGCCGATGCCGGTGATCGCGGCGGTCCACGGCGTCGCGTTCGGGGGCGGGTTCCAGATCATGTCGGGGGCCGATATTCGCATCGCCGCGCCGGGGACGCGCTTCGCGATCCGGGAAAGCCACTGGGGGCTGGTGCCCGACATGGGCGGCATCGCGCTGTGGCGGACGCTGGCGCGCGATGACGTGCTCCGCGAGCTGACCTATACCGGCCGCGAGTTCGAGGCGGCGGAGGCGGAGCGGCTGGGCTTCGTGACGCGGATCGCCGACAATCCATTGGCGGTGGCGATGACGTTGGCGCGAGAGATCGCGGGGCGGAACCCGCATGCGACGCGCGGGGCCAAGCGGCTGTATAATGTGGCGGCGGACGGCGACGCGGCAGCGGTACTGGATGCGGAGACGGTCGAGCAGCTGAAGGTTATCCGCATGCCCAATCAGGTGGAGCAGGTGCGCGCGAACATGGAGAAGCGCGCGGCGGTGTTCGCCGACTGACGCTTAAGCCTCGCGGACGCGGAACTCGGCCAGCCGGTGCTTGAAATGGTCGGGCAGGCCCGCGCCCGCCTCGTCCAGGTCCATGACGATCACCGCATCGCAGGTGGCGATGGCGCGGCCGCCCTGGAACATCGCCGCCAGGATGCTCCAGCTTCGCCCGCCGATCCGGCCGATTCCCGTCGCGATCTCGACATCCTCGGGATAGCTGCCCTCGGCGAGATAGTTGATCTCGACCTGCGCCACGACCGCGCGGCGGCCGGAGAAGTCGCGGCCCCACAGCTCCGCATGGCGGTTGAACTTGGTGCGCGCGGTCTCGAACAACGCCGCGAATGCGACGTTGTTGAGGTGGCCGAGCACGTCCATGTCCCCAAAGCGCGTCTGGACGACTTGCGTGTACGGGTAGGCGGCGGCGTCGAGACGCCAGGGAGCGGGGCGGGGCACTTATCCGGCGGACACGGCGGCGACGGAGTTCATCCGGGCGGTACCTACAGCCGCTCGATGGTCGTCACGTTGGCGATGACGCCGCCCTCCTCCAGCAACTTGACCGCGCCGGTCGACTCCATCGTGGAGTCAGCGGGGATACCCTCGTCGCGGTCGTGGATGGTGGTACCTTCGGGAGTCTCGATCTCGAGCCCGACGATCTGGCCGCGCTCGGTCGCGGCGGCGGCGCGGCGGTGGGACTCGAGCGCGTAGGCGTCGAGTTGCTCGCGGTCGAAGCCGTATTTCGCCGCGATCATCTCCGCGCCGGTGAACTGGCTGAACTGGATGTCGGGATAGCGTTCGTCCTGGCGCGGCGACTTGGCGCGGCCGAGGCCCGCCTGGTGGAAGAGCATGCCGGTCGAGCCCATCGGCACGCGCGTCATCGATTCGACCCCGCTGGCGATCACGACATCCTGCGTGCCCGACATGACGGCCTGCGCGGCGAACTGAATGGCCTGCTGCGACGAGCCGCATTGGCGGTCGATGGTGACGGCGGGGACCGACTCGGGCAGCTTGGAGGAGAGTACGGCATTCCGGCCGACCTGGAAGCTCTGCTCGCCGCCTTGGCTGACGCAGCCCATGATGACGTCCTCGACCGCCGCCGGGTCCAGCCCCGATCGATCGACGACCGCGTTCAGGACCGCGCCCGCCATGTCGCTGGGGTGCCACCCCGCAAGCCGGCCGCCGCGTCGACCGCCGGCGGTACGGACCGCCTCGACGATGTATGCTTCGGCCACAGGTCCGCTCCGTACCGGTTGTTACTCGGAACCGTGTCGCGCAGTTTCGGGGGAACGGCAAGGGATGGACGGATGCAACCGTCGAAGGCGGTCGCGGCGCGGCGTCGGAGTTCCAAGACCGGAAGGAGCCCACCACCGATCCGCTCAAGGGGAAGGAGCGGGATCCCGGATCAAGTCCGGGGTGACGTTGGAAGGGGTCAGTAGGTCGAGGCTTGCGGCTTGCTGTCCTCGATCGCGGTCCGAACCATGCGCTCCCAAACCGCGACGTCGCCCACAGCCGCCATGCGCTGATCGGGCTCGCGGAGCGTCTTGAGCACCGCGACCGCGTCGGGGAGGTATTCGCGCCAGACCTGTTCGACCTGCGCGCTGGCCGACTCCTCGGTACCCTCGGCGTTAATGCTGATGCGCTGGCCGGCGAGGACGCGGGCGATGCGTTCGGCGATGGGTCGGTTGCTGACGTCCATGGGGGTCCCTCTTTCTAAGTCGAAAGCGGAACCCCCAAGCGCGGGCTTTTATCCCTGCGCGCCCGTACGCGGACCGGAGGGGCGACCGCCGCCACCGCCACCGCCACCACCGCCGCTACGGCCGTTGCCGCCGCCGCTGCGCGAGGGGCGGCCGTACTGGCGCGACTGGGGGCTGGGCACGGGCGAGTGGGTCGCGCGCGGACGGGCCGGGGGACGCTGGCCGCGCTGGCGCTCCTCGCGCGGGGCGGGGTCGGCACCGATCGCCTTGACGCGCTCGGTCTTGATGCGGTTGGCCTGGGCGAGGAAGTCGGCCGGGAGCGAGGTCACCGCGACCTTCTGGCGGGTCAGCTTCTCGATGTCGCGGAGATACGGCCGCTCGTCCTCGGCGCAAAAGGCGATGGCGATGCCCGACTTGCCCGCGCGGGCGGTGCGGCCGATGCGGTGGACATACTGCTCGGCGACATTGGGAAGCTCGTAGTTAACGACGTGGCTAACGCCCGACACGTCAATGCCGCGCGCGGCGATGTCGGTGGCGACGAGGATCTTGACGCGGCCGTCCTTGAACTCCGCCAGCGCGCGCTCGCGCTGGGGCTGCGACTTGTTGCCGTGGATGGCGTTCGACGCGACGCCGTTGCCCGCCAGCAGCTTCACGACGCGGTCGGCACCGTGCTTGGTGCGGGTGAAGACGAGCGCGCGCTCGACTGCCGGATCGGCGAGGGTGAGCGTGAGCAGCGCCTGCTTTTCCGCCTGGTTCACGAAGGTCACCGACTGGTCGACGCGCTCGGCGGTAGTGGCCGCCGGCTTGATCGACACGGTGGCGGGGTCGTTCAGGAACTGACCGGACAGTTCGCGGATCGCGGCGGGCATCGTCGCCGAGAAGAACAGCGTCTGGCGCACCTTGGGCACCATCCGCGCTATCTTGCGGAGCGCGTGGATGAAGCCGAGATCCAGCATCTGGTCGGCCTCGTCCAGCACGAGGATCTCGACCATGGTCAGGTTGACGAAACGCTGCTCGACCAGGTCGAGAAGGCGGCCCGGCGTGGCGACGAGGATGTCGACGCCCCGACTCATATCCTGGCGGTTCTTGTTGATCGAAGTGCCGCCGAAGACGGTGGCGACCGCCATCTTGGAGAACTGGCCGTAGCCGCGCGCGCTCTCGGCGATCTGGCTGGCGAGCTCACGGGTGGGGGCGAGGACGAGCATGCGGCAATGATAGGGCAGCACGCGCTTGGGCTCGGCGACGAGGCGCTGGATCGACGGCAGGACGAACGCGGCGGTCTTGCCGGTGCCGGTCTGCGCGATGCCGAGCAGGTCGCCGCCCTCCAGCAACGTCGGGATCGACTGTTCCTGGATGGGGGTGGGCATGATGTAGTTGCGCGCGGCGAGCGCGCGGACGAGGGGCTCGGCAAGGCCGAGTTGCGCAAAAGTAGGTAACACTAGGTAACACCTATCGAAGGCCGGCGCGCGAAGACGCACGTCCGGCGGGGGTTGTTGACGCCCCGCGTGATATGGGAAGCCTGAAGCAACGACCGAGGCGGAGCCTGGATGAGCGAACTCGTCCAATCACGCTGCATTACGCCTCGATGGACCGGCAGGTGCGCCGAAACCGTCAGAAAGTCAAGGTCCGCGCCCGCAGCCAGCGCGCGCCCATCACCGCGTCGAGCGCGGGCGGATCGAACCGGTCGAGGCCCGAGCCGGGGTAGAAGGTCATCTCGCCGAAGCGCGGACCGTCGGCCAAGTCGTACAGATCGACGCGGACGAAGTCGAAGCCGTGCCCGAGCATCTCGGCGGCGGCGATCATGCGATCAAGCCCGGCGGGGCGCGGCGGATCGGGATCGGGCGTGGCGGCGGAGACGCGGTTCCAGTCGCGGTCCATGACGATCCAGCGATGGTCGCACTCGCGGTCGAGATGGACCTGAACGTATTCGACGCGGCCGCCGAACGGGAAGAACTTGTAATCGACGGGGAGATCGGGGCCGGGTCCCGCAAAGGCCTCGACCAGGAGACCCAGCGGGATGCGGCTGTAAAGCCATTCGTCGAGCCAGATGCCGTACGGACGGCGCATCCAGCGGTGCGCCTCTTCGCGGACCGCCGCCCAATCGTCGCCGTCGCCGTCGCGGACGACCCGGACCTGGTTGCAGCCGTGGCGGGATTTGACCACGAAAGGGCGCGGCCAAGCCGCGTCTTCGGGGAGCTCGGTCCCCGACCATAGGGTCGGCGTGACCCAGTCGGGGCCGAGCATGCCCTCGACCAGCGCCTTGGCGCGGACCTTGTCGGCGAGTAGGGGCATGCGGAGATCGCGGTCGTGGAGCTTTCGATATTGGATCAGCTCGGTGAATAGGGTGGGATCGCTCAAGTCGGGCAGGCGGCCATGACGCCAGATGTAGCACAGGCGGACACGCAGGCGTTCAAGCGCGCGGGCGGGGTCGATCGAAGCCGTAAGCGGGCGCGCCGTGTCGAACGGCCGGGTGCTCACGCGATGAGCAGGCCTGCGAGGGCGGCCGACATCAGGTTGGCGAGCGATCCCGCGGCGAGCGCACGCAGGCCCAAGCGGGCGATCACGGGTCGCTGATTGGGCGCGAGGCCGCCCGTCACCGCCATCTGGATGGCGATGGAGGAGAAGTTGGCGAAGCCGCACAGCGCGAAGGTGATCACGGCGACGGTGCGCGAGGAGAGCTGGCCTCCTTGCGCTCCGAGCGAAATATAGGCGACGAACTCGTTCAGGACGATCTTCTGCCCGAACAGCCCGCCCGCGATCCCGGCCTCGTTCCAGGGGACGTTCAGCAGAAACATGATCGGCGCGAAGACATAGCCGAGCAGGCCCTGGAAGCTGAGCGCCGGATAGCCGAACAGCCCGCCGACCGCGCCGAGCAGGCCGTTGGCGAGCGCGACGAGGGCGACGAAGGCGAGCACCATCGCGCCGACCGCGACCGCGAGCTTGACGCCGGTCTGGGCGCCTTGGGCGGCGGCCATGATGATGTTGGCGGGTTTCTCCTCGTCGTAGGCGGCATCGGTCGCGAGGGCCTCGCTTCGTTCGGTGCCTACCCCTAGCCCGTCCCTTGCTGGGAGAGGAGAAGATGGGGCGTCGGGCATCATGATCTTGGCCATCAATATCCCTCCTGGTGCCGCCATGAAGCTCGCCGCCAGCAGATACTCGATGCGGATGCCCATGGACGCATAGGCGGCGAGGATCGTTCCCGCGACGCCCGCCATGCCGCTGGTCATGACGGTGAAGAGCTGGGGCGGCGTCAGGCCAGCGAGATAGGGGCGGATGACGAGCGGGGATTCGGACTGGCCGACGAAGATGTTCGCGGCGGCGCAAAGCGATTCGACCTTGGAGACGCCGATCACGCGTTCGATCGCACCCCCGATCCAGCGGACCACGAGCTGCATGACGCCGAGATAATAGAGGATCGACACCAGCGAGGCGAAGAAGATGATAACGGGGAGTGCGGCGATCGCGAAGCTGTTGCCGCCGATCGCGGGCGAGGCGAGCGGGCCGAACAGGAAGTCGGTGCCCGCCTTGGCGTAGCCGAGCAGCGCCGACACGCCCGCCGACGCGCCGCCGAGCGCGCGGACGCCCCACGGCGTGTAGAGCACGATCACCGCGACCGCGACCTGGAGCGCGAAGGCCGCGCCCACGACGCGCAGGCGGATCGCGCGGCGATCGGTCGAGAGCAGGACGGCGATGCCGAGGATGACGGCGATGCCGAGGAGACCGATCGCGAGTCGGTTCACCGTGCCTCCGCCCGAACTTCACGAAGGTAACGTTGAACTCGCAATTTCATTGCGTCGCCTTGTTGTTTAATTGCTCGACTGGATACCTCCGACCGACCGGAGCGGCGGCGTTATGGCGAAGCGCAGCCGTGTAGGACAGTGTTTCCGAACATCGGCTTCTTGGCACGCGGCGCTCGGCTTTCCGCCGTCACCCTGAACTTGTTTCAGGGTCCAGCATGGTGCGAACGCCCAAGCCTGGTCGCGCGAACGACGCTGGATGCTGAAACGAGTTCAGCATGACGGCAGGGGGGTGCAAGCCGCTTCCACCCCCGCCTGTGCTCGGCTAACAATCCGCGATGCAAGACGACTCCCGATCGATACCGCAGTCGTTGTTCGCCTTCGCCATCTTCTATGGCGGCATGGTGTGCATCGCGGGGGTGCTCGGGAACAAGCAGGTGGCCTTGGGGCCGCTCGCGGTCGAGGCGGGGATCTTCGCGTTCCTGCTGCTCGTCGTCGTGTCGAGCGCCGTGGCCGAGCTGCACGGGGCGGGGGTCGCGAACCGCCTGGTCAGGATCGGCTTCGTGCCGCTGATCGTGTCGATATTGTTGTCGGTGATCGTGCTGGCCGTCCCCGCCGCGCCCGACATGGACCCGGCGCGCGCGGACGCGTTCGCGCTGATGATGAGCGGGACGCCGCGCATCTGGTTCGGCGGGATCGTCGCGTACGGCGTATCGCAGACGTTGAACGTCACGATCTTCTCCGCGCTGAAAGGGGTCGAGGGATCGCGGTTGCTGTGGCTGCGCGCGGGCGTGGCGAGCGCGCTGAGCCAGATCGTCGACACGCTGCTGTTCGTGTCGATCGCGTTCTGGGGCGTGTTCCCGATCGGCCAGCTGCTGCTGGGGCAGATGCTGGCCAAGGTAGTGCTGTCGGCGCTGCTGGTGCCGCCGCTGATCTATCTGTTCGTGGCGCTCGGGCGCAGGCTCGACGCGCGGTCGGCGGTGGCGGCCTGATGCGGCAGTATCTGGACCTCATGCGGCATGTGCTCGATCACGGCGTCGAGACCGCCGACCGGACGGGGGTGGGGACGCTGTCGGTGTTCGGGCATCAGATGCGGTTCGACTTGGGCGCGGGCTTCCCGGTGCTGACGACCAAGAAGCTGCATCTGCGGTCGATTATCGTCGAGCTGCTGTGGTTCCTGCGCGGGGACACCAACGTGCGGTGGCTGCAGGAGCGGCGGGTCGCGATCTGGGACGAATGGGCGGACGCGAATGGCGATCTGGGGCCGGTCTACGGCAAGCAATGGCGCGACTGGGAGACAGCGGACGGGCGTCACCTCGACCAGATCGCCGAGCTGGTCGCGCTGATCCGGCGCGATCCGGCGTCGCGGCGGCAGATCGTGACGGCGTGGAACCCGGGCGAGCTGGGGGCGATGGCGCTTTCCCCATGCCATTGCCTGTTCCAGTGCCATGTCGCGAACGGACGGTTGTCGATGCAGCTGTATCAGCGGTCGGCGGACGTGTTCCTGGGCGTGCCGTTCAACATCGCGAGCTACGCGCTGTTGACGCACATGCTGGCGCAGCAATGCGGGCTGGAAGTCGGCGAGTTCGTGTGGACGGGGGGCGATTGCCACCTGTATCTGAACCATCTGGATCAGGCGCGGCTGCAGCTGGGGCGCGAGCCGGGGGCGCTGCCGCGGTTGGAGATCGTGCGGAAGCCCGACGCGATCGACGGGTACGAACTCGAGGATTTCGTGCTGCACGGGTACGAGGCGCAGGCGCACATCAAGGCGGCGGTGGCGGTGTAGGATGGAGAGCGGGGAGCAGGGAGCAGGGAGCAGAAGGCCGGAGATCACCTTCGTGGTGGCGCGCGCCGACAACGGCGTGATCGGGCGGGGTGGCGGGCTGCCCTGGCGGCTGCCGGCGGACCTGCGGCGGTTCAAGGCGCTGACGTGGGCCAAGCCGATGATCATGGGGCGCAAGACGTTCGAGGGGTTTCCCGCGCCGCTGCCGGGGCGGCGGCATGTCGTGCTGACGCGCGATCGCGGCTGGTCGGCGGCCGGGGCGGAGGCGGCGGGTTCGGTCGAAGAGGCGCTGGCGCTGGCCGGGGAGGACGCATCGGTGATCGGCGGGGCGGAGGTGTTCGCGCTGTTCCTTCCCCATGCGGACCGGGTGGAGCTGACGGAGGTGCATGCCGCGCCCGAGGGGGATACGGTGATCCCGGGCTTCGCGGGGTGGCGCGAGGTCGGGCGCGAGGATCACCCGGCGGAGGGCGAGCGGCCGGGGTATTCGTTCGTGTCATTGGTCCCTCTCCCACCGGGAGAGGGAGGGAGCCGCGGAGCGGCGGAAGGGTGAGGACAGGGCCGGAAGGGAATGGTCCTCACCCTCCCACTCGCCAAGTGGCGAGCGGGCCCCACCCTCTCCCGAGGGGAGAGGGGAAGAAGGGGTAGGCGGTTGCGAGCCACCCCCGTATAGCTTGCGCCCATGCAGCGCTTGGACGGGGCGGCGGCTGTCCCTGCGCATCTGGCGGATGGGATCGTCGCGCTCGGCAATTTCGACGGGTTCCATATCGGGCACCAGGCGGTGGTCGGGCAGGCGGTCGCGCGCGCGCGGGCGGAGGGGCGGCCCGCGCTGGTCGCGACGTTCGATCCGCATCCCAGACGGTATTTTCAGCCGGACGCGCCGCCGTTCCGGCTGACGACGCTTGATCAGCGCGAGCGGCTGTTTGCGGCGGCGGGGGCGGATGCGATGGTGGTGTTCGCGTTTGACGAGGCGCTTGCTTCGCTGGATGCGGAGGCGTTCGTGGGGGAGCGGCTGGTGAGCGCGCTACACGTCGGTGGGGTGGTTACGGGGGAGGACTTCACCTTCGGGGCGAAGCGGTCGGGCAATGTCGACGTGCTGCGCGCGTTGAGCGAGGCGGCGAGGTTCTCCGTCGAGACAGTGGGGCCGGTGCTGCTGGACGGCGCGTCGGTGTCGTCGAGCCGGGTGCGCGAGGCGCTGAAGGGCGGCGAGCCGGCGGTGGCGGCGCGGCTGCTGACGCGGCCCTTCGCGATCGAGGGCGTGGTCGCGCACGGCGACAAGGTGGGGCGGACGATCGGCTATCCGACCGCCAACGTCGATATGGGGAAGTACCTGCGCCCCGCCTACGGCGTGTATGCGGTGCGGGGGCGGCTGGCGGACGGGCGGGTGCTGGACGGGGCGGCCAACCTGGGGGTACGGCCGATGTTCGATCCGCCCAAGGAGCTGTTGGAGGCGTTCTTCTTCGACTTCGACGAGGACCTGTACGGGCAGGTGGTCGAGGTGGAGTTGCACGCATTCCTGCGCGGCGAGGGTAAGTTCGACGGGCTGGACGCGATGGTCAGGCAGATGGATGCGGATTGTGAGAGGGCTAGGGACATCCTCAAGCGGACCTAACCACTTCCGTTCGTGCTGAGCTTGTCGAAGCATCGTACTTCTCGCGAGGGCGGTGAGGAAGAACGACCCTTCGACAAGCTCAGGGCGAACGGAAGTCGGTCACATCTGCGGGCCTAGAGCGAACGGAAGTTTGTGTCGTCCAGCATGCAGGGCTAAACGCCCGCCGACCATGGCCGATCAACCCGACACTCCGCAGCGCGACTACCGCGACACCGTCTTCCTGCCGAAGACCGACTTTCCGATGAAGGCGGGGCTCGCCGCCAAGGAGCCCCAGGTCCTGGAGCGTTGGGCGCGGATGGGCCTGTACCAGCGGCTGCGTGAGGAGCGGGCGGGGCGGGAGCGGTTCATCCTGCATGACGGGCCGCCTTACGCGAACGGCGACATCCATATGGGTCACGCCATGAACAAGGTGCTGAAAGACATCGTCGTGCGGTCGCGCACGCTGATGGGATACGACGCGCCGTACGTGCCCGGCTGGGACTGCCACGGGCTGCCGATCGAGTGGAAGGTCGAGGAGCAGTACCGCGCCAAGAAGCTCGACAAGGACCAGGTGCCGGTCGACCAGTTCCGCGCCGAGTGCCGAGCGTATGCGGAGAAGTGGGTCGCGGTGCAGCGCGCGCAGTTCGAGCGGCTGGGGGTGATGGGCGATTGGGACGAGCCGTATCTGACCATGAACCACGATGCGGAGGCGGCGATCGTCGGCGAGCTGTTGAAGTTCGCGGAAGGCGGCCAGCTGTACCGCGGGGCCAAGCCGGTGATGTGGTCGCCGGTCGAGAAGACCGCGCTCGCGGAGGCCGAGGTCGAATATGAGGACGTGGTGTCGACGCAGATCGACGTGGCGTTCGAGATCGTCGAGGCCCCGAACGCGCCCGAGCTGGTGGGCGCGCACGCGGTAATCTGGACGACCACGCCGTGGACGATCCCGGTGAACCAGGCGCTGAGTTATGGGCCGGACGTCGAGTATGTCATTGGAAGATACAAAGTCGGTTCTGGATTGGCTGATAGCGCGCAGCCGCTGCAAGACATTACCCCGAAAGGTTTGCGTGCTGAAAGGCTTCTAATCGCACGTTCATTAATCAACGCGGCGGGCAAGCGCATTTTTGACATTAAGCACGGTCCATCGACAGTCGTCGGAGTTTCTTTCGAAGAGGAATGGAGCGGTTTAGGTCGCGACCTCGCCGGGGCCGTCGTCCGCCATCCGATGCATCATCTCGGCGGGTTCTTCGCCAAACCTCGGCCGATGTTGCCCGGCGACTTCGTCACGACCGATGCCGGGACGGGGCTGGTGCATATGGCGCCCGACCACGGCGAGGACGATTTCCTGCTGTGCAAGGCGCACGGGATCGATCCGGTGTTCGCGGTCGACGGGGCGGGGATGTACCGGGCGGACTGGGCATGGCTCGGCGGCCAGGGGTCGGTGATCAACAAGAAGTTCGTGAGCGCGGATGGGCCGATCTGTTCGGACCTGCGGGCGGCGGGGGCGCTGCTGGCGGCGTCGGACGATTACGCGCATTCGTACCCGCATAGCTGGCGGTCGAAGGCGAAGGTGGTGTTCCGAGCTACGCCGCAGTGGTTCATCCCGATGGATGGGGGGGCGGTGATCAAAAGCCCCTCCCCTTCAGGGGAGGGGTTGGGGAGGGGAACGCTGGTTGCGGTGGAGACGCCGGACTCCCCACAGGCTGCGTTCTCCTCCCCAAACCCCTCCTCTGAAGAGGAGGGGCTTAGTAACAATCCGACCCTGCGCGAACTCGCGTTGGATGCGATCGAGCGGACCCGGTGGATCCCCGCCCGCTCCCAAAACCGGATCACCGCCATGGTGGCGCAACGCCCCGATTGGGTGATCTCGCGGCAGCGGGCGTGGGGGGTGCCGATCGCGCTGTATGTCCACC
>NZ_CAXSBH010000070.1:0-11454 GCF_964235535.1 uncultured Sphingomonas sp.
CTTGAACCAGTCCACACGATCAACCGCAAGCTGATTGAGTACGGAGCCTAAGCCTCCGCATCCAACCCGTACGCCGTGTGCAGCACCCGCACCGCCAACTCGGTGTAATCCTCCTCGATCAGCACGCTGACCTTGATCTCGCTGGTCGTGATCGCCTGGACGTTGATCCCGCGCTCGCCCAGCGTCCGGAACATCGTCGCCGCCACGCCCGCATGGCTCCGCATGCCGACCCCCACTACCGAAATCTTGGCCACCCGCGTATCGTGGACCAGCCGCTCGTACCCGATCGCCCCCTGCGCCGAGCCCAGCACCTCCAGCGAGCGCGCCAGGTCGGCGGCCGGCACCGTGAAGGTCACGTCGGTCGACCCCGCCGAGTGGGCCACGTTCTGGACGATCATGTCGACGTTGATCCCGCCGTCCGCCAGCGGCCCGAAGATCGCCGCGACGGCCCCGGGCTTGTCGGGCACCGCGGTCAGCGTGATCTTGGCCTCGTTCTTGTCGTGCGCGATCCCGGTGATGACGCGTCGTTCCATCTCGTCCACTTCCTCCTCGCCCACGATCAGCGTGCCCCTGTGCTCCCACGACTCATGCGCGCCGTCTTCCCCGGATTCGTCATTGCCCTCGAACGACGACAGCACGCGCACGCGTACGCGCTCCTTCATCGCCAGCCCGACCGATCGCGTCTGGAGCACCTTGGCCCCGACGCTCGCCAGCTCCAGCATCTCCTCGTAAGTCACGCGCGACAGCTTGCGCGCGCGCGGCACGATGCGCGGGTCGGTGGTGTAGACGCCGTCGACGTCCGTATAGATGTCGCACCGCTCCGCGCGCATCGCCGCCGCCACCGCGACCGCCGACGTGTCGGACCCGCCGCGCCCGAGCGTCGTGACCGACCCGTCCTCGCTCACGCCCTGGAACCCCGGGATCACCGCCACCTCGCCCCGCCCGAGCGCCGCCTCGAGCGCGCCCATATCCACCTCTTCGATCCTCGCCGAGGCATGGGCAGACGACGTGCGGATCGGCAGCTGCCACCCCAGCCAGCTCCGCGCGGGCACCCCCGCCGCCTGAAGCGCGATCGCCAGCAGCCCGCTCGTCACCTGCTCGCCCGCCGCGACGACGACGTCGTATTCGCGCGGATCATAGAGCGACGACGCCTCACGGCAGAAGCCGACCAGCCGGTCGGTCTCGCCCGCCATCGCCGACACGACGACCGCGATCTCATGCCCCCGCTCGCGCTCGCGCTTCACGCGCGCTGCGACCGAGCGGATGCGCTCCGTCCCCGCCATCGACGTGCCCCCGAACTTCATCACGATCCGCGCCATCGCCCGATACGTCCCCCTTGGGTGCGGCAAGCGGCCCTGATAGGGGACGCGGCATGAGCGTTGCAAGTGACGGCCTTGGCGAACGGGGAACGATCCGCGCGGCCGAGGCCGAGCATTTCGGCCGCCTCGCCGCCGATTGGTGGAACCCGCGCGGCACCTCCGCGATGCTCCACAAGCTCAACCCGCCCCGGCTGCGCCACATCCGCGCGCGGGTGGATGCGCATTGGGGCGGCGACCCGCAGTCCTTCACGCCGCTTGGCGGAAAGCGCGTCCTCGATGTCGGCTGCGGCGCGGGGCTGCTCGCCGAACCGCTCGCACGGCTGGGCGCGACCGTCACCGGGATCGACGCCGCGCCGGAGGTAATCGCCGCCGCAAGGACCCACGCCGAAGCCGCCGGGCTCACGATCGACTACCGCGCGGGCGGGATCGAGGCGCTTGGACCAGGCGAACGCTTCGACCTTGTCGTCAGCCTGGAGGTGATCGAGCATGTCGGCGACCGTCCCGCCTTCGTGTGCGGCCTCGCGGGCGCGCTGGCCGACGGCGGGCTGCTGATCCTCTCCACCCCCAACCGTACGCCGCTATCGCACCTGGCGATGATCACGGTCGCGGAAGGGACAGGCGTCATCCCGCGCGGCACGCACGATTGGGAGCGGTTCCTGACCCCCGACCAGCTTACCCGGCTGATCGAGGCCGAGGGGCTGGTGATCCGCGACCTGACCGGCCTGGCCTTCTCGCTCGCGCACGGCTTCGAACTCTCCGCCTCGACCGAGCTCGATTACTTCCTAACGGCCGCCCGCCCTGCCTCTGCCTTGGCCGCCACCAGCCCCTCATAGTACCGCATCAGTTCGGCCGCATGCTCGCGGTCGCTGCGCACCCGCCCAGCCGCCGTGACCGCCGCGCGCCTGAGCATCGCCCGGTCGCGCGCGAACAGCCGCCCGATCGCCGCCGCCGCCGCCGCCGCGTCACGCGGCTCGTACAGCTCGGACGCGTGGCGGTCCGCCACCTCCGCGCAGCCGCCGCTGGCGGGCGCGATCAGCGGCAGGCCCGACGCCATCGCCTCCGACGCGACCAGCCCGAACGGCTCGCCCTCCGCCCCGTGGATCAGCGCGTCGCAGCTCGCCATGATCCGCGCCAGCCGCTCGCGGTCGTACACCGGCCGGAACAGCCGGATATGCGGACTGCCCGCCACCCGCCGCTCGAGCTTGGGGCTGAGACCCCCATGCCCCAGCAGCATCAGCCCGACCGGCATCGTCGCGCCGGCCCGCTCGGCCGCGTCGATCACGAGCGGCCAGCGCTTCTCGGGATGGTGCCGCCCCATTCCCAACAGCAGCAGCCCGTCCGGCCCGAGCCCCAACTGCGCCAGCATGGCCCGCCGCAGGTCGTCGTCACGCATGGCCGGCGAGAAATGCCCGCGCTCGATCCCCAGCGGCATGGCGGCATCGATGCGCAGGCCCCGCGCCCGCAGCCGTTTCTCCAGCGCGGGGCCGTTCGTGACGACCGCGTCATATCGTTCGAGGAAACGGCCCATATACCGCGTGTACCAGGCGAACGCGCGCTCCACCCGCTCGCCGCTCGCCACATTCTCGAACCAGCGCTGCGCGTACGCCGCCATGTTGTCGTTGTGCATGAAGAACACGCGCGGCGCATTTCCCTTCCAGTTCGCGACGAACCAGGCGGGCCGCCAGGGCGAGGAACACTCCACCAGGTCCGGATGGAGCCGGTCGAGCGCCGCCGTCATCGCCGCCTCGTCCCAGAACAGCCCGTAATTGCGGTCGAACGGCAGCCGCGGCGACCGCAGATACTCGATCCGCCCGCCGCCCGGCCGCTCCTCGATCCGGTCCTCGGGGCCCGGCGCGAGGACGATCAGCTCATGGCCCATCTCCGCCAGCAGCCCCATCTTGCGCTCCAGATAGGTGCGCACGCCCCCGCCCGTCGGCGAGTAGAACTCGTTGACGTCGACGATCCTCACCGCGACACACGCCGCCGAACTAGCGCGACCACCCCGAACGCGGCGAGCAGGCCCGCATCGACGACCAGCGTCAGCGCGGCGGTGAACGCCATCAGCTCGGCCAGCGCCCCGTCGCCGCCCAGCGCCATGATCGCCAGATTGGCGAACAACAGCTCCTTGTTGGGCACCAGCGGCAGGCGCGATACCAGCAGCCGTCCCGCCGCCAGCAGCAGCCAGGTCTGGGTCGTCGCCCCCGGCAGCGCCGCCTCCCAGGCGAGCGCGATCAGCAGCGATCCGCCCAATATCCGCCCACCATGCGCCCCGAATATCCACAGGAGCGCGGGCCGGTCGAGCGAGAAGACGCGGGTCCGGAACACCAGGAACGGCAGCGAGGTCAGCACCAGCACCGCCGCCGACCAGCCCGCCGTCGCCTCCCATCCGGCGGGCAGCAACGCCGCACCGAACGGGATCGCCGCCGCCATCAGCGCGAGCGTGACCGCGTTGCCCGCCATCGCCGATAGGATACTCACATCCTTCACCGCCCCGAACGGGGCCGCGACCATCGGCGCGTGCGCCCGCGCCCAGCTGTAGAAATACGCCTCGCCCGAATAGGACAGCACCTCGTTGGCGACGCGCTTCTTCAGCGTCGCCGCCAGCCCCGCCGCGGGGATGCGCCACAACTTGCGGAAGATCAGATAGTCGACGACGGGCAGCGCGAGATAGGCCAGCGCGAAGAACAGATAGAACACCGGGCTCCGCGGCACCGATCGCGTCAGCCCGTCCAACCCGTCGCCCAGCAGCTCGCGCGCGAGGCCCGCGATCATCACCAGCGTCAGCCCCGCCCCCAGCAGGGCGGGCCACCGTCGGCGGGCGTCGGTCAGCGGCTCCAGCCCGATCGCCACCGCGGCGTCGATCGGCGGCGGCGCGGCGGCGGCGTGCGCCGGCTTCAGTCCCGCAGCTTGCCTCGGATCCATCGGCCGCCTCATGCCTCGCGATTATGGCGGTCCCGCGACACCGACCGTCAGGCCGGACGCGCCCGCTCCGGGGTAGCGGCCTGAAAAGCAGGCAGTTCGTTCGCCGCCGCGTTCGCCGCGACCAGCCGGGGGTAGGGCGTCAAGTCCACGTCGAACCGCCGGGCATTGTAGAGCTGCGGCACCAGGCAGATGTCCGCCACCCCCGGCGCGTCCCCGCCCAGGAACGGGCAGATTCCGGGGCCCGCCATGGCCTCCAACGCACCCAGCCCCTCGCTTACCCAATGCCGGTACCACTCGGCCTTTGCGTCCGCGTCCGCCCCGAACTGCGACTCGATCCGTTTCAGGACGCGCAGATTGTCGATCGGGTGGATATCCGCGACGATCACCAGCGCCATCGCCGTCGCCCGCGCCCTCGAGGTCGGGTCGGCGGGCCAGAAGCGCGGCTCCGGGTAAGTATCGTCCAACCATTGCAGGACCGCCAGGCTCTGCGTCAGTGCGGTCCCGTCCTCCAGCACCAACGTCGGCACGAACCCTTGCGCATTCACGCCCAGGTTCTCCGCCGTTCGTTGCGCTCCCGCAACCAGATCGACCGGAACCGTCGCATAAGCCAGCTTCTTCAGCTCCAGCGCGATCCGCACCCGGTACGCCGCCGACGACCGCCAATAGTCATGCAGCCTAAGCACCCGACCTCACCGCGTCTCGTCGGGATGGAGCGACGCTCCCGAGCGCCCGCCGCGGAACGACCCGGGCCAGGTGAGCGGGTTCCACCCCGCCGTCCCGTCGAGCGAGAAGGTCACGAACTCGGCCCGCCCGCCCACATTCTCATACGGCACCGCCCCGCCCAGCCCCAGCTGCGCCAGCGGAAAGCGGCTATCCGCCGACCGGTCGCGGTTGTCGCCCATCAGGAACAGGTGATCGGCCGGGATGACGATGGGACGGTAGTTGTCGCCGATGCTGTTCGGCTCCAGATCGACCGTGTCGTAGCTCCGCCCGTTGGGCAGCGTCTCCCGCACGATCGGCAGGCGGCACACTTCCTCACCCGACGGCAGCCGCTCCCTCGCGCCCGGATATTCCATCGGCGAGCACGGCGTATTGACGTCCACGGGCACCAGCCGGTCGCGCGGCGCGCTCCGCCGAATCGGCCGCCCGTTGATGAGCACTGCGCCCCCGCGCACCTCCAACCGGTCGCCGGGCAACCCGATCACCCGCTTGATGTAATCGTTGCGCGTTCCCGGCGGCGTCACGATCACCACGTCCCCGCGCGTGGGCAGCGATCCGAGCAGCCGCCCCTTGGCGAACGGCACCGGCACGCTCCAACTGTCGACCGGCTGCCTGAGCACCAGCGAGCGGAAGATGGCCGTGGGCGAGGGGATCGTCGGCGACACGAACGACCAGCCATACGCGAACTTGCTCACCACCAGCCGGTCGCCGACCTGCAGGCCGGGCAGCATCGATTCCGATGGGATGTAGAACGGCTTGGCGATGAAGCTGTGGAAGCCGAGCACGATCAGGATCAGCCACGCGATCCCCTTGGCCTCGCCGAACCAATCGGTCCCGCGTTTCGCCGGCGGCTTGGTCCCGGACCTGCTCTCGATCGCCGTGTCGCTCATTCAGTCGGTTCCGAGCAGGGTTCCGGGGGCCGCACCGCCTCGATCACAACGAACGCCTGCGCCCAGGGATGATCGTCGGTCAGCGTCAGATGCACGCGCAGGACGTGGCCGTCCGGCGTCAGGGCGTCAAGCCTGGCCCGCGCCCCGCCCGTGAGCTCCAGCGTCGGTGCGCCGCTGGGCGAGTTCACCACCCCGATGTCGCGCATGAACACGCCGCGCCTGAACCCCGTACCCACCGCCTTTGAAAACGCCTCCTTGGCCGCGAACCGCTTGGCCAGCGTCCCCGCCTTGGTGAACGGCCGCCGATCCGCCCGCGCGCGCTCGGCGTCGGTGAACACCCGGCGCTCGAACCGCTCCCCGAACCGCTCGATCGACCGCGCGATCCGCTCGATGCTGCACAGGTCCGAGCCCAAGCCGATGATCAACGAGCCGCATCCATCAGCTCGCGCATTCGCCGTACGCTTTCGCCCAACCCGACGAACAACGCCTCGCCTACCAGGAAGTGCCCGATATTGAGCTCGCGCAGCTGCGGGATGGCCGCGACCCCTTGCACATTGTCGAATGTCAGCCCGTGCCCGGCATGCACCTCGATCCCGTTCTTCGCCGCCAGCGCCGCCGCGTCCGCCAGCCGCCTCAGCTCCTCGGCCCGCGCATCGCCCGCCAGCTCGGCGTAACGCCCGGTATGCAG
Organism: uncultured Sphingomonas sp.; assembly: GCF_964235535.1. GTDB lineage: Bacteria > Pseudomonadota > Alphaproteobacteria > Sphingomonadales > Sphingomonadaceae > Sphingomonas. The sequence goes on from NZ_CAXSBH010000070.1 coordinate 6,540, forward strand.
CTCGATCACCGGCGCGCCGAGCCGGAGCGCCGCCTCGATCTGCCGCGCCTCCGGCTCGACGAACAGCGACACCCGTATCCGCGCCGCGCCCAGTTCGGCCACCATCGGTGCCAGCACGTTATGCAGCCCCGCCGCGTCCAGCCCACCCTCGGTCGTCCGCTCCTCGCGCTTTTCGGGCACGAACATCGCCGCGTGCGGTCGGTGGCGCATGGCGATGGCGAACATCTCGTCGGTCGCCGCCATCTCGAGATTCAGTGGCACCGTCAGCTCGGCCGACAGTCGCGCGATATCGTCGTCGGTGATGTGCCGCCGGTCCTCGCGCAGGTGCGCGGTGATCCCGTCCGCCCCCGCCTCCGCCGCCATCAGCGCGGCGCGCACCGGATCGGGATACCCCGCCCCCCGCGCGTTCCTGACCGTCGCCACATGGTCGATGTTGACGCCGAGCCGAAGACCGGCCTTACCGCCGGGTCGAAGATCGCGTGTCATGCGGAACGCTCGATGAAGTTGGCGAGGTGACGGTAGCGGTCCACGAACGTGAGCTTCTCCACACGTTGCTTGTTCGCCAAGGCCACCTCGGGCAACGTCAGCTCGAACTCATTCAGGGCATCCCCGATCGCGTCGGCATGCGGCACCGGATAGTTTGCGGCGGAAGCCAGGAAGTCGCGTACGGCCTCGATCGCCAAGATAGGACGACCCTCATGGGACCCGATGTCCGTTCCCGCCAGGTCGGACGCGAACGCCTGGTAGCGGAACCGTTCAGTTTTAAGAGCACCGTCCAAGACGAGAATACGATGCTCCCGAAGAGCTTTTCGGCCTAGATATTTCATCCCGATCGCGATGCCGAGTTCGATAGGCATGTTGAAACGGGGCAGCCCCGTGTTCCCGTCCGGTTCAATCCGTGAGATGTCGTGGATGCTGAACGAGCTCTCCTCGATGAGCTTGACGATCTTCGCCAAACGAAGCTCGCCGCTATCCACGACCTCCAAAGCGCTACTAACGATGAAACCGCAGTAAGCGACCGCAAAAACGATTGCATCGAATAGCGGCTGGTACCCCCGATCGAACGGACAGTTGATGAATACCGAGGCGGAGTGCGCCGAACCGTTCCTAGCCAGCCCCATCGACCGCCGCTCGACCCTTCGCGAGCTCGATTAGAACCCGGTCCACGGCCTCGCGAGACCGGCGGTTCTCCTCGGGCGTAGGAGGAAGTGAGACCCGGCCCGGCCGGAGCAGAACAAGTTGCCCCTCTTCGTCCCGCAAGCGCCAGCGGGGAACTCGACCCGGCTTCTTAATCACTTCCATTTTCATGGACCAAGACATAGCGCCAGATGCTCAACTTGCCAACGCCGCCCGACTCCCCGGCTTGACCGCGGGTATCGCCGCCAGGTCGGGCGGCAGCGCGTCGACCGCGTAGCTCGGCACATCCAGCCGGATCAACGGATGGAACGGCACGCCCAGATCGGCCGCGCCGCCCGACCGGTCGACCAGCGCCGCCGCGGCGACCGTCTCGCCCCCGGCGCGCGCGATCGCCGCGATCGCCTCGCGCGACGACAGGCCGGTGGTCACCACGTCCTCCATCATCAGAACCCGTTGCCCACGCTCCAGCCGAAACCCGCGCCGCAGCTCGAAGGTGCCCTCGGGCCGTTCCAGGAACATCGCCTCGATACCCAGCGCGCGTGCCATCTCGTGCCCCGCGATCACGCCGCCCATCGCCGGCGACACCACCGCCGTCACGCTCGCGCGCACCTCGTCCGGCAGCCGCGCCGCCAGCGCCTCGGCCAGCCGCGCGGCGCGGCGCGGGTTCATCAGCACGCGCGCGCATTGCAGATAGCGCGGGCTGCGCAGCCCCGACGACAAGATGAAATGCCCCTCCAGCAGCGCGGCGGCGGCGTGGAACTCGGCTAGGACCTCATCGTCGGTCATCGTCTCGGACGCGCTCCTGACACCCGTGCGCTCTACGAAGCGCGGGGCGGCCGCGCAACGTGATCGCATGTTAATTTTGCGGGGACGGCCGCTTGCCGGGCGGGCTCACCGGCGCATATAGGCTTCAAGCAGTTGAATGGAGCCGGACGCCACGGGTGTATGAGGTGGCACGGACACATCGCCATAAGGTCTCAATGAAGCCCATGCGCTCCGCGATCACCTCTCTCGGTCTGGCACTCGGCCTGGCGCTCGCCGGCGTGGCCGTCGCCCAGACCGCATCCGTTCCGGCCGCCCCCGCACCGACCGCTCCTGTCACCGCGCCGTTGCCGGCCCCGGTAGCGCCGCCCGCGGTCGAGGGTGGGCAGCAATCCGCCAACTCGGCCGGGTCGACCAGCACCGCGCCCACCACCGCGTCGGCGACCCCGCCCGCCGCGCCCGACAGCCCGCTCCTCGCCCAGAACGGCGCGCCCGTGTTCGACGGCAACCGCGCGATCGGCGTCCCGGTGGCCAGGGGCTTCGACATCCAGCCTCAAGTCACCAAGAACGGCGACTTCGCGATGTGGATGCACAACTCGATCCTATTTCCCGTCATCACCGCCATCTGCGTACTGGTGCTCGGACTTATCGTCTGGGTCGTGATCCGCTATCGCCGCGCCGCCAACCCGATCCCGTCCAAGACGTCGCACAACACCACGATCGAGGTGCTGTGGACGCTGCTTCCGGTGGTTGCGCTCGTCCTGATCGCGGTACCGTCGATCGGGCTCCTCCAGGCGCAGTTCAAGCCCGCTCCGTCGGGCGCGGTGACGCTCAAGGCCATCGGCAACCAGTGGTACTGGACCTATCAATATCCCGATCACGGCGGGTTCGAGGTAACGGCCAACATGCTCAAGGAGGCCAAGGAGGTCAACCCGGGCGAGCGTGCTCGCACCGACGCCGACGGTCCCCGCCTGCTCGCCACCGACAACCGCATCGTGCTGCCGGTCGGCGTGCCGATCCGCCTCATCACGACCTCGAACGATGTCATCCACAGCTGGGCGATGCCCGCTTTCTGGATGAAGCTCGACGCGATCCCCGGCCGCCTGAACGAGACCAGCTTCACCATCGAGAAGCCCGGCCTTTATTTCGGCCAGTGCTCCGAGCTGTGCGGTCCGCGCCATCCGTTTATGCCGATCGGGGTGCAGGCGGTATCGCCCGCGCAGTTCGCGGCTTGGATCGCGGCCAAGGGCGGCACCATGCCGCGCGCCGGCCAGGCCTCGAACAAGGTCATCCCGCAGGCCGAGTCCGACGTCGCCGACGATACGTCCAACGGCGTGGAGGGTGAGGGCGTACCTCTCGAAAACGCCACCATCCGCGTACAACCCAAAGTGGAACGAGCGACCGGCAACGAGCCTGGTCTCGGCAACCCTGGAATCTGATCATGACCGATACAGCCCTGTCACCCGGCGGTTTCGCTTTCCAGGCGGACGACCGCGCCCGCGACCATTCGCATAGCGACGCCGATCACAAACCCGGCTTCTTCGCGCGTTGGTTCATGTCCACCAATCACAAGGACATCGGCACCCTCTATCTGATCTTCGCGATCGTCGCTGGCATCATCGGCGGCGCGATCTCCGGCTTGATGCGCGCCGAATTGGCGCATCCCGGCATCCAGTATCTGGGCGGCTGGGCCAATATGATGAACGGCGGCACCGGGTCGCTCGACGCGTCGCTTCATCTGTGGAACGTCCTGATCACCGCGCACGGCCTGATCATGGTGTTCTTCATGGTCATGCCCGCCATGATCGGCGGCTTCGGCAACTGGTTCGTCCCCATCATGATCGGCGCGCCCGACATGGCGTTCCCGCGCATGAACAACGTCAGCTTCTGGTTGCTGATTCCCGCTTTCGCGCTGCTTCTCGCTTCGCCTTTTGCGGGTGGCGCGGGCACCGGCTGGACGGTCTATCCGACGCTGTCGACCTACGGGCAGCCCGGGCCGTCGGTCGACATGGCGATCCTGTCGCTCCACATCGCGGGCGCCAGCTCTATCCTGGGTGCGATCAACTTCATTACCACCATCTTCAACATGCGCGCGCCGGGCATGACGCTGCACAAAATGCCGTTGTTCGTCTGGTCGGTACTCGTCACCGCTTTCCTCCTGCTTCTCGCGCTCCCGGTCCTCGCGGCCGCGATCACGATGCTGCTGACCGATCGTAATTTCGGCACCACCTTCTTCGATCCCGCAGGCGGCGGCGATCCGGTGCTCTACCAGCACCTATTCTGGTTCTTCGGTCATCCCGAAGTGTACATCATGATCCTGCCGGGCTTCGGCATCGTCAGCCAGGTGATCGCGACCTTCAGCCGCAAGCCCGTCTTTGGCTATCTCGGCATGGCCTACGCCATGGTCGCGATCGGCGTGGTCGGCTTCGTCGTGTGGGCGCACCACATGTTCGCGATCGGCCTGAGCGTGAACACCAAGATGTACTTCACCGCCGCGACGATGGTCATCGCGGTTCCCACCGGCATCAAGATCTTCTCGTGGATCGCGACCATGTGGGGCGGCTCCATGTCGTTCAAGACGCCGATGGTCTGGGCGATCGGGTTCATCTTCATGTTCACCGTCGGCGGCGTCACGGGCGTCGTGCTCGCGAACGGCGGCATCGACGACTATATGCACGACACCTACTACGTCGTGGCGCACTTCCATTACGTGCTCTCGCTCGGCGCGGTGTTCGCGTTGTTCGCGGGCTTCTATTACTGGTTCCCGAAGATGTCGGGCAAGATGTACAACGAGTTCCTCGGCCAGCTGCACTTCTGGGTGTTCTTCGTCGGCGTGAACGTGTTGTTCTTTCCGATGCACTTCCTGGGTCTCCAGGGCATGCCGCGCCGCATCTCTGACTATCCCGACGCGTTCGAATACTGGAACACGATCGCCAGCTACGGCTACATGATCATGGCGATCGGCATGGCGGTGTTCTTCGTCAACCTGATCTACTCGATGCTGGCGGGCAAGAAG
>NZ_CAXSBH010000071.1:0-4773 GCF_964235535.1 uncultured Sphingomonas sp.
CCAACTTCACGCAGAATATCGGCAAGTCACGCATCAAGGGCGTCGAGGTCGAGGGCCAGTTTCTTCTTACCCCGACGACCCTGCTCAGCGGGGACGTCCAGTACCTAGACGCGCGCAATAGGGTGTTCGCGTACCAGCAGGCCGTGGGCGTGCCCGGGGCGCCGCCGCCGCTGACCGGATGCGACGTATCGGTAAACGCGAACCCGCTGCTCTACGATGTCGACTGCGCCGGCCGACCTTCGTACAACTCGCCCAAATGGACGGTCAACCTGGCCGCGCAGCAGACGATCGAGATCGGCGACTACAAGCTCGTCGGCGGCGTCAACACGCAATACAAATCAAGGCGCGCGATTGGATTCCAGTACCTGGACGAGCAGACGATCGGGTCCAATTGGCGTACCGACGCGCAGCTCGCCTTCGGGCCGGCCGACGATCGTTGGTCGCTCTCCGCGTATGTCCGCAATCTCGAGAACAACCGCATCCCAATCTATTCGTCGCTGAACCCGATCGCCAACATCCTCATCAACGGGACGACGGCACCCCGGACGTACGGCGTTCGCGGGTCGGTAAAGTTTTGATTCGCTACGGGGCCGGGCAGATGCCGGCTCCGGAGCCGCCCACCTCCGCCGCGAGCGGATCATATCAGGAAGGTATGTCCGATGGCCTGTGAAGCGACCGCTGCGGTAAGTCGTCCCCGGTGTGCCACCATCCGGAATCGTCTCCGGGGTTGCGCGTTCCTGACCGCGATGCTGGTCGGCACGGCCTCGCACGCCGCGGTCGCCCAAGGGGATGTGGACGTCCCGTTGGTCATCCGCGACGTCACGATCGTGGACACGCGTGACGGCCGGTTGCGGCCCGGCATGGACGTCGAGATCGCCGGCGGGAAGATCGCCAGGATCGCGCGGACGGACCGATCGAAGACGCGCGCCGGGGTTTCGTCGATCGACGGCCGCGGCAAGTTCGTGGTGCCCGGGTTCAACGACATGCACGTCCATCCGCTGCAGCCCGACTATGACGTGCGACTCGTGTTCCCGATGATGGTCGCGAACGGCATCACCGGGGTGCGCGTGATGGCGAGCTCCCCGCCTCAGCTGTCGCAGCGGCGGGCCGGAACGCTGCCCATGGGGTCGGTCGCGCCCGAGATACTTCAGATGGCGGGTCCACCGATCCTGGGCGCTACCGCGCCGACGCCGCAAGCGGCCGTCGTCGAGGTCGCCAAGCAGAAGCAAATGGGCGCCGAGTTCATCAAGATCATCGACGGCGGTCCCGTGGAGTATCAGCCCGGGGCCTACATGGCCGTGGTCGACGAGGCGGTCAGGTCGGGTCTCCCGGTCGGCGGCCATGTACCGGCGACGCTCGACATCCGTGACGTCGTCGCGCATCGCATGACCTCGGTCGAGCATCTCGGCCCCGACGCGGGGCTCATCCAGGCATGCTCGACCGACGAGGCGGCGCTGCGAGCGGCGTTCCTCAAGATACCGAGCACGTATCGCGCGCTCGAGCCGGCGCTGTTCAAGACGCCGTCGATCGCGCTGCCCCCGGTCGTGCTCGCGCTCTTCCGGCGCATGATCGACACGTTCGACGAGAAGAAGTGCGGCGAGCTCGCACGGACGTTCGCGGCCAGCGGGACATGGCAGGTGCCGACGCTGATCCGGATGCAGACCAACTACGTCCCGACCGATCCTCGTTTCGCGACCGATCCAAACCTTCGCTATGTGGAGGCGGCCAATGTGCGGCAATGGCGTATGCTGCTGTCGCGCTTCGAAAGGATCCCGGCTGCCGACCGGGCTACGCTGGCCGACCTGTTCCGGCTGGAGCTGCGCGTGACCCGGCTCTTCGACGCCAACGGCGCGAAGATGTTGGCCGGGTCGGACTTCGGCGGGTCCTGGCTGACGCCGGGCTTCTCGCTGCACGAGGAGTTCGATCTCTTGTCCCGGGCGGGCGTCGCGCCGCTCAAGGTGCTGCAGATGACCACGCTGCTTCCGGCCCGGTACATGCGCCGGGAGGCGACCATGGGGACCGTTGAGGTCGGCAAGGACGCGAATCTCGTGCTCCTAGACGCCGATCCGGTCGCGAGCGTCGGTGCCCTGCACCGGATCCGTGGGGTGTTGCGAGCGGGCCGCTATTATCCTCGCGCCCGGCTGGACGCCATGCTGAGGGAGGCGGAGCGGTTGGCGGCGACCAATCAGGAAACCCCGGCGGCTGCGACGGCGAACTGAATACCGTTGCCGCGTCGCACCCGGCACGATCTCGCGACTCAGGCCGCCGGTGCCAGCCGTTGTGCATGACGCACGGACATCGACATGACCAGCAGCCCCGCGATCAATGCACCGATCGCCATGATCGCCGACACGCCAGCACGACCGGTTCCAATAGCAAAGAGGTGGCCCGCCAGCGCTGGTGCGACCGCCCCCGCGGCCCGACCGATCCCCATCACGAACCCGACTCCCGTCGTCCGCATTCCCGGCTCGAACGTCTCGACGATGAGCGCGTAGAGCCCCAACGTTCCACTATACAGGAACACTCCGGCCAGGCCCCCGACGACGAGAAGCGCAGCCGGCGTCGCAGGCGTGACGCCGAACACGATCGTGAAGACGCTGAAACCGATCATCAGCGTCGCCACCGTCGCGCGGAGGTCCAGGCGCTCGCCGACCGCTCCCACCGCGATACAGGCCAAAATGCCGCCAAGACTCGCGGCGGTCGCCACCAATGTCGCGAACGACGCGGTATGACCAGCGTCGGCGACGATCTGGGGCATCCAGCTCAACATGTAATACACCGTCGTGATGAAGAGCAGGTTCACCGTCATGATGGTCAGCGTCGATCCGCGCTGGGCCGGCGAGAAGATCTGGCGGTATGGCGTCGCAGTCGATGGCTGGGTCGACTGTGGAAGGATGGTGATGGGGCGTTGCCCGCATCTAAGGAGATAGGCGTTCACGCGTTCCAAACTATCCGGGTCACGACGGGTGAGCAGAAAGGCGAGCGGCTCGGGCAGCCAGATCAGGACCGCGACGAGTAGGAGCAGCCCCATGCCCGCGCCGAACAGGAACACCGCACGCCAATCGTACGAATGCAGCAGCCATGCCGCGACGAGCCCTCCCACCAATCCCCCGATCGGGTAGCCGATCGACATGACGGCCAAGGCGAGCCGACGCCGCCGCGAGTTGGCGAACTCGGCGGCTAGCGGGACGATGATCGGCACCATCCCGCCGATTCCGATACCGGTTACGACGCGCATCACGGAGAGCTCGACGATCGAACCGGCAAAGGCCGCCATCAGCATTCCCCCGATCATCAGAAGAAGGTTCACGACCACGATGCGTCGCCGGCCGTAGCGATCAGCGAACGGAGCGAGGAGCAGCGATCCAACGGCCATGCCGACCAGACCGCTCGCCAGGGCGAGGCCGAGCACGCCCTTGTCGACGTTCCAGGCCTTGGAGATCCCCGGAGCGGCGAACGTCATCGATAGGACGTCGTAACCGTCCAGCGCCGACAAGGCGGCGACCACGGCGACGGCGCGCACCTGCGTGCGGCTCATGGGAGCCTCGTCCAAGATCTTCCGGGGATCGGTCACGGACGACGGACCTGCATCGCGGCCGCGAGCCGGTTGCCCGGCGATGCTGTTCGTTCGGTGTCCACGTCCCTCTCCTTCGTTTTTCCGTGAACCTACTCCGTTCAAGGGTGAGGCTCAGATGGTTTTTACGACGTTCTGATACTCCGCGTGGATCGAGCCGGCGCAGGTGTTCCGAAGGACCTCCGAGTCCAGGTCGCGCTGGAAGTCTTTTCCTTCCGAGTGAACCGACGAGCGGTAAGGAGCCGCATCGTCATGTCCGACACGCGGCGGCTTCGCCTCGTTCACGCTCGCCTGTTGCACATTCGACTCCGGCTGCGAGGCTCAGATCGAGCGCACCGACCGGAGCCCCTCCGGAGCGGTGAACCCGCTCGGGTATCGGCGCAGCAAAGTTGAACTCTCCCGGCAATCCACAGATACCTTAACGATAACTCACAATAATGCTTCCCAAGACGGAAGTGAACTGCCGGCGTACGATCGGCGATCATAGGAGAGGTTATGGCAGACGAGGCTTTGCAGTCCCGTTCCTCGCGCAATGTCTCGATCAAAGCGATCGAACCGTTGTTATCGTCTTCTGCAATCATTGACCGAGGACGTCCAAGCACGAGGCGGATGCTGTACTGCGCGTCAACCATTCTCTTGGCAACCGGAGCACCGGCGTTCGCTCAATCGCGACCGGCCACTTCGGCGAACGCGGATGCTATTGCGACAGGCTCTTCGCCGGAGCCCGACGCTCGGCCCCAAGAGGTCACAGGAAACCCCAATTCGGCCGACCAGGAGGTGCAGGGTCTCCGCGAAGTCGTGGTGACTGCCCAAAAGCGCGCTGAAAATCTACAACGAGTTCCGATCGCGGTGACGGTTGCTTCCGGCCCGGAGCTTGCGGCCCGCGGGATCACGAACTCCCTCCAGCTCGTTTCCGTCGCGCCGGGGCTCAACATTCGCCTCACGGCCGGCTCCTTCCAGCCGTCCATCCGCGGCATCGGAACGTCGAGCAACGTGGTCGAGAACCCGGTCGCGCTCTACATCGATGGAGTCTACTTTCCGCAGCAACGGGAAGGCCTCCGCCAGCTCGACGATATCGAGCAGATCGCCATCCTCAAGGGTCCGCAAGGCACGCTTTTCGGGCGGAACGCCACCGGCGGCGTGATCCAGATCACCACCCTTGCCCCGAGCCAGGAGTTCAGGGGGCAGGCGAGGGCGGA
>NZ_CAXSBH010000071.1:4873-9492 GCF_964235535.1 uncultured Sphingomonas sp.
AGGGGCGGTACGTGTTCGACAACTCGGCGGTGCCCCAGCCCTTCTTCATCGTGCGATCGCCGAACTCGCCGAACGAGAGCTTCACGCAGGAACTCCAGCTCGTTTCGCCGAAGGCGGGGCCGTTCACCTGGGTCGTGGGTGCCTACTATTTCGACAACTCGCTCGGAGCTAAACCGATCTTCCGGAACTTCGCCGGCCCGTTCACACCGCTTCCGACATCGGTGGCGATGACCGTTACCAATTCGACGGAGACGACCCGTTCGTTGGCACCGTTTGGTCAGATCGGATGGGAGTTGCTGCCCAGGATGACGCTGACGCTCGGCGCCCGTTACACCTATGAGAAGCGCAAGCTCGAAGACGCCAGCGTGGTGAGCACGCTGGTCAACGGCACCACGGTCCCGCGGACCATTTCCCCCAACCCGTTGACCATCCGAAGACCCACGTTCCGCGCGGCGTTGGACTACCGCTTCTCCGACGCCATTCTCGGCTACGTGTCGTTCAACACCGGTATCAAGAGCGGCGGTTTCAATACGGTCAGCCCGGCCAATCCGGCTTACCTGCCCGAGAAACTCACGTCCTATGAGGTGGGCCTGAAGACCGAGCTTCTGGATCGTCGAGTAAGGTTGAACCTCGCGGCCTTCTACTACGACTATACGAACCTTCAGGTGATCCAGTTCGTCGGCGTCACGCAGACCGTGGTCAACGGACCCGGCGCCAAGCTGTACGGCCTCGACGCCGATCTGGAAGCGCAGCTCGCGAGGGGACTGAGGATTTCCGGCGGTTTCGAGATCGAGCACACGGAGTTCAGTGACTATCGGGGTGCCGTATTCAGCACGCCGCGACCAGGTGGCGGAGCGATCATCTCGCCCGGTGATGCGACGGGCAATCGCCTGCCGTTAGCGCAGGAGTTCAGCGCGACGGGGTCGGTGGACTACCATACCGATCTCCGCGACGGGAGCTTGGATTTCAATCTCACGGGAAACTACAATGGTGACTACTTCTTCGAAGCCGACAATTTCCTTCGTCAGGGATCCTATGTGATCCTGAACACCTCGCTTAGGTGGACGCTCCCGGGGGATCGTCTGAGCCTGACGCTTTTCGGACGGAACCTCCTGGACGAACGGATCATCACGCAAGCAACGACGCAGGGGTTGGGCTATCCCGCGCTCTATGGCGCCGCGCCGCGAACCTACGGCCTTGGTGCCGAGTTCAGATTTTGAGCCGCCCACCCGTCCCGCGACGTCATCCGACTTCGCGCGACGATCCGGGCCGGACGCGTGACCCGAACTCGCGGTGCGCCCAAGTCCCGGCGCCTCGGGCGTACGTCAGGCACGACGCTGCATTTCCGCCGCATGATGAACCATGCGCGACCTATGTCGATGGTAACTTCTCTCACTCGAACAAGGAAAACGGTTTTGGCTAAGGTGGTCTGTGTTCTCTATGATGATCCGATCAGCGGTTTTCCGACGAACTACGCCCGTGACGACGTGCCGCTCATCTCACGCTATCCGGACGGCCAAAGCGTACCGTCTCCAAAACAGATAGATTTCACGCCCGGGCAACTGTTGGGCTCCGTGTCGGGCGAGCTCGGCCTGCGTCGATACCTTGAAGCCGCCGGGCACACGCTAGTCGTAACCTCCGATAAGGACGGCGCGGACAGTGCGTTCGAACGCGAGCTGGTCGATGCCGACGTGGTCATTTCCCAGCCCTTCTGGCCGGCTTACCTGACCGCCGAGCGGATCGCGAAGGCGCCCGCGCTGAAGCTCGCGCTAACCGCCGGGATCGGTTCCGATCACGTCGACCTGCAAGCGGCGATCGAGCGGAACGTCACGGTCGCCGAGGTGACCTATTGCAACTCGGTCAGCGTCGCCGAGCACGTCGTGATGATGATCTTGGGGTTGGTGCGCAACTACATCCCATCGCATGATTGGGTGCGCAAGGGCGGCTGGAACATCGCCGACTGCGTGACCCGTTCCTACGACGTCGAGGGCATGCACGTCGGCACCGTCGCAGCGGGGCGGATCGGGCTCGCGGTTCTGCGTCGCCTCAAGCCGTTCGACATGCCGCTTCACTATTTCGACCGGCACCGACTTTCGCAGGACGTCGAGACGGAACTCAACCTGACATGGCACGACACCGTGGAGGACATGGTGGCCGTGTGCGACGTGGTGACGATCAACTGCCCGTTGCACCCCGAGACCGAGAACCTGTTCGACGAGGCGATGCTGGGGAAGATGAAGCGCGGCGCCTATCTCGTGAACACGGCCAGGGGTAAGATAGTCGATCGCGACGCGGTCGTTCGAGCGCTCGAGAGCGGTCAGCTTGCGGGTTACGCCGGGGACGTATGGTTTCCGCAGCCGGCACCAGCCGACCATCCTTGGCGGACAATGCCGAATGAAGGCATGACGCCGCACATCTCTGGCACGAGCCTCTCGGCGCAGGCTCGCTACGCGGCAGGCGTCCGCGAGGTTCTGGAATGCTTCTTCGAAGGTCGGCCGATCCGCGATGAATACCTCATCGTGCAGGGAGGCGCGCTAGCCGGAACCGGTGCCCATTCCTACAGCGCGGGCAACGCGACCGCCGGCTCGGAGGCGGCGGCGCGCTTCAGGCGAACGGGCGGCGGGGAGGCAAGCGAATGAAGACCCGCGCCGCCGTTGCGTTCGCCCCCAAGCGGCCGCTGGAGATCGTCGAGCTCGACCTGGAGGGTCCACGCGCGGGCGAGGTGCTGGTCGAGATCATGGCGACGGGCATCTGCCACACCGACGCCTACACGCTGGACGGGCTGGACTCGGAGGGACTGTTCCCGTCGGTGCTGGGCCATGAAGGCGCCGGGATCGTGCGCGAGGTCGGCTCGGGCGTCACGTCGGTCGCGCCCGGCGACCACGTCATCCCGCTCTACACCCCCGAATGCCGGCAATGTAAGTCGTGCCTGAGCGGCAAGACCAACCTGTGCACGGCGATCCGGGCGACGCAAGGCAAGGGGCTGATGCCCGACGGCACCACGCGTTTCAGCCACAAGGGCCGGCCGATCTTTCACTATATGGGCTGCTCGACCTTCTCGAACTTCACCGTCCTGCCCGAGATCGCGGTGGCCAGGATCAGGACCGACGCGCCGTTCAAGACCAGCTGCTACATCGGCTGCGGCGTCACGACGGGCGTCGGCGCGGTGGTCAACACCGCCAAGGTCCAGGTCGGCGACACGGTGATCGTGTTCGGGCTCGGCGGCATCGGCCTCAACGTGCTCCAGGGGGCTCGGCTGGCGGGGGCGGGGGTGATCGTGGGCGTCGACATCAACCCCGACCGCGAGGAGTGGGGCCGCCGGTTCGGCATGACGCACTTCGTCAATCCCAGCCAAGTCGCGGGCGACCTGGTGGCGCACCTGGTCGCGCTCACCGACGGCGGGGCGGACTACACGTTCGACTGCACGGGCAACACCGACGTGATGCGCCAGGCGCTGGAGGCCTGCCACCGCGGCTGGGGCACGAGCATCATCATCGGCGTGGCGGAGGCGGGGCGCGAGATCAGCACCCGTCCCTTCCAGCTCGTGACGGGGCGCAACTGGCGCGGCACGGCGTTCGGCGGCGCCAAAGGCCGCACCGACGTGCCCAGGATCGTCGACTGGTACATGGACGGCAAGATCGAGATCGACCCGATGATCACCCACGTCCTCGCGCTCGACGAGATCAACCAAGGATTCGACCTGATGCATGCGGGCGAGAGCATCAGATCCGTCGTGGTGTACTGATGACGACCGTTCAGATCACGACCCGCGAGGGATCGCCGTTGACGATCGACGCTCGGGAAGGTCTCTCCGTGATGGAGATCATCCGCGATGCGGGCGTCGACGAGCTGCTGGCGCTATGCGGTGGCTGCTGCAGCTGCGCGACCTGCCACGTCCATGTCGCCCCCGAAGATCTCGATCGCCTGGAGCCGATGAGCACGGACGAAGATGATTTGCTGGAAAGTTCCGATAACCGTGTTCCAACGTCGCGTCTGTCATGCCAGATCAGGTTCGTGAACGCGCTCGACGGCCTGCGGCTGACAATCGCACCGGAAGAGTAGAAATGGTCAACGACCGGATCGACATGCGCCGCCGAACGCCATTCCGCACGAGGTTCGAACTATGACGATCGAAACGGTGTCTACCGGCCGCGCATTCGGGGGAACGCAGGGAGTGTACCGTCACGCCTCCGTGGCGACGGGAACGGAGATGACATTCTCCGTCTTCGTCCCATCTCATGACGGCAGCGCGCCGTTGCCGGTGGTGTGGTATCTGTCGGGGCTGACATGCACCCACGCCAACGTGACCGATAAGGGCGAATACCGCGCCGCCTGCGCCGAGCTCGGCCTGATCTTCGTCGCGCCCGATACCTCGCCGCGTGGGGAAGGCGTGCCCGACGATCCGGCGAGCGCCTATGACTTCGGACTTGGCGCGGGCTTCTACGTCGATGCCACTGAGGAGCCGTATGCGACCAACTACCGGATGTGGACCTATGTCACCGAGGAGCTGCCGGCGCTGATCGCGGCGAACTTTCCAGTGGATATGGAGAGGCAGGCGATCACGGGCCATTCGATGGGCGGCCACGGCGCGCTCACCATCGCGCTCCGCCATCCGAACC
>NZ_CAXSBH010000072.1:0-9060 GCF_964235535.1 uncultured Sphingomonas sp.
GGATACTGGCTGAAGCTGGCGACGCAGACGGTGACGGCGCAGGTGGCGCAGCCCAAATACCGGGTGGACACGGATACGATGGAGCGGCTGGCGGCGCGGACGCTCGAGCTGAACGGGATCGGGGTGGCGGTGGTGTCGACCGAACGGCCAGTGGTGTTCGAGCCCTATGCCGACAGCCGCGAGCTGGGCGGGTTCGTGCTGATCGACAAGGAGACAAACGATACGGTCGCGGGCGGCGTGCTGCGCTTCGCGCTCCAGCGGGCGGACAACATCCACCCCCAGGCGATCGATGTGCCGCGCGAGGCGCGCGCCGCGCAGAAGGGGCAGCGGCCCGCCGTGCTATGGTTCACGGGGCTGTCGGGAGCGGGCAAGTCGACGATCGCCAATCTGGTCGACGTGCGGCTCGGGCGGATGAATCGGCACGCATTCCTGCTCGACGGGGACAATGTGCGCCACGGGCTGTGCCGCGATCTGGGCTTCACCGACGCGGACCGGGTGGAGAACGTGCGGCGGGTGGGCGAGGTCGCCAGGCTGATGGCGGATGCCGGGCTGATCGTGCTCTGCGCGTTCATCTCGCCTTTCCGCGCCGAGCGCGATGCCGTGCGGGCGATGATGGCGCCGGGCGAGTTCGTCGAGGTGTTCGTCGACACGCCGCTTGCCGAGGCGGAGCGGCGCGACGCGAAGGGCCTGTACGCCAAGGCGCGAGCGGGGACGCTAGCGAACTTCACCGGGATCGACAGCCCCTATGAGCCGCCGGTTGAACCGGAGATACGGATCGACACGGCGGCGATGACGCCCGAGGCGGCGGCGGACCTGATCGTGGAATGGGTGATCGCGTGCGAGGCGGCTCGGGCGACCTAGTCGGCGACCGCGTCTGGACCGCTCGGTTCGGTCAGCGGCAGCCCCGCCGCCCGGCGGCGCTCAGCGCTCAGAGCCGTGTAGAGCGCCAGGCGTGAGCGCATGATGCCGCCCAGCGGGCGGTGCGCCTCGATCGCGTGGGCGGGGGAGAAGGACAGCGCATCGATGCCCGCGATGCGCGCGGGGCCGGCGGCGTCTTGCGGGGGAAAGCGGAGGATCGCGACGGGGCGATGGGGGCTCAGCGTCTCAGGCCAAGCGATGCTCGCATCCTCGATCGGCATGGCGCTCGCGTCGGTCCATAACTGCGCGGCGAGCGTGAAGGTCGCGCCGTGCCCGGCGATATGGGCGACGGCGGCCCGGCGGAGCGCGTCGGGGGCGTCGGCGTCGAAGGGCAGGTCGGGCTGCCCGTCGCCCGGAAAGGCGGCGAGCTTGGCGACGTACGCGCCCCAGCGCAGCGGCGCTTGGCTGTGGAAAGCCTCCGACAGCGGGTGGCGGCGGGGATGGCCCAGGATGTCGAGATTGGCGGAGGCGACGCCGACCGCGCCGAGCGCGCGGTTCAGCCCGCGCGCCGCCGCGGACACCGCCACCTTTGCGCCCTGCGGCAGCGGGGCGGCGGCCTCTACGGTCGAGATCGCGAGAAGGAAAGCGGCGGGGGAGGCGACGTTGAAGGCTGGGGCGTTCTCGAGCACGAAATCCTGAGTGTCGCCCGTGTGCCTCCCGAGCAGCGCGCCGGGAACGCCGAACAGCTTGATCGACAAGCCCCGGTGCGAGGAGACGCCGCGTTGGTCGAGATCCTCGCCGGGCAGGTGCGACATGCGCGCGACGACGGGGTAGCGGCGGCCGGGGACGAATATCCCTTGCGCGAGTTCGGGCGCGAGGTCGGAGAGAACGACCACCTCGCCCTTCAGCGCGGCGATCGTGGATACGTGGCTGATGCGCCCGCCCGGGCCTTCGCCGTCGCGGGCGACCTTGCCGCCGGCGCGCATGACGGCGGCGATGCGGTCGAACAGCGCGGGCTCGCCGGGATCGACGGTTTCGATATCGGGGGAATAGGCCAGCGGATCGGTCATGGACGTGACGCCAACCGGCACGGGCGGCGTGAGGTTCCAAGATCGCGCCCGGACCCACCGCGCGGCTCGACCGTTCGGTGATGCTTACCCTCCTGCAAGGCCGATCCATGTTCCTGTTCTTCTCCCGACGGCTCGGTTGCGCGGGCTCGGTGCTATTGTCGCTGGGTTTGAGCCTGCTCGTGCTGTTCCTGCTCGGATGGATCTGAGATGCGAGGATTGAGGGCGCTCGCGTCGGCGTTGCTGCTGGCCGGGTGCGGCGGGACGGCGGCGGAGCGGCCGGCGCAGGTATCCGAAGAGGACCGGGCATTCGGCGCGGAGCAGCACCCACGCCTGCTCGCCGAGTTCGGCGGAGCGTACGACGCGCCCCAGGCCCGCTATGTCGCGGCGGTGGGCGAGCGGATCGCGGCGGCGGCAGGATTGTCCGGCGAATGCGTGTTCACGCTGGTCAACAGCGACGTCGTGAACGCCTTCGCGGTGCCGGGCTGCTACATCTATCTGACGCGCGGCATGTTCGCGATCGTGGGCAGCGAGGCGGAGCTGGCGTCGGTGCTGGGGCACGAGCTGGGCCACATCGTCGGGGCGCATTCGCAAAGGCAGCAGCGGCGGTCGCTGTTCCGACGGTTGGGAGTGATCGCGATGTCGCTGACGGGATCGGAGCGGCTGACGCGGCTGGCGGGCCAGGCGGCGCAATATTTCACGCTGCGCTACTCCCGCGACCAGGAGTATAAATCCGACGATCTAGGGCTGCGGTACCTGCGCGCGGCCGGGTACGATCCGTATGCGGAAGGGGAGATGCTCGCCCGGTTGGCGGCCAATGAGCGGTTCACCGCGGAGACGGCGGGGCGCGACGAGGCGCGGTCGATCCCCGAATGGGCGCGCAGCCACCCGCTCACGGGCAACCGCGTCGAGCGGGCGCTGGAGGCGGCGCGGGCGACGGGGCTGGCGGACGACGCGCTTCCCGAGAACGAGGGGGCCTACCTGCGCGAGGTCGACGGGCTGCTGTACGGCGACGACCCGGCCCAGGGGTTCGTGCTGGGGCGGCGATTCGCGCATCCGGTGATGGGCGTTACCTTCGAGGCGCCGGCCGGGTGGACGCTGACCAACTCCCCACGCGCGGTGCTGTTGTCGGGGCCGGGCGGCGCGCGCGGCGAGTTCGGCGGCGGGCCGATGCCGGCGGGCGACATCGCGGCCTATGCGGAAGGACTCGCGGAAGCGCTGGTCGGGCAGGCCGCGGGCGACGTCGCGGGCGTGGAGCGGGGACTAGTCAACGGGTTGGAATCGGTGGTGGTGCGGATGCGGATCCAGGCGGAAGGCGGCGTCGTGCCGCTGACGGTCGCGGCCTACGACGCGGGCGGCGGTCAGGCGTACCATTTCGTGCTGCTGTCGCCGCCCGGACGGGGGACGATGCCGACGACGTCCGGAGCGGACGGCGCGCTGATCGGGTCCTTTCGACCGCTCACGCGCGAGGAGGCGATGCGGCTGCGACCGCGAATGGTGCGGACCGTGCCGGTCGGGCCGGGCGACGGCGCGGCGAGCCTGTCCGCGCGGATGGCGGACCCGAACGGCCGCGCGCTGTTCGCGATGCTGAACGGGTTGAAGGCGGGCGAGCGTCCGAGGCCGGGCGGGCGGGTCAAGCTGGTGGTCGATGCCGCCGCGCGGTGATGCGGACGGAACGGCGTTGGCCTTCATCTTGTTGATCCCGGGGCGGCAATCGGCCACCAGGCCGTGAGGGCACCGCCGGCAATTGCTCTGGCTACGGGATAGGGAAGCGGCTGTTGGATGCGGATGGACAGAGCGGCGCGCTCACGACCGCGCTGTCGAAACCAGTAGGAGAGCCGCAGGCCTGCACGGGGATAGGCGGGCTGGACGACATACTGGGCGGCGGGCTGACGCCCAACCGGCTGTATTTGATCGAGGGAACGCCGGGGACGGGCAAAACCACGCTGTCGCTCGGCTTCCTGCTGGAGGGCGCGCGGCTCGGCGAGAAGGGTCTTTACGTCACGCTGTCGGAGACCGAGCACGAGCTGCGCGCGGTGGCGGCGACGCACGGCTGGTCGCTCGACGCGCTGACGCTGGTAGAGCTGGTGGCCGAGGCGGGGCTCGACCCCGACCTGGAGCAGACGCTGCTGCATCCAAGCGACGTCGAGCTGGGCGAGACGGTGCGCGGCGTGATGGACCGGGTGGACGAGCTGCAGCCTCAGCGCGTGGTGCTCGACAGCCTGTCCGAGCTCAGGCTTCTGGCGCAGAATCCGCTGCGGTATCGGCGGCAGATCCTGGCGCTCAAGCATTTCTTCTCCAAGCGGAACTGCACGGTGCTGGTGCTCGACGACCGGACGTCGGGCCCGGGCGATCTTCAGCTTCACTCGATCGCGCACGGCGTCGTGACGCTGGAGCAGTCGGCGATCGATTTCGGCGCGGAGCGGCGGCGACTGCGGGTTATGAAGTTCCGTGGACGCAAGTTCCGCGGGGGATATCACGATTACACCATCGAGACGGGAGGCTTGTGCGTCTATCCGCGGCTAGTCCCGGCGGTGCGGCTCTACGAGTTCGCGCCGGAGCCCGTGTCGACGGGCGTGGCCGCGCTCGACCGTCTGTTGGGCGGTGGGCTCGTGCCGGGCGCCAACACCCTGCTGGTGGGACCTGCGGGGGTGGGCAAGACGACCGCCGCCGTCTGCTGCATGGTCGCGGCGCTGGAGCGGGGCGAACATGCGGCGTTCTTCCTGTTCGACGAACGGTTGCCGACGCTGCTGGCGCGATCGGCCGCGCTCGGCATGGACCTGACGCCGTACCTCCAGTCGGGACGATTGACGATCCGGCAGATCGATCCGGCCAAACTGTCGCCGGGCGAGTTCGCGGGCGCGGTGCGTCGTGCGGTGGAGGAGGACGGCGCAGGGTTCGTGCTGATCGACAGCCTGAACGCGTACATGCAGGCGATGCCGAACGACAAGTTCCTGACGCTGCAGATGCACGAACTGCTCGGCTATCTCAGCGCACGGAGCGTGGTCGCGTTGATGATCCTGGGCCAGCATGGGATCATGGGCGACCTGAAGTCGGACGTCGATCTGAGCTATCTGGCCGACGCGGTGATGCTGCTGCGCTTCTTCGAGGCGGACGGAGAGGTGCGCAAATCGATCTCGGTGGTGAAGACGCGCACGACCGCGCATGAGCGCACGATCCGCGAGTTCTGCATCGGGTTGGGCGGCGTGGTCGTCGGCGAGCCGCTGACCGGCTTTCGCGGCGTGCTGGCCGGATCGCCGGAATACCGCGGCGATATATCGGCGGCGACGGGCCCCAGCGAGCGGGAGCGGCATCCCATTGGATGACGGCGTCCTGATCCTCGCCCCGCGCGGGCGCGACGCGGCGGTGGCGGCCGACCTGCTGAGGCGGCACGGGATCGATTGCGTCGCGTGCGAAGACCTGGCCGGGCTTGCCGCTTGCCTGGCGAGGGGGGCGGGCGGAGCGCTGGTGGCGGAGGAGGCGCTGAGCGGCGGCGGGCTGGACGCGGTAACGGCGTGGCTGGCGGACCAGCCGGCCTGGTCCGATTTCCCGTTCGTGGTGCTCGCCAACGGACAGACGCGCGTGCGGTCGGCACGGGCGAACGCCACGCTCGACGGTCTGCGGAACGTGGTGCTGCTGGAGCGGCCGCTGCATGCGGAAGCGATGCTGCGCGCGGTACGGTCGGCGCTGGCGGCGCGCGGACGGCAGTATGACGCGCGCGGGCGGATCGAGGCGCTGCATGCGAGCGAGGCGGAGTTCCGCGAACGTGAAGCCAAGTTCCACGCGATCACCGACTCGGTCGACCAGATGATCTGGTCGACGCTGCCCGACGGGTTCCACGATTTCTACAACCGGCGATGGTACGATTTCACCGGGATGCCGCCGGGATCGACCGACGGCGAGGCGTGGAACGGGATGTTCCATCCCGAAGATCAGGAGCGGGCTTGGGCGCGCTGGCGGCACAGCCTGGCGACGGGCGATCCGTACGAGATCGAATATCGGCTGCGGCACCATTCGGGCGAGTACCGTTGGGTGCTCGGGCGGGCGCAGGCCGTGCGCGGCCCGGACGGCGCAATCACGCGCTGGTACGGTTCCTGCACGGACATCGGCGATCAGATGGCAGCGCGCGAGGCGCTGGCGCGGTCGCGCGAGGTGTTGGAGGCGGCGGTGGCGGCGCGCACGGCCGAGCTTGCCGAACTATATGCCAAGACGCCGGTCGCGCTGCATTCGGTGGGGCGGGATCTGAAGCTGATGAGCGTGTCGGATCGGTGGCTGACGTTCATGGGTTATGACGACCGGGCGGAGGTGATCGGTCGTCCGATCACCGACTTCATCGCGCCCGACGATCTCGGGAAGGATTTCGAACGGTACCGGGCTCAGGTGTCCGGGACCGGGGCGTTCGACGACAGGCCTTACCGGTTCGTCAAGCGGTCGGGGGAGTTGGCCGACGTGCTGGTATCGGCGCGGCTGGCGCGCGACGCGGACGGACGGATCACCCGCGCGATGGCGTCGGTGATCGACGTCACCGACCGGTTGCGCGCGGAGGCGGAGCGGGACGAGGCGGAGGAGGCGCTGCGCCAGAGCCAGAAGCTGGAAACGATCGGGCAGCTGACGGGCGGCGTGTCGCACGACTTCAACAACCTGCTGACCCCGATCGTCGGCTCGCTCGACCTGCTGCGGCGGCGACACGGGCTTGACGAGAAGTCGCAGCGGCTGATCGGCAACGCGCTGCAGGCGGCGGAGCGGGCGGCGACGCTGACCCAGCGGCTGTTGTCCTTCGCCAGGCGGCAGACGCTGCAACCGCAGGCGGTCGACGCGGCGGCGCTGGTCGAGGGAATACTCGACCTCGTCGCCCGCTCGCTGGGGCCGACGATCCGCGTCGCGGTCCAGGTGGAAGGCGCGCCGCCGCCGGCGACCGTCGACCCCAACCAGCTGGAGCTCGCGATCCTGAACCTCGCGGTCAACGCGCGCGACGCGATGCCCGATGGGGGGACGCTGTCGATCGAGGTCGCGGCGCATGCGGCCACGGGCGACGACGGGTTGACCGGGGGGCGCTACGTGCGCGTGGCCGTCGTCGATACCGGCGTCGGCATGGATGCGGCGACGTTGAAGCGGTGCGTGGAGCCGTTCTATTCGACCAAGGGCGTCGGCAAGGGCACAGGGCTGGGGCTGTCGATGGCGCATGGGCTGGCAGCGCAGTCGGGCGGCGTTCTCAAGCTCGACAGCGAACCGGGGGTGGGCACTCGCGCCGAGTTGTTCCTGCCCGCCGCCGAGGGAGCCGCGGCGGCGACGCACGCGCATCCGGCAATCGTGCCCGCGCTCAGGCGTGCGTCCGTGCTGCTGGTCGACGACGAGGAGCTGGTCAGGAGCGGGACCGCCGACATACTCATCGATTTGGGGCACACCGTCGTCGAGGTCGCCTCGGGCGCGCAGGCGCTGGCGGCGCTTCGCGGCGGCGTGGAGGTCGATCTGGTCGTGACCGATTACCTGATGCCCGGCATGACAGGTGCAGCGCTGATCCGCGAGCTGCGGGGATCGTGGCCGCGGATGCCCGTGCTGCTGGTGACGGGCTTCGCCAACACCGCCGCCGACGTGCCGGGCGACGTGCCCAAGCTGGCCAAGCCGTTCCGCCAGGCGGATCTGTCGGCGCGCGTCAACGATCTGCTGGAACGATCGGCGATCCGCGCCGCGCGGACGCCGCCGCGCCTGCGGGCGGTCGAGTAGCGCGCCGGGATCACCGCGCGTCCTGCGGGGCGAGCGCGGTTTCGAGCGCAGCGGAGTCGAGTTCCCCCTCCCAGCGCGCGATGGCGAGCGTCGCCACGGCGTTACCGATGAAGTTCGTCAGGCTTCGGCATTCGCTCATGAACCGGTCGACGCCCAGGATCAGCGCCATGCCGGCGACGGGCACGGACGGCACGACCGACAGCGTGGCCGCGAGCGTCACGAACCCCGCGCCGGTCACGCCCGCCGCGCCCTTGGAACTGAGCATCGCGACCCCCAGCAGCAGGAGCTGATCGCCCAAGGACAGGTCCGTGTTCGTCGCCTGCGCGATGAACAGCGCGGCCATCGTCATGTAGATGTTGGTGCCGTCCAGGTTGAACGAATAGCCCGTCGGCACGACCAGCCCGACGACGGGACGCGACGCGCCCGCGTGCTCCAGCTTCTCGATCAGCGCCGGGAGGGCCACTTCCGACGAACTGGCACCCAATACGAGCAGCAGTTCGCGGCGAAGATAGCGCAGCAAGGCCGTGATCGAATATCCCGTCCAACGCGCCACGGCCCCCAGCACCACGAAGACGAACAGCGCGCTGGTCGCGTAGAACGCGCCGACCAGCGCGGCCAGGCTCCATAGAGAACCAAGCCCGTAATTGCCGACGGTGAACGCCATCGCGCCGAACACGCCGACGGGGGCCGCGTACATGATCAGCCCGACGATCCTGAACAGCACTTCGCCCAACCGCCGCACCGCTTCCGCGATCGGCGCGGCGCGCTCCCCCGAAAGCATCAGCGCCACCCCGAACAGGATGGCGAGCAGCAATGTCTGGAGGACCTCCCCCGAGGTGAAGGCGCCAACCGCCGTGTCCGGGATGACGTTCAGCAGGAAGTCTGTAACGGTTCGCCCCTGCGCCTTGGCCTGATACCCGGCGACCGCGGACGAATCGAGCGTCGCGGGATCGATGTTCAACCTCGCGCCCGGGCGAAGCAGGTTGCCAACGGCCAACCCGACCGCCAGCGCCAATGTCGAGAAGACGAGAAAGTAGCCGAGCGCTTTTGCGCCTACGCGGCCCATGCGCTCCAGGCTGGTCATGCCCGCGATGCCGGTGACGACCGTGCAGAAGATGACCGGGGCGATGATCATCTTGATCAGCTTGATGAACGCGTCGCCCAGCGGCTTCAGGGAAGCGCCGAAGGCCGGGAACAGATATCCCGTCATCGCGCCCGCAGCGAGGCCGACCAGTACCCAGAAATACAACGAGCGGTGGAGGCCTGCGCGCGTCGAACCTGCTGGGGAGGCCGCCGATGTCGTCATGCCCGTCCACCCGCCCCTCTTGCCGTTATCCCAGTTTACGCGGAGTTCGGTCACGAAAGTAAAGGACGCAGCGTGGCCCGGGTGGAATGCAGCCGTTGGCGCGCC
>NZ_CAXSBH010000073.1:0-8909 GCF_964235535.1 uncultured Sphingomonas sp.
CCAGCATCGCCATGTTGGTCTTGCCGCACGCGCTGGGAAAGGCGGCGGCGACGTAGTGGACCGCACCTTCGGGGCTGGTCAGCTTCAGGATCAGCATGTGCTCCGCGAGCCAACCCTCGTCGCGCGCCATCACGCTGGCGATACGCAGCGCGAAACACTTCTTGCCCAAAAGCGCGTTGCCGCCATAGCCCGAGCCGTAGGACCAGATCTCGCGCGTCTCGGGGAAGTGGACGATCCATTTCTCCTCGTTGCACGGCCAAGCCACGTCGCGCGCGCCCGGGTCGAGCGGCATGCCGACCGAATGGACGCAGCGGACGAAGAAGCCGTCGTCGCCCAGCATCTCGAGCGCGGGCGTACCTATTCGCGTCATGATGCGCATGGACAGCACGACATAGGCGCTATCGGTGATCTCGACGCCGATCGCGCTCTGCGGCGAACCGAGCGGCCCCATGCAGAAGGGCACCACATACAGTGTTCGCCCGCGCATCGCGCCTTCGAACAACCGGTCCAGGACGCCGCGCATCTCGCCCGGCTCCTTCCAGTTATTGGTCGGGCCGGCATCGGCCGCCGTCTCGGAGCAGATGAAGGTGCGGCTCTCGACACGCGCGACGTCGCGCGGATCGGACCGCGCGTGGAAGCTATTCGGTCGCCTCGCGGGATCGAGCCGGGTCAGGGTGCCGCAATCGACCAGCTGCTTGGCAAGCTCATCCCACTCGGCTTGGCTGCCGTCGCACCAGCGGATCGCGTCGGGCTCTGTCCGCGCGGCGATCCCGCGCACCCACTCGACCAGCGCCCTGTGCGCGGGGACGGTTCCCTCCTCCCGCATCATCCTCTCGACCGGTTCGACCAACGTCGCCATCGTCTATCCTTCCCTGGGTTCAAATCATTCGTTGGTCGGGCGCGAACCGCCCTTACCATCGCCCGTTGTCCGCTTCGCGACAAGTCCTTGCACGATTAGCCGAGCCGTCGCGAGCGTCTCACCCTTTCAGCACGTCGAGCAGGGTCGATCCGAGCTCTGACGGGCTGGCCGCGACGGTGATGCCCGCCGCTTCCATCGCCGCGATCTTGTCCTCCGCGCCGCCCTGGCCGCCCGACGCGATCGCGCCCGCATGGCCCATCCGCCGGCCAGGCGGCGCCGTGCGGCCCGCGATGAATCCCGCCATCGGCTTGGAATGCCCGCGCCTCGACTCGTCGCGCAGGAACTGCGCCGCCTCCTCCGCCGAGCTGCCGATCTCGCCAATCATGATGATCGACTCCGTCGCGGGGCTGTCGGGCCAGATCGTGCGCGACAACACGCCGTTTCCCTTCGATTCGAAGGTCTGGCAGGGGGGCGGAAAGGCGGTCGACCCCGCCAGGCCGTTCGGCGTCTTCGGTCTGGGATCGGCGCGGTCCGACCTCGCCCGCATCAACGCCATTCATCAGCCGTCCTTCACCGAAACCCAGGCCTTTTCGGCATTCGGCCAGCTGGGTTTCGACATCACCGATCGCCTGAACCTGACGGTCGGCCTGCGGCCGAACCAGGATGGGATTTCCGGAACGGCGGGCGTCGCGATCCGCAACTTGGCGGGCGTCATCATCCCGACGACGCCGACTGTCTATCGGCGCGGCGTGTTCAACGCCACGACCGACAACCCCATCGTCAGCTACGACGTGGCGCAGGACGTCATCGCCCATGGTAGCTATGCGCGTGGCAATTCGCCGGGCGGGCTCAACCGGCCGCGGGTTCGACGTCGATGCGGTCGGCGTCCTGTCGCCCAACTTTCGGGCGGCGGTGCGATACACCTTCGTCAAGTTGAAGATCGAAGATCGCGTCCTACGACGTGCCGGCGCCGCCCTCGCCGCAGATCGACCTCACTGGTGTCCCGCTGGTGTGGTCGCCCAAGCACTCGCTCAACGCCCCCGTGATCTTCTCGCACGACCTCGGCCCGGGACGGTTTGAGTTCACGGCGGAGGAGAACTACACCTCGAGCTACACCAACGATCATCAAGGCGTCCCGGCGGGCTTTGCCTTCCCCGAAATCCCCGGCGTCCTGCCCGAGGGCGTGACGTCGGCGCACCGTGGGTCGCGGTCGCTGGGGTCGATGTTCGCTTGGCGGTGACGCGCACCGCGAGCACCTGGCGCCATGTCGAGCCCTGTGTACGCCGATACGCAGGTGATGAGATCCGATGCCGACGGCCAGGAAACCTCCTTGTTTTCAGGCCTCGTCCATGAGCTTGAACGACGGTGCGGAGATCAGCACCTCCGAACCGCTGAGTTGGCTCCACAAACCGGCCTGCACGGACAAGGGGATCGTCATGCCTCCGACAATCCCAAGACCGTTTTTCAAGCATGGCAGGAACAAGACCGAAAGGTCCACTCTGAGCCGCGGTCAAAATCGGAACCGGAAGCCCAGGCGATAGGAGCGTCCAAGCAGATCGTAAGGCGCGCCGGTGCCAAACGACGTGCCGCTGGTGGGGATCGGTTCCGGATCGCGGTCGAACAGGTTCTCCACCACTCCGAACAACGTCACTTTCGCGCCGGCGATATTGACGTCGTAATTCTGGGCCAGTTCGAAGTACCAGACGGGATCGACCCGGTTGAACTCCCTTGGGATGCCGGTGCTACTGGTCTCGGGCTGGTTCGTGATACGGCCGGAGCCGAGATAGCGGGTCGTGAGCGTGGTGCGGCTGGGCCCGACCGCGTAGGTGGCGGTCATCAGCCCGCGCCAGCGGAGGCTGCCCACCGTGCCCAGGATCGGCGGCTGAACGTCGCCGGGAATATTGGTCTCGTCCTTTAGCCGCTGCGATACCAGCAGCCGCACATCGATGCTGCCGGGCAGCGAGCTCGCGATCCGGTCCAGGTTCGTTCGGTAGCTCGCCTCGTAATCGATGCCTTCCACCGCGAGGTTCTGCGCGTTGATGCCGCTGGTGAAGATGGTCGCGTTGACCAGGTTGGTGGCACCGGGCACCAGCACGATCGAGTCGCACGCGGCGTCGTTCTGCGGCCGGTTGAAGCCATAGCAGATGTCGATGATCTGTTGCGCGCCCAAAGCCACGATCGCGTCCGCGATGTCGATCTTGTACCAGTCGACCGACAGGCTGAAGCCAGGCAGCCAGCGCGGCTGGAATACGCCGCCCGCGGTCCAGGTGTCGGCTTTTTCGGGGGTGAGGCTCGGGTTGCCGCCGTTCAGCGTTATGTTGGGCACCTGCGGGCTGCCGGGCTGCGACCGGTCGAGGAAGGCGTTCACGAACTGGCTGCGCGGCGCGAACAGATCATTGAGGTTGGGTGCCCGGATATCCCGCGACCGCGTCGCCCGGAGCCGGAGCTGCCCGTCGAGATCCCAGGTCGCGCCGAGCTTCCAGGTGGTGACCGTCCCGCTGGTGGAATAGTCGGTCAGCCGGACCGCGCCGTTCAGGTCGAACGCGCGGCCGACCGGCGAATCCCGCAAAATCGGCACGAGCGCCTCGGCGAACGCCTCCCTAACGCTGTAACCGTTGGCCTCCGCCTTGAAGTTGCCGACGTTCCAGGCCGACGCGATCGACAGGGCGTCGGCGGTCGCGGAGAAGCTGTCCTTGCGACCCTCGAAGCCCGCCGCGATGGATACCGGTCCCGCCCAGGTGGAAAAAGGCTCGTACTGCGCGTCGAAGGAGAAGATATCTTGTTTGATGTCCAGATCTTGACGGGTGCGCAGACCATCGGTCAGGCCGGTGACGTAAGCGATGGAAGCCGCGCCCAGCGAGCCCTCGCCGAACAGGTTCATGGGCACGCACCCATTGGTCGGATTGGCGATCGACGAGCGACAGATCGGTGTGCCCGCGGCTACGCCCGGCACCCCGCCGGTCGCCGGATTGGCGATCGCGTCGATCGCGAGCGCGAAGCGGCCGAGGATGACGTTGTTGTCGCGCGTGTACCAGACGTCGCTGTGGCCGCGTTGGTAATAGGCTCGCCACCTACCCTTGCCATCGAAGCTACCTTCCAACGCCGCCAGGATGCGGTCCTGGCGCCGGTTGTAGCCCGCTTCTCCAATATGCGTGCCCGGCTTGTTGATCATGTCGTAGAACAGGCGGTTCATCTGGAACGAGGTGATGTTGGCCTGGATCATCGCCTGCTGGACCGGCAGGGGAAGGAAAGGGTTGGCGCGGTTGATCGTTAGCGCGGTCCCGCCCTGACGATTGTACACCGCCGACCAGTTCACGGTATCGTTGCCGGCATAGCTGCCCTCGAAGATAGCGTTGACGCCGTCCAGCAGTTCGTAGCTGAAACGGCCGTAGATGCTCCAATGCTCGTCGTCCGGCAGCAGCGCGCCGCGGATCGGTAGCGACTCCACCGTACCGCCGGCCTGGACCTGCCCCTGCTGGATCGGCCCAAATACGAACTGGCCGATCGCGCCGCCCGGCAGGAAGTTGGTCCCGCGCAACGGTCCGGACGCGATCACGCCGCCGGGCGTGCTGGTGAAGCCAGCGTCCGTACGCACGATCTGGCCGGGCTGACCATTGGTGGCGGTCCAATCCGGATTGTTCAGCAGGCGCAACCCAGGCTGGAACCAGTCGCGCGGATCGTCGAAGAAATCGATCCGGTCGCCCTTGTAGTAATTGGCGCTGAACAAGATGTGCCCGCGGCCGCCGACCTTGCCGCCGTAAGCTATGTCGCCCGAGACGATCCGGCCGTCATTCTCGTCCGTCTGGCCCAGGTTGACGCTGCCCCTGACCCCGGTGAAGTCGGTGTCGAGGATGAAGTTGACCACGCCCGCCACCGCGTCGGAGCCGTAAGCCGCCGAGGCACCGCCGGTCACCACATCCACCCGCTTCACCAGGTTTTGCGGCAGCAGGTTGACGTCGACCGCGGGCGACAGGCCCGAGCCCACCACGCGCCGCCCGTCGAGCAGCGTCAGGGTGCGGGTCACGCCAAGGTCGCGGGCGCTGAGCTGGTTGGCCCCGCCAGTCGCATTGGCGAAAAGGGTCGTGGTGCGCGTGGTGTTGCCGATGCCCAACGACGGCAACTGGGAGACATAGTCGGCGATGTTGGCGGGGTTGCGTAGCTGGATGTCCTCGCGCGACAGTACGGTCGTAGGTGTCGGCGCCCGGTTACCGTTGCTCACGATGCGCGAGCCGGTGACCACGACGTCCTCAGCCCTAGGATCGCCTTCTTGCGGCTGTTCCTGGCCGGGTGACGCCGGGGTCGCTTGCTCGTCCGTCGAAGCCGTCGACGCCGGGCCGGCCCTATCACCCTGAGCGGCGGCGCCTGCGGAAAGGGGACTACCAGTGCCGGCCTGTTGCGCCGTGGCGGCCGTGCTCGGCACAGCCACCGCAGCGCCCCAGAACGCCGTCGCCACGCTGGTCCACAGCCGGGATCGATCACCCACTCTAACATTTTGCATGACGATCCCCAATTGCACTTATGTTGCAGCGCGGAAGCTGTGACGCAATATCGGCATAGTCAAGCAGGTCGTTCACCCCTGAAGCTGAAACCCGATCCCCGGCGTAGTATATGAACGTTGCGCCGAACGGACGTAGCTCAGCCGTTTTAATTTAACGGGAAAGGCCAATGCCGACCGAGCGGGGACCGGCACCATCATCCGTCCGAACTGATCTGTCCGCTCACGCAGCGCACCTGCGGCATTAGCCGCATCGGCATCATGCGCGCGGACGTCGTGCCGCGGCTCGTCCAGCAGCTCGCGGACGACCGGCTACCCTAGTCCGCCAATGAGCAGAACCTCGCGCCGGCATGGCGAGATCGTTCAGCTCGTCGTTGAACAGGTGGATCGCGCCCTTAACGCTCAGGATCAGCGAAAAGGGCGCGACGATCAGCCCGGCATAGGGATGCCAACGCCAGACGGTGCGGTGGACGCGCATGTCGGTCATCGCGCACCTCCGAAGGCGTAGACGACACGGATGCTGAGCGTGCGGGGATCACCCGGATAGACGAAGTTCGTGCCGCCGTTCGCCGTATAGTAGACCTCGTCCGCTGCGTTGGTCAGCGCCGCGTCGACCCTGACGGGGCCCAACACCGTGCCCACACCCAAATCGAACACGGCGTAGTCGTCCAGCGTGACGGCGGAGCCGTTCACCAGCCGGCGTCGGCCGACATAGTAGGCACCGGCGCGCAGCTCGATCACGCCGATCGTCAGCCTGCTCGACAGCGTCGCAGTGTGCTCGGGCGTGTCGCCCAACCGCGCATCCTGCGATGTCGCCGTGGTGGTGCGCGTCACCCGCCCGTCGAGGTAGGCGTAGCCGCCCTGGAGCCGCCAGCCGGGAAGCGCCTCCCACTCGCCTTCGACCTCCACGCCTTGCACGCGCAGCCGGCCCTCCTGGATCTGAAAGTCGACGTTTTCGGGATCGGGTACCGCGACGTTGTCGCGGCGGATGCGGAACACCGAGGCGCTGGCGCGGAGCGACCCGCGCGCGACCCGGAGGCCCGCCTCGATCTGGTCGGACGTTTCGGGGACGAACGGCGACCCGTCCCGCGCACGCGCACCGACGACCGGCTCAAGGTCGAACCCCTTATTGTAGCCGCCGAACAACGA
The DNA here is from genome assembly GCF_964235535.1 of uncultured Sphingomonas sp. Lineage (GTDB taxonomy): Bacteria > Pseudomonadota > Alphaproteobacteria > Sphingomonadales > Sphingomonadaceae > Sphingomonas. Next base: position 6,504 of record NZ_CAXSBH010000073.1, read on the forward strand.
CATGCCCCCGCCCAGCCGGTAGGTGCTGCCGAGCTGCCATGTGGTGTTGGAGATGGTGTCGGCGTTGCGCACGCCATTGCGGCGGTTTTCGTAGTCGAACAGCGAGCGCCGTACGCCCGCGACCAGATTCCACGCATCCGACAATGCGATCTGGTCCTGGGCGTAGATCGCGAAGCCGTCCACCTTGCCGAGGCTCACGAATGAAAAGGCGAGCGCCGGCCGCCGCGTCGTGAAGGCATAGACAGGGTTCAAGGTGTCGATCGGAGCGATGCCGCCCGGCACGATGTCCGACTGGACGAAGCTCGGACGCTCGGCGCTGTATTCCACGCCGAGCAGCAGCGTGTGGCCGATGCCGAAGGTCCGCGCCGCGCCCGCAAGGTCGAGCTGCGCGATCGTGTACCCGTCCTCCTCGCGCCCGCGCCGGCCGTTGCGCGGGATCAACGTCGGCCGACCCGCCAGGGGCGCCAGGATACGCACTTGGTCGAGCGAGGTGTTGAACTGCGAATATTGCAGCCGCGGCGTCAGCGTCCAGCCGTTAGCCATCTGCAAGTCGACCCAGGCCTGGATCAACGGCGCGTTCGAGACGAGGTCGGTGAAATCGGGCTCGCCCAGGAAGGTCGACCGATCAACGCGGCCCGCGCCGTTGGGCAGTATCGTGCCCACCACCGGCAACCCGGGGTTGTTGGCGGTCCGGCGGCGGATATATTCGGCGACGAGGTGCGCGGACACGGACGCGCTCGGGGTCCAGGCAAGCGCCAAGCCGACATTCTCGCGTCTCATGCGCTGGGAATCGGCGAAGGTGTCGGACCGTTCGACCTCGCCCGTCAGACGCACACCAAGCGTGTTCGTGATCGGACCGCCGACGTCGAGCGTCGCCATCTTCTGTTCGAACGAGCCGACCGTCAGCGCCGCCGAGGCGGCGAACCGATCGGTCGGCTGCTTGGTGATGATCGATATGATGCCGCCGACCGCGGACTGACCGTAGATGACCGCAGACGGACCCTTCAGCACCTCCACGCGCGCGATGTTGGACAGGGCGGAGGCGTCGACATCTTCATAATAGCGCTGGCGTATGCCGTTCCGCATCTGATCGGCGAGGAATCCGCGCACTTTCAAGGAAAAGCTCTGATAGCGCGATACGCGGCTGCCGCCGACATTGGCCGACGGCACGGCGCGAAGCGCGTCGCCGACGCTGCGCACGCCGCGCTCGATCAGCTCCTCTTCCTCGATCACCTGCACGCTTTGCGGCACCCGATCGAGCGGTATGCCGGACTTCGCCCCGAAATCGCCGGTCTTCGTACCGGTGACCACGATGTCGCCCCGCCCCGGGTTTTGTTCGCGCGCGGTCTGTGCGGTCGCGGACGCGGCGCACGCCAGCGCGGTCGCGCCAACGGCCTTGATGATTTTGAACATGATGATCTCACGCCTGGACGCCCCGTGCGACGACGGGGCGGAGCCCGGCCATTCGCGCGGGCCGGTCCCGGCTCGGCGAGCGGAACTGGACGGGCGGGATGGGCGGGCTGGTTCACCGGCGCGGCTCGCCCGCATGTAGGGGCCCCTGTGCATTATTCGGACATGGATTCACGGTAGGCGGCCGCGGGCGTCATCAGGCCGGGCAGGTCATGGCCGCGTTTCATGGTTCCTCTGCAAGGCGGCGATGTTCGGCGACGATCCGCGACACGGTCGGCTCGCTCACGTCATAGAGCCGCGCCATCTCGGCACCCGACTTGCGGCCAGAGATGACCGATTGCGCGATCTCGCGGCGCTTCTTGGCATCGAGCTTGCGGCGGCGCCCTCCGACCCGGCCCTCGACCCTGGCCTGCGCCAGCCCCGCGCTGGTGCGCTCCCGGATCATGGCGCGCTCGAACTCGGCGAAGCTGCCCACCATCTGCATCATCATCCGGCCCGCGGGCGTGGTCGTGTCGATGCTCTCGGTCAGCGAACGGAACCCCGCGCCAGCCGCCTCGATCTTCTCCATGAGATGCAGCAGGTCCTTCAAGCTGCGTGACAGCCGGTCGAGCTTCCAGACCACGACGACATCGCCGTCGCGCAGCTGGCCGAGCATCTCCTGGAGCTTGGGCCGATCCCAGCGGCCCCCGCTGGCAGCTTCGTCGAACACGCGTTTGCATCCCGCGGCCTTGAGCGCGCGGGCCTGCGCGGCGTTCGACTGCTCGTCGCCCTTGGAGACGCGGGCATACCCGGCCGGCCGTGATCATCAGCGGCGACGCCCCACCAGGAACGCGCCATCGCGAGGGGCTACGTCGGCTCCGGGCTACGCCCTGCGCCGCCGTAGCCCCTCGCGATTCTCATCTTGATTGTCGCTGCGCTCGCATCCTGATTGTCGCGCTGCAGCCACCCCGCGAGTGGCCGATCGCTTGCGCCCGAGCCCCCCTTTTCCGCCGAACG
>NZ_CAXSBH010000074.1:0-8809 GCF_964235535.1 uncultured Sphingomonas sp.
ATCAGCTCTCATCCTGATCGCCGCTCGCTTCTCATCCAGATCGTCGCGCTACAATCTGGCCCGTCTAGCCCGAGCTGCCCTTCCTGTTCCCGATCGCGCCCACGCTGCCCTAGTTGATCCAGCTCGATCGCCGGCGTCTGCTCGCGCCGGGGCGGGTGGTCGAGCGCCGGCACCGCCTCGAACCCGCCGCCGCTGCTGGTCTGCAACCCGGCCCGCATCGTCCGCGCCGCGCCCTGCACCAAGCCCGCCATGCCGTGCGCCGCCAGCTCGGCGCGCTCGCGCACCCGCTGTCCCATCTCCTGCAACCACTCCCGGCCGCGCGCGATATAGACCCCCAGCCCCCGCGCTTCGCGGATCGCCTCGTTCATCTGCCCGCGCGGCGTGACCGCATGGCGGTCCTCGCCGGCCGCGATCTGCTCGTGGCTGGCCCGCCGCTCGATCGCCGACGAGGCGTGTCCCATTTTCACGGTGGGCTCGATCTCCAGCCCCTGGCGGGCATAGCTGCGGTGATCGACCCGCTCCTCCCGGCCCGCCCGTTCCAGCGCCTGGTTGACCTGCTGCCCCCAGCTCTCCCGCAACGCCTCCACCTCCTCCGACGCGGTGGTGCGCACGTCGAGCTGGCGGGTCTTGGCACCCAGCCCCTCGGGTCCGACGACGCGGGTGGTGGTCAGCACATGGGCATGGTGGTTGCGGTCGTCGCCGTGGTCGTGCGGGCCATGGATCGCGGCATCGACCGCGACCCCGTAACGCCGCGCGACGTGTTGCGCGAACCCCTCCACCAGCGCGCGCCGCTGGCCCGCGTCCAGCTCGGCCGGTAGCGCCAGCTCGTATTCCCGCGCGGTCTTGGCGTCCTTGCGCTTCTCGGCCGCCTCCGCCGCGTTCCACAACGCCGACCGGTCCCGCGCCCACTCCGCGCCCTCCGGCACCGTCACGAACGCCGCCTCCACGCCGCCCCGACCGGTATAGTCGTGGACCAGGCCGTCGCGCTCGTTCTCGATCCGCGCGCCCGATCGGTACGCCGCCGCCGCGACCGAGCTGCGCCCGGTCGAGCGCGACACCGACTTCACCGCCAGATGGTAGATCGCCATCGCCCGCGCGCCTTCTCAAACGTCGTCCAGCGGCATGACGCTGGTCGGGGTGTGGGGCGGAAAGCCCCGCTGTCGCCCCGCGACATGGGTGCAGGGGGCACCCTGCCGCACGCATTACGTAGTAATGCTAAAGTGCGCCCTTCCTCCTTTCGTCGGTCGGGTGTTTCGCGCTATGCCTACCAGATATTCGCGAGGTCCACCATGCCGGCACCCACCCCCGAAGCGATCGAAAAAGCCAAGAAGCGCGTGGCCCAGGCCCAGGCCCGGTTGCAGGACCTGAACGCCCGCGCCGCCGCCATCGGCCGCAAGGAGGATACCCGGCGCAAGATCATCTTGGGCGGGTTGCTCCTCGATGCCGCCGAGAAGGATCAACGCTTCGAGGGGGTGCTGTCCGAGCTGATGAAGCGCATCGCCCGTGATCAGGACCGCAAGGTCTTCGACGGCTGGGCCCTGTCGCGGGAGAAGGCGTGATGCCCGGCGACAAGCTCGACTTCGACCCCGCCGAGTTCGGCGAAGCCTTCACCGGCCCGACCTCGGCCGACAGCGACGCCGCCCATTTCCAGAACTTCACCGCCCGGACCCTGCGCGATCTCGCCACCCTCAAGGCCAACGACGCCCAGCTCCATGCGGTCGTGGTCGATTGGCTCCGGAAAGCCGTCGATCGCGACAAGGTCATCGCCGCCCGCCTGGTCGATCCCGCCGATCTCGCCCGCCATGCCGAAGCCGGTGCCAGGCAGGGAGCCGCGGCCCTCGCCGTCCAGCTCCGCCAGCTCGTCACCGACGAGGACGCCCGCCGTGCCGCTCACGCCACCCGGATCGTCCATGATGACCATGCCCGCCATCTCCATGACGGTCGCCGCGTCACCCACGCCCGCATCCTCGCCGCGATCGGGGGTGCCGCCGCCCTCCTGGTCGCCGGGGCCGGGTGGTTGGGCTACGACAAGGGCAAGGATGCCGGGGTCGCCTACGGCTATGCCGGTGCCCGCGACGAAAAGGCGGCCGTCGATTGGGCGAACACCGCCAACGGTAGGCTCGCCCGTCGGCTCGATCGCGCCAGCCCCACCGCGCTCCCGGCGATTCTGGGATGCACCGGCAAGGGGTGGAAGCGCACGAAGCAGGATGGACGCCGTGTGTGCCTCCCCAGCGGGGCGGAGGGGTGGTGGCTGCCCTGACCTCCCGGAAACCCCTCCACGGGGCTCATAGCGGCCCTACAGCGCCGTTGCGGGGCTGACCCTGCCCTCCCCGCCCCTTTCTTCCTGCCAAGCTCTTAGCGGCCGTTAGGCCGCTCCTGTGACGGCATCGCCGGCACGCATTATCAACGCATCGGCCGAAGGCCGATTCCACGTGTCATCTCGCTGTCGGTGCCTCGCGCGCACCCGCGATGATTCTAGATTCTCTTGATTCTATGATTCAAGGGGGTCGTATGCCTTTGATTATAAAAGCCGATTTCGACCTATTATGAGGAATGGGGTGGGGTATCATGAGGAATGGGGTGGGGGTATTATGAGGAATGGGGTGGGGTATCGTGAGAAACGGGGTGCGTGAAATGAGGAGCTAACCGCTCTCATCTCATGATACTTGACCACGTTGCTGCACCAGACGATTGTGCTGCCATGAGCGGTGCAGCCGATGATAAGCCTGGGCGCACGATGGATGTTGCGCGGATCGAGAAGGAGCGGGGTTCCGACACGATCGTGCAGCCGCGCGAGCTGGTCGAAGTCCGGTACGCGCGGGGGGTTTCACTTAGCCTTTCGGCCCGCAAGCTTCTTGCCCTCATGATGCACCAAGCCGCTGGTGATGCTTGGCGCGACCAGGAACATCGTATCGCCAAGCGTATGCTGCGCGGCTCCCATAACTCCAATGATCGCCTGGCTGACACGATCGACGAGCTGATGGGCATCTTCTTCGCCATGCCCGACCAGATCGAGGGTGACCAAGGCCGTCGCACATTCCAGATGATCGAGGAGACATTCGAGGGAGGGGAGCAGGGATGGTTGATCTACCGGTTCACCCGCCGCGCCCGCGATCTGCTGAAAGACAGCGAAGCCTATGCCCTGTTACACCGGGCAACGGTGCTGGCGTTCGACAGCAAATATGCCCTCGAACTCTACCAGCTTGGGGCTTTGCTCTACCGCCGCGACGTGCCGATCTGGCGGGGTGACGTCGCCACGCTGCGGTCTAAACTCGGCGTCCCTGAAGGCACATACGGCTCTTTCGCCGACCTGCGCCGCTTCGTCCTCGATGCGGCAACGACCGAGATAAACCAGCTCGTCCCTCAATTCTCGGTGGCATGGGATGTTGAGAAGCGAAGCGGCCGTAAGGTCACGGACCTAGCAATTACTTTCCGCCGCAAACCCCCCATCGCTGCTGTAGCGGCCGAGGAGGAAAACGAACGGCACCGCGCCGGTCGACGTGCGCGGCGCGACGGCACCGTCGAGACGATTATTGATCCTGCGGCTATCATCGCCGCCGCTGCTGCCAGTCTTTCGATTTCAGGCATGTTGCGGTGGCCTGCCGATGATCAGGTGTCGGAGTATCGCACACCGGACCTGTATGCGATCGGCCTGTCCCAAGGCGGCGGCCATGCGATCCAGCGGCTGGCGGATCAATACGCCCGGGTTCGATCTGATAAGCGCCGGCAACTCCAGGGGGATACTCTCCGCGACGATTGGACCACATGGGTAAGGGGTTGCGCGGCAAAATGGGCGAAACCCTGATCCTTGCCCCCAATAAGGTTGCGCGATACCCTATCGCAACCGGTCATGGCTCCCGGTTGGAAACACGGGAATAACCTATGGCTACAGTGTCCATGACGAAGGGTGCCGAGCTGGCAGGAGTCAGCAAGGGAACCGTATCGAAAGCTCTGAAGTCTGGGCGTCTCAGCTATGCAGAGAAGACCGATAATGGGTACCTGATCGACACGTCTGAACTATTTCGAGTGTTTCCCCCAAAACAACCGGAAACGGTTGAACATGCCCGGTTAGAGACCCCTCCTGGAAACAGGGAAACCCTAATAGAAACAGGGGGGTTAAACCGGGAAATTGAACTGTTGCGTGAACAGCTCCGTGATCGCGATGGCGTGGTCGATGACCTACGGCAGCGGCTCGACAAGTCCGAGGAAGAGCGCCGCGAAGCACAGGCGCGGGTTATCGGCCTGCTGACGGGGCCGGGAGCTACGGAATCAAAACGTGGCTTCCTGGGTCGCCTTTTCGGCCGATCGGAGGATTAGAGGTCTGGTCTACATGTTGCGAAAGGGGTCCCTTTCGCGACACCTGCTGAACGTCCTGGCCTGGTGGGCAGCGGACCTATGATCAGACGGGCGTGCGGGGTGCTATAGCCATGCACCAGCAGTGACCTGGCCCTTAGGGATTTGTAACAGGGCCCAAAATCGGATTCGAGAATGAACGATCGACAAGGCCGACCAGCAAAGCCGTTTCGTAGGCTGCCTGACCGTTGATGTTCATAACCATGAAGCGGGTCCAGTAATCTTGCGCAGCGCGGTCGGCGTCGGTTGCGGAGCTGATTGTACGCGCCATTTGTGTCGCACATTCATTTAGGTCGCGTCGTGCTGCGACTAGCGCAAGCACCGAAGTGCGTGCTGATAACCACTCCGGACTGCCAAGCGGCGCAGTCAGCGGCCTGACCAACCTCTCTGCGGCGAACCGGCGCTCGCGCGCAACTTCCCAGCGTTGTTCAAAACAGGTCCGAGCAGTATCAACTGCCGCTCGCACGTTAGGGGTAGTCGCAACGGGGGGCGGTGGAGGTGCGGGAGGAACGCCGGGTACAGGCGGCTGCTGAGTGGCACCTAAGACAGCGAGCAAAGCCAGGATCATCGACAAGCTCCAATCTACGAATGATCGCGAACCTAGACCCTACACGAGTGTCGTAAGTGGGCACTAGCGGTCATCACGTTGGTTGCAAAAGGGTTCCCTTCCGCAACAGGGTGACAGGTCTAGTAATCTCAATGGCTTGCTCGTCGCATAAGGCAGTTGCAGAATGTCGGCGTGAAAATCGGCTATGCGCGGGTCTCGTCCGGCGAACAGAACCTCGATCTGCAACGCGACGCGCTCACCGCCGCCGGGTGCGGCATGGTGTTCGAGGATGAAGGGGTATCCGGCACCGCCCGACGTCGCCCCGGCCTCGATCGGGCGCTCGCTGGCGTGAAGCCCGGCGATACGCTGGTGACGTGGCGGCTCGATCGCCTGGGCCGCTCGCTTCCCCATCTGATCGAACTGGTTGCCGGGTTGCAGGATCGCGGCTGCGGGTTCGCTTCGCTCAACGAAGCGATCGACACCACCTCGGCCGGGGGCAAATTGGTGTTCCACATCATGGGCGCGCTGGCCGAGTTCGAGCGCGCCCTGATCGTGGAGCGCACGCGGGCAGGGATGGCCTCCGCCCGCGTGCGCGGACGTCACCTCGGTCGCCCCCGCGCGCTTACCGACGCGCAGCTCGCTAAGGCGGCCGGAGAGATCGCCGCCGATCGTGAAACCGTCGCCAGCATGGCCGCCCTGCTCGGGGTCAATCGGTCGACGCTGTGGCGGGCGCTGCGGGGACGAGCGTTGGAGTGATTGACAACGAGAGTTACTGTTGGCACCAACTCCAACATGAAGGCCGAACTACGCCTCCGCGAACGGATCGGGCTTTCCGAAACGACGTTCGTCGAGCTGGTGGTCTGGCGGCTTCCGGCTCCGCTCGCGGGAAGCGAGCATAGCTTCAAATATCGCCTCGCCCTGGTCGATGCCGGGGTGTGCGTGATGCGATACGACAACGAGGCCGGGAAGGGCGACCACAAGCACCTGGGCGAGGTCGAGGTCGATTATCCGTTCCGGGGGCTCAATTCCCTCATGACGGATTTCTGGGCGGACGTTGCGGCATGGAGGACAGGAACATGAACACGGTGACGCTGGGTGTGTCCTCGATCGAGGAGGCCAAGGAGCGGCTCGCGGCCGCGTTCCGCGACGAACCGCAAGGCCAGCGCATCTCCTTCACGTCGGTCGATCTGCTCTGGAAGGCCATCAGCCCGAAGCGCTGGGACATCATCCGGGCCATGACCGGCCAAGGCCCGCTCGCCATTCGCGAGGTCGCCCGGCGTGTCGGCCGGGACGTGAAGGCGGTGCATGGCGACGTGCTGGCTCTTGTCAGCGCCGGTGTCATCGACCGAACGGAGAACGGCGTCGTGTTCCCCTACGATGCCGTCCACGTCGACTTCATGCTCAAGGCTGCCTGATCCCTGCATCGGATTTTCGCATCGGCAAAGCGCCCGATCCCGGCCACTTTCAGGCTGATGCAAAACTTATGAATTTCGCATCATCGAACGGCCAAAAGTGGTCGTGAGGCGACGGTCTGCTTCAGGCGGCGATATTGATTTGGCGGACGAACGGCTCGATACCGCTCAGCACGCTTTTAGCTAAGCCGTGCAATCTGGAATGCCGCGCGACGTTCAACGCCGGCCTCTGATGACCACCGATCGGCTCTGCGTCGTCTCGAGCCGATCTTACCGCGAAGGGCAGCAAGACATGCGCTTTCCAATCTACCTGCTTCTGGCGATCGCAGGGCTGCCGACGGCGGCAACGGCCATGCCAGCATCACAATTTATTGAGAAATGGCGCGCCGTCTCCACAGGACCCGCGGCTAACGGGCCCCGTTCTGCCGAGATGGCTGCAGCAGATCCGCAAATCCAAGTGCTGACGGCGGAGTTCGCGGCCGCTCTACAGGCATACCGTGGCCAGCTTCTTGAAGCACGGGCCTTGGGCAAGCCAACACGCTCCTGTCCGCCCAAAGAGGTCAAGCTAACGGTCGACGATATGATCGCTGATATCGAACGTCTCCCGGTGTCTTGGCAGAGCCGCGAGTTCTCAGATGCGTTCGGCAAGGCGATGAACGTGCGGTACCCCTGCGCGTCGGGTGCGCGGACCGCCGGACCGACGGGATGACGCCTCAACGGGTCCGGCGCAACGCGCCCTACCGCAGCCTCCTGCTCTTGCTTCTGCTCGCAAGCGAGCCGGCGCGCGCACGGCAGTCATCGACGCCTCGGCCGACATCCGATCTCCCTGCCGCACGAACGGCGGACAAGCCGCCGATCATACGCCTCGTCGCGGGACGCGACTGGGCACCGCAAAGCATGGAGATCGTGAAGGGCTTGATCCTCTTCCAAGGCCGCGTGAACGGAAGGCCGGCGACGATCCTCTTGGACAATGGAACCGGGCGGACGGTCGTCGACACCATTTTTGCCCGGCAAGCAGGCATTCAGATCGATGAACGCGCGGGCGACGCTTTGACCGGCACCGCCCGGATCGCGACGTTCAGGACCGGCAGCACCGTCCTTGAAGTCCCACACGCGTTCACGATGACGGGGGAGCTAATTTCCTTTGACCTGCGCCCCATATCGCAGGCGCTTGGAAGGCAGGTGGATGCAGTGTTGGGGGTCGACGCCACAAACGTCATGGCTGTGATGCTCCAGCCTGACAGGAACCAGCTATCGCTCGTGTCGAGCGGATCGATCAAGCTCAACGGGCCGGACGTCGTCAGGCTGCCCCTGCTGACGGGGAACCAGGTCGAAGCCGCCATCAACGGCCACAAGGTAAATCTACTTGTCGATTTCGGCTATTCTGGCGCGGTTAAGCTCAGCGACGCGGCTTGGAAGCAGATCATGGGCAGGTCGGATGTGGGAGCAGCAGAGGGAAACAGCATTACGGCCGACGGCACGGTGCTAAACTCTCGGGTCGCTCCCGGTGCCCTGAGCATCGGCCGCATCTCGTCGGGGAACGCCCCGATCGCCAGCGGCTATGTTCCCGTAGGAGCAAGCGACGGTTTACTCGGCGCCGGCTTCTTCCTCATGGGAACCAGCGTCGTCGATGGTCCGGCGCGACAGGTGGTCCTCATCGTCCGGCGAGAGGCGCAGCGGTCGGCCCCCTTCCGTAAGCGTTTGTAGCCCGTCCACTTTCAGCTATCGCTGCACCGATCGCGAGGGTCCGGGCTTGGGCGTCAGCCGACCTGCTGCTTTGCGCCTCGGAGTTGATGCAAAACTTTTGATTTTCGCATCAGGAATGGCCGGTTGGGGGCACTTCCTGACAGCCGGCTATGGTGGTGGCGGCAGTTCGGTAAGCGGGTCCAGCGCCTTCCATTCGCGATAGCGGTCTAGCATTTCCGGTGCGCGCCTTAGGACGGCGTCGCCGTACGGATTTGTTTTCGCCCAGCCGACGATATGATCCCAAATCCGCCCCGAATGTCCGAGCGCGTCAGATAACATCAACTGCGCCATGGATGCGTCGTCATTGAGAAGCACGCCAGAGCCAGGAACTGGATGCCCACCCAGCTCGCAATGGTGGCCGTAGTCCGTTCCACGAAATCGACCCTGCGCGGCCTTCCGAAGTTTTGCAGGTGTGAAGAAGGATTGACGTTCCTCGCGCGTGCTGCGGAGCCATCGAGCAGCTTCCGCATCCTTTGTTTCAAATGCCCATGCCAGGTATTCGATTTCAACAAGTTGCCGAATCAGCGCGGACCCCGCGTACGCGCGACCATCCATTATCAGGTCGGCACTCGCGGATACGAGTTGGCTGGCGATGCGGAGCAGCAAGGATATTGCTACCGCCTCATCGTTTCCGTGCTCGAAAGGCGAAAGCCCCTCCTTCCTATCGCTCCCGAGGAAGTGCCCCAGGAAATGAACTGTCAACCGGCGTGCAAAAGGGACCCCCGATCGGCGTCGAACAGGGCCCCCCTCT
>NZ_CAXSBH010000075.1:0-8412 GCF_964235535.1 uncultured Sphingomonas sp.
ACGGTCGCCGGGCCGAGCTTGCCGAGCAGCTTGGTCACGGTCGCCTGGTTCGGCTCGTCCTTTTCAAGTTCCTTGGCGAGCTTTTCCAGGTCGCCGCGCACGCCCTTGGCGCCGGTGACCTCGGTCTCCTCCAGCGCGGACGCCCATTCGTGGGCCAGCTTGGCGCCGGATTTGGGCGTGGCGTTTTCCAGGCCCTTCTCGATCGCGCCCTCGGTGGCGGCGAAACGCTTCGGCATGATGTTCTCCCCGGGCAGTCCGCGCGTCGCCCGAGGATCGGGGGCGGGATGCGAGGGGGAAACCAGCCGCCCGGCCGCCCGTTCCAACGCGCCTCGATTCATTTCGGAGGAGACGCTCCCGCCCGCTCGACCCCCGACTCGCGCTTCGCTAGGGCCGGCGCGTGACCGATGCCGACCGCCTCCTCACCGCCGCGCGCCGTCCGGAGGACGTCGACGCCGCGCTGCGTCCCAAGACGCTCGACGACTTCGTGGGACAGAAGGCGGCGCGCGAGAACCTGCGGGTGTTCATCCAGGCGGCGCGGGCGCGGGGCGACGCGCTCGACCATGTGCTGTTTTTCGGGCCGCCGGGGCTGGGCAAGACCACGCTGGCGCAGATCGTCGCGCGGGAGATGGGGGTGGGGTTTCGCGCCACGTCGGGGCCCGTCATCGCCAAGTCGGGCGACCTGGCGGCGCTGCTCACCAATTTGGAGGACGGCGACGTCCTGTTCATCGACGAGATCCACCGGCTCGCGCCCGCTGTCGAGGAGGTGCTGTACCCGGCGATGGAGGATCGCGCGCTCGACCTGATGATCGGGGAAGGGCCGTCGGCGCGATCGGTGCGCATCGACCTGCCGCGCTTCACGCTCGTCGGCGCGACGACGCGGCAAGGCTTGCTGACCACTCCCTTGCGCGACCGGTTCGGCATCCCCGTCCGCCTGCAGTTCTACACCGTCGAGGAATTGACGCGCGTGGTCACGCGCGCCGCCGGGCTGCTGGGTCTCGCCATCGCCCCCGACGGCGCGGCGGAGGTTGCCAGGCGCGCGCGGGGCACGCCGCGCATCGCCGGGCGGCTACTGCGCCGGGTGCGCGATTTCGCCGACGTGGCGGGGGCGGGGACGGTCGATGCGAAGGTGGCGGACGCCGCGCTCAACCGGCTGGAGGTCGACGGGCTGGGACTCGACGCGATGGACCGGCGCTACCTGACGATGATCGCGGACGTGTACCGCGGCGGCCCCGTCGGCGTGGAGACGCTGGCGGCCGGCCTGTCCGAACCGCGCGATACGGTCGAGGAGGTGATCGAGCCCTTCCTGATCCAGCTCGGCCTGATCGCCCGCACCGCGCGGGGACGGTGTCTGAACGCGGGCGGGTGGAAGCATCTGGGCCTGAACCCGCCGGCGGGGAGCCAGGACGGGTTGTTCGACTGAGAACGAGTGAGGGCTTTGCACCAACCCTCTCCCGCTTTTGCGGGAGAGGGAGAGACGTGGCGTCGCCGCGGCGAGGGTGAGGGGCGGGCCTGTCCGAGCGCGGTCCGGCCCTCACCCTGGCGCTTCGCGCCTGTCCCTCTCCCGCGAAGGCGGGAGAGGGGTTGAAAAGGACGTCCCACGGTCGACAGGTTTAAGTATGTAACGACAGCTAAGGTGATATGACGCTCCCCTTCGCCGCCGCGTTAAACATCATTGCGCTACAGCTCGCCACTCCAGCAGCACCGCTTGCGCAAGCCTCTTCCGCCTACGCCTCGCTGACGCCGTCCTCTTCGTCATAAGCTTGCTCCATTCACCCACCCCCTACTTTCCAGAGAAAGGGGAGAAGAAAAGGGTAGGGTGAAGAACCACCATCGATCTGTTAGCGAGGACGCCATGCCCGTATCGGCCGCCGCATCCGCCCGCGAAATCCTGACGCGCCTCCACGACGTGATGGCCGCGCGCACCGCCGCCCAGGCCAAGCTGAACCAAGTCGTCCAGATCGTGGGCGAGGCGATCGCGAGCGAGGTGTGCTCGATCTACCTGCTGCGCGAGGGCGTGCTGGAGCTCTACGCCACCCGCGGGCTGGCGCAGGAGGCGGTGCACGTCACCAAGCTCGCGATGGGCGAGGGGCTGGTGGGCACGATCGCGCAGGGGTCGGAGGTCCTGAACCTGGACGAGGCGGCGTCGCATCCCGCCTTCGCCTACCGGCCCGAGACGGGCGAGGATCGGTATCACAGCTTCGCGGGCGTCCCCGTGATTCGGCGGGAGCGCGCGGTGGGGGTGCTCGCGGTCCAGCATGCCGAACCGCGCGCCTATGCCGATGTCGAGATCGAGGCGCTGCAGACGGTGGCGATGGTGCTGTCCGAGCTGATCGCCAACGCCGGGCTGATCGACGGCGGCGACGTGCCGAGCCGGCCGCAATCGACCGCGCCGATGCGGATCATGGGGCAGAAGCTCGTCGACGGCATGGGTTCGGGCTACGCCGTGTTCCACCAGCCGCGCATCGTCATCGAGCATACGGTCGCCGAGGACACGGAGGCCGAGCGCGCGCGCGTCTATTCCGCGTTCGACCGGATGCGCGAGCAGATCGACCGCATGGCCGCGCAGGCCGAGTTCGGCGGCGGGGGCGAGCATGACGAGGTGCTCCAGACCTACAAGATGTTCGCTTATGACGAGGGGTGGGCCAGACGCATCAACGAGGCGATCGACAGCGGGCTGACCGCCGAGGCCGCGATCGAGCGGGTCCAGCAGCGCACCCGCCAGCGGATGCGCCAGATCGACGATCCGCTGCTCGCCGACCGGATGCACGATCTGGAGGATCTGGCGAACCGGCTGCTCCGCACCGTGTCGGGCCAGATGGGGACGGCCGCGCAGTCGGGGCTGCGCCGGGACACGGTCCTGATCGCGCGCAATCTGGGGCCGGCCGAGCTTCTGGAATATGATCGCCGGCGTTTGAAGGGCGTGATCCTGGAGGAGGGGTCGCTCACCGCGCACGTCATCATCGTCGCGCGCGCGATGGGGGTGCCCGTGCTCGGCCGCGCGCGCGACATCCGGCGACAGGTGGCCGAGGGCGACCTGCTGCTTCTGGATGTCGGCGAGGCCAACGTCTTCGCGCGGCCCTCCACGGCGATGGAGGAGGCGTTCGAAGGCAAGCTCGTCCTGCGCCAGAAGCGCCGGGCGGTGTTCGCGGCGCTGCGCGACGTGCCGCCGGTCACGGCCGACGGCCACCGGGTCACGCTGATGGTCAATGCCGGGCTGCGCGACGACGTCCACGCGCTCGACCAGACGGGGGCGGACGGGATCGGGCTGTTCCGCACCGAGTTCCAGTTCCTCGTCTCCGCCACGCTTCCCCGGCGCGAGCACCAGCAGCGACTATACCGCGAGGTGCTGGACGCGGCGGGCCAGCGCCCGGTGGTATTCCGCACGGTCGATATCGGCGGCGACAAGGCGCTGCCGTACCTCAACACCTCGGCGGAGGACGAGGAGAACCCGGCCATGGGCTGGCGCGCGCTGCGCGTGGCGTTGGAGCGCGACGGGTTGATGAAGGCGCAGGCGCGCGCGCTGCTCGAGGCGGGGGCGGGACGGACGCTGAGCGTCATGTTCCCGATGGTGTCGGAACCGTGGGAGTTCGACGAGGCGAAGGCGCTGTTCGAGACGCAGCGCGCATGGATCGCGGACCGCGGCCGCCGCCTGCCGACGAACGTCCGCTACGGCGCGATGCTGGAGGTGCCCGCGCTGGCCGAGCAGCTGGACGTGCTGCTTCCCAGGATCGATTTCCTGTCGATCGGCACCAACGACCTGACCCAGTTCCTGTTCGCCGCCGACCGCGCCAATCCCAAGCTGGCAGAGCGATACGACTGGCTTTCCCCGTCGATCCTGCGCTTTTTGCGCCGGGTCGCGGATGCCGCCCACGCCGCGGGAGTACCGGTCGCGGTGTGCGGCGAAATGGGTGGACGGCCGCTGGAGGCGATGGCGCTGATCGGCGTCGGCATCGACCGGCTGTCGATCACCCCGGCAGCGGTCGGCCCGGTTAAGGCAATGATCCGCTCGCTCGACCGGAGCGCGGTGCGCGCGCGGATGGCCGAACTGCTCGGGAACGCACCGCCCAGGACGCTCCGCGCGGATTTGGGCGCATGGGCGGCGGCGTCCGGCGTCGAGCTGGCTTGAGGATTCGACGAAACGTTACCCGTCCCGCGTTGACACGCCCCCGGCGCTCTGTGACGTAGACCAGCGGGGACGCGCGGCGGGCGCGGGCGCCGGGTGCGGAGTGGGAATGGCAGAGGGCGATCCGGTTCCAGGCCCGGTGCAAGGCGAGGCGGCCGAACCCGGGCCGGTGGGCGACACGCTGCGCGCGGCGCGCGAGGCGCAAGGGCTGACGCTCGACGAGATCAGCGCCAGGACGCGCGTGCCCAAGCGTCATCTGGCGTCGATCGAGGCGGGCGCCTACGCCAGCCTGCCGTCGGGCGCCTACGCCGTCGGCTTTGCGCGCGCCTACGCCCGGGCGGTGGGCCTGAGCGACGTGGGCGTCGCCAAGGAGGTCCGGATCGAGCTCGACCGCGCCGGTCCCAGGAAGGTCGAATATACCCCCTACGAGATGGCTGATCCGGCACGCGTGCCCTCGCGCGGGGTGGCGATCGTCGCCGCGGGGCTGGCGCTCGCGCTATTGATCCTGGGTGGGCTGTGGTTCGCGAGCACGCGGTTCGATACGGGCGGCATGGCGACGAGCGCTCCCGAGGCGGTCGTGGCGTCGGTCCCCACCACCCCCGCGCCTGTGCCGACACCGGCCGGTGGCGGACAGGTAACGCTCGCCGCCGCCGACGATGTCTGGATGCGCGTCTACGACGCCGACGACCGGACGCTCTACACGGGCACCATGAAGCAGGGCGAGCGGTTCGACGTGCCCGCAGGTGCCCGCGATCCCCGCATCGATGTCGGCCGTCCCGACAAGCTGCAGGTGACGCTCAACGGGTCGGCGGTGCCCGCGCTCGGCACGGGCGCGCGCCCGATCAACGATGTGCGGATCGGCGGCGCGGCGATCGCCGATCGGATCGCGGGCGTGACCGCGATTGCGCCGACCCAGGCCTCGTCCACCGTGCCGATCGCGGGCGCAGCCGCCAGCGCGATCGTCGCCGGCGCCGCGCCGCCGCGCCGCGATCCGCCCGCGGCCGGGCGAAGATCGCCACCGCGCCGCGCCTTAAGCGAGACGCAACGCGCCAACCTGGAGTCTGCCGCCCGCATTCGCGCCCAGACGGGGCGCTGACCCCTTCATGCTGGCGACAGGCGGCGTGGTGCAATTATGGCGGCCAGCCAATTATCACGCCGGGGGTGTTCAGTTCATGCGTCCTATCCTGTTCGCCCCAATCGCCACGGCCCTGACCGCCACAGCCCTGTCCGCGCCCGGCCCGGCCGCCGCGCAAACCGTCGAGGGCCGCGTCGGCAAGCTCGAATCGGAGATGCGCGCCGTCCAGCGCAAGGTGTTTCCCGGCGGCGCGGGCCAGCTGCTTCAACCCGAGATCGAGCGCGCGCCGCAGGCGGCCGAGCCGCCGCCCGGCGCGTCCGCCTCCAGCCCCATCGCCGACCTGACCGCGCGGGTCGCCTCGCTGGAGGGGCAGATCGCCACGATGACCGGCCAGATCGAGCAGAACCAGTTCCGCCAGCGCCAGCTCGACGAGGGCTTCGCGACTTACAAGCGCGCAACCGACGCGCGCCTTCAGGTGCTGGAAGACCGCATCGCCGGATCGACGCCGGGCGCGCGGAGCGACGCGCCGTCGGCGGAACCCACGCCCGACCAGGCCGATGCGGGTCAGGCTGCCTCCGCGCCGATCGTCGAGCAGGATACGGGCGATCCCGCCGAGGACGCCTATCTATATGGTTATCGGCTTTGGACGGCCAAGCGCTATGCCGAGGCGGAGACGCAGCTGAAGAAGGTGGTGGCCGCTCATCCCAAGCACCGCCGCGCCTCCTATGCGCAAAATTTGCTCGGCCGGTCGTATCTCGACGGCGGCAAGCCTTCGCTCGCTTCGATCGCCTTTTACGACAATTACAAGAAGATGCCGCAGGGCGAGCGTGCGCCCGACAGCCTCTACTACCTCGCCCAGGCGCTCCAGACGCTCGGGAAACCCGCCGACGCCTGCAAGGTCTATGGCGAACTGGGCGATGTGTATGGCGGCAAGATCGACGCGCGGATGAAGGCCGGCATCATCCGAGGCCGCACCGCCGCGAAATGTTCGTGAACGCCCCGTCCTCGCGCGGCGCGGGGTAGGGCGCGTGGAGGAAGTCGGCCGTTTCCGCGTCGACCTGGCCCGCGCGTTCGGGGACGGGCACGGCGGCGTGATCGGCTTGGCGGTATCGGGCGGGCCGGACAGCATGGCGATGCTCGCGCTCGCGACCGAGGCGTTGGATGGGCGGGTATCGGTCGCCACCGTCGATCACCGGCTGCGGCCCGAAGCCGAGAGGGAGGCCGCGCTCGTCGCGGGCGCGTGCGTCCGGCTGGGCGTGCCGCATGCCGTGCTCGTGCCCGACGCGGCGATCGTCGGAGCCGGCGTCCAGGCGCAGGCGCGCGGGGTGCGGTATGCGCTGCTCGCGCGCTGGGCGGGGGCAGGCGGGATCGAGGCGGTCGCGACCGCGCACCATGCCGACGACCAGGCGGAGACATTCCTGATGCGCGCAGGCCGCGGGTCGGGGCTGGCCGGACTCGCCGGGGTGCGCGCGCGGACGGTGATCGCGGGGATGATGGTCGTCCGGCCACTCCTCGATTGGCGGCGCGCGGAGCTGCGCGCGGTGGCCCGGCGGCGCGAGCTACCCTTCGTCGATGATCCTTCCAACGCCGACGATCGGTTCGAGCGCACCCGCGTCCGCCGGCTGCTGGACGCGAACGAGTGGCTCGGCCCCGCCAACCTCGCCCGCTCGGCCGGCTATCTGGCGGAGGCGGACGGTGATCTGCGCGCGGTCGTGGACTGGTTGTGGGCGGCGCGCGCGGTCGTGGACGGCGACGACGTGCGGGTCAACGCGACCGACCTACCGCGTGAGGTGCGCCGTCGCCTGGTCCGCCGCGCGCTGGCGGTGACGCGCGCCGTCGCCGGGCTGACCGAGCCGGCGTTCGGCGAGGCGAGCAACGTCGAGGCTATGCTCGATGGGCTGGAGCAGGGCCGCCGGGTCACGCAGGCGGGCGTCCTCGCCTCCGTCCGCGATGGTCGTTGGCGGTTGCGTCCGGCTCCGCCGCGGCGGAGTTAGAAGACGGCTTCCCTACAGCCCGCAATATGTGGTCGGTATGTCGGATGACCGGTCCGAGTCGATCCAACGCGCCGTCGTTTCCGCCGCTTTCCGGACGGCACCGAGGCCGCGTTCACGCCTATACTTCCTTAGATTTATTCAGGTTCGATGCTCGCGCGCCGAACCGCCCAATCTCTCGTCCGAACGGCGGGTTCGTTCCATTGCCATTAACCCGCATGCGCTTATCTTGCTCAGCATGAAAGACGACAACAAGCAGCCCTCGTCCGAGAACGGCGGCCCCGGTCCCAACCCCTGGATGAAGAGCCTGCTGGTCTGGGTCGGCATTCTGCTGTCGCTGGCGCTGCTCGTGACCATGTTCGACGGTCGCGGCGGCGCGGCGACGGGCAACCAGATTCAATATTCCGCCTTCCTCGACAAGGTTGACGAGGGCACCGTACGGGACGTGACGATCTCGCGCGAGACGATCGCGGGGACGCTGTCGTCGGGCGAGAAGTTCCGCACTGCGCCCGTCCAGGATCCCACGCTCATCACCAAGTTGCGCGAGAAGGGCGTCTCGTTCACCGCCAAGGCGGATGAGGGGCCGTCGATCTGGATGGTGCTTCTGTACCAGTCGCTTCCGTTCCTGCTGTTCTTGGGCATCGCATTCTTCGTGCTCAAGCAGATGCAGAAGGGCGGCGGCGCGAATGGTGCGATGGGCTTCGGCAAGTCGCGCGCCAAGATGCTGACGCAGAAGGAGGGCAAGGTTACCTTTGCCGACGTCGCGGGCATCGATGAGGCGCGCGAGGAGCTGGAGGAGATCGTCGAGTTCCTGAAGGACCCGACCAAGTTCGCGCGGCTGGGCGGCAAGATCCCCAAGGGCGCACTGCTGGTCGGATCGCCCGGCACCGGCAAGACGCTGCTCGCCCGCGCGATCGCGGGCGAGGCGGGCGTGCCGTTCTTCACCATTTCGGGTTCCGACTTCGTCGAGATGTTCGTGGGCGTCGGTGCGAGCCGCGTGCGCGACATGTTCGAACAGGCCAAGAAGTCCGCGCCATGCATCGTGTTCATCGACGAGATCGATGCGGTTGGCCGCCACCGCGGCGCGGGGCTGGGCAACGGCAACGACGAGCGGGAGCAGACGCTCAACCAGTTGCTCGTCGAGATGGACGGCTTCGAGGCCAACGAAGGCATCATCATCATCGCGGCGACCAACCGTCCCGACGTGCTCGACCCCGCGCTGC
>NZ_CAXSBH010000076.1:0-8318 GCF_964235535.1 uncultured Sphingomonas sp.
TCGATCATCAGGCGGAGGCAGGCGACGCCGTGCGCCTTCAGATATTCGAGGTGGCGTTCGACGGCGGGCAAATCGCGGCGGCGGAACAGGCCGTCGAGCTCCACCCAAGAGATCGCGTCGTTCTGGCCGACCGGCGTCCAGGGGCGGCCATGCTCATCGACGAAATAGGGGGCGTTTGGGGCGACGTCGATCCAGGGGAGGGTCGCGGGCCGATCGTCGCGGGCCATGGGTTAGCGGATCGGTCCGAACATGCGGGGCCCGCCGTAACCGATCCGTTGCGGGTGGGTAGGGGGAAAGGAGCGGCTCAGGACGTGGGCGCGACGATCTCGACGGGTTGGTCGGTGGCGGGCGGGGTCGGGGCGGGCGACAGGTGTTCCTCGATCGCCGCGGCGGACGGTTCGGACAGCATGGCGAGCACCGGCTCGGGGTCGGCTTCGAAACGGGTCGGCTCCGCCGGTTCCGCATAGTCGTAGGTCGGGACCGTTGGGGGTTCGTCGAAGGCGTGTTCCTCCGGCGGGGGTGGGGCGGCGTCCGGCCACTCGCCGACCGACGAGATCGGCGTGAAGCTGACCTGGGCGGGCCGGGTGGGTTCGTAGCCGCGAAGGATCGGCGCATCGTCGTCGCGAAGCGCGACCTGTCGGTAGTAGGGGTCGATCGCGGAGGTCGTCAGGTCGCCGATCACCAGCCCGCCGATAACGGCGCCGACGACGGGCAGACCGATCATGAGCCAACGTCCCGCGCGCATGTAGCCCCCCATTGCAGCTCCGTAACGATCGAACGCCGATCCGGCCGGACCGTTCCGGCCCCATACAAGGATTGGTGGTTAACTCCCTTCTAACTCGCGGCGGGTACCGCCGGCGACGATGAGACAGGTCGGCGTCCCCCTTTTCAGAGCGGCCGGTGCGGTGTTCGTGCCGATGCTGGCGGCATCGTGCGTGCCCGTCGAAAAGCCGCGCGCGGTCGCGGCGGAGCGGGTGATCGTGGAAGCTCGGCCGTTGTTGCGGCGGTTGGCGCTCGATGTCCCGACCGCGATGCCCGCCTCCGCCGTGTCGGTCATGGTACCCGCCCGCGCGCCAGGGTCAGCGCCGCCGCCTTTCGTCGCGGCGGGGGGAAGCGAGGACGACCGGCGGCGTGCGGCGGACTGCCTGACCGCGGCGGTCTATTACGAGGCGCGGTCGCAAGGACCGGACGGACAACGCGCGGTGGCGCAGGTGGTGTTGAACCGGGTTCGCGACCGGGCCTTTCCCGCGAGCGTGTGCGGGGTGGTGTATCAAGGGTCGCAGCGGCGGACCGGGTGCCAGTTCTCCTTCACCTGCGACGGGTCGATGGCGGCGCGGCGCGAGCCGGGCGCATGGGAGCGCGCGCGGGGCGTCGCGGAAGCCGCGCTGGCCGGCGGCGTGTACGCGCCCGTTGGATCGGCGACGCATTACCATACGACGGCGGTCTCGCCCTGGTGGGCGCCGAGCCTGGCGCGGATCGGGCTCGTGGGGAGCCACATCTTCTACCGTTGGCGCGGGGCCCTGGAGCGGGCGCTGACCTTTCGGCAGGCCTATGCGGGCGCGGAGCCGGGGGCGGCGGTGGGCCGGGCGGTGTCCGCCGTGCTCGCGCGCGTACCCGTCGAGGGGGGCGGTCAGGTCACGATCCACCGAGGGAGCGACACACCGCGCGAAGGCGTGAGCATCGCGCGAACACTGGTCGCGGCAGGGGTACGCGTGCATTTCAACCGCGGCGCGCCGGGCGAGGAGGCTCAGGTCGTGTCGGGCGCCTATGCGATCGAGGGCGCGATCGTCTCGGAGGAGTCCGACCCGACCTGACGCTCGCCCATCAGGCCTCGGCGGCGAACATCGCGGGGCGGTCGGTTGCGGGCGCGCCGGCGGCGACGACGCGGAGGCGGTGTTCGGAGGGGTCGGCCGGGTCGAGCACGAACATGCCCGCGTCGCGGTTGGCGACGAGCCAGGCGACGTGCTCGCGCGTGATGCGCTGGCCGGGAACCAAGCGCGGAACGCCCGGCGGCGAGGGGGCGATGATCTCGGCGGCGATGCGGCCGGCGCAGGCTTCGTAAGGAACCTCCTCGACGGCGGCGAAGAAGGCGTCGGGGCCGGGCATCGCGCGCTCGAAGCGGAGCGTGGACAGGCCGGGGAAGACGGGCGCGGCGGGCAGGATCGACGGATCGGCGCGCAGCTTGTCGGAGAGGTCGGTCAGCGCCTTCACCAGCTTGCGGACGTCCTTGGACGTCGAGCCGGGGGAGATCCCGACATGCACATGACGCGAGTCCGATAGCCCGACATGAAGGTGATGATGCTCGTACAGCCAGTCGTCGGCCGCGTAGCCCGCGACGCCGAGCGCCGATAGGTCGATCAGGATCATGGTCCGATCGAGCTCGGTGCGCGGTTCGACGCGGTCCTGGCCGTAGACGACCAGGCCTGGGATCGCGGCGATGTCGGTGCGCGCCCGCTCGGCCAGGTCGAGCGCGTCGCCCCACATCTTCGCGCCTTGGGTCGCGTGGTCGCGGCGGGTCGCGTCGAGGCTGCCCAGGATGGGGATCGACGGGCTGGTCGTCTCGAACAGCTCGTAGGCGAGCGCCAGGCGCTGCTGGTCGACGACGTCGCCCTTGGCGAGGAGGACCGAACCTTGGGCGAGCGCCCCCATCGTCTTGTGGACGCTGCACACCTCCACATCCGCCCCGAGCGCGAGCGCGTCGGAGGGCAGGCGGGGCGAGAAGGCGAAGGCCGCGCCCCAGGCCGCGTCGACGATCAGCGGGATGCCGTGCGCATGCGCGATTTCGGCCAGGCGTTCGATATCGCAGGTTATGCCGTGATAGTTGGGCGAGACGACGACCGCCGCCTTGGCGTGGGGGTGGGCGTCGAGCGCGGCGGCGAGGGTGGCGGGGGTGACGACCGTCTCGATATCCCAGACGGGGTCCACATCGGCCTGGAGCGGCACGGCGTCGAGGCCCGCGACGAGCGCGTAGTTCCATTCGGCCTTGTGTGAATTGGTGGGGAGGAGGACGGTCTCGCCCGCCCGCGCGACGGCGGCGAGCGCGGTGTGGAGGCTCTGGGTCGAACCGCCGGTGATGAAGCGGCACATGTCCGCGCCCCAGGCGGCGGCCGCCAGTTCGTGCGCGCGGTTGAGCGCATGGTCGCCCTCCGTCCGGTCCTCGACGCCCTTGACGGTGAGGAGGTCGGCCTTGAACGCCTTGGCTCCGACGAGCGCGCGCAGGCCCCGGGGGATGGCGGCCCCCGCGCTGTGGCCGGGCGCCCCGAAACCGGTGGTGGGGTGGGCTTCCGCCTTGGCGAGGGCCGCGACGAGGGGGGCTTGGGTTTGGTCCATGCCGAACGAGCGCGCGGCGCGAGTCGTCGGTTCCGAGCATCACGCCATAGGTTATGCCGTTAATAAATTACGTCTATTTCGAGCCCCGCCGCTCACTCCCTCTCAGCCATCGCGCCGGCGCAGCGCCGCCAGCTCCCGCTCGCGCGCGGCGCGCTCGTCGGGGGTCATTCCCGCCTGACGGGCACGCTCCACCAGCTCGAGCTTGGCGAGGATCGACGGCGCCAGCTCGTCCAGCGTGGCTCGTCGCGGCGCGCGGCCGGGAGCGCGACCCACGCCGATCGCCCGGCGCTTATGCAGCCCGAGCAGCCGGATCGCGTCGTCGAACGACACCGGCCCCATCGCCGCGTCGGGCACCATGTCGGCGTCGCCCAGCATCGCGCCGGCCGCCGCGACCGCCGCCGTCGCCAGCCGGTCGTACCCGTCCTCGATCGCCCGGTCCCAGCTTTGCGCGAAGGCGGGCCAGCGCTTGCGGTGGGCATAGGCCGACGTATGGCTCAGCCCCGCCTCCGTGCAGGCCCGCTTGACGTTGCACGACGCCGCCAGCGCGCCGAGGAAGCGCGCCTCGACCCTCGGCGTCCATTGCCGCGGCCGAGCGCGCGCGACCTGCGTCCACCGCCCGTTGGAGCCGCGCACCGCCAGCTCCTCGCCGTCCTGCGCCCGCCACCGCCCGTCCGGCCCGACCCCCGACGCCCCGCTCAACCGAGCCCCGTCCAGCCGCGCCTTCGCCCCCGCGACCGCCGCCGCCATCGCCGCGCGGAAGGCCGGGTCCGCGGCCCCGTGCAGCGTCACCCACGACCGCGAGACCTTGGCCCGCTCCGCCGCCAGCGTCTTGTTCCCCGTCGCCGCCAACGCCGCCAGAAACGCCGCCCGCCGCCTCGCGCTCGTCTTCGCCGTCATGCTCCGCCATCCCTCTCGACTCGCCGGGCGAGGGGATTAGAGCGGGGCCGGTCTTGTAGGACAGCCGAATTCCGTCGCCGAACGGTGGGCTACGCGGCGAGTAGGCCCACATCGCGCCAATCGTGCGACAAGTCCCGAACCTTGGTCGCGACGTCGGACAGCAACACCAAGTCCTCGCTCGACCAAGCGTCCAGGCGCTCGGTCACAACCTCGCGCGGCCAATCATCATTCGCCTGCCGCAGGTCGGCCAGCTTCATATAGGTCGACGAGAGCGCGTTGGTGTTGGGGGACAGCACCTCGAACACGGCCAGGCGTGCGTCGCTCAGCGTCGCGACCAGGTCGAACCGGTGCCGCTTGCCGCTGCCGCCGACGACCTCGCGGTCACGGCGAAGCTGAAGCGTCGGGGCGATCTCGCGGAGCCGTCGCTCCACGCGGTCGGCGATGGCGGCCTCGGTCCGCTGCGCCGCCTTGACGGCCGTCCGGCTGCTCCACTCGCGCGCGGCCTCCGCGACGAAGGCGATGGCACCGGCCAGTTGCGGGGCGCTCACGTCGCGCGCAAAGAAGACCTGTTCCTCGAAGCTCAGGCCAAACCGCGCCGCGATCGCGTTAGCGCGCTGCGTGTCGCTCGAACTCAGGTCGTGGACGCCGAGCGCGAGCAGGTCGTCGCGCCCCGACCCTTCGTCGCTGACGGTGAAATCGCCTCCCGGCTTGGGACGCACGGCGACCGTCGCTAGCGCGCCGCTGGGCAGCAGGGTGGATGTCGAGACGCGCACTTCGCCGCTGATCCCATCCATGCGCTCCAGCGCGAGGTCGAGCGTGTCGATCATGCCGGGTCAGAACTCCAATTTGGGCCGATGGGGTGGCGGCTCGACGCGCCCGGCTATACCGCAGATCTTTAGAAAAAGCGCGAAGGCGTCCTCGACCGTGGCGGGTTCCGGTCGTAGCGACCTGCCGACCCCGATTTTATCAGGCCGCGGCCAGAGGCGATCGTCATCCCAGCGGTAGATGCGGCTCGCATCGGCGGGCAGCTTCAGCCGCTTCAACTCGGCGGGGATCGGGTAGCGGGCGGGATTCACGTGCGAATGATCGGGGCGGAAGGAGAGCCGCTGGACCGGCGCGCGGTCGAGCAGGAAGATCGCGTTGCCGCTCGGGGATGGGAGGTGCGTTAATACGTTCAACCGCAGGCTGACGCCCCCGATCAACGCGCCGTCTTCGTCCGCGAGCGCGGCCGACAACGCCGCCTTCGGGCCCATCTCGTTCCACTGCGGCGCGCCAAGTATGCGCTTGGGCGCGGCGAGCAGCGCGTCGATCTCGACCGGCGTACGCATTACGCGTCGGCCGCTGCCTTCTTCCGCCGCGCCGTGCGCCGGTTCGCCGTCGCCGCGCGAAGCGGTTCGATCAACCGCTGATAGCGCCCGCACAAATGCTCGATGCGCGCGCGGTCGTCAGCGAAACCGCACGTGGCGTAGAGCCGGTCTACGGTGGCATCGAGCTCGCGATGCGCGCGCCTCAGCTTGGCGGGCGTTGGTGTCGGGATCGTATACGTCGGCAAGCGTTGAGGTCGCGTTCCTGGGCAGCCCGCGCGCCGTCGCCTGCGACCGAGTCGGGGCTGTGCGGTCAAGCCCATTCGATGCGCAGGCTTGGGTTCGTCTCATACTGATCGATCAGCGCGTTATAGCGCTCGACGATTGCGCGCAGGCTCCCCATCGCGCCCGCCGCGTCAAAGGCACCGAGCTCTAGCACGTTCAACGCCAGGAACTGCTCGATGACTTGAAGGTCGATTCGGCCAAGCAGTCCGCGCTGCTCCGCCAGCCCCGCCGCCACGGCCGCGCCTCTCGCGGTGGTGATGATGACCGGCCTGATCCCGGCGTCGATATTAGCGCGGCATTTCTCGATCAACAGCTCGCCGGGGCTGGCAGTGACGTGAATTGCCGCGTCGCCAACATCGAAGTCGCCGCCTCGCCCTCCCTGATCGCTCGTGTTCGCGCCGTGATGCGTGATCGTCGCGCGATCTGCCAGCGCCAGCTCCAACTTGGCGCCCACCAGATGCTGCATGACCGCACCGACGACCATCGCCCCCGCGCTCGCCTTCTGCCGCTCTCGCGCCTGGTCGAGCAAGTCGGCCACGATCGCCTGTACCGCCGCCCCCGCCTCGCGCCGGAGGCGGAAAGGCTTATTCTCAAAATAGCCGACAATCCGGTCGACCCAGAACCGCTCGCAATCGGTGGTGCTAAACCCGGGCTCGCCCGCCAACTCGTTGAGCAGGGTAACATAGGCGCGCATCTGCTTGGGCGCTCCCCGATTGGTGCGGCCGGACTCGGTCCCGAACCGGTAGGAAATACCATGGCCGGCGAGGATGACGTTGCCAGCGGCGCCGTTCAGCCCCCGCACCTGCGAGCCGCTGTCCGACAGCTGCTGCTCTGGGTCGAGCGGCAGGCCGACGTCGCGCGCACGCCGGCTTATCACCAGCCCGACGTTCATCGCGCCCCGCGTAGTAAACTTGTTCGCTGCCGCAAAAGCGGCCAGCTTGTCGAGTACGGTCACGCCGCTAGCGCCCGACCAACTCGCGCGCCCAGCACCGGCTCGAGCAGATGCTCGGCGATGTGCCGCACCACTGGCACGGCCACGCCGTCCCCCGTCAGGTGGTATGCGTCGTTGTAGCGGGAGGGGAGCGGATACTCCTCGGGCAGGCCCATCAGCCGTGCGGTCTCGCGCGCGGAGATCAGGCGCGTGCGCACCGTGCCATCCTCCACAACTATGATTGTCTGCCGGCTGGAGCCGCCCCCGGGCGTGCGCAGGCAACCCGCGACGTCGTCGAAGCGGACCTCCGACCGCTGCCTCTTCACGCCGCCCTCGATACGGGTGCGGTTATAGACCCCACCGACGGACCGCCCGGGCGCATCGCGCGCGGCGTTCACCTTGGCGAGGTTCACCTCGCTCATGCGGCCGATAATCCGCGCCGTCTCCTCCGCGTTATGCCAGCGCACGTCGCGCGGCGCGGCCTCGATCACGTCCGCCAGCCGGGTGTTGCGCGTCGGCGGGACCGGCGGGCTCAGCCACAGCCAATCGCGCCGGAGGTCGGGGCGCAGCCCCGCCTGCGCCTGACGCAGACGGGCCGGGTGCCAATGCGCCGAGGGCTGGTCCGGCCTGCTCACCGGCAACGCGCGGTCAAAGGCAACAATGAATAGGCGCGGGCGCGATTGCGGCAGAAAGTCCGCGGCGTCCATTATCAGCGCGCCAAAACGGTAGCCGATCTTCGCCAGCATCGCGCAAATATCAGCGAAGTCGCGACCGCCATGGGAACTCAACAACCCGCAGACATTCTCGATCACGATTGCTCGCGGCGCGTGCCCGCGCTCGCGCAAGCCGAGCATAAGCAGATAGAATGGCAGAAACGTCCCCGACCGCTCCCCCGCCAGACCAGCACCCGCACCCGCCAACGACAGATCCTGACACGGAAAGGAAGCCCAGGCGAGGTCAGCGCGCCCGACCGGCAACTCGTCCGTCCGCAGCTCGCCGACGTCGCCGATTTTCAGCTCGGGCGGCGGCACGTCTCCTTCACCCCAGGCGTTTGCGTAAGCAGTCGCCTTGGCCGGGTCGAAATCGTTTGCGAATAGACACCGCCATTCGTCGCCCAGCCCGGCGCGCGCCATTCCGCCACCGGCAAAAAACTCCAGAAAGCTGAACCGCGCCATAGCCGACCTAACCAGCGCGGCGAAGAGTCGCGCTACTTGCTCTCATTCCTGCAATTATAGGGGAACGCAAGCGGAACGAGGCCATGTTCGTACGCCCTGTAACCCCGCCTCCGTGCTCGGCACCGCCCGCTTCGCCTCGTCGACCGCTAGCACGAGGCAAAGCGGGCGACGGCCGTAGGCATAGTCGTCGGATGTCGACAGGACTCCACAACGGAAAAAGGCCCGAGACGATACGTCCCTAGCCTCCTCCGTTTCAGCGGTGAACCGCAGGTTAGTCCCGGTCGCCCGTCAGGAACGCCGGGGCGAACTCGGGCGCGGGGCCGTCCTCGTTGCCCGCGCGCTCGGGGCGGGGGGCGCGGTCGCCGCCCCGGTCGCCGCCGTCGCGGCGGGGGCCGC
>NZ_CAXSBH010000077.1:0-8054 GCF_964235535.1 uncultured Sphingomonas sp.
TGCGGGGCTGGAGAAGTATCTCGGCTCGGGCATGATCAAGGGCATCGGCCCGGTCTACGCGGCCAAGCTCGTCGCGGCGTTCGGGCAGGAGGTGTTCGAGGTCATCGAGACTCAGCCGGAGCGGCTTCGCGAGGTGACGGGCATTGGCCCTGTGCGTGAGGCCAAGATCATCCGGGGCTGGAGCGACCAGCGCGCGATCCGCGAGATCATCGTCTGGCTGTACAGCCACGGCGTGAGCTCGGCCCGTGCGGTAAGGATCTTCAAGACGTACGGCGACCAGGCGATCAGCATCATCAAGGCCGACCCGTACCAGCTCGCGCGCGATATCACCGGCATCGGCTTCAGAACCGCTGATGCAATCGCGGCGAGCATCGGCTACGGCAAGGAAGACCCCCGCCGTGTTCGCGCCGGCGTCGCGCATGCGCTCACCAGCGCCATGGACGACGGTCACTGCGGGCTGCCCCGGGACGATCTGATCCGCTCGGGCGGCAAGCTTCTCGAGGTGGCCGAACCGCTTATCGAGCGTGCGCTGGACGGCGAGCTTGCGTCCGGCGAGGTGATGGCGGGCGTGACGGACGGGCGCGAGGTGATGTTCCTGGCCGGCCTGTACCGCGCCGAGCAGTCGATCGCCGACCGCCTGCTACGGTTGCGCGAGGGTCGGCTGCCCTGGCCCGCCATCGACGCCGGGCAGGCGATCCCCTGGGTCGAGCGCAAAACCGGGCTCGAGCTCTCGCCGAGCCAGCGCGACGCACTGCGGCTGGCTCTGATATCGAAGACGTGCGTGATCACCGGGGGTCCTGGCGTGGGGAAGACCACGCTGGTCAACTCGGTCCTGAAGACGCTGGCCGCCAAGCGGGTCGAGATCGCGCTTGCGGCGCCGACCGGCCGCGCGGCCAAACGGTTGGCGGAGTCGAGCGGCATGGAGGCAATGACGCTGCACCGGCTGCTCGAGACCGACCCCGCCGAGGGTGGGTTCAAGCGGAACGAGCACAACCCGCTCGACTGCCAGCTGCTCGTGATCGACGAGGCGAGCATGGTCGACGTGATGCTCATGCATTCCACCATGAAGGCGATGCCGGCCGAGGCGGCGCTGCTCCTGGTCGGCGACGTCGACCAGCTGCCGTCGGTCGGGGCCGGGCAGGTGCTCAAGGACGTGATCGCCAGCGGCGCGGTGCCGGTGGTGCGCCTGACGAAGGTGTTCCGCCAGGCGGCCACGAGCCGGATCATCACGGGCGCGCACAAGATCAACGCGGGCGAGATGCCCGACCTGACTGCGCGCGGCGAAGGCGACTTCTTCTATGTGGAGGCGGACGAGCCCGGCGACGTGGCCGACAAAGTGCTCGACCTCGTGTCGCGGCACATCCCCCGCCGGTTCGGGTTCGATCCGGCCCGCGACATCCAGGTGCTCGGTCCCATGCAGCGCGGCGGGGCCGGAGCCCCGGGCGCTCAACACACTCCTGCAGCAGCGTCTCAACCCGCCCACCGATCCGTTCGTGGAGAGGTTCGGCCACCGCTACGGGCCGGGCGATAAGGTCATGCACATCGTCAACGACCGCGAGCGCGATCTCTACAACGGCGACCTCGGTGTCGTGATCCGCGTCGATCACACCGAGGGCGAGCTGACGGCGACTTTTGGACAGACCGCGGCCACCTTCGATTTCGGCGAGCTGGACGCGCTTCAGCTCGCCTACGCGACCACGATCCACAAGTCGCAAGGGTCGGAGTACCCGGTCGTTGTGCTGCCGATCACCATGCAGGCCTACACCATGCTCGGGCGCGAGCTGATCTACACGGCCGTGACGCGTGCCCGTAAGCTCCTGGTGCTGGTCGGATCGCGAAAGGCTCTCGCCATCGCGGTCAAGCGACGCCAGCCCCGGCGCTGGTCGCTGCTGCGCGAGCGCCTGTCGCGGTAGGCGCATCCAGCTGGTCATTTGCGCGGCTCGGCGGGTGCGCTTGAGCAGCGGAATGCGGTAGGGCGTGATCCACGATCAGGTTACGACCTCGCGCCAGAACCCGGCCTTGCGACCATGATCCTCTCGTAGCCGACCGAGGTAGGTGTCGTGATCGGCGACCTTTCCGCAATCGGCGATCCGCCGGGCTAGGTGGCCGCAGGTGACGAGGTGCCGGGCCGCATGCCCGTAGCGCGAGGCGCGCGCATGGCTGAGCGTGTAGTCGATCATCGCGCGGCGCAGGATCGTGGCCGCGAGCGGATGCTTCTCCTCCAGCACCTTGGCGGCGGGCGTCAGCAGCTCGTAGGCGTTGCCATCGATCGCGTCGGCGCGCTCGACGACCAGCGCCGCCGCCCGGTCCAGCGCCGGCCATGCGACGAGAAAAGCCAGCGCCCGGTGAACGTCGGCGTGGCCGCGCGCATGCGCGATGGCGCGCTGCTCGGCGTCGAAATCCTCGAAGTCGGGAAGCTTTTTGAGGAACGCGCGCAGATGACCGCTATTGAGCGTCGCCACGAACCGTTCCCACCGATAGTCCTGCGCGTCGTCATGCCGCCCGAGCGCATCGAGCACCTTTAGACGCGCCTGTTCCCATTCGGGCGCGAGCCAGCCAAGTTTGCCGCTCTCGCTAGCCTCGATCGCCGCCCAGGCGTCGGCCGTCCGTCCCGCCGCCAGCAGCCGTTCGGCGATCCGCGCCGCGATCAGCGGTACGCGGCGGGTCTCGGGTTCGTACTGCGCGATATAAGCGTCGACATCGCCGAGCGCGTCGGCGACATGCTGGAGCAGGAGCGCCGACGCGCGCGTGCGTTGGCTGGCGTTGATCTGATCCGCGTACATCGGGCCGCCGCTGCCCCAGCCTATCACCTCGCGCTCGGCCTGCGGCGACACGGCCACGGGTTGGGCCTGCCAGGCGAGACCAAGGTCGCGCAGCCGCTCCAGCCCGGAGGTGCCGAGCGCGGGCGCGAGTGTCTCGACCAAGCCGTCGTACGTACCGTAGCCATCGTCCTTCACCGCTTCGAACGCGCGCTCCGCCAGGACCGCCGGAGCGATGCGGGCGGCATCGGCGACCGGACCCAAATCGTCCACCGCGGCGCGGAACATATCGGCCAGCCGGCCGCTGCCATCGTCACTGCGTGCGAACACCGGTTCGGCGCACCCCGCCAGGCGCCACAGCAGGTCGAGCGCCGCGGCCGGATCGTGCGGGGCAACGAGGTTCATGATCGCGCCGTGCTGCGCTGCCAGATCGGCGGCGAGCGGCTTGACCTTGTGCCAGTCGATGAAGCTGCGCGCCTTTGCGATCGTCGCGAGCCGCTTGGTAATCTCACGAGCGGCGTCCGCCGGGCCCGCCTCTCCGGCGAGCGCCAGACGCAGCCGGCGCTTGATGCCAGCATCTCCGGTCGCGACCTCCATCAGCAGCGCGGCTAGCCGCTCGCTGCCCAGCGCTTCGAGGTTCTTGGCGTTGAGTGTCTTTGTCGAGGCCATATCACGAAGCTTATTCAAGCACGCGGTTGCGGCTTAGCGGGCGAGGTCGGGTGATCATCGCCGAAACGGGATCACGGTTGCACGGTCGAGGTAGGTGATCATGCCTTCGTCCTCGGCGGCGGCAAGGAAGGCCGCGTAAGCCTCGCCGTCGGTGTCGAACAGATCGTCCCAGACGGTGGACGTCCGGTTCGCGTTGACGACCTCCAGCGCCCATCCGGCCTGGCCCTCAAGACGATGGATTTGGACCTCCACGGTGATGCCATCACGCGTGATAAAACCCGACAGTCCGGACGTGACAATGTTCGGTTCGCGTTCGCTCACTGGTCGTTTCTCCGTTGCGCGTCATGTGCACAATCCGGCGAACTTAGTCGATCCTCACCTCGGGGTACCGACCCTGGGGATCGGTAACACCGCCCCGGGAGCGGTCGTCTGAATGCCCCCGCCGACTGTTTGCTCCTGTGCGCCGCTGCCGTATGAACAAACGCCAGCAAATCGGTCGCCAGTCGACCTTCCACTTCCGGTCGGGCCCAATCCCGGCCGCTCGCGGCTGTTTCGCCGTCTCCCAGAACCGGCCGTTCATTCAGCTGCGGCTTCTAGGCTCGGACGGACGATTTCGGACCGTCGGCTTCTGGGCAGCCGTGACCAAAAGCTGCCCTTTTCTCCCGCTTGTGAAAGGCTCGCGACAGGCAGGATGGGGTGATCAAGTAGTGTGCTGAGGTAATCCCGTCGCTAACCAGAGCGAGGCTGCCGCTATGCCACGTGCCGTGCCTCGCCTAATCCGAAAGTCACCTGCGGGAGGGCCTCGAAAGCCGGCTTCGCGAAATAATAGCCCTGAACGTAATGCACGCCGATCGCGCGGAGCGCGTCGAGCTCGCCGACCGTCTCAATGCCCTCTGCAATGACTGTCACGCCCAGGGTGTCGCACATACGGACGACGGCGCTGACGATAATCCGGCGCGGCAGGCTGGCGTCGAGGCCGCGCACGAGGTCCATGTCGAGTTTGATGATGTCGGGCTGGAAATGGGCCAGCAGGTTCAATCCAGCATGGCCAGCACCGAAATCGTCCAGTGCCGTCCCGAACCCCATTTTCTGGTAGCTGGCAACAATGTTCGCCACGTGGCTGGGGTCGACCATCTCCTCGTTTTCCGTGAATTCGAAGATCAAGCGGTCCGCCGGGAAAGCCACCCGCTTAGCCGTCTTCAGAGTCAGCTGGATGCAGGCCGCGGGCGAGTAGACCGCGTTCGGCAGAAAGTTGATCGACAGGCGCGCAGCCGTCTCCGTCAGCCCCGCCTTCGCCGCGGTCTCGATCGCTTTAACGCGGCATTTCTGGTCGAACGCGTAGCGGTTTGCCTCCGACACCCGCGACAGAACGCTTGCGGCGCCTTCGCCCGAAGGACCTCGCACCAGCGCTTCGTAGGCGTACATCGCGCCGCTGAATACATCGACGATCGGCTGGAACGCCATCGAGAATTCGAAATCGAGGCCAGCACCGTCCTTGCAGCCCGCACAAGGGCCCGGGCGCGACGCGGGGTTGGAAACCGTGGTTCGCATTCGACCAGAATGGAGCAGAACACTAAACAACTGGTGCATCGCACCGCTCTGTTCCAGCCACATGAATGCGCCAACCACTTCAGCTCCTGCGGCTGTGACCCAGACTGAATGAAAGCCGCTCTACGCACGTCGCACCACGGCCTCCATTTTCTACACACAATGCAACGAGGCGGGAGAGCGGCGCGTGCTTTCGTAATCGCGCTTCATCGAACATTAAACACGGCGGTATAGAGGGTTATGAAATGAGGGCATGAAAGCGCGATCACGATGTATCCCGTTCCAGACGACGAAGCCGAGCGCCTGGAGTTTCTCTCCGACTGCGGCTTGACCGGTAGTCCAGCTGAACGGGAATTCGATGAGATCGCGCATCTCGCCGCGGACCTGTGCGACGCGCCGATCGCGCTGGTGACCATTATCACCAAGGATAATCAGCGGCTTCACGGCCGCACAGGCGTCGCGATCGACAGCACCTCGCGCGACATATCTTTCTGCGCGCACGCCATCACCAGCGACGCGCCATTCATAGTGCGGGATGCCGCGACAGACCCTCGCTTCGCTCACAATGCCTTGGTCATCCGGCGACCCGTTCATTCGCTTCTATGCCGGCGCGCCGATCATCACACGTGAAGGCGTCAGGCTCGGTGCGGTCTGCATCATCGATCGGAAGCCGCGCCTGGAGTTCCGAGACGATGATGCGCGTAGCCTGACCCAACTCGCGCGCATGATCGCGCGGCGGATCGAGAAGCGTCGCGACGATGCGCAACTCATCGCAGGCGGCAGCTTCGCGGAAGCGACCGCGCTCGCGATCCTGACCGCGGACGCCGATGGCGTGATCACCTACTGGAACGCAGCTGCCGAACGCTTGTTCGGCTACGACCGGAGGGAGGCCATCGGTCGAAAGATGGACATCATAGTCCCCGAGCGCTTTCTCGAAGCACATCGCGCCGGGCTGGAACGCGTCAGGCGCGGCGGAGAGAACAAGCTGGCCGGCAAGCAGCTGGAGGTGATCGCGCGGCGCGCGGACGGCGAGGAGTTCCCGATCGAACTCTCGCTCTCCGCCTGGGCCACGCCTGCCGGCGTGGCATTCGGCGGGCAGATGCAGGACATTTCCGCTCGTCGCGATCGAGAGAGGACCCTTGAGCATCATGCCGCTCACGACCAGTTGACCGGATTGCTCAATCCCAAAACGTTC
Source organism: uncultured Sphingomonas sp. (assembly GCF_964235535.1). Taxonomy (GTDB): domain Bacteria; phylum Pseudomonadota; class Alphaproteobacteria; order Sphingomonadales; family Sphingomonadaceae; genus Sphingomonas. The sequence goes on from NZ_CAXSBH010000077.1 coordinate 6,172, forward strand.
TACGACAGCGTTCGTGGGACGCTGCTCGACGATGGGCGCGCGGCGGTGCTCGCCTTCGATCTCGACGGCTTCAAAGCGGTCAACGACTCGTTCGGACACTCTGTGGGCGACGCCCTTCTCCAGGCGCTCGCGGTTCGTCTCCGGAGCGTCGCCGGCCCTGATTGGATTATCGGACGGCTCGGAGGCGACGAGTTCGCGCTGCTACTGCCTACGAAGGCCGACCTGTTCGCAGCCCGCGATGCGGCGGGCATGCTTCTTGACGCTTTCGGTGAGAGCTTTCAGGTCTTCGGTCATCGCCTTCATATTGCCGCCAGCATCGGCGTCGCACTCGCGCCGGATCATGCCGACGATGCGGACGAACTGCTGATGCGCGCCGACCTAGCCATGTTTCGCGCCAAACGTCAGGGCGGACGAAGCTATCGCCTGTTCGACTCCTCAATGCGCGCCGAGCTGGCCGCTCGGCGTGCGTTCAAGGACGAACTTCGCCAGGCTCGGGTGTCCGGTCAATGGGAGCTTCACTATCAGCCGCAGGCGCGCCTCGCGGATGGTTCGCTCACCGGTGCCGAAGCGCTCCTGCGCTGGCGCCATCCTCAATGGGGGATGCTATCACCCGCGGCCTTCATGCCGGTGCTGGAGACCCACCTTGTTGCCTACGAGGTCGGTCAGTGGGTGCTGGACGAGAGCTGCCGCCAGCTCGCCGCCTGGCGTGTTGACGGTCTGTGCATCCCGCGCATCAGCTGTAACCTGTTCGGCGCGCAGGTCCATACGCGAGGGCTCGTCGCCGACGTCGAGGCCGCCCTTGCCCGCCATGGGCTGCTACCCTGCAACCTCGAGCTGGAGATCACCGAGACGATCGCGCTCCGCCACGACGATGAGACGCTCCGGCCGCTTTCCGAACTGGTCGACCGCGGGATCGGCATCGCGCTGGACGATTTCGGCACCGGCTTCGCTTCCCTGAGCACGCTCAAGCGAGTGCCGCTCACTCGGCTCAAGGTCGATCGCGGCTTCGTCGCCGACATCTGCACGGATCGCCACAGCGCGGCTGTCATCGAAGGCATCCTGTGCATTGGCGCCTCGCTTGGGATCGACGTGATCGCGGAAGGGATCGAGACCCCGGAGCAGAGCCTAGTGCTCGAAGAGTTCGGCTGTCGGGAAGGACAGGGCTACCTCATCGGCCAGCCAGTCGATGCAGACACCTTCGCGCTGGCTTACCGACACCTGTCCTGCGAGGATCAGTCATTCCAGACGGCTCACCTGCCGAGATTTGCGGCTTCGTGACGCCAGGCCGGAAAGCGTGATCAGCCCGTACCACGGTGCGGACCCTAAGCACTGCCTGCTTCGGCCGGCGCAGCGCGAACAACACGACGGAAACATTGGCCGGTCGCGAGCGAGAGCTGTCCGCCCAGTTCTCGATAGCGGCGAGGACCCATTTTCGGCCGCTCAGCGCGGCTCAGCCGGCGCGTGAAACCGGCCTCTCGTTCAGATACTTCTCTTCAGCGTGAATGGGGCAAGGGCGGGGCGAGAGGCTGTTCTGCCCCGTCCTTCACGATTGCGGTTGCTCGCCGCTGATCTTTCAGGCGCATCCCTCGACATAGCCGAGTACCGGCATCGTCCCGATGTGCACCAGGCTGACCTTGCGGTCGCGGCCGATCTCGAAGCGCAGCGCCGGATCCCGGTCTGAGGCGGTGGGTGCGGTCAGATACTTGCCTGGCTTCTCCAAATATTTGTGCGGCTCTTCTCGAAAGCCGGGAAAGGCAGCGCGAACCTCAGCTTCTGTGGCACCGGCCCCGATGCCTTCGACCAGCGTCACCTTGGATCGTTGGCCGAGTGTGAATCGGCCTGCAATGTTGACCCCGTTCGGGGCGGATAGGCGTCCAACTTTG
>NZ_CAXSBH010000078.1:0-7339 GCF_964235535.1 uncultured Sphingomonas sp.
GGCGGCGGCGGCCACCGACGCCGCGTCGCGGGCCGCGGCGCAGGAGCGCGCGCTGGCGGCGCGCGTCGTGGTCGCGCGAGCAGAGCTGGAGACCGCGCGGGCTCGGGTCGCCGTAGTGGACGATCTGTTGCGGGCGCAGCGGGCGCGGCTCGGCGCGGCGCAGGCACCGGTCGCAGGCCTGCTCGCCGCGCTACAGTCGCTGGCGCGTCGGCCTGCGGTCGCGACGATCGCGCAGCCGGGATCGGTTGCCGACCTGGTCCATCTGCGCGCGGTGCTCGGAGGAGCGGTGCCCATAATCGCGGCGCGCACGGCGGTCGTCCGGGTCGAGCTGGCCCGGACGCAGTGGCTCGGGCGGAGTGCGGGGATCGCCGCAGCCGCGTTGCGGAGCGGACAAGCGCGGCTGGAGGGAGAACGGGTCGCACTGGCCCGGGCCGAGGCGAGCCACCGGGCGCAGGCGCGCTCGCTCGGCCGCGATGCGCTTAGCGAAGGCGACCGGGCGCTGGCGCTCGGCGAGCAGGCGCGAGACCTGCTCGACCGGATCGACGAGGCCGACCGCGCGCAGGTCACGGCCGAAGCGCTGGCGTCCTTGCCCGCGCCAATCCCGCGCCCGCTCGCGCCCGGCGTGGCGTCGCCGGCCGCCGCCGGAGGGGTCTATCGCTTGCCGGTCGCGGGGCGGCTGGCGACCGGATTCGACGAAGTATCGCCCGCCGGGGTACGCTCGCGCGGGTTGACCTTCGTGGTGCGGCCCGGTGCGGCGGTCGTCGCGCCGGCGGGCGGAACGGTCCGTTACACGAAGTCTTATCGCGGATACGGCACGGTGGTCGTGATCGACCACGGCGAGGGTTGGTCGACGACGTTGACCGGACTTGCCGTCTCTCGGGTTCGACCAGGCGCGGCAATCGGGGCGGGAACGCCGGTCGGCGCGGCACCGCTCAGCGACGCGCCGGAGGTCGCGGTCGAGCTACGTCGACGCGGTCGCCCGGTCGACATCACCGCGCTGCTCGGCCCCGGTCAGCCCTCGTTCACCCGCCGGCTTTGATACGACCGCAGGTCGCGCTAAGCTCCGTCGTCACCCGCGACCCAAGGACCGTTCGCCCATGCCTCGCCCGCTTCTAACCGCCACCGCGATCGTCGGCGCGCTGGCGCTGGTGCCGATCGCGACCGCCGCGATGGCCGCCGCCGATACGGAGACCTACCGCGAGTTCGACCAATTCTTGGACGTGTTCAACCGCGTGAAGGCGGATTACGTGGACAAGGTCGACGATAAGACGCTGATCAAGGGCGCGATTGCGGGAATGCTGTCCTCGCTCGATCCGCATTCGTCCTATGTCGACGCGCTCGATTTCGACAATCTACGCATCCAGACCGAGGGCAATTACGGCGGTCTGGGCCTGACCGTTTCGATGGAGGACGGCGCGGTCAAGGTGATCGCGCCGCAGGAGGACACGCCCGCCGACCGCGCCGGGGTAAAGGCTGGCGACTACATCACGCATATCGACGGCAAGCTTATCTTCGGCGCGTCGCTCGACGAGGCGATCGGGCAAATGCGCGGCAAGGCCGGAACCAAGATCGCGCTGACGCTGGTGCGGCCCGGCCGCGACAAGCCGGTCGAGGTGTCAATGACGCGCGAGGTGATCGTTCAGCGTCCCGTGAAGTGGGAGCTGAAGGGCGATGTCGGCTATATCAACATCAACACCTTCTCCGAGCAGACGGGGGCCGACACGCGCGCGGCGTTGATGGCGGTCGAAAAGGCGCTCGGGCGCAGGCCGCTGGGCTATGTGGTCGACCTGCGCGAGAATGGCGGCGGGCTGCTGAGCCAAGCGATCGAGGTGACGGACGCGTTCCTGGAACGCGGCGAGATCGTGTCGCAGCGCGGGCGCGAGCGCACCGACATCGAGCGATATTTCGCCAAGCCCGGTGACGGCGCGCACGGCCTGCCGGTGATCGTGTTGGTCGATGCGGGGACGGCTTCGGCGTCGGAGATCGTCGCGGGCGCGCTGCAGGACCATCACCGCGCGATCGTCATGGGCGAGCGGACATTCGGCAAGGGATCGGTGCAGACGCTGCTACCGGTCGGACCGAAGACCGCGTTGCGCCTTACCACCGCGCGCTATTTCACGCCGTCGGGCAAGTCGGTGCAGGAAGGCGGGATCGAGCCTGATATCGCGGTGCCGCAGCTGTCCGACCCCGACCGCAAGAGCCGCCCCGTGTTCCGGGAGGCCGATCTGCGCCGCCATCTGATCAACGAGGTCAAGGCGGACAACAAGGTGCTGGAGGAGGACGTCAAGGAAGATCCCCGCTTCACCGCGACGCCCGATCAGCTGAAGAAGCAGGGCGTCGAGGATTTCCAGCTGCAATATGCGCTCAAGACGATCGCGCGGCTGGGCGGCGCGGCGCAGGTCGCGGCGGCGACGCGGCCGGCCGTGAAGAAGTAACGCGTTGGGTCGATCGTTCGACCTCGCGCGCGTGGCGGCCCTGTTGATCCCGACGGCGCTGCTGGCCGGAGCGTGGGGATCGCAGCTGTTGGGCGGGCTATATCCGTGCGAAATGTGCCTTTGGCAGCGTTGGCCGCATTACGCTGCGCTCGTACCGGCGGCGCTGGCCTTTGCGGCGGATGGACGAACGCGGGTGGCGCTGGTCGCGCTCGCCGCGTTGCTGATCGCGGTGTCGGGGGCGATCGGGTTGTTTCATGCCGGCGTCGAGTATGGCTGGTGGCGCGGGATCACCAGTTGCACCTCGACCGTGCCGCTCGGCGGGGCGAGCGCCGACGATCGGCTCGCGGCGATCCTGAACGCGCCGCTGGTCCGCTGCGACCGCGCGCCCTGGACGCTGGCGGGCGTATCGCTGGCGGGGTTCAACGCCCTCTTCTCGCTGGGCGGGGCGCTCACCATCTGGTTACTTCTGTCAGGCAGGAAGGCCGCGCGATGAACGACATGAGCTGGAAGCCGGGCGACCGGACCGTCGATACCGATGCCATGATCCGCGTCGACCAGGCGGGCGAGTACGGCGCGACGCGCATCTATGCGGGTCAACTCGCGGTACTGGGCGACCGGCACCCGGCCGCGCGCGCGATCCACCATATGGCGAGCCAGGAAGAGCGTCACCGCGCCTTCTTCGACCGGATGATCGTCGAGCGCGGCGTGCGGCCGACGTTGCTGCATCCGTTCTGGAACGTCGCCGGCTTCGCGCTGGGCGCGATGACGGCGGCAATCGGGCCGGGCGCGGCGATGGCCTGCACCGCCGCGGTCGAGACCGAGATTGACAAGCACTATGCCGAGCAACTGGAGGAGCTGGGCGACAGCGACCCCGAGCTGACGGCGGCGATCGCCGATTTCCAGGCGGAGGAGATCGAGCACCGCGACCATGCCATCGCGGCGGGGGCGGAGAACGTATTCGGCTATCCGGTGATGAGCGGCCTGATCCGGCTGGGTTGCAAGATCGCGATCGCGGCCGCCAAGAGGATTTGAGGGAATGACGTTGCCTAAGCTGTTCCTGGCCGCGCTGGCCTCGTTTGTTTTCGGGGCCGCTCCCGTGCAGGCCCAGCAGGTCGCGCTCCCCGGTGTAGCCGCGCCCAAGTCCACCAGCACCCCGGGCGAGGTCTCGCGCGGCGCGCCCGTCAACGGTGTGCTCGTGCTGTACGGCAATCAGCGCTGCCCGACCGACAATGCCGGCAACGAAATCGTCGTCTGTTCCAGGCGGTCGGCGCAGGAGCAGTTCCGCGTTCCCAAGGAACTGCGCGAATTGGAGATCACGCCGGAGAATGAGGCCTGGGCGGTCCGCTCGGGAACGGCATTGGAGGCGGGAGCGGGCGTGAACACGATCGGCAGCTGCTCGGCGATCGGCCCCGGTGGTCAGACCGGCTGTTTCAACCAGCGCGTCCGGGAGTCGCGCCGCGAGGACGCGGCACGCGCCGTAGAGCGGTCGCGCCAGCCGCGGTAAGGTGCCCGTTCGCGAACTGGACGATCGCGGCGCGCGGCGATAGCGTCCGGCGATGTCGAGTGGGGAAGAGGCGGGGCGGAGTTTCCGGGTGGGGTTGTTCCTGCTCGTCTGGTTCTCGTGCGCGTGGCTCGGGTCTTGGGAGGGCAATCCCAACAACGCTACGCGGTTGTTCGCGGCGGTCAGCCTGGTCGAGGACGGGGACGCGACGATCGACGAGTTCGCCCCGTTGACGATCGATTTCGCGCGGTTCGGCGATCATTATTACCTCGATAAGGCGCCGGGCATGACGCTGACGGCGTTGCCCGCCGTCGCGGTCGTGACCGCCGTCACGGGGGTTCGGTCGGCCGACGTGCCGCTGCGTCAGGGCGATCCCGCCTTTTCGCGGTTCATGCTGGCGCGGCAATGGGCGGCGACGGCGAGCGGGCCGGCGGTGCTGACGGCGGTCGCGGCGGTGTTGCTGTTCGATCTCGCGCTCGGATTAACGGGGCGGGCGGGAGCGGCGTTGGTCGCCAGCCTCGCCTATGCGCTCGGCTCGCCGATCTGGGGCTGGTCGACGACCCTGTTCGGGCATGCGAGCGTCGCGGCGCTGTACGTGATCGCGGTCTGGGCGGTGTGGCGGGGGACCGCCGATGCGCAAGCGCGGCCGGGGTTGGCGCTGCTCGCGGGGGCGGCGCTCGGGTGGGCGGTGGTGGTCGAGTATCAGGCGGTGCTCGCCGGGTCAGTGATAGGCGTCTGGGCGCTGGTCCGAGCCTGGCCGCGGCTGGAGCGGTGGCGGCTGATCGGGATCGCGGTAGCGGGCGGCGTCGCGGCGCTGGTGCCGCTGGCGATCTACAATCTCGTCGCGTTCGGGACGGTGTTCCGGCTGGGCTATCAGGGCGTGGTCGGATGGGAAGGGATGGACCAAGGCTTTTTCGGGCTGACGACGCCGTCGCTCCAGGTACTGCGCGAGATCACGGTGGGGCCCAGGCGCGGACTGCTGTGGGTTGCGCCGGTAATGTTGTTCGCGCCGGTCGGGTTGGCGTTGTTGTGGCGCGAGCAGGCGACGCGGGGGTTGGCGATTGCGGTGTCGGTCGCGGCGGCGATCGTGTTGCTGGTCAATGCCTCGTATTATTACTGGCATGGAGGCAATTCCACGGGGCCGCGTCATGCGATGCCAGTGGCCGGGCTGCTCGGGATCGGGTTGGGGACGTATTGGGCGTCGCTGGGGACGCGTCGCGAGCGAGTGTTCGTCGGCGGGCTGCTGGCGGTGTCGATGGTGATCAACCTGATGATCGCGGCCGGGGATGTGATGGCGCCGCCCGATTACAAATATCCGTTGAAGCAGGTCGTGTGGGACATGCGGCTGGCGCATGGGCAGATGTCCACGGTGGCGAGCAGCTGGTGGGGTTGGTCGAGCTGGGCGGGGCTGGGGTTGTACCTGGCCGTGGCGGGGCCGCTGCTCGGATGGCTTGCGCGGCGGGCAGGGCAGGCCTAGCATTCGCGGGTCGCGTGACTGGCGCCGAGTGGATCACCACGGGGGAGCGCGGCGGATCGAGCCGCGCGCCTGGGCACCCTTTCGAACCGGGAGCCCATGCCATGTCCGATCATCTTCACGTCGCATTCCTATTGTTTCCGAACGTCACCCAGCTCGACCTGACGGGACCGGCGCAGGTGCTTTCCAGGCTGGGGAACGCCCGGGTAGATCTAGTGTGGAAGACGCTGGAGCCGGTGCCGACCGATGCAGGCTTTTCGATTGTGCCGACGGCTACCTTCGCCGACGTGCCTGCGGCGGACATATTGTGTGTTCCGGGCGGGATCGGGGTCACGACCGTCATCAAGGATGACGAGGCAATAGCATGGGTTCAGCGAGTCGGCGCGTCCGCTCGGTGGGTGACGAGCGTGTGTACGGGGTCGCTCATCCTGGGCGGGGCGGGGCTGCTCAATGGGTATAAGGCGGCGACCCATTGGGGCTGGTTCGAGGCTTTGCGCTTGTTCGGTGCGGAGCCGGTAGCGGCGCGTACCGTCTTCGATCGGAACAGAGTAACCGGCGGCGGGGTGACAGCTGGTATCGACTTCGCATTGGCGCTTATGGCTGAGACGCGCGGGGAAGCACATGCGCGCGCCGTGCAACTGAGCCTGGAATATGACCCACAGCCGCCGTTCGATGCAGGATCGCCCGAGAAGGCGGGCGACGAGCTTGTCGATGTATATCGACGGCGGATGGACCAGATCGCGCCTGACCGGATGGAGGAGCTTAGGGAAGCGGCGCGCTTGCGCGGCTTTTCCTGATGCCGTTCACGCGGTGCCAGATGTAGAAGGCGATCGCCGCCGCGCCGAGCACGCCGATGACGATATGGGCCTGGTGGAACGCCGCCTTCAGCCGCGGGTCGCTGTTCCATGACTGGCCCAGCTCGCGGCCGACCCAGGCGAGCGCGAAACAGAAGGGCCAGGAGCCGATGAAGGTGTAAAGGTGGAACGGCAGGAGCTTCATGCGCGCGACACCGGCCGGAAAGGCGATGAAGGTGCGTATGACGGGTAGGAGCCGGCCGACCAACACCGCCAGCGAGCCCCAGCGGGCGAAGAAGCGTTCGGCCGCGTCGATCTCGTCGAGCCCCACCAGGAAATACTTGCCGTAAGCCGCGACGAACGGTCGGCCTCCGCGCTTGCCCGCCTCGTATGCGAAGATCGACCCGAAGTTGCATCCGAGCGCGCCGGCGGTGGCGGCGAGGTAGATGTTGAACTCGCCGGTCGAGACCAGATAGCCCGCGAGCGGCATGATGATCTCCGACGGCAACGGGATGCACGCGCTCTCGATCGCCATCAGCAGCGCGACGCCCCAATAACCGCCCGCGCGGATGACGCCGACGCAGAACGCGACAAGGGCGCTGATGATGCTCTCTATCATGGTCGCCGGCGTAGGGGCGGGGACGCGCGGGCGTCAACCGGAAGGATGGGCGGAACCGGGCGCGGATGCGGTAGGTTGGGCGGTGCATGGACGATTTCACGCTGAATGACGGACGTACGATGCCCCGGATGGGACTGGGCACCTATCAGATCCCGGACGCGCAGGTGGCGAGCGTGGTCCGGCGCGGGTTGGACCTGGGCTACGCCCTGGTCGACACGGCCGCGTTCTATCATAACGAGCGCGGGGTCGGTGAGGGGATGCGCGACGCGGACGTGTTCCTGACGACCAAGCTGTGGAACGACCGGCACGGCGACGCGGCGGCGGCGCTCGACGAGAGCCTGGCGCTGCTGGGGGTCGAGGCGGTCGATCTGTATCTGATCCATTGGCCGGTGCCGGGCGACGGTCGTTACGTCGAGGCCTGGGAGGCGATGGTGAAGCTTCGCGAGGCGGGGCTGGCGCGATCGATCGGCGTGTCGAACTTCCGGCCGGGCGACATCGACGAGATCGTGGCGGCGA
>NZ_CAXSBH010000079.1:0-7085 GCF_964235535.1 uncultured Sphingomonas sp.
CCCGCCTGGGCCGGCGGCCCCCCGCCCGCGGACGTCTCCGCCGCCGCGCCGGTCGCGCCTGCCATCGCGCTGGCACTCGACCCGGCGGCCGTCGCGCGCGCCGACCGGATGGCGGCGGCGGTCGCGGAGGCGATCGCGCAGGGCCGCGACCCCGTCTATTCGATTAGGTTCAACGACCCGGACGGCTTGGCGGAGGGCGCGCTCCTCATCCGCGATGCGGGCGGCGCGCTGATCGTCCGGCTGGAGGGCGTGACCCCGGCCGCGCTCGCGGTCGCGCCCGCCGCGCTCGAATCGCAGCTGCGTCTCGCGCTGGGTCGCCGCCGCGTTCGGCTGTCCCGGGTCGAATATGGCGCTCCGATGACACAATCCTTAACGAAATCTAAGCGTTTCGCGGAGGCGATCTAAGCGTTTCGCGGAGGGCGCTCCTGAAAACAGGGGTTTATAAGGGCCGGGAAGGACGAACGAGCCGGGACGCACCCGGGGAGATCGATCCCGACCAAGACCTCAAGTGGGAGAAGTGAAATGGGTATTTTCGGTGGAATTCAGCGCGCGCTCACCAACCCGGCGACGCTAATGCAGCTCGCGACGGGTCCTTCGGGCTGGGCGTCGCTCGCACTCAAGACGCTCGGAACCGCGATCGGCCAGCAACTCATCCAGCAGCTCGGCCAGCAGCTCGGCTTGCCGCAGAGCGTGATCAGCATGGCGCAGAATTCGTACGCTGCTGCGACCGGCAGCCAAGGCGGCCCGCGCGCGATTATGGACGCTGGTTCGCAGCTTGGCCAGCAATTCAATTTGTCGCCCACTCAGCAGGGTCAGCTCGAGCGTGCGGCTATCACTGACCTTAATAACATGTACAGCGGCCTAATTGGCTCCGACGAGTTCAAGGCGGCCAGCTCAGGCGGCTCGGGCAAGGGGTTTCTGGAGCGCATCGCCGTAGCCCTGGGTAAGGCTCTCGACGCGAAGATGAACAAGGCGGCGTCTCTCGCCGATCAGATCGGTAAGCAGGGCAACAGCGACCAGTCGCAGCTGGGCGAGCTGAACGGCAAGATGGCGGCGGTCTCCCAGGAGATTTCTATCCTGTCGAACGCGCTTAACAACACTATCAAGTCGATCGGCGAGGCTCAGTCGACGATCGCTCGCAAGGGCTGATCGCAGCCTGCGGCACCGCGTCGCCGACATGGTCCAGGCAAGAGGAGGTGTGCACGGGTTCGCTCGTGTGCATCTCCTCTTTCCCGTTTCGGACGCTGTGCTACCACAAGCTCTGAAAGGACAGGTATCGACATGCGCTTCTTGGATTCAAAAGGAATGGCGTTCGGGCTTCTAAGCTTGGCGGCTTCGGTTCCGGCCTCCGGCCAAGACTTCGGCGGCTATTATGGCGGAATGGCCTATAACGGCATGATCACGAACCAGACCGCAATCACCCAAGCCGGTATCGGTCGCAATCTGACGCAAGAAGCGCGACGTGGATCAACCTTGTCCAGGCTTTCGGAAGCGAGCGAGTCTGTGGTTGACGCTCCCGCCCTGTCATTCCAACCGTCGCTCACCGCCCGCCGTCAAAACTATGCGAGGTTCGTAGCCAAGACTCGCGCCGTCGATCCGGCCGGTGCGGACGGGCTGGCTGCGAACCTAAAGCTTGATCCGATCGCATTGATGAAGCCTCAGCTTGCACAGGTGGGCTTACGCGTAGACAACGTTGCCGACGCTTATGCCGCCTACTGGATAGAGGCATGGGAGGCTGTGCATGGCGTGACCGGCCAGACCTCTCGCGAAAAGGCGGAGGCGGTCAAGGGGCAGTCCGCCAATGCTATCCTCGCAACGCCGGCGTTCGCCACTGCTACCCCAGCCCAGAAGCAGGAGCTGGCTGAGGCAATGCTTGTTCAAGCCATGCTCGTAGCAGCCGCGCGGGAACAAGCGAATGGCGACAAAGCCAAGCTCGCTGAAATCGGGCGCGCCGTCGAGAAAGGTGCGACCGCCTCAGGCTTTGACCTTCGCGCCATGACGTTGACGGAGGAGGGTTTCGGCCCGGCCCGGAAGACCGGTGCCGCCGACCCCGCGCCCGGCGCGGAGCCGCAGGGGCTCGCCGCGACCGCCGGGGAAGATGCGCGGCCCGGCTACGGCTTCCTCGCCGCCGCCGGTGGCGCTGGGCTGGGCGCGGCGTTCCTGCTGGGCAAGGCGATGGCGCGTAAGGGTTGATCCTGCTCTAACAAGGCGTGATTTCCCAAAGCCATGCGAGTGCTACACCGGCGCGACCTCCTCCGTGTATCAGAGGTTAAAAATGAAGAAACTGGCTTTTACGATAGCGATGATCGCGAGTCCGGCTTCGGCGCAGGATATGCCGGTTTTCGCACCTTCGATAAGCTGGCCGGAAGCCGCGTCGATGAGCCAGTTCGGCCTGCTCGCCAGTCAGGCGCGCAAGCGGGCGGCAGGTCGGGAATCGACGGCGACGGTTCAACCGGTGAGCGCGTCGGACTTCACCTACGCGCCATCGGTCGTGCGCCGTCGCGTGAACTTGGCGCGCTTCATTCAGCGGAGTCGACGCGCCGATCCCGTAGGCGCTGTCCGGATGGAGAAGATCTTCGCTAGCACCGACGTGATCGCGGCGATGGACCGAGAGCTTGGGCCCCATGGCCTACGCATCGATAATGTGGCCGACGCTTATTCCGTCTATTGGATGAATGCTTGGGGCGCGGCTAACGGCGACACGAGCCTGCCTAGTCGCGCGACCGTGCAGGCGGTTCGCGCCCAAGTGGCGGAGACGCTCGCCACCGTTCCTGCCATGCGCGACGCTGATGATGCGGTTAGGCAAGAGCTCGCCGAAGCCTTGCTTGTCCAGGCCGCCCTGATCAGTGCCACGCAGGAAACCTACAAAGATGATCCGGCCATGGCGGCTAAGCTCGCCGCAGCCGTCCGCAAGGGTGCGCGGGAGTCCGGACTGGACCTCGACGCCATGACCCTCACAGATCGAGGTTTACATCCAGCGGGTTGAGGCCTGACCGAAGCGCAGCCCCTTGGCTTATTGGATCGGACGCGCCGCCGTTTCCACAACGTCACGGAAGGCGTGGGATCGTAGCGAGTCCAGGTAGATGCGGCGGCGCTCGCTTGCGCGGTCGCTGGCGTGATCGGCGCTGTCCTCGGCCCTGCGGTCGGCGTCAGCGCGCAGGGCGTTGCTCACCAGGACCGATGGCGGGGTGGCGTAGATCATCGGGTGTCGCGACAGTTGGGCCACCATCTCGCCCACGGATCGTCCGAACTCGCGCCCGCTCATCCGGTCGGCTTCGGGACCGTGGAGCGCGCCCGGCGCGGTTTGGGCCAGCCAGTCGGCGTCGGCGGCGACGCCCGTGTTCTCGCGCAGCCAGCCGTCGCGCTGCCCGTCCTGTTCCAGCACTAGACCGTCGGGGGTGCGGTGCTCCACGGCCTGGCCGTTCCGGGCGGTGGTCACGGTCAGGGTGGCCTCCGCCTCCTGTTCGGCAAACGCCGTGGCAATGTCGGTGATGATCACCGCCGCTGAGCGCTTGGTCACGGTCAGCGTGTCGAGGACGTAGACCATCGGGTTGTCCTCCCGTCTCACGGTCGCGGCGGTGATCACCGCGCCATTGTCGAGCGCGAAGGTGACGTTGCCCCAGAAGCGCGCGGGGGCCGCGCCGTCCGACAGCGTCATCGCCGCGTCCTCGCCCCAGATGGTGGTGTTGAGGCCTGTCAGAGAATTCGACAGCAGCACGGACGCGCGCGCGCGATCGATGTCGAGCAGATAGCCGTCGCCCAGCTCGATCAGCGCCACCGCCGCGCCGTACTGCCGCACCACCAGCAACGCGTTGCCCCCACCCGCGTCGCCGAGCATCGTCACCGTCAGCTCGGGCACGACCGCGACCGCCAACGTGGGGGCGTCCATCGGCTCCGAGCGCGCCACCGCGACGACGCCCGCATCGACCGGGTCGGGGCCGAAGAGCGCGGCGAAGTCGGCAGTCCCGACTGCCCCGACGCTCACCGTCCCGCTCCGGCCGCGACCAGCGCGGCGGTGCGGTCGATCGAGCGGAGCGCGCCGTCGAGCGTCTCGGGTCCGGCCTCGCGCCCCGTTTCGCGTTCCGCCTGGCCGATCGCGTCGTCGATCCGCTGGAGCGAGCGCGATTCGGGCCGCGCGCCGACCAGGCTCGCGCTCTCCACCACGAAAGCCCCGAGCGAGCGGACGAAGCGCCCCTCGTCGACCGGCCCGCCGCCTAGTCCCTGCGTCAGCTCGCGCGCCGCGCCGTTCACGTCGTACGGGTCGGCGTCGGGTCGGTGCTGCTTTTTCGAGTGGCCGTCGCCCAGCAGATCGAACTCCTGCGCGAACGCGGTGGCGACCCGGCCCGCGAGACCCTGCATCGCCGCGCCCGCGCGCGTCCGCGTACCGCCGGGCCCGCCGAGGCGGACGGAGCCGATCGCTAAAGCGCGGTTCAAGCCGGCGGGACCGATCATCTGAGGGGTGAACTCCTGTATGGGCGGAGCGGCATCCGCCCCCGATCGATGGGATATAGCGCAGTCCGTGGCGGAGCGCCCTCCGCGATTCGCGGAGGGAATCGCCCTCCGCCTCCGCGAATCGCGGAGGAAAGTCATCGAATCGCGGAGGGCGGAATAGTTATCGATCGGTTAAACACTGCGGGGACAACGACAGGGAGAAGATCGATGACGATGAACGGAGCCGCGCTGGCATTGAACCCCGCGCTTAACGCCGCCCTCGCCCCCATACGGGACGGCCTGTGGCTGCAGATGGCGGCGGGCGTGCTGGCGCACGGCGTGAACCGCCTCGGGGCGGGGCCGTTCGCGCAAGGGATGTTGCCCGCGACCGTGTCGCTTACCGCCATGGGGACGGGCGGGACGACGCAGGCGCGGGCGCTCGCCAGCTTCGCCGCGACCACCACGGGCGCGCACACTGCCTCGGTCGACCTGGGCGACGGCTATTCGCTGCGCATCGACGAGCGCAACAGCGAGATGACGATCCTGAACGCCAAGACGGGCGAGTCGACCAGGATCTGGGGCGATCCGCATGTCGACATCGACGGCAAGCACGCCTTCGACTTCTGGGGCACCACCACGTTCCAGCTGGAGAACGGCACCAAGCTGACGATCAACACCGAACAATGGAACGGCAATCCGAACATGTACGTCGCGAGCCAGGTGGTCATCACCAAGGGCGCGAACTCGGTCGTCGTGGACGGGATCAGCCAGAACAAGCTGGGCGACTTAAGCGTTACCGTCGGCCGTCAGGGTCGGGCGCTCGACACCGCGCACCGTGACGGGTTCATGCTGTATGAAAACGCGACCGGATCGGGCTGGCGTGCGGAGCACGGCGCGGTCGCGACGCAGACCGACCTGAACGCCACCGCGATCGGCGCGGAATATGGCCCCGGATCGACCACGCCGAGCCTGGGCGAGTTCTCCCGCTTCATCAACGCGTTCCTGTTCACCGGCCGCATCGACTTCACTGGGATCGACACGGCCCGGCTGATCCAGACGGACGCCGATACCGGAAAGGCCACTGCCGCCCGCCCGCGGACTGCGGGCGGGCGCTGACGAACGGGGAGCCGGAGCACCGGTGGGGGTTGCTTAACAGCCGCCACGCTTTGGCTGCTTCCAGGAGACTTTGAGCCCGTCGCGCCGCCAGATCCGCTCGACGCGCGTGTGGTTCACTGATCAGCCTGCCGCATGCAGCAGCGCCGTCACCCGGCGGTAGCCATAGCGCCTAAACTGCTTCGCCAAAGCGACGATGGCGTCCGTCAGCGTCTCTTGGTCATCCGCCCCGCGCCGCGGCTTGCGCTGCGTCGACCGATGCTGGACTAGTAGGATGCATACGCGTCGCTCGGATACGTCCAGCATCTCGTTCACTTGGTCGATACAGCGCCGACGCCGCGCGGAGCTCAGGAATTTAGCTGCGCTTGACCTGCGGGTCCCCGGTCAGCTTCCTGCAAGCCGAGCGTGTGGGGCGTTAGGTCGGAGATTGCGCGTTCCAGCCAGACGTTCTCGTTCTCCAAGTCCTTCATCGGGCGGGCCTGACCGGTCTCCACGCCGCCATACTTTTTCCGCCAGCGATCGTAGAGCCTGCCCCGGCGGAGATCGCGGTTTGCACGCTCACCGAGATCCTGCGGCGCGCTTCCGCAGTGCCGCGGCCCTGCGCCAACACGATCTCCACCTTGCGCAGCTTGCCGATGATCTGCTTCGGCACCGGCCCCTTGTTCGACAGTCGTCCTTCCTTCCTCGGTCCTGACCATCATAGCCGATGGACTGCTCAGAAGGGCAGCTCAGGCGCATCTGCGTCACCAATGACGCCGCCAAGCGCGCGCTTGGCGGTGTAGCCCTGGGCAGGAACGCGTGGCTGTTCGCCGGCTCCGACCGCGGCGGCGAGCGTGCCGCGTTCATGTACCCGCTGATCGGAACCGCCAAGCTCGACGACGTCGACCCGCAGGCCTGGCTCGCCGACATCCTAGCCCGCATCGCCGACCTGTCGCAGAACCGGCTCGACCAGCTGCTGCCGTGGAACTGGCAACCGACGACAACCCTGCTCAAGGCAGCATAGCAGCGGCCTTCACCGAAGGGTTACGCGCCGTCGCGGTAGGGTCGCCACGCACCGACCGCCCACTTCGGGTGTGACGATCACTGTTGCAGGAATGATGAACGCGCCGCAGCTTGCAGGCTCACCCTCGGCCGCGCTCACGCTCAGTTGCCAATCGCCACGATAGGGCTGCGCCACCGCCTCGAGTCGCCCCAGGTCGCGGTCGTTCAGCGTGACATATGTCGCCCCGCGTCCCTCCCGCCAGCGCGACCGGCCATCGCCGCGTCGCGCGCTCAATGAGCATTCGTGCGCGCTTACTCCGGTCGCCTGCGTGAACGCCATCGAAAAGCTCGTCAGCACCGAGTCGCGCGCATCGAGCCGTAGCGCAATCCGCACGCCATCGGACTGGCGGAGCGTGCAAGACTGTTGCGCGGCCTCCGCGGCAGGGCCGTAGGCGAGGGTGCAGCTCAAACAAGTACCGTAAACTCGCGGGAGAGATCGTTTAATTCAAGGGTTCGACCCATCCGAATATTTCGCCTTTTTCGGACCGTGTTGTACGGTT
>NZ_CAXSBH010000080.1:0-6533 GCF_964235535.1 uncultured Sphingomonas sp.
TGCGGCCGGGGATGGTGGCGACGCGCGCGGAGATGGCGGACATGTTGCGCGCGATATCGTCGGCGAGCTGGATCACGCGGCTGGCCTTGATGCCCGGCGCCGGTTCGAGCTCGTACATGGTGACGACGGGGCCGGGGCGGACCTCGGTGATCTGGCCACGGACGTGGAAGTCGTCGAGCACGGACTCGAGCAGGCGGGCGTTCCGCTCGAGCGCGGGGCGGTCAACCGCGCCCTTGGGGGCGGGGGCTGCCGGCGTCAGCAGGTCGAGCGCCGGGAGCTTGAAGGCGGCGTTGGTGTCGACGGGCGCGCGCTTGGGGACAGCGGGCATCGCGGCGGGTGAGGAGCCACGCTCGGCGATGGTGATGGCGTTATTGGGAGCGGGGCGATCCGGCTTGGGCGCGCGGTCGGCGACGGGGCGGCGGGTGAGTTCGAGGGGCTCGTCGCCCGGCTCCCCGGCATAGGCGTCGGCGAGGCGGGCGCGGCGGGTCGGGCGCGAGCGGCGGGCGAGCTCGGCCCAGTCGATCTCGACCGCGCGGCCCCAGACGATCGCGCCGGTCAAACCGGACAGGACGCCGAACGCGACGAGGGTCCACCATTCGGCCTGGGTGTCGCCGATGAAGCTCGTCGCCCACTGCGCCGCGCCCGTCAGGCCGAGGCCGACGACGCCGCCCCAGCCGGCGGGGAGCGCGAGCACCGAGTCGTCGGACACGGTCGCGAAAGCGGTCGCCATCAGCGCGACGCCGAGCGCGGAGCCGCGGAGCATCCGAACCCAGTCGCCGGCGGGCAGGCCCTTCCACAGGCGGAGCGCGACAATGGGTACGACGGGGAGGAGGAGCGCGACGGCGGGGCCGAAGACGGTCAGCGCGAGGTCGGCGAACCAGGCTCCCGGCAGGCCGATGAGGTTGCGCGCGGGGCCGCCGCCCGCGGTGTTGATGGCGGGATCGCTCGGCGCGTAGCTCGCCAGCGCGAGCGCGGCTAGGACCGCCAGGAGAAACAGGGCGACGCTGGCGACGAGCGCGCCCGAGCGGACCGCGCCGGCCTTGACCGTCTCACGCCACAGGCCGTCCCGCCTCGCCCGCCCGAGCTGCGCTTGGCTCGCCATCCCCGTACCCCCCGTAAAACCGGTGAAAAGCATCGCGGGGGTAACCTGCGGCGTCAAGGCGGCCGTTGGCGCGCGCGGCCGGTGCGAGTAGGGACGTGGCTGATGAGCACCACCACGCAAGCCGACGTCCTGATCCTTGGCGGAGGGCTGGTCGGTTCGACCTTGGCGCTGGCATTGGCGAAACATGGCGTGAGCTGCGTGGTGGTCGATCCGGCCGATCCGGCTGTGACGCTCGCGCCCGGGTTCGACGGGCGGGCGTCGGCGATCGCGTCGGCGAGCGGGCGGATGCTGGACGCGATTGGGGTGGGGGCGCGGCTGGAGGGGCTGGGGCAGCCGATCGCGTCGATCCGGGTGTCGGACGGGCTCGCGCCGGGGCGGCTCGACTTCACGCCGGACGCGGGGGACGGCGCGCTGGGCGTCATGTACGAGAACCGCGCTCTGCGGCGGGCGCTCCACGGCGCGATGGGCGAAGCGGGGGTCGACCTCCGGATGCGGACGGCGGCGGTCGCGGTCGATCGGGGCGAGCACGGCGTGACGGCGACGCTGGATGACGGCGCGGTCGTGCGCGCGGCCGTCCTGGTCGCGGCGGAGGGTCGGAACTCGCCGACGCGGGCGGCCGCGGGGATCAACGTCGCGCGGTGGGCCTACGACGACGCGGCGATCGTGGGGGCGTTCCACCACGCGCGGCCGCACGAGGGCGTCGCTTACGAGATCTTCTATCCGGCGGGACCGTTCGCGCTGCTGCCGCTGGTCGACGACGCGGACGGGCACCGATCGGCGATCGTGTGGACGGTGGCGGCGAGAGACGCGGGCGGCATGTTCAAGCTGTCGGACCGGGCGTTCCTGCATGAGGCGGGGAAGCGGATGGGCGGGTTGCTGGGCGCGCTGTCGGGGGCGTCGCCGCGCGCGAGCTGGCCGCTGGGGTTCCACCTGGCCTCGCGGATCACGGCGGAGCGGCTGGCGCTGGTGGGCGACGCCGCGCACGGCATCCACCCGATCGCGGGGCAAGGGTTGAACCTGGGCCTGCGCGATGTGGCGGCGCTGACGGAGGTGCTGGTGGAGGGCAAGCGGACGGGCCTCGATCTGGGCGACGCGGCGCTGCTGGCGCGGTACCAGCGGTGGCGCGCGCTCGATACGGGGGCGATCGCGGCGGCGACCGACGGGCTGGCGCGGCTGTTCGGGATACCGGGGCGGTTGCCGAGCGCGGTCAGGCGGTTGGGCATCTCGGCGGTGAACGCGGTCGAGCCGCTCAAGCGCGCCTTCATGGCGGAGGCCCGGGGGGAGGCAGGGGAGTTGCCGGCGTTGCTCAGGGGCGCGCTGGTCTAGCGGACCTCCTCCGTCGCTTCGAGGCCGATTTCCGCTTCGATCCCGTGCTCGCGCACCATGATGAAGGTGCCCGACCAAGCGCCGGGGATCGTCCAGCGGCCGGCGATCTCGGTGCCGTCGGCGTCGACCGCGCCCCGATAGGCGACGGTGTCGTAGTCGCCGTCCCGCTCGTCGTCATAAAGCTTGTTGAAGGTGACCGCCTGGCCCGTCCGCCGTCCGTCGATGCGGGCGGTGACGGTGCCGCCGCGCAAGCCCGGCTCGACGGTGTGACCCGACAGGGTGCCGCCCGCATCATGGAGGGTCGCGGTGAACTCGGTCGGGGGTTGGGCGGCGGGGTAGTTGAAGATGCCGCGCCACTCGCCGCTGAGGTCGTCGGCCGGGTTCACGGGAGCCGCCGGGCTTCCTCGACGAGCATCACGGGGACGCCGCCCCGGACGGGGTAGGCGAGGCCCGCGGCTTCCGACACCAGCTCGCCCGCTTCCTCGTCATAGCGGAGCGGGGTGCGGGTCACGGGGCAGCAGAGGCGTTCGAGGAGCCAGGGGTCGATCATGGGTTTAGGATATCCGTTCGTGCTGAGCTTGTCGAAGCGTCGTCCTTCTCGCGACCGTGGCAAGAAAAACGACCCTTCGACAAGCTCAGGGCGAACGGAAGGGGGAAGAGCTTACTGCAGCGTGACCCGGTTCTCGCCGTCGTGGCGGCCGAAGAACTGCATCAGCTGGATGAGCAGCTCGGCGCGCTCCTCGATGTCGCCCGCCTCCAGCAGCGCCTGTTTGGCGGCGGCGTCGAAGGGGGCGATCTGGGCGATGCCGTTGGTGAGCGTCTGGTCGTCGAGCTTGCCGACCTGATCCCAATCGACCGCATAGCCCGCAGCCTCGGCGAAGCGGCGCGACTCGGCTTCCAGCGAGGCGCGACGGCCGAGCGAGAGCGTCTCGTCGGGGGCGGTCTCGAGCAGTTCGGCCTCGACCTGGCGGAAGAGCGTCGACACGTCGAGCTCGCGCACGACGCGGAACAACGCCACGCCCTCCAGGATCAAATTGTAGCGGCCGTCATCGAGCGCCTCGACCTCGGCGATGCGGCCGACGCAGCCCAGGTCGAACAATTCGGGGCGATCGCCGCTCCCCTTGGGCTGAATCATGCCGATACGGCGGTCGCGCGCCATCGCGTCGGACACGAGCGCCCGGTAGCGCGGCTCGAACAGATGGAGCGGCAGGTGCATGCCGGGGAACAGGATCGCGCCCGGCAGCGGGAAGATCGACAGCCGCGTCACGGCGAGGTCGCGCGTCATCCGAACAGCACCGCGGACAGGCGGCGACGCTGGGCGGAGACCCAGGGGTCGACGAGCCCGACCACCTCGAAGATCTGGAGAAGCTGGGTGCGCGCCGCGCCCTCGTCCCAGTCGCGGTCGGCGGCGATGATATGGAGCAGGCCGTCGGCGGCGGCGTCGCGGTCGCCCGCCGCCATCTGCGCGTTCGCCAGCGTGAAACGCGCGCCGAGATCGCCCGGGTCGGCGTTCACCGCCGCGACGAGCGGGCCGAGATCGTCCACGGGCGGCGCGGTGCGGGCGAGCGCCAGCGCCGCCTGCGCACGCGCGACGCCGGGATCCTTGGCGAGCTCGGGCGGGAGCGCGGCGATGAGCGCCTCGGCCTCCGCGTGTTCGCCCGCCGCGACGAGCGCGCGCAGGCGCCCGGACAGGACGGCGGGATGGTCGGGAGCCATCTCTGCGAGCTGATCGAAGATCGATAGCGCGCGGGGACCGTCGCCGTCGGCCAGCACCTGCTCGGCCATCGCGATCAGCGGTTCGAGCTCGGCCTCGGCGTCGGCCGCTTCCGAGTCGATCGGCAGCTGTTTGAGAAGTTGATCGAGGATGGTCCGCAGCTGCGACTCGGTGCGTGCGCTGGTCATGTCGGCGACGAGCTGGCCGCGATGCATCGCGTACACCGTCGGGATGGTGCGGATCTGGAATTGCGACGCGATGAATTTGTTCTTGTCGGTGTCGATCTTGGCGAGCACGACGCCCTTGTCGGCATAGGCGGCCGCGACCTTCTCCAGGAGCGGGGTCAGCGCCTTGCACGGCCCGCACCATTCCGCCCAGAAATCGATGATGACGAGCTTGGTCATCGACGGCTCGACCACGTCGCGGCGGAAATCCTCCACGGCGGTCTTGTCGGCGGCGCTCATCCCGAGGGTGGTGGCCAAGGCGGTCTTCTCCGTATGCTTGCGTGAAGCTCATGTGGGCCGGACGCGCGGTTTAGCCAAGGGGCTTGGCAAGGGTGGGGACGGCTGCTAACGGCCTGCGCTCACCCGCCCGGTACGTCCCGGGCCCGGCGCCGAGCGGGCGTAGCTCAGGGGTAGAGCACAACCTTGCCAAGGTTGGGGTCGAGGGTTCGAATCCCTTCGCCCGCTCCAGTCTTATTAATAGGTTAGGTAACGCTGTGGTGCTTACCTGGCTTTGTTTAACTGTTCCAGGTAAGCAATAGGTAAGCACCGCCTAGCTCCAGTAGAGCGACCTGTGGCGGGTGTAGGCCTAGCTGAAAGCGAAGACGGCCTTAACTCGCTACGACGGCGCTCGAGAGCACCTGCAGTGCCTCTGTTTACTATCCAGCTCCATGAGCGCACGTTGTCCTAGCCGCACCGTTAAAATAATATCGGGACTCACCGGGCTTCTGCGTTGTGGCCAGGAAAGAGATTGTACCGATTCGCGATGCAGAGCGTAGATATGCAAAACGCAATTCACTCATCGGCGGTGCGGCTACAAACGTCGCCAAAACGTCCATATTGGTGGCCTGCAGCATTGATCTGCCGGTGCGGCCGTGATGTTTTATCAACTAAAGCCAGATGAAGCTTTGATGTTTGCGGGTTGCTTGATCAGTTCATGATCGATGGTACCGTGGACGTCACCATCTAAGATCCGCGTCGGAAGAAGCAGATCGCACAGATAGCAACAGCCCCACTGACGGGTGTGTGCATGGTGTCACTCTGCGACCTTGCCCATTGTCAATGCTGGACGGTTACGCTCCCAGAGGAGAAACCTTGGGGCTAAACCCAACCTTCTGCGATCCTCTAATAGCATAGCTCGGCGACTCTCGTTCCGCAGTCGTCAGTCTAGCTCATCGATTGAATCCGCTGATTCCCAGGACTGAGTAACCTGCCTCAGTCGAGCCGAGCATCGGGTAAGGTGACGTATGGATCGGCCTGCCACCAGTGAGCAGGCGCGGTCATCAGGTGCGGCGCCGCTTTCATCGAACCCCCATTACAAACCAATAAGGGTCAGTAATCTGGGATCACAGAGATCGTTTACGATCCGTTGATGGAGCGGTAACTGGAAAGGAAATGTTATGGGGATCCGATGCGGTAGATTGGTTCTTTCTTCGTCCGTTTCGTGCCTCGGTCTGGTAGCGAGCTCAGGGTACGCTCAGCTCTCGCCGCCGCCTGTACAGAGTTCGCAGCAACGATCCGTCGAGGCTGGTTCGGCACCGTCCATCGCTGAGGGTCAGGGGGAGGGCGTAGCGTCCCAACGAGCCGGCCCCGCTACAGACACCTCTCCTCAGGAGTCCGGCGCGGGACTGGGGGATATCATCGTCACCGCAGAGCGCCGGAGCACGTCTCTACAGAAGACGCCTATTGCCATTTCCGTACTCGGCAACGAGCAGATCGAGCGACAGCGGATCGTCGACCTCAAGGACATCGCAGCGCAAGCGCCCGGGTTCACATTCTCACCGAACCTAAAGACGCAAACGACCTTGTCGCTGCGAGGAGCCGCGTCGCTCGAGGACTCACCCGGTACCGACCAGGGCGTCGCCATCTTCGTGGACGAGATCTATATCGGCCAGGTCGCGACGTTCGATTTCGACCTCTTCAACCTGGAGCGGATCGAGGTGTTGCGCGGGCCGCAAGGTACGATCTTCGGTAAAAACGTCGTGGGCGGCGCGCTGAACATGATCACGCGCATTCCCACCAACACGCCCTACGTGAACGCGGCGGTCACATACGGAAACTTCGGACGCCTGGATGGTCGGGTGAGCGTCAGCGGGCCGCTCGTCGACGACAAGCTTGTCAACCGGCGCGGGATCTTGACCCCGGATCGGCGTCCAACATTGACCCCGCT
>NZ_CAXSBH010000081.1:0-6403 GCF_964235535.1 uncultured Sphingomonas sp.
GCGTCTTACTCGCCGCCAGCCTTGCCTATTGGTGCTGATTGAGTCCTAAGCCTAGTCCGATTACCGATCGGACCTTCACCGTCGATGCGGGTACTCGGAAACGGTTTACGGCAAATGGTGTGCTGAAGCAGGCTGGGATAGAGCCGTCGTTCTGACGATTATACTCAAGATGTGATTGCAATCTCTCGAGCTGGAACGTTGTACGCTCGCTTGCCTTGGTCGTCCGCCACACGGGCCGCGTCGTCCGCCCGGCCTTCTCGCACTCGGGTCGTTGATGCCTTATCCTGCCGCGAACGCCACAGCGCGAACGCCGCGCCGCCGATCGCCGCGAAGCCGAGCGCGGCCGCCGCCGGGTGTTCGGCGGCCTTGGTATAGAGGCTGAACGACTTGGCCGCGCGTTCGCCCGAGCGTTCCGCGCCGCCGCGGCCTTCCCACAGGTTGGTGGGCGGCTGCTTGCGGGAAGGGTCGCTCAGCAACGCGTCGGTCGCCTTGGGGGCGAGCAGCTCGTAGGCCCACGGGAAGTGCAGTCCGAGCATCACCTGCAACCGCCCGAACCCGCCGACCGTGATCTCACGACGGGGGCGGGTCGCGGCGCTCAGGATGGCGTCGGCGACCAGTTCGGGGGCGTAGATGACCGGCGGGATCTGCGCCTCGCCGGGGAGATAGTTCCGGGTGTGCTGGCCGATCGGCGTGTCGATCCCCGACGGCTTGATCAGCGTGATCGAGATGGGCAGCCCCGCGTTGCCCAACTCCATCCGGAGTACCTCGACATAGGCCTTGAGCGCCTGCTTGGTCGCGGAATACGCGCCCATCACCGGCGCGGGCAGGTCCGACGCGATCGACCCCACCGTGATCAGCGCGCCGCCGCGGTCGCGCAGGAACGGCACGGCCGCGCGGCAGCCATGGACCGTGCCGAAATAATTCGTCCGCATCATCTGTTCGTGCTCGTCGTTCGGGATGTCGAGCAGGTGGCCGAAGATCGAGGTGCCCGCGTCGTTGACCCACGTGTCGATGCGCCCGAACCGCTCGACCGCGAACGCCGCCGCCGCATCGACCGCCGCCTGGTCGCCCACGTCGGCCGCCTTGTACGCGGCCGTCCCGCCCGCTTCCTCGATCTCGCGGACGACCTCCGCCAACATCACTTCGTCACGCGCGACCAGCACGACCGTCGCACCGCGCGCGGCGGCGAGGCGGGCGGTGACGCGCCCGATGCCCGAACTCGCGCCCGTGATCACGATCACCTGTTCGGCGAGCGGCTTGAGCTTCAATTTCATGGCGCGGTTTCCTGTGATGCGTGCGTGCTCAACAGGGCGGGGGAGTCGCTGGTTCCCCGCTCGCTTGACTTGCCCCCGCCCACGCCCAAGCTGCCATTCCGATGAACCCGGTCCTCAAGCTGCTCGCCGCCTCGCTGCTGCTCGCCCCCGCCTCGGCGCAGCAGCCGGTCGTCTACACGCCGCCGACGCACAACCTGCCGCCGCCGTTCATCGCCAAGGCCGACGGCGCTGAGGTCGCCGCCTACGCCGAACTGGGCATCCAGATCGAGCGCGACCGTCCCGCGCGCGACACACTGGCCGAGCATCGCCGGCTGTCCGCCGCGCTGAACGCGCTCCAGCCGGGGCGGCGCGGGGTGGTCGACGCCTATGTCGTCGCGGTCGCGCTCGACAGCGATCCCGTCTTCGGCCGCGAGGCGCGCGAGGCGGCCCGTGTGCTGGCGCGACGCTACGCCGCCGCCGGGCGCACGATCGTCCTGGCCGGGACGGAGGGCGCGGCCCCGAGCGCGCTGCCGATGGGCTCGCCCGCCAGCCTGTCCGCCGCGCTCGCCCGCGTCGCCGAACTGATGGACGCGCGCGAGGACGTGCTCGTGCTGTACCTCACCAGCCACGGCGCGCCCGTCGGCATCGTCTATAACGACGGCGACCAGGGCTATGGCGCGATCGCGCCAACCCGGTTGTGGCGGTTGCTGGGCGAGGTCGGGATCGCCAACCGGCTGCTGTTCGTCTCCGCCTGCTATTCGGGGACATTCGTGCCGATGCTGATGAGCGGCGGCACCGCGATCGTCACCGCCAGCGCCGCCGACCGCACCTCGTTCGGCTGCCGCGCCGACAATGACTGGACCTATTTCGGCGACGCGCTGATCAACCGCGCGCTGCGCAAGCCCCAGCCGCTCGCCCGCGCCGCCGCCGAGGCGCGCGCGTCGGTCGCGGGATGGGAGCGGCGGGACAGACTGGAGCCGTCCGACCCGCAGGTCAGCATCGGCCGGGACGCGGAGCGTTGGCTTGCTGCGCTTGAGCGCAACCTGCCGCCCGCCACCGCGCCCGTCGGGCGTCCGGCGGTCGAGTGAGCCGGGCGCGACCCGCTCGACCGCCGTCGCGCTCGCTACAGCGAGAAGCCGCCGTCGATGTCGATCGCCGCGCCGGTGATGTAGCTCGCCTCGTCGCTCGCCAGGAACGCCGCGAGTGCGGCCACTTCGTCGGGCCGACCATAGCGGCCGATCGCGACGCGCGCCGTCAGCGCCTCCGCATACTGGCCGTCGGCGGGGTTCAGGTCGGTGTCGATCGGCCCGGGCTGGATCACGTTGACCAGGATGCCGCGCGGACCCAGGTCGCGCGCCCAGCCGCTCGCCATCTGCGCGATCGCCGCCTTGGTCGCACCGTAGATTGCGCCGCCCGCGATCGGCATCGAGTGCGCGTTGACGCTGCCGATGAGGATGATGCGGCCCCCGTCCGACAATAGGGGCGCGGCCGCCGCCGTGCCCGCGAACACGCCCTCGACATTGACGCCGAACTGGCGGTGGTACGCCTCGAGCGACGCCTCCGCGTCGCCGCCGTCGATGCTGACGAAATCGGCTATTCCGGCATTGTGGACGAGGACGTCGAGCCCGCCCAGCGCCGTCGCGGCATCCGCGACCGCTTGTCGCTGCGCCCGCGCGTCGGCCGCGTCCGCCTGGAACGCGTGGCCGCGCCTCCCGCTCGCGTCGATCGTCTCCACCACGGTCTTGGCCGCCGCTTCGTTGCCGGCATAGGTGATCGCCACGTCCGCACCGTCCGCCGCGAGCCGCCGCGCGATCGCCGCACCGATGCCGCGCGATCCGCCCGTCACTAGCGCGCGCTTGCCGTCCAGTTTGCCCATGATCCGCATCCTTTGTCCGCCGGCTCCGATCGCCGGCTTGGTCGCAAATGGGACTTGGTCGTTCGGCCGCAATCCGATCCGTGCGGCCGCACGGCGCGGTCGCGGCGAGCGCGTCGCGTGGGATCAACGGCTTAGGCCGGGTCTCCCAACATCGTCTGTGGGCTCGCAAAGAAAAGCTGCCGGCGGCAACACCGGTTATCGCTCGAAAACTCGTATTTGCCGGGTCGGAGCGTTACATGTATCCGGCTGACCAAGACGCGCGCGACCGTCCCCGTTGCGCCTTTTCAACCGATGGATCGTTCCATGGCCGAGTTCACGCTTCCCAAGAACAGCGTCGTCAAGAAGGGCGTCGTGCACAAGGCTCCCGCGAACGAGTCCGGGACCGCCGGCCGGATCAAGCGGTTCAAGGTTTATCGTTACGATCCCGATAGTGGCGAGAACCCGCGCTACGACACGTTCGAGGTCGACCTCGACAGCTGCGGCCCGATGGTGCTCGACGCCCTGATCAAGATGAAGGCGGAGCAGGACTCGACGCTCACCTTCCGCCGGTCGTGCCGCGAGGGCATTTGCGGCTCGTGCTCGATGAACATCGACGGGCGCAACGGCCTGGCCTGCACCAGCGCGATCGAGGACGTGAAGGGCGAAATCCGGATCACGCCGCTGCCGCACATGGACGTCGTCAAGGACCTCGTCCCCGACTTCACGCACTTCTACGCGCAATATGCTTCGATCAAACCGTGGCTCCAGACCGTCACCCCGGCCCCCGCGGGCAAGGAGCGGCTGCAGAGCCCGGAGGACCGCGCCAAGCTCGACGGGTTGTACGAGTGCATCATGTGCGCCTGCTGCTCGACCTCATGCCCGAGCTATTGGTGGAACTCCGACAAGTTCCTAGGGCCGGCCATCTTGCTCCAGGCCTACCGCTGGCTCGCCGACAGCCGCGACGAGATGACCGGCGAGCGGCTCGACGAGCTTGAGGACCCGTTCCGCCTGTATCGGTGTCACACGATCATGAACTGCGCGAACGTGTGCCCCAAGGGGCTGAACCCCGCCAAGGCGATCGCCGAGATCAAGAAGATGGAGATGGAGCGCGCGCTTTAGGCGCAGTGCGGCCTGCGCCGCCCCGGCGCAGGACTCGCACAAGCCCGGCCGAGGGGCCGCGTCAGCGAGCCCGATCGACGACGTCCCGGATTTACTCCGGGGCGCTGCTCGGCAGGATGTATGTCGAGCCTTCGTTGCGACCTCACCCGTCTTGGCTTAATTGCCCGGCGTGACCAAGCCAGCCACCGTCCTCTCCGCGTACCAGTCACTCGTCACCGCCGGCGAGCTTCGCCCCGATCCCGAGCAGGTCGCCGCCGCCCGTCGGCTCGACCGGCTCGCCGCCGAGCTGGAGGCCGCACGGGTACCCGGCATTCTCAAGCGCCTGCTCCGCCGCAGGTCCGCGCCGATCCAAGGCGTGTACCTGTGGGGAGGCGTCGGGCGCGGCAAGTCGATGTTGATGGACCTGTTCTTCGGACAGGTTCGCACCCAGGCCAAACGCCGGGTCCACTTCGCCGAGTTCATGCTCGACATACACGCCCGCATTCACGCCGAACGCGCGCGCGAGACCGGCGACCCGATCGCGCCCGTCGCCGAAGCGATCGCGGCCGACACGCGCCTGCTCGCCTTCGACGAGATGATGGTGACGAACTCGCCCGACGCGATGATCCTGTCGCGGCTGTTCACCGCGCTTCTGGAGCACGGGGTGACGATCGTCGCCACCTCCAACCGCGCGCCCGCCGACCTGTATCTCCACGGCCTCAATCGCGAGCATTTCCTGCCTTTCATCGCGCTCATCCAGGACCGGCTGGCCGTGCTCGCGCTGAACGGCCCGGTCGACTATCGTCGCGAGCGTTTGGGCCGCGTCGAGACCTGGCTCGTTCCCAACGGCGCGCAAGCCACCGCCGAACTGTCGGCCGACTTCTTCCGCCTGACCGATTATCCGCCCGAGGACTCGGAGCATGTGCCGGTCGAGGTATTGACCGTCCAGGGCCGTACCCTGCGCGTGCCCAAATCGCTCAAAGGGGTCGCGGTGTTCGCCTTCAAGAAGTTGTGCGGCGAGGCGCGCGGGGCGGCGGACTACCTCGCGGTCGCGCGTCGCTACCACACCGTCATCCTTGTCGGCATCCCCAAGCTGGGCCCCGAGAACCGCAACGAGGCCGCGCGCTTCGTCCAGCTGATCGATGCGCTCTACGAACGCAAGGTCAAGCTCCTCGCCGCTGCCGATGCCGAGCCCGACCGGCTGTACGAGGCGGGCGATGGGCGGTTCGAGTTCGCCCGGACCGTCAGCCGCCTGGAAGAGATGCGGTCCGAAGAGTATCTTGCGCTTGGGCACGGGTGTTAAAGCTGTTGCGAAGCAGTCGCAACAGTCCTGGGTCTATCCGTCTTTAAGAGTTGCCCGGATTACCCG
This sequence comes from uncultured Sphingomonas sp., assembly GCF_964235535.1. GTDB lineage: Bacteria > Pseudomonadota > Alphaproteobacteria > Sphingomonadales > Sphingomonadaceae > Sphingomonas. Next base: position 5,576 of record NZ_CAXSBH010000081.1, read on the forward strand.
AAGCGGGTAGGCAACTCGGAAATCGCGCCCCCAAGCGGCGCTCGAGCCGAAAAGGACAGGGGATGGCCCGCAAGAAGATCGCGCTGATCGGCGCCGGCAATATCGGCGGGACGCTCGCGCATCTCGCGGCGCTCAAGGGTTTGGGCGATATCGTCCTGTTCGACGTGGTCGAGGGTGTGCCGCAGGGCAAGGCGCTCGATCTGGCGCAGTGCGGCCCGGTCGAGGGCTTCGATGCATCGATCCTGGGCACCAACGACTATGCCGACATCGCGGGCGCGGACGTGGTGATCGTCACCGCGGGCGTCGCGCGCAAGCCGGGCATGAGTCGCGACGACCTGCTCGGCATCAATCTGAAGGTCATGAAGGCCGTGGGCGAGGGCATCGCCGCCAACGCGCCCGACGCCTTCGTCATTTGCATCACCAATCCGCTCGACGCGATGGTCTGGGCACTGCGTGAGTTCTCGGGCCTGCCCGCGACCAAGGTCGTCGGCATGGCGGGTGTGCTCGACTCCGCCCGCTTCAGGACGTTCCTCGCATGGGAGTTCGGGGTATCGGTCCGCGACGTCAATGCGTTCGTGCTCGGCGGGCATGGCGACACGATGGTGCCCGTGCTGGAATATTCCACCGTGTCGGGCATCCCCGTCACCGACCTCATCAAGATGGGCATGAGCACGCAAGGTAAGATCGACGCTATCGTCCAGCGCACCCGCGCCGGCGGCGGCGAGATCGTCGCGCTCCTGAAGACCGGCTCCGCCTATTACGCGCCTGCGACGAGCGGCATCGAGATGGCCGAGGCGTATCTGTACGACAAGAAGCGCGTCCTCCCCG
>NZ_CAXSBH010000082.1:0-5927 GCF_964235535.1 uncultured Sphingomonas sp.
CGTCCGTGGCGGCGTTCTCCGAACGGCTGAACCGGCGGGGGCGCCCGGTCGACATTCTCATCAACAACGCCGGCCTGGCAGCGCCGCCCAAGCGCGCCGTCACCCGCGACGGCTTCGAGCTTCAGTTCGGGACCAACTTCCTGGGCCATTTCGCGCTGACGGCGCATCTTCTGCCGCTGCTGCGGCGGGCCGAGAAGCCGCGGGTCGTGAACGTGTCCAGCATCTTCCACAAGGGAACCATCAATTTCGACGATTTGATGAGCGAGCGCCGCTATTCGCCGGTCAAGTCGTACAGCCAATCCAAGCTCGCGAACCTGATCTTCGCGCGCGAACTGCAGCGGCGGTCGGATGCGATGGGATGGAACCTCACATCGGTGGCGGCGCATCCCGGCGTGGCATCGACCGATCTGACCAAGAGCCGTCCCGGCCAGCCCGTGCTGTGGTTCAACAGGATCGGCGAATTGATCAATCCCCTCATCGGTCAAACCGCGGCTGAAGGAGCGTTGTCGATCCTCTACGCGGCGACGGCAGTCGAGGCTGAGCCGGGCGGCTATTACGGACCGACCGGCCGAGGCGAGCGGAAGGGTCCGGTGGGTCCGGCGCAGAGCTCGATGGTCTCGCGGAACCCGACGATCGCGGGGCAGCTCTGGCGGGTCGCCGAGGAGCTGACTGGCTTGTCGTTGGGAGAGACGCCCGACTTGGAACCTGTATCGCGGGACGCTTAAGGCATCGAAAGTCGCGTCGACTGATTATCATCCTGCCCCGGCACTCGCCCTAAACAAGGAGCCGGAGCATGGGCATCGAAAACGCCGCCGTCGTCATCACGGGAGCAAGCAGCGGGATCGGGCGCGCGACCGCCTCACTGCTTGCCGAGCACGGCGCGACGACGGTGCTGGGTGCCCGCCGCGAGGAACCACTGGCGATGGTCGCCGACGAGATCGCGGCCGCCGGCGGAAGCGTCGCCTATCGCGTGACCGACGTCACCCGTCGGCAGGACTTGCAAGCGCTCGTCGAACTCGCGTGTCACCAGTTCGGACGGATCGACGTCCTCATCAACAATGCGGGGATCGGTCCGATTTCGCGCTTCGACGCTTTGAAGGTCGACGACTGGGATGCGATGATCGACGTCGACATCAAGGGCGTACTCCATGGCATAGCGGCCGCGTTGCCGGTGTTCCAGCGTCAGAACACCGGCCATATCGTCGACATCGTATCGACGGCCGGGCTGGCGATCGTCCCGACCATGGGCGTCTACGGAGCGACCAAGAATGCCGCACGTACGATCACCGAGGCGCTACGGCAGGAGGCAGGACCACATCTGCGCGTGACCGAGGTCTCCCCCAGCTTCGTTGCGACCGACTTAGCCGACCCGATGACGGACCCGGTCATCAGAAACGCAATCCGGGCGCAGGCGGCTGAAGTCGCCATCACGCCCGACGCCGTCGCCCGCGCGGTCCTGTTCGCGCTGGAGCGACCGCGCGACGTGCACATCGGAAGCATGGTGGTTCGGCCGACCGCGCAGAGCTGACTGCGTGGTCGGGGCCTGAGGCTGCGCGAGTTTAACCGTCCCTTGCAAAGCCTCCCCCTCGATGGGGCAGACCGGGCGTGAAGACCCTTGATGTCCGCGAAACCTGATTTGCCCGCGAGTGGAACAGCGTTCCCGAGTCCGAGACGCAGATGTGCCAAAGCGGTGCCTACTGCGACCCGACAAGGAACGCCATCTCGCTTTCACGTCGGTGCCAATCGCCGAGCGACAACCGGAGAAGCAGGATGAGCAAGCCACAAGGCGTATGGACCAACGAGGACACCGCCCTGATCCTGATCGACTATCAAAAGGAGATGTTCGAGGGCGTCGCGTCGGAGACACCGGCCGACGTGATCGACCTGAACGTCCGCCTGTTGATCAAGGCGGCCAAGGCGTTCGGCATGCCGATCGTCCTCTCGACGGTCGGCGTGGAGATGGGCGTCAACGGGACGACGCGTCAGTCTATCCTGGATGAACTACCGGGAGTAGTGCCGATCGACCGTTCGTCGATGAACGCCTGGGAGGACGAGGCTTTTCTCGCCGCGGTCAAGGCGACCGGCAAGAAGCGCCTGATCTTCGCCGCGCTCTGGACGGAAATCTGCCTCGTCTTTCCGGTCGTCGACGCGCTGAAGGACGGCTATGACGTGAGCTACGTGGTCGACGCCGTCGGCGGTCTCAGCCAGCTCGCTCATCGTACCGCCATCGATCGCCTCGCTCATGCCGGCGCCGTGCCGAACACCTCCCTGGCGCTCGTCACCGAACTCTTCCGCGACTGGGCCGGCCCCCTCGGCGACCAGGCCCGTGAGATCATCACACCCTATCTCGGCGAAGTGAAGGCGCTCGCCGCAGCCTGACCCCTAGAAGCCGACGCGGCCCGCCGCGTCGGCTTCTCCTCTGAACCGAGAGTGTCGATATGACAGCTATGACAATCTTGACCAAGGCAGACGGCGAGGATCTCCGTCCCGCACGTCGCGTCGTCCGTCGCACGCGGGGCCGGGGTCACGGCTCGATCGTGCGGCTGATGAGCCCTTCCGATCTCGGACAGGTCCTGAAGCCTTTCGTCTTCCTCGACCTGTTCGAGGCGAACATGGGGCAGATGCGCGACGCGATGCAGCTGCATCCTCATTCCGGCCTCGCGACCGTCACCGTCTTCACGAAAGGCGATGTCAGGTACGAAGATCCCGAGGCCGGCAAAGGCGCCCTGACGTACGGCGGCGTCGAATGGATGCGCGCCGGCGGCGGCATCTGGCACGGCAAGGAGATCGGCCCCGGCGTCTCCACAAGCGTGCAGGGCTTCCAGCTCTGGATCGCGTTGCCGCCCGAGCTTGAAAATGCCGTCCCCGACAGTCAGTATGTCGAGGCGAGCGACATGAAGCGGGCCGGACCCGCCTTCGTGATCGCTGGAACTTACGAGGGAGTCGACAGCCCCGTCCGCGCGCCGGCCGGCTTCAACTATCTTCTCGTCACCCTGAAGCCGGGGGAGAGTTGGACCTACAACCCGCCGGAAGGCCATAGCGTCGGATGGATCGCGCTCGCTCACGGCGAGGTCGCCGCCGACGTACCCTTGCGCGCGGGCGACATGGCCGTCTTCGAGAGCGGCGAAACCGCGATCACGCTGGCATCGACCGGCGCCGATGATGCCGTCTTCGTTGTGGGTTCGGCGGCTCCGCACGATCACCCGCTGCATCTCGGCTACTATTCCGTGCACACGACCGCCGAGGCGTTGGTGCAAGGGGAAGGTCGGATCGCCGAGCTTCATCGCAGGCTCGCCGCGGCCGGGGATCGACGCACGAATTCGGGAACGACGCCCGTCTTCCGCTAAGCTCCGCGTCCTGCGCTGAAGGGGACGGCTTCCGGCTCCTTCAGCGCAGCCGGAAGACGCCCGCCCGCCTCGGCGAACTGCTCGACCAGAAGGTCGACCAACACCCGGACCTTTCGCGCGGGGTGCTGCCCCGGCGGCCGAACGACGAAGATGCCGGCCGTCGGGGTGGAATAGCGCGTCATCACTGCGACCAAGGCACCCGAGCCCAGTTCCTTCTGGACAAGGGCGTGGGGAAGAGCGGCGATGCCGAGCCCGGCAGCCGCGGCGTTGGCCAGGGCGATGCCATTGTCGGCCTTGAACCGGCCCTGCGGATGGAGGGTGATCATGTTATCCCCATCCATGAACTGCCAGGTCTCCGTACCCTGCATGAGCGCTTGGTGCCGACCGAGGTCGTCGGGCGTCTCGGGCGCGCCATGCTCCTCGATATAGGCGGGGCTCGCGACCAGCACGCCGTGTACCGAGCCGATCCGACGCGCGATCAGGTTCGAGTCCTTGAGCATCCCCACCCTGATCGCGCAGTCGTAGCCTTCTCCCACGAGATCGACGAAGCGGTCGCCGTACGAGGCATGGACGTGCAGCAGCGGGTGTCGGCGGGCGAGCTCCGCGAGCACGGGGGCGAAATGCGTAGGGCCGAGCGACAGCGGCAAAGCGACGCGAAGGCGACCACGCAGGTCACCCGCGGGCGAAATCGTCTCACGCGCGAGATCGATCTCGGCACAGACCTTGGCGGCATGGTCGCGAAAGGTCACTCCCGCCTCGGTCAGCGCAGCGCCGCGCGTCGTTCGCGCGAGAAGCTGGACGCCGAGGTCCGCCTCCAGGCGAAACAGCCGCCGGCTGACGATGGACTTGGCGACGCCGAGACGGCGCGCGGCGGACGAGATTCCCCCGGCGTCCGCCACTTCGACAAAGGTCTGGAGATCCTCGAGCAGCACGAGACCGTTCTTACCGGAAAGAGATGGATGCGCGTTCGCGAAGGCTGGATGCGAACAAACTCTTGGCTAAACGACCCGCGCGCTCAGGATCGTTTGGGATCCGTCGTCTCCGGAACCGTCGCACGTGCCGCGCTCGGTCCGAGACGTTGGGTGATGCCGGACGGCGCGGAGAAGTCGAGGTCGGGCCCGACGGGGACGATGCCGCTCGGATTGAGGAACGGGTGGCTCCCGTAATAATGCTTCTTGATGTGGTCGAAGTCGACTGTCGGCCTGATGTCCGGATGCTGGTAGAGCGCGCGGACGTAATCCCAGAGCGCCGGATGATCGGCCAGCGCCCGCCGATTGCACTTGAAGTGCCCGAAATAGACCGGGTCAAACCGCACGAGCGTCGTGAACAGGCGGACGTCCGCCTCCGTGAGCGCGTCGCCCACGAGGTAGCGTCGCTGCGCCAGCCTGGACTCCAGCCACTCCAGCGTGTCGAACACCTCGGCGACGGCCTCCTCGTAGGCCGACTGCCTGGTAGCGAACCCCGCCTTGTAGACCCCGTTGTTCAGCGTGTCGTAAATGCGGGCGTTGACGGCGTCGATCTCGGCGCGATGGACTTGCGGATAATAGTCGCCCGGGCGGGCGCCAAGTTGGTCGAAGGCGGAGTTGAACATCCGGACGATCTCGGCCGACTCGTTCGACACGATCGTCATCTCCGCCGTGTCGAGCAGCACCGGGACGGTCACCCGCGACGTGCAGTGCGGATCGGACATCGTGTAGATGCCGTGCAGCTCGGCGACCCCTGCGATCGGATCAGGGACGACGCCGGGTCCGGGCGCGAAGGTCCATCCGTCCTCGCCCATGTGCCAATGCACGACCGAAACGTCGATCATCCCCTCGAGCGCCTTCAGGTTCCGCATGATCAGCGTTCTGTGCGCCCAGGGACAGGCGAGCGACACGTAGAGATGGTAGCGGCCGGGTTCGGCCTTGAAGCCCCGCACGCCCGGCGGGGCCGAGCCGTCCGCCGTCACCCGGTCGCGGAAGACCGAGGGCGGCCGCCGTAGCGCGCCGTCGGACAGGACGGACTCGAACCCGCCGCGTCGCCAGACGCCGTCGACCAGCTCACCCACGCGCCGTCTCCAGTTCAACGGCCTGCCGCGGTGCGGTGGCCTGACGGACGACGGGGGCGACCTCCGTGCCGAGAAGCTCGATCGACCGCTTCATGGCGGCATGCCCGAGCGACGCCGCACTCATCTGGAACGTGACGCGCGACAGGCCGCCGAGCGCGTCGCCGGCCGCGAGGGTCTTGGCGGCCACGCTCGCCGGATCGCCGATCAGGAACGCGCCCTCGGGACTGCACATCGCGTCGAACTGGGCGCGCGTGGCCGGGGACCAGCCGCGCTCGCGCCCGATTTCGGTGAACATGTGCCGCCATCCGGGGAAGAAGGCGTCCTTGGCCTCCTGTGTCGTGGGGCCGACGAACCCGATGGCGTGGACTCCGACCTTCAGGCGCTCGGGCGGATGCCCGGCCCGCTGCCCGGCTTCGCGGTAGAGGTCGACCAGAGGACGAAACTGACGGAACCCGCCGCCGATGATCGCGACCATCAGCGGCAGGCCGAGCGTGCCGGCGCGGACGAACGACTGCGGCGTGCCCCCGACGCCG
>NZ_CAXSBH010000083.1:0-5898 GCF_964235535.1 uncultured Sphingomonas sp.
GGATGTGCTCCTCGATGTCGCGCTTGTAACCATGCTGGATCAGGTCCGCGGAGATTGCATGCAGGACCGAACTGAAGACGAAGTGCCCCACCTCGGCGGCTCGCGAGGCGTCTACCATGGCCAGGCCCATCTCCCGTTCCCGGGGATGGGCGGTGGGTCCGACATGATAGACCGACTTCACTCCGTCCAGCGCGCGGGCGAGGACCGCGGGGTCGCAGATGTCGCCGACCACCACGTCGGCCACGCCCATTCCGAGCAGACTCCGGGCCGAGTCCTCGGATAGTACGCATCCGCGCACGGACAGCCCGGCCGCGACAAGCTTGGGCACGAGCAGGCGACCCTGGTTGCCGTTGGCGGCAGTGACGAGTATCATCCGGCGACTCCCGAGATTGTGGAAAGTTCAAGCCGCGGCCCAGGATCGCTCGCGGTCGCCTCGCTGGAGTCGGCCAGTCGACGGCGGAGACGTGCTGCGACTGGGCGGAACGCCAAACCCGCGTCCGCCGAAGGGCCGTTCACGGCTCCCGGACCATTCCCGTCGGGACAGGCGGTCGATGCGGCGCCGTCGCGGTGCGATCGCGCCGTAATCAGGACGCGGCTCAATGGTCGATCCTGGCCTCCGTCTTGGCCAACACCTCCTCTACGGTGACGTCGGGCGCGAGCTCGACGAGCCGGAACGGTTCGGACTTGCCGTCCCGTGCCAGCACGCAAAGATCGGTGATGATCATGTCGACGACGCCCTTGCCGGTAAGTGGCAGATCGCAGCGGCGCTTCACCTTCGGGTCGCCCGCCTTGGATACGTGATCCATCGTCACGACCACGCGTCGTACGCCGGCGACCAGATCCATTGCGCCGCCCATCCCCTTGATCACCTTGCCGGGAATCATCCAGTTCGCGAGGTCGCCCTCCTCGGAGACCTCCATCGCCCCGAGGATGGTCAAGTCGATGTGCCCTCCCCGAATCATCGCGAAGCTGTCCGCCGAGGAGAAGAAGCTGGATGAGGGCAGCTTGCTGATCGTCTGCTTGCCTGCGTTGATCAGGTCCGCATCCTCCTCGCCCGCGAACGGAAAGGGGCCGATGCCGAGCATTCCGTTCTCCGATTGGAGCGTCACGGTCATACCCTCGGGTATGTTGTTCGCGACGAGCGTCGGGATACCGATGCCCAAGTTCACGTAGAAACCGTTGCGCAACTCCTTGGCGGCGCGCGCGGCGATCTCGTTTCGCGTCCAGGCCATCAGATCGACTCGCGTTGGCGGGTGGTGCGGAATTCGATGTGTTTGGCGGGCTCGGAATTGAGGAGCAGCCGCTGCACGTAGATGCCGGGCAGATGGACCTGATCGGCATCGATCGAGCCCACCGGGACGATCTCCTCGACCTCCGCCACGCAGATCGCACCGGCGGTCGCCATCGGCTGGTTGAAGTTGCGGGCGGTCATGTGGAAGACGAGGTTCCCCGCGTCGTCCGCTTTCCACGCCTTGATAAGCGAGATGTCGGCCCGAAGCGCCCGTTCCATGACGTAGCTGACGCCGTCGAATTCGCGCTCTTCCTTGCCGTCCGCGACGATCGTGCCCGATCCGGTGCGGGTGAAGAAGGCGGGTATGCCCGCGCCTCCGGCGCGGCATCGCTCCGCCAGACTGCCCTGCGGACAGAATTCCAGTTCTAGTTCGCCCGCGAGATACTGGCGCTCGAACTCCTTATTCTCGCCGACATAGGAGGAGATCATCTTGCGAATCTGGCGGGTGCGGAGCAGCCGGCCGAGCCCGACACCGTCGATCCCGGCATTGTTCGAGATGCAGGTCAGGTTCCGGACGCCGAGTTGCTCGACGGCGCCGATCAGGGCCTCCGGAATGCCGCAAAGGCCAAAGCCACCGACCATGAGCGTCTGATCGTCACGCACAATGTCCTCGAGAGCGGCCGTGGCGTCCTGATAGATCGGCTTCATTGCACTTGATCCTTTGAAGGCCGGTCGAGATCACGCAGCACACCCCAACCGGATATATCGCCCGGGCAGATGCCGCTGAGGGGACCACCCTGTCCGGCCCGCGAGGCGGCGATCAGCCGGGCGCGGGCCGACGAGACCGCGCGCAAGGCACGCTGGAGCGCGGAGCCTAGCATTTGGCGGCTTCCATGATCGACGCATAGGTGGCGACCGCCCCGCCGCCCATGTTCACCGTCATGGCGAGGTCGGCACCCGGAACCTGCATCTCGCCGCCCTCCCCAACCAGCTGGCGTGCGTTCAGGACGTGCATCGAGACGCCGGTCGCGCCGACCGGGTGTCCCTTGGCCTTGAGGCCGCCCGACAGGTTTATCGGGAGGCGCCCGTCCCGGCGGGTCGCGCCGTCAATCACGACGTCGCGGCCCTTGCCCGGCTCCGCGAGCCCCAGAGCTTCCACCGACAGCAACTCGGCGATCGTGAAGCAGTCGTGGACCTCGGCCAGGCTGAGATCGTCCACCGTGATTCCGGCGATCGCATAGGCCTGCGCGATCGCGCGGCGGGGTCCTTCGAACGTCGCCAGGTCCTTCGCGGACAGGGGCAGCAGGTCGTTCACCTGCGCCGTCGCGCGGAAGCGGACGGCGCGCTTGAAGTCGCCGATCATGTCGTCCGCGACGAGGACGAGCGCGGCTGCTCCGTCCGAGACGAGCGAGCAGTCGCTCAGCTTGAGCGGCGCCGAGATGACCGGGTTCTTTTCCGACGGTCGCCGGCAGAAGTCGAGGTCGAGCGGCCGATGCATCTGCGCGAGCGGATTGCGCATCGCGTTCTCGTGGTTCTTGACGGCGATATGGGCCATCGCCTCCGTGGGATCGCCGAAGCACGCCTCATAGGCCTGGGCGAAGCGCGCGAAGATGTCCGGAAACGAAAGGCTCGCCTCTTCCTTCTGGTACGCGGCGCCACCGAGCGCGCGGGTGACCCCCTTCGTATCGAGCGCGGTCATCTTCTCGGCCCCGACGACGAGCGCGACTCTGACCCGCCCGCTCCGGATCGCGTCGATCGCGGCGTAGAGCGCGGCCGACCCCGAGGCGCAGGCGTTCTCGCATCGCGTGGCGGGCTTGAAGCGCAGCGCCGGATCGATTCCGAGGATCATCGAGGAGCAGAAGCCGTCCCCCACCAACCCGGAGTTGAAGTGGCCGAGCCAGACCGCGTCGACGTCGGCACCGTCGATCCCGGCGGAGACCAGCGCCTCGCGTCCGGCGGCATGGATCATGTCTTCCAGACTCAGCAGGTCGTGCTTGCCGAATTTGGTATGCCCCCAGCCGACGATCATCGCTTCCATGCCAACTCCCCGAAATGCATCGTCCGGCCCACGTCAGACCAGCTCGCCGGCGGCGACACCGTTCTCGAAAACGAATATCTGCGACGCGGCGCCCGCCTCGCGTGCGGTTCGGTGGATGCGATAGCGCTCGTCCGCCATGAACCGGTCGATCGCCTCCATCGACGGAAAGGACAGCACCGCCATTCGATCGGGCGGCGGCCTGTCGCCCTCGATGCGGCGGACGTCGCGCGAACCCGCGATCGACTCCGCGCCATACTCCGCCAGGAGCTTGGGCACCTCGGCGAAGTAGGCGTCGATCCACGCGTCGTCCGAGAGGTTCATGTACACGACCATGATCGCAGCCATTCTCTTGACTCCCACTTCAACAGCAGATCAGCCATGGGTCTTCGACGAATGCGCGAAAGGCCGAGATGAACCGGGCCGCGACCGCGCCGTCGATCGCCCGGTGGTCGAAGCTGGCCGTAGCGGTCATGATGGTGGCGAGCCCGACCGCTCCGTTCACCTTCCAGGGCTGCTCGACGCCGGCACCGATACCCAGGATCAGCGCCTGCGGCGGATTGATGACCGGCACCATCTCGTCGATCCCGAACATGCCCAGGTTCGAGATCGACGCCGTGCCGCCCTCGTAGTCCGTCGGACTCAGCTTCCCGGCGCGCGCCCGATCCGCAAGCTCCCGGACACGTTCTGAGAGCGCCGATAGCGACAGGGCGACCACGTCCCGAACCACCGGCGTGACAAGACCGCCGTCGATTGCAACCGCCACCGACAAGTCCACGCGACCGAACCGGTGCAGCCGATCCTCACCGAACTGCACGTTGGCATCGGGCACCTCGGCCAACGCCGACGCCATCGCCTTCATGAGCATGTCGTTGATCGACAGCTTGACCCCGCGTCGTTCCAGCTCGACGTTCAACTCGGTTCTCAGCGAGAGGAGCCTGTCCAGGTCGCATCGAACCGACAAGTAGAAGTGCGGCACCGTGCGCTTGGACTCGCTCAAGCGCCTCGCGATCGTCCTGCGCATCGTCGACAGCTTCACGGTCTCGACCGGGATGCCGTGCGGAGGCGGCGCGCTCGCCGGACCAGGGGCCTCCAGCCCCGACCGGAGTTCGATCTGGGTCGGCGCAGCACCCGGACGCGTCGGAGCCGCGGGCCGCCCGGCGGTTCCGAGGTCGCCGACGACGATCCTGCCGCCGGACCCCGTCCCCGCCACCATCGACAAGTCCACCCCGTTGGCGAGCGCTACCTTGCGGGCAAGCAGGCTCGGGGTGCCGCCGACGTGACCTTCGCCCCGATCGCCGTCCGCCCGCTCGCCATCGCGTCCAGCGGGCCGCGGAGGCAGGTCCTCGGCGGACGCCGTCCGGTCCACGACGATCCCGGGCTGAGGCTCCCCGGCCTTCCCCGGCTCCCTGTCCGGGTCGACCGCCACGGTCGCGCTTGCCGCTTCGGCCCCGGCATCGCCATCGGACAGCCGTGCGATCACGGTCCCCACCGGAACGTCGTCCGTACCTTCCGGCACGACCAGTTCCGCGACGCGTCCGCCGTCCGCCGCCTCGAACTCCATTGTTGCCTTGTCGGTCTCGATCTCGGCGAGGAGGTCGCCCGGACGGACGGCGTCTCCGACCGCCACCAGCCACTTGGCGAGCGTGCCCTTCTCCATTGTGGGCGAGAGGGCGGGCATCATCAGGTCGGTGGCCACCTCAGTCTCCCAGGAACAGCTCGGCCGCGGCCTCGACGATCGCGTCGACGTCGAGTCGATAGGTGCGGTGGAGATCCGGCAGGTCACCGGTCTGCCCGAAGCGGTCGACGCCGAGCGGGCTGACCCTCATCCCCCTCACGCCGCCAAGCCAGGACAGGGCCGCCGGTGAGCCGTCGAGCACGGTGACGAGCGATGCGTGCGGCGCCAGGCGTGAAAGGAGTTTCTGGACATGTGGTACGCCCGTCTCGGCACCCGTCCACCGCGCCGCACGCCGTGCGGACCATTGTCGGTGGAGCAGATCGGGCGACGTAACGTTCAACAAGCCCAGGCCCGGAATGTCGTCCAGGAGTTCCGCATGCGCCGCCAGCGCCTCCGGCGCGACCGCGCCGGTGAACACCAGAGCGGCGTCGGCGTCGGACGCCGGCGGGCGGAGCCAATATCCACCCATCAGGGCGTCGGCCTCCCAGTCGTCGCCCACCCTCGCGACCTGCGCGATCGAGCGAGTGCTCAGCCGCAGATACACCGAACCGCCCGCGTCCGCCTGCATGTGCTCGAACGCCCAGCGCATCGTCAGCGCGACCTCGTCAGCGAATGCCGGCTCGAAATAGGTGAGCCCAGGCTGGCCCATGCCGATCAGCGGCGTGTTGATCGATTGGTGGGCGCCGCCCTCGCCCGCGAGCGTGAGGCCCGACGGCGTGCCGACCAGAAGGAAGCGGGCATCCTGGTAGCAGCCATAGTTCAGCGCATCGAGCCCGCGAGCGATGAACGGGTCGTAGACGGTGCCGACGGGAAGGAGGCGTGTCCCGAAATGCGGCGCTGCCAGGCCCAGCGAGGCGAGCAGGAGGAAGAAATTGTGCTCCGCGATTCCGAGCTCGATGTGCTGGCCGGCGGCATGCGCCAGCCACCGTTGGGCGGACGGGATCTTGTTCGCAC
>NZ_CAXSBH010000084.1:0-5894 GCF_964235535.1 uncultured Sphingomonas sp.
CCGCGCGTTCGGGGGAGGCCAGCATGCGGTCGACGTCCACTTCGGAGGCGAAATGGACCAGGATCTGGCAATAGATCGCCGGCGGATCGTCCTCAAGGCGGCGCGGCCATAGCGCCTGGGCGTCCAGAACGCCGGGCAGTTCCCGCAATGCGGGGACGAGTTCGTCCAGGATAGCCGTCCGGAACACGTCCTCGGCATGCGGGCGGCCGACCCAGAAGGCGGAACGGATCCACATCGCCGATCAGCCTTGAAAAGCCGGCGCAATGTACGGCGTCATGCGTCTGGCCACCGTCGCCCGCCGTTCCTGATACGGCTCGGTGTGGAAGCGCCCCATGACCTCGAGTTCCCTCACGCTGATGCGCATGCGACCGAACATCCGGTCGGCCGCGGTTGGGGCGATTGCCTGTGCGCTCGCTTTGTTGCCGCTCGACATGTCGCTCTCCTCACCACTCGGGGCTTCGACCTTCCGCTGCAACGCCGACCGCGCTGGCTCGGCCACGCCCCCATCCCTGCTTCTATGGTTCATCAGCTACCCTCCCAGATACCAAGAATGCATCAGTGATACCGCTCGTGCAGTTTCGGGCGGACCGGCAGCTTCCCGCGAAGTCGTGCGAGCTAATTGACCGACTCGAAGCCGGGCGGTCCGCATCTCGGCGGCCGGCAACACTCGTCGACAGAGCTCGGGCGGGTTGCCGATGTCCCGGCCGAGTTCATTGCACGGGAGCTGGACGCCGCAAGAAGGCACCCCGCCAGCCGAACTTTGGAACGAACATCCGTGATCGACCCCGATCCAACGCGATTGTTTCCGAGGCGGGTTCGAAGTACCGATACCTTTCTGCGATCGGGGGTCTCGTGAACTTTTTAGGATTTGTATGAAGCTTAGTCAGTTTCGCGATCTTCTCGCCGTTGTTGAATTCGGAAGCCTGCGAGGTGCCGGCCGTCATCTCGGGATCGCGCAACCCGTGATCACGAGAAGCATACGCGAACTCGAACGCGAACTGGGCGTCTCGCTCTTCGAACGCCACGCCAAGGGCGTTCAATTGACGGACATGGGGCAAGCGTTCGTGCGCCGGGTCGAATCGTTTCAGTCCGAGTTGCGACGGGCGAAGGAGGAGATCGGCCAGCTGAAGGGCAAGATGACGGGCGAGGTCACCGTCGCCCTCTCGACCGCTTCATGCATGGCGTTGATGCCGTCGGCGGTGGTCGCATTCCAAAGACGCTACCCCGACGCGATCCTCAAGATTTCCGAGACGCTGTTCCAACCGGTCGAGGCTGATCTCTCCGATGGTAAGATAGACTTTTGGATCGGTCCGCTCGACCAGACCGGGATTTCGTCCAAGTTCGCCGTCGAGCGCCTGTTCGACAACAATCGACGGGTGGTCGCGCGAAAGGGTCATATACTCGCCGGCGCTCGAAGCCTGAAGGAATTGACGGAGGCCCGGTGGGTACGGCCGACATTGTCGACGCGTAGCACCGAAGGCGATTTCGACACGATGTTCGATCGGCTCGGGCTCCCCTCGCCCAAGATCGTGTTGCACGCGCGGTCGGCGCTGATCACGATCCTGATCGTCGGGAATTCGGACCTGCTGACGGTCCTTCCCCAACAATGGCTCGACTTCGCGCCGATGCGCGACCTGTACCAGGCACTCGACCTGATCGAACCGATGGTGGCGGCACCGATGTGCATCGTCCAGCGCAAGGGTATGCCGCTGACGCCGATGGCGGAGTACCTCTGCGACCGCATGCGGACGGCGGCCGCCCAATATGAACGGCGGCAGGCCGGGACGGTGGAGCTCTGATATCGCGGTCTTGGTTTCCGGAGCGCCCCGCTCCCCAAGCTTATTCCCAGCCGGATAAGCGCGAAATAATGACGCACGGCGGAACATGCCATCTTGTCGACCTGGAGTTTCTGCCGTTCCATGATATCAGCTGCCAGGTCCACCTCGCCGCTGGGGCGCCGGACTCACTTCATCAGATGCGCAAGATGCGGAACTAACCCGTCGAGAACAGCCATGCGGCAAACAGTCCGTGCTGGAAAACGAGTGTTCGGGTTTCAGTACACGGTGGTCCGAACGTTAGGGCGCGCTACCCACGTGGCGGTCAAAAGGGGTATCGGGCAATTTAAGTTGTATTCTCCTCAGAGCGCGCGGGCGGGTTCATCGTCCGGCCAGATCCGATCGATCGGGCTGTGGCGGGGGAGAGAAGATGAAAGAGCGTTACCGTTTGTCAGCAGGCTTTCTCGCTCTTTCCTGGTGCGTCGCTTCGTCGCAGGCCTTTGCGCAGACCTCGGCGGAATCCGACGCGACGAACCCGAGTCGATCCGACCCTTCGGTCCAGACCGGGATCGCCGACATCGTCGTGACGGCGGAACGACGCGAGCAGAGCGCGCAAAAGGCGCCGTTGACGATCCAGGTGGTCGGGTCCGAGGAGCTTGCCCGGGCGGGCCTCACCGAAGTCACGGGCCTTCAGCGCGTCACCACCGGTGTGGAGATCGGCCGCGGCGGCGCAAACACCCAGATATTCATCCGCGGAGTCGGCGGGGCGGCTTTCAACCCGCTTTCGAGCCCGGGCGTCGCGTTCAACGTCGACGGGGTTTATGTCGGGCGTCCGAACGGCGTGAACGGCAATTTCTATGACGTGGCCCGGGTGGAAGTGCTCAAGGGACCCCAGGGCACGCTGTATGGGCGTAACGCGAACGGCGGATCGATTAACCTGATCACCAACGTCCCCAGCCTCGGCGAGCGGACCAGCGATCTCGGCCTTGAAGTCGGAAACTACGGTCTGGTCCGTGCGACCGGAAGCGTGAACTTGCCCGTAAGCGACACCGTCGCTGTCCGTGGGGCATTCAACATCGTCAATCGGGACGGGTTCATCTCGAACGGGACCGACGATGATGTCCAGCAATCGGGCCGCGTGCGGCTGTTCTGGGAGCCGTCGACCGACGTGAGGCTGCTGCTCAACGCCGACTACTCGCATTTCGGCGGCAAGGGTGGCGACTTCGTCTACCTGCCGCGCCGTCCGGGAGCGAGCCCCTACGAGGCGCAATCCGAACCGGCCGCGAACGCCTACATGCGCGCGTTCGGACCGCTGGGACCACTGATCGACGATCAGCGCGACGACAATCGACAGGATACCCACCTGTTCAACGTGAGCGCCCAGTTGGACTGGGACCTCGGGGATTTCGCCACCTTCACGCTGCTGCCGGCCTACCGGCACGTCGACACCGAATACGTAACCCATTTCGCCACGCGCCTGAGCGCCGACGAGACGACCGAACAGTTTTCGGTCGAGGCTCGGCTGGGCAACAGCACTCCCGGGCTCACCTGGGTGCTCGGGGCCTACTACTTCGACGAGCGCTCGCCCGATTCCATCAGCAACGTCTTCGCCAGCAACATACTTCAGAATTATCTGATCGAATATTCACCGGAAACGAAGGCCTATGCCGCGTTTGGCCAAGCAACGGTGGAGGTGGTCGATCGGCTCAGGCTGATAGCCGGGGGTCGGTACACCTACGAGAAACGGGCGCTGAGCGGCTCGATCACCAACTTGGCCATCGACCCTCCCGCACTTCTGGAGGCCTTTGGCGGACGCAAAAGCTTCGACGGCTTCACCTACCGGGTCGGCGCGGAGTACGACCTGTCGCCCCGCAACCTGCTGTTCCTCACCTACAGCACGGGATTCAAGGCCGGCGGTTTCTCCCAGACAATCGCTCCCGCCAACGTGTTCCAGCCCGAACGCCTGAAGTCGCTCGAGTTCGGCTCGCGCAACCGGTTCCTCGACAACCGCCTGCAGGTGAACTTCGGTGCATTTCGCTGGAAATATAGCGACATCCAGGATCAAAGGATCAACTTCGACCCGTTGAACAACGTCAATTTCATCACGTTCAACTCGGGCGACGCGACGCTGTACGGCGGCACGTTGGATGTCGTGGCGAAACCGACCGCCCGGGACACGATCAGCCTGTCGGGCGAGTACATTCACTCGGAATACGACCGGTTCTTCTTCCAGACCCCGGTCCCCTTCCTTCAGCCCGGCAGCTCCGGATGCGCCCTGAGCGGCCCGTTCGCACCCGGTGCGACGCTCCCCTATTCGTCGATGGGCAGCAACACGAACACCGGTCCGCTGCCGGTCATCGTCGGCGACTGCCGGGGCTTCCAGGTCGCCCGTGTCCCCGAATGGTCCGGCACCTTGGCCTATTCGCGTGAATTCCCCGTCGCGAACGGCGGCTCGATCGTGTTCGACGGCCTGGTCAAGTATTCGAGTGCGCGGTGGTTGAGCATCGACTTCATTCCCGCGGAGCGGGATGGCGCCTATGCCACCGCCGATGCGACCCTCACCTACACGAACCCGGAGGGCGATCTGTCGCTCGCCCTGTTCGGGCGCAACCTCACCAAGTCGGTATATTACACGGGTGCGCTTCAGACCGCCTTCATCGGCGGCCTCGTCGCGGCGAACATCGCGCCACCGCGGACGTACGGCGTGAGACTGACTGCCCGTCTCGGCAAGTAAGGGCCGGCTGAGCTGGAGGGCGGCGACTGATCGACGAACCCCCGGCCAGGTCGATCCGACGAACCGGTCCAACGACGTGCGACCGGACGGACGCCCCTGTGCAGTTCGCGTTTCAGGTATCACCTCGGTGCATCTGTTATCTGGAACAAGGCGGCCACGCCACATACCGTATCGACAATATGTATCGATCCCGCGTGCAAGCCGGCGACGCGCGGCGATAGGACGAGTCGGCTCAGCGCACCGCAAGAGCGGCGAGCTAATGGAGAGATCTACGATGGCACAGGCATCAGCACAGACGATCGAGCGCCCCTCCGATCGTCGCGACAACCCGCGATCGGTGAGCGACTACACAGCCGGGCCCGCCCTGCTTCGGCCCGTGACCCAATCCGGCTCCGTCGATGTGAGCGAGATCTCGCACCTTCGCGGCGTCGAGCTCCGGAAGGCGCTCGTCGCCCGGGCCGCTCGGCTCGTGCCGCTGCTCGAGACCAACGCGGCCGAGACGGAAACGGACCGCCGCGTCGTCGAGGAGAACATCGAGGCCGTACGTGCGGCAGGCCTGTTCAAGCTGCTGGTGCCGCGCCGCTTCGGCGGGCTCGAGACCGACATCAGGACGCAGATGGAGGTATCGCGCGAGCTGGCCCGGGGCTGCGGCGCGACCTCCTGGGTCACGACGCTGATGAATATCTGTTCATGGTTCGTGGGGCTCGCGCCCGACCGGCTTCAGCAGGATGTCTGGGGCGAGAACCCGGAGGCGCGTATCGCCGGCGTGTTCGCACCGTCCGCCAAGAGCCGTCGGGTCGATGGCGGCTTCGTCGTGACGGGTAAGTGGGCATGGGCGAGCGGGTCTCTCCATGCCGACTGGGCGTTTGTCGGCCTGCCGATCGTCGACGAGGCCGGCAACGAGGTCGACCAGGGCTTCGCCGTAATCCCGATGGCGGAGGTCACGATCGAGGACACCTGGTTCGTGGTGGGCATGAAGGGTTCGGGCAGCAACACGATCGTCGCGGACGAAGTGTTCATCCCCGATCACCGCATCATGTCGGTTCCCCCCTTGGTTCGCGGCGAGCCCCCCACGCCGTACAAGGAGGAGACGCTGTACCAATCCGCGTTCATCCCGGTGGCCGCGTTGGCGCTCATGGGCCCGCAGCTGGGCCTCTGCGCCAAGGCGTTCGAGTTCGTGATCGACAAGGCGCCCAAGCGTGCCATCGCCTACACCTTCTACAAGACGCAGACCGAGTCGCCGAGCTTCCAGCTGGCGATTGCGCAAGCCGCGACGCTGGCCGACACCGCGCACCTGTTCGCCTACCGGGCCGCCGATGCGATCGACGCTACGGCCAAGGCGGGCGAGAAGCAGACCTACCTCGAGCGCACGCGCGTACGGATGG
>NZ_CAXSBH010000085.1:0-5656 GCF_964235535.1 uncultured Sphingomonas sp.
TCGACTCCGGCCAGATCGGCATCATCGTCCTGGGCGTCTTCGTGTCGGCGCTGCTGGGAGCGGCGCTCGCCCCGATTGTGTCGCGGCGGATCGGGAAGAAACGCGGCGCGATGATCGTCGGGCTGGTCGCCTTCATCGGCGCGCCCTTGCCGATCATCCTGCGGCTCGCCGGGTTATTGCCGCCCAATGGCGATCCGTCGGTGTTCTGGCTGGTGTTCGCGACCACCACGCTCGACACCGCGCTGATCATCTGTTTCCAGGTGCTGACTGCCGCGATGATCGCCGATCTGGTAGACCGGGCGGAACTCCGCACCGGCCGCCGGTCGGAGGGCGTGTTCTTCGCCGCGATCACCTTCGTCAAAAAGACGGTGCTCGGCCTTGGCCTCATCGCCGCTTCCTTCGTGCTGACGCTGTCCGCCTTCCCCGTCGGCGCCAAGGCGGGCGAGATCCCCGCCGACACGCTGTGGCGGCTCGGGGCCTGGTACGTGCCCACGATCCTCGTGCTCTGGCTATCGATGATCGCGGTGCTCAGCAGCTACCGATTGGGTCGAGACGATCACGAGGACAACCTCCGCAAGCTTGCAGAGGCGAGGGCCGCCGCCCCGCCGCTCGCCTCCATCTGAAGGAACCGCGCCATGGCGACCACCGACCATCTCGATCTCGACGCCCTGCGCGACCGCTATGCCCGCGAGCGCGAGCTCCGCACCGCCACCGACGATAGCCAGCGTCAGTACCGCGACGTCGAACAGGGCTTCGCGCACCTGCTCGACGACCCGTACGGCACCGCGCCCCCGCGCCCGGCGGTCGAGGAGGATGTCGACGTGTTCGTCGTCGGCGGCGGTTTCGGCGGCCTCCTGACGGGCGCCCGCCTGCGTGAGGCGGGGGTCCAGCGCATCCGCATCGCCGACGCGGGTTCCGACTTCGGCGGCACCTGGTACTGGAACCGCTATCCCGGCGCGGCCTGCGACATCGAGAGCTACATCTACTTCCCGCTCCTCGAGGAGACCGGCTACATGCCGGTCGAACGCTATTCCAAGGCGGACGAGATCCGCGCGCATTGCCGCCGCATCGCCGAACGCTACGACCTGTACCGGGGCGCGCTCTTCTCCACGCAGGTGAAGGGCCTGGAATGGGACGGCGCCGCAGCGCGCTGGACGGTCACGACCGACAAGGGCGACGTGCTCCGCGCCAGGTTCGTGGTGCTGACCACCGGCCCGCTGAACCGTCCCAAGCTGCCCGAAATCCCCGGTATCGAAGGGTTCGCCGGTCACGCCTTCCACACCAGCCGTTGGGACTATTCCTATACCGGCGGTTCGGCGACCGAGCCCATGACGAAGCTCGCCGATAAGCGCGTCGGCATCATCGGCACGGGCGCGACCTCGGTCCAGTGCGTGCCGCCGCTGGCGCGCGACGCCAAGCACCTCACCGTGTTCCAGCGCACGCCGTCGGGTATCGACCCGCGCGACAACGGCCCGACCGATCCCGAATGGTGGGCCAGCCTGCCGCCCGGCTGGCAAAGGGAGCGCACCGAGAACTTCTCCGCCCAGTTCACCCAGGCCTTGCCGCCGACCGACATAGTCCGCGATGGCTGGACCGTGCTCGCCCGCGCCATGCGCGAAAAGGTCGCGACCGCCGGCCCGGGCGCCGACTACGCCGCGCTGCACGACCTCGCGGATTTCGAGAAGATGCAAGGGACGCGCGACCGGGTCGACACGATCGTGACGGACCCGGCGACAGCCGAGGCGCTGAAGCCCTGGTACAGCGTCTATTGCAAGCGCCCCTGCTTCTCCGACCTCTATCTCCAGGCCTTCAACAACCCGAATGTGAGCCTGGTCGAGACGGGCCGCGCGGGCGTGGAGGCGATCACGCCGACGGGCGCGGTCGTGAACGGGGTCGAACACCCGCTCGATTGCCTGATCTTCGCGACCGGCTTCGACACGTCGTCCTCCTACGCCAAGCGGTCCGGCGGGATGACGATCAGCGGCGTGGGCGGATTGTCGCTCAACCGCAAATGGGAAAACGGCGTGTCGACGCTCCACGGGATGCACACGCGCGACTTCCCCAACTGCTTCGTCCTCAGCCAGACCCAGTCGGGCATGTCGCCCAACTTTCCGCACATGATCTCCGAACAGGCGGCGCACATGGCGCACATCGTCGAATACTGCCTGAACAACGACGTAGGCGCGGTCGAGCCGACCGAGGCGGCGGAGGCGGCGTGGGTCGACACCATCGTCGCCGGGGTGATCGCGCGGCGCAAGCAGCTGGAGGATTGCACGCCGGGCTATTACAACAACGAGGGCCGCGGCTCGGCCAATGCCGCCAAGAGCGGCGTGTTCGGCGCGGGTCCGATCGAATTCTCCAAGCTGCTCCGCGTCTGGCGCGAGAGCGGCGACTTCGCCGGCCTGGAACTCGACGGCGAGAACGCCCGCAAGGCCAAGGAGAACGCATCGTGAGCAGCGTCGAAACACGCAAGTCGATCTTCATCACCGGCGCGGCGTCGGGCATCGGTCGTGAGACCGCGCTGCTGTTCGCGGGCGAGGGCTGGTTCGTCGGCGGCTACGACGTCAACGCCGCCGGGCTGGAGTTGCTGAAGGACGAGATCGGGGCCGATAACGGCCTGTTCGCCCAGCTGGACGTGACCGACGCAGATGCCTTTTCGGCCGCGATGACGGTGTTCGGCGAGCGGACGGGCGGCAGGCTCGATTTGATGCATTCCAACGCCGGCATCATCGGCGGGGGTTTGTTCGACGAGCAGCCGTGGGAAGAGATCGCCCGCGTCGTGAACATCAACTTCCTGGGGGTGATGATCGGGACGCGCGCGGCGGTGCCGCTGTTGCGCGCCACTCCGGGTTCGCTGAACCTGATCACTTCCTCCTCCTCGGCGATCTGGGGAACGGCCGGGATCAGCGTCTATTCGGCCACCAAGCATGCGGTGCGCGGGTTGACGGAGGCGATCGCGATCGAGTTCAAACGTTACGGCGTGCGCGCGGCGGACCTGCTGCCCGGCCTGATCGACACGCCGCTGATGTCGGACCGGATGCGCGAGCTGGCCCCCACCGAAGGCATGTGGCGACTGGTCAAACCACGTGAGGTCGCCGAGCATGTCTGGCGCGCGTACCATGAGGATGTTCTGCATTGGTACGTGCCCGCCGAGCTGCGCGAGTTTCACGCGCAGGTGGTCGCGGAGCCCGAGGTCGTGCGCGAGGAGCGGACCGCGCTGCTCGCGATGATGAACGCGGCGAGCTGAACTTCCGCGAGAGGACCTGATCATGTCGATACTGAACAACGCGCCCGTGACGCCTGCGGACGACGACGCCGCCGCGATCCAGGCGCTCCATGCGGCGTTCGCCGTGCAGAAGGCCGCCTTCGCCGCCGAGCGCTCGCCGACGATCGAGGTCCGGCGCGAGCGGTTGCAGATGCTGGTGGGCATGATGGCGTCCAACCGCGAGCGGATCGCGCGCGCGGTCGCGGACGACTTCGGCGCGCACCCGGCGGGCCAGTCCGACCTGATCGAGGTGCTCGGCGTGATCGGCCGCGCGGCGTACGTGCTGGAGAACCTGGAAGCGTGGATGCGCCCCGACCCGCGGCACATCGACGCCGCCGTGTTCGGCACGGCGCGCGCCGAGATGCGCCTCCAGCCCAAGGGCGTGATCGGCAACATGGTCCCCTGGAACTTCCCGTTCGACCTGTCGGTCGGGCCGATGGTCGACATGCTGGCGGCGGGCAACCGCGTGATCGTCAAGCCGTCCGAATACACTCCCGCCTGCGCCGACCTGCTCGCCGAAATAGTGGCGGCGACGTTCGACCCCGACCTCGTCACCGTCGCGGTCGGCGGGCTGGAACTGGCGCGCGCCTTTTCGGGGGTGGCGTGGGATCACCTGCTCTATACGGGTAGCCCAGGCGTCGGCCGCCAAGTGATGGCCGCCGCCGCCGCGAACTTGACCCCGGTCACGCTCGAACTCGGCGGCAAGTGCCCCGCGATCCTGACCCCGGGATCGGTCAGCCCACGCAACATCGAATCGGTGATCGGCACCAAGATCATCAAGAACGGGCAGATGTGCGTGTCGGTCGATTACGCGCTCGTACCCCGCGCCGAGATGGAGGCCTTCGTCGACGGCGCGCGCGCGTTCATGGGCGAAGCATCGCCCGATTATTCGCGCTCCGACGACTGCACGGGCATCATCTCGGAGCGTCACCTCGCGCGGCTGTCCGATATGCTGGGCGAGGCGCGCGGCCGCCAGGTCCGCGTGGTCGCGCTCGACGGACGCGAGGACGTCGACCCCGACACGCGCCGCATGCCCATATCGCTCGTCGTCGATCCGCCCGCTGACCTGCGCGTGATGCGCGAGGAGATCTTCGGGCCGATCCTGCCAGTGGTCCCCTATGACGACCTCGACGCGGCGGTGGCGGAGATTAACGCGGGCGACCGGCCGCTCGGGTTATATGTTTTCGGCGACGACGAAGCGGTCACCGACCGCGTGCTGAGCGCCACGCATTCGGGCGGGGCCGCGGTCAACACCTGCGCCGTACAGAGCTCGCTGCCGTCGATGGGCTTCGGCGGCAGCGGCATGAGCGGCATGGGCCGCCATCACGGCATGGAAGGCTTCCGCGAATTCTCCAACCAGCGCGGGCTGGTGGTCCGGGGCGAGGGCGACCTGATCGACGCCTTCTATTCGAACGCCAAGGGCCAGGCCGTGGCCCGGGCGGCGCTGGGCGAGGGCTGACGGGCGGGGGCGCGGCTAGGCCGCGTCCCGCTCCACCCGGACGAGCAGCGTTCCCTCGCTCACCTGCCCGCCCGTCTCTGCCGACAGCTCGGCCACCGTGCCGTCGAACGGCGCCGTCAGGCTATGCTCCATCTTCATCGCCTCCAGCGTGACGAGCTTCTGGCCCGTCACGACCACGTCGCCGACGCTCACATCCACCGCGATGATCCGCCCCGGCATCGGCGACAGGATCGCGCCGTTGGCGGCGGAGCCTGCGGCGATGCCGAAAGCGCGGAATGATTCGATCGACCAAGTCTGCCCGGCTTCGGCGATCAGCACCCTCCCCGGCGCAGGCCGGGGCCCAGCCACGCGGTCGGTGGTCGGCAGCAGCGACGTTCCTCGATCCGCACCGCGGCTGGGCCCCGGCCTTCGCCGGGGAAGCAGGGTGGGTTGTCTGTCGACCAACGCCCGCATCTCGTCGATGGCGCTCGCGTTCAGTCGAAACCCAAAAAGCGGTTGGTCCCCGACAAACATATCGGCCGCTTCCGCAAGTTTATCTTCGCTTGGTAGCGCGGGCGGCATCAACGCGTCGCCCTCGCGCAGAATC
Source organism: uncultured Sphingomonas sp. (assembly GCF_964235535.1). Classification (GTDB taxonomy): domain Bacteria; phylum Pseudomonadota; class Alphaproteobacteria; order Sphingomonadales; family Sphingomonadaceae; genus Sphingomonas. The sequence continues at coordinate 5,311 of NZ_CAXSBH010000085.1, forward strand.
AAGCCGGTGTCGGCCGTACCGGCCCGAAACTGCTCGTCAAGGCAAAGCTTCGCCAGAAATCCGGCGTTCGTACGTACCGGCCAGACCTCGATTTCGGTCAACGCTTCCCAGAGCTCCTCGACGGCGTCGTGCCGCGACTTCTCATGAACGATAATCTTGGCGATCATGGGATCGTAGAAGCCCGTGACCTCCGCCCCTTCCTCCACACCAGTGTCGACGCGGACAAAGTCCGGCAGGACCAGATGCTCGAGGCGTCCGGTCGAAGGCAAGAAGCCGGTCGCCGGATTTTCAGCATACAGCCGAGCCTCCATCGCCCAGCCGTTCATCGCCAGCTCCTCCTGCCGCT
>NZ_CAXSBH010000086.1:0-5524 GCF_964235535.1 uncultured Sphingomonas sp.
CAGGGGCAAGCAGCTGGAAAACCCATGGAAGAAGCACGACAATATCCCGTTGTGATGTTCACGCCTACACATTATAAGGTGATGTGAAGGAGCGATCCGATGCAGACCGAACGCGTCACCTTTCTGACCACCCCCGATCACAAGGCGGCACTCGACGCTTTTGCCCGAGAGAGCGGCATGTCGGTCGGCCATGTCGTCCGCGAAGCGACGACGCGGTATGTGGCGGAACGTGAACTGAACGAGGAGGAGCGTTTCCGGCTGCTGATCCATGAGCTGGATGAGGCGCTTCCGGCGATGCACGACGCGCTTGATCGTGCGATCGAGGGGCAACAACGGCTTCGCATCGACATCGATGAGAAGCTGCGTGGCGCCGGGTTGCTCGCATGAGCTGGCTTGGCGATGCCATGAAGACGATTGAGTCTGTTGTTCTATTACGTAGCAAAGTCGAGCAGTTGAACGTGGAGCTTTCCGCCACGAACAGGAAGGTCGATCAGGTAGTCGGAACGATTGTTCAAATGAATGGGAGGCTCATTCGGTTGGAAACGATCGAGGAAGTGAGGACTGGCATCCGGCCGCCCTTCCAAATCGAAGGATGAACCTCGGCCGCCTCAACCATGTCGGCGTCGCGACGCCTTCGATCGAGCAGTCGGTCGCGACCTACCGCGCGCTGCTCGGCGCCGATGCGATCGGAGAGCCGTTCGATCTGCCCGCGCAGGGGGTGCGGGTATGCTTCGTCGATGCGCCGAACACGCAGGTCGAGCTGATCGAGCCGTTGGACGACAAGTCGCCGATCGCAGGGTTCATCGCCAAGAACCCGGCCGGGGGGCAGCATCATCTGTGCTTCGAGGTGCCCGACATCGGCGAGGCGGTTGCCGAGCTGAAGGCCAAGGGTGCGACCATCCTGGGTGAGCCGCGCATCGGCGCGCATGGGACGCCGATCGTGTTCGTCCACCCACGCGATTTCGGGGGCGTGCTCGTCGAGCTGATGGAGATGCCCAGGAGCGATCACTGAGGGCGCGGCGCGCAGGGTAGGAGATGATGGTGGCCGAGTACGAGACGATCCTGACCGAGCGGCGCGGCGAGGTGCTGGTAGCGACGCTGAACCGGCCCGAGCGGTTGAATGCGGCGGGCCTGGAGATGGCGGACGAGCTGAACGACGCGCTCGACCGATTGGAGGGGGCGCGGGCGGTGTTGCTGACGGGGGCGGGGCGAGCTTTTTGTTCGGGCGCGGATCTGCAGGCCCGAACCGATCGCGGCATGGGGCAGGGATCTCACGCGGCGCTCACGCGGCATTATAATCCGTTGATGATGAAGCTGGCGGAGCTGGATGTGCCGATCGTGTCGGCGGTGAACGGGCCGGCGGCGGGGATCGGCTGCTCGATGGCATTCGCGGCCGATTTCGTGATGGCGGCGCGGTCGGCGTACTTTCTTCAGGCGTTCGTCAATATCGGGCTGGTGCCCGACGGCGGCGCGTCGTGGATGCTGACGCGGCTGGTGGGCAAGGCGCGAGCGACCGAGATGATGATGCTGGGCGAGAAGATCGGCGCGGAAAAGGCGGAAGGCTGGGGCATGATCCACGCCTGCGTCGATGACGAGGCCTTGATGCCCCGCGCGCTCGCGCTGGCCGAGCGGCTGGCGGCGGGGCCGACGGTGGCGCTGGGCGTGATGCGGCGGAACATCGCGGCGGCGATGGACGGGACCTATGCCGAGGCGTTGCAGCGCGAGGCGGCGGGGCAGCGTGTCGCGGGCGGCACCAGCGATGCGGCGGAGGGAGGCGCGGCGTTTCTCCAGAAGCGAAGGCCCGCGTTCAAGGGCGCTTGAGCCTGCCGGGGTTGAAGCGGGGCCCGGGTGGCGTAGAGATGGGGGCATGACCGACCGCACCACCGTCGACGCTTCGCTCGCCGCGCCGGGCGAGGACCCGGGCGTCCCGCCTGCGCCGCGCGACCTGCCGGAGCCGACCACCAACCCTACGCTCGCCGATTGGGAGGCGCTGGCGGCCAGGGAGGTGCGTGGCGCGGACCTTCTCTGGGCCACGCCGGAGGGAATTGCGGTCAAGCCGCTCTACACGGCGGCCGACGTAACGCAGGATCCGGGGTTGCCGGGTTTCGCGCCGTTCACGCGCGGGGTGCGGGCGTCGATGTATGCGGGGCGGCCGTGGACGGTTCGGCAGTATGCGGGTTTCTCGACGGCTGAGGCGTCCAACGCGTTCTACCGGCGCAACCTGGCGGCGGGTCAGAAGGGGTTGTCGGTCGCGTTCGACCTGGCGACCCACCGCGGCTACGACAGCGACCATCCCCGCGTGGTGGGCGATGTCGGCAAGGCCGGGGTCGCGATCGACACGGTCGAGGACATGAAGATCCTGTTCGACGGCATTCCGCTGGACAAGATGAGCGTGTCGATGACGATGAACGGCGCGGTGATCCCGGTGCTGGCGTTCTTCATCGTCGCGGGCGAGGAGCAGGGCGTGCCCCGCGCGGCGCTCGACGGCACGATCCAGAACGACATCCTGAAGGAGTTCATGGTCCGCAACACCTACATCTACCCGCCGGGGCCGTCGATGCGGATCATCTCGGACATCTTCGGCTATACCAGCCGCGAGATGCCCAAGTTCAACTCGATCTCGATCTCGGGCTACCACATGCAGGAGGCCGGGGCGACGCAGCTTCACGAGCTGGCGTTCACGATCGCCGACGGGCGCGAGTATGTGAAGTACGGCGTGGCGAGCGGGCTCGACATCGACAAGTTCGCGGGGCGGCTGTCGTTCTTCTTTGCGATCGGCATGAACTTCTTCATGGAGATCGCCAAGCTGCGCGCGGCGCGGGTGCTGTGGCACCGGGTCATGACCGAGCTGGGCGCGAAGGACGAGCGGTCCAAGATGCTGCGCACCCATTGCCAGACGTCGGGCGTCTCGCTGACCGAGCAGGATCCTTACAACAACGTGATGCGTACCACGATCGAGGCGATGGCGGCGATGCTCGGCGGCACGCAGTCGCTCCACACCAACGCACTCGACGAGGCGATCGCGCTTCCGACCGACTTCTCCGCCCGGATCGCGCGCAACACGCAGATCGTGTTGCAGGAGGAGACGGGGATGACGCGCGTCGTCGATCCGCTCGGCGGTTCCTATTACGTCGAAAGCCTCACGCAGCAGCTGGTGGACGGCGCATGGGCGCTGATCGAGCGGATCGAGCATGAGGGCGGGATGGCCAAGGCGGTCGCGGCGGGCTGGCCCAAGGCGATGATCGAGGAGGCCGCCGCCGCGCGCCAGGCGCGCGTCGACCGGGGGGAGGACGTGATCGTCGGGGTCAACAAATACAAGCTGGAGACGCAGGACGCGATCGACATCCTGGACGTCGACAACGTCGCGGTGCGCGAGGCGCAGATGGCGCGGATCGCGCGGGTCAAGGCCGCGCGCGACGAGCCCGCCTGCCGGGCCGCGCTGGACGCCTTGCGCGAGGGTGCGCGGGGAACGGGCAACCTGCTCGAGCTCGCGGTCACCGCGGCGCGGGCGCGGGCGACCTTGGGCGAGATCAGTCGGGCGATGGAGGACGTGTTCGGGCGTTACGGCACGCAACCGACGCCGGTGAAGGGCGTGTATGGCGGCGCGTATGGCGGCGACCCGAAATGGGCGCGGCTGGAGGAGGGCGTGGCCTCGACCGAGCGGCGGCTGGGGCGCAAACCCCGGATGCTCGTCGCCAAGATGGGGCAGGACGGGCACGACCGGGGCGCAAATCTGGTCTCGTCGATGTTCGGCGATCTGGGGTTCGAGATCGTCCCCGGCCCGCTGTTCCAGACGCCGGCCGAGGCGGCGGCGCTGGCGGTCGAGCGCGACGTCGACGTGGTCGGCGCGTCGAGCCTGGCGGCGGGGCACAAGACGCTGATCCCCGAACTAATCGCGGGATTGCGCGAGGCGGGGCGGGCGGACATCAAGGTGATCGCGGGCGGGGTGATCCCCGCGCAGGATTACCAGCTGCTCCGCGACATGGGCGTGCAGGCGATCTTCGGACCGGGCACCAATCTGGTCGAGGCGGCGGCCGAGGTGCTCCGGTTGCTGGGGCATAATATGGGACCGGTGGAGGAAGCGGCGGAATGAGCGATACCCTATCCCGTCACCCCGGACTTGTTCCGGGGCCCATGGTCGAGCACGACCGGGCCGATGCGGGGAGCGGACAACGATGGACCCCGGAACAAGTCCGGGGTGACGAAGTGAGGGTCGACTGGACCCGCGCGGAGATCGCCGAGCTGTTCGACCTGCCCTTCACCGAGCTGCTGTTCCGCGCCGCGACCGTCCACCGCGTGCATCATGCGCCGGGCGAGGTGCAGCTCTGTACGCTGCTGTCGATCAAGACGGGCGGGTGCCCGGAGGATTGCGGGTACTGCTCGCAGTCCGCCTACGCCGACACCGACGTGGGCGCGAGCAAGCTGATGGACGTGGACGCCGTCCTCGCCAGCGCGGCGGAGGCCAAGGCCGCGGGGTCGCAGCGTTTCTGCATGGGCGCGGCGTGGCGCAACCCCAAGGACCGCGACATGGACGCGGTGGTCGCGATGGTGGCGGGCGTGCGCGCCATGGGGCTGGAGACGTGCATGACGCTGGGCATGCTGACCCCGGCCCAGGCGGAACGGCTGGCCGGGGCGGGGCTCGATTACTACAACCACAATATCGACACCTCGCCGGAGAAGTATGGCGAGGTGATCACGACGCGGACGTTCCAGGACCGGCTCGACACGCTGGGCCATGTCCGGGACGCCGGGATCGCGGTGTGCTGCGGCGGGATCGTAGGCATGGGAGAGACGCGGTCCGACCGGGTCGGCTTCGTCCACGCGCTCGCCACGCTGCCGCGCCATCCCGAAAGCGTGCCGGTCAACGCGCTGGTGCCCGTCCCCGGCACGCCGCTGGGCGACATGCTGGCGGGCACGCCCATGGCCAAGATCGACGACATCGAGTTCGTCCGCACCGTCGCGGTCGCGCGCGTGACGATGCCGCTGAGCATGGTCCGGCTGTCGGCGGGGCGCGAGTCGATGTCCGACGCGACCCAGGCCTTGTGCTTCCTGGCGGGCGCGAACTCGATCTTCACGGGCGACAAGCTGTTGACGGCGGGCAATGCGGGCGGCGGCGCGGACGCGGCGCTGTTCGCCAAGCTGGGGCTGACGCAGATGGCCGGCGCGGAGCCGATGCGGGTGGCGGCGGAGTGAGCGGGCTGCAGTACCTTGCAGTAAGGCTGGCGGTAGGCTTCTGCTTACTAATCCTCCTCACATCAGGTGCGACGTTCCTTCTGACTACTTTGGCAGGGGCTGGCTATACCTCAATCATCCTATTTGCAGTCGTCATCGTAATCTTCATCGTCGGATTTTTTATTCTGACTAGCCGTTTTAGTAAGCTGATCAGCCAACGTCGGAGCGACTAGTGTTCAAGAAAATCCTGGTCGCCAATCGCGGCGAGATCGCGTGCCGGGTCATGCGGACCGCCAAGCGGATGGGGATCGCGACCGTCGCGGTTTATTCGGATGCCGATGCGCGATCCCCG
>NZ_CAXSBH010000087.1:0-5456 GCF_964235535.1 uncultured Sphingomonas sp.
ACCGTGCCCAGATGAACGCCGTCAGCGCCGATCACGTCCATATGCTCCTTGATGCCGCTGATGTTGGCCATGTGTGGTTCCTAATTTAGGGGTGGATGATTGCAGATTCGGACTCGCGGTGAATGCACGCGCTGCCGAGTTTACGGTGTTACCGACCAACCAAACTGCTGGCCTTGATGTCGGGCAAGGTTGGGTGATCATCGGAGCGGCCGGCATGCCGGTCGAACCGGCCCTTGCCGTCACGGGCCGCGGTTCGCCTGAGATCGACCGGCGCGGCGGTGGACGGTGCCCGCAGCACGCGGATGAGTTTGGGGCCTAGAACGATCGGGCGACAACCCATGACGATCTTTCCATAAGAACGGGAATACGATCCGTGGAGATCGACGGTCGAACACCCGACCGTCGACGTCCACGATCTCAGCGCACGCTGCCGCGACGGACCAGATTGACGATCGCCAGCAGCACGACCGCGCCGAGGAGGGAGATCAGGATGGAGGTGAAGTTGAGTGTTCCGTCGGTGATCGACGCGCCGCCGATCAGCGGCGTGATCAGGAAGCCGGCAAGCAACGCGCCGACGACGCCGACGACGACGTTGAGCAGGATGCCCTGCTGCGCGTCCGTGCGCATGATCATGCTCGCGACCCAGCCTATGATGCCGCCCACGACGAGAAGGATGATGAGGTTCATGTAGGAAATCCCTGTTCGAGAAAGACGCTGGGTGCCCGGGGTCCCTCGTCAGCGCTCACGGCCGCACTCCCGGTACGCGCACCCAGCCTTGACGGCCTTGCGCACTGATCCCGCCTTCGAGGTCCGGGTCATCAACGAAGACGGTGGTCCTCCGTTCAAATCGGCAGGTTCGAGCGGAGTTCGCGCTTGATGCGATTACACCAGTCCCGCGATGTAACTCGACCTACGCACATGGCGCGACGGGAACCCGCCAAGCCGTTCCCGCGCTGAAGCACCATGACCAGCACGGCACCCGCAGCCCTCTCCGGCACGACGCTCGGCCATCTTCAACAGCTGGTGGACGCGCTCAGCGCGGGAGTGATCCTGATCGATCCGACCGGTAGCATCCTCTGGGCCAATCCCGCGGCGCTATCGATGCACGGCGCGGCCAAGCTGGAGGACATCGGCGCGACCGCGGACGACTATTGCCAGCGTTTCTGCCTCCGCTACCGCAATCATCACCGATTGCCGCGCCGAGAGTACCCGATCATGCGGCTGCTCGCCGGCGAGAGCTTTCCCGATCTGGTGGTGGAGGTGGCCCCGCTCGGAACCAACGAGCCGCGCTGGGTGCATCACGTCCGGGACGTCGCCATGGACGACGACGGCGGCGATCCCGATTGCCTGGCGCTGGTCATCCAGGACGTGTCCGACCGGTTCGAGGCGGAGGACCGCTTCGACGCCATGTTCCAGGCCAACCCGGCGCCGGCGATCATCGTGCGCCTCGCCGATCACCGGTTCCTGAAGGTGAACCGCGGCTTCCTCGAACTATCCGGCTACGATCGGGACGCCCTTGTCGGCCGCAGTCTCGTCGACATCGATCTGCTGGGCGGCGCCGACCGCGCCAAGCTGGCCCGCACGCGGTTCGAGGCGGGCGAGACCATCCCCCAGATGGAGGCCGAGCTCCCCGCCCCTGATGGCGGCACCAGGCTGGTCATCATGGCCGGCCAGCCGATCGAACTGGCCGACCAGCCCTGCATGCTCCTGACCTTCGCCGACCTGGAGCATCGCCGCCGGGCCGAAGAGGCGTTGCGGGCGAGCGAGCAGCATTTCGAGGCCGTGTTCCGCATGGCTCCGGTCGCGATGGTCGTCACGGAATGCGCGGAGAACCGCATCATCGAGATCAACGACGCGTTTTCGCGTCTGACCGGCATCGCGCCCAGCACCAGCGTGGGCCGGTCGCTCGCGACGTTGCCGATGTGGGAAGCTCCGGCGGAGCGCGACCGGTGCGCGCGGGAGGTGGGCGAGCGGGGCGGATTGCGGGGGCGGGACGTCCGCCTCCTGAACAAGGACGGGTGCGCGATCGACTGCCTCCTGTCGGCCGAGCGGACGACCCGCCGGGGCGGCGACCGCGTGGTATGGATGATCCAGGACATCACGGCCCGTCGCCGCACCGAGACGGAGCTGGCGGACGCGATGGAGGCCGTGATGAAGGACGCCAGCTGGTTCAGCCGAACGGTGATGGACAAACTGGCCGAGCTCCGCGATCCGCGCGCCGCGCCCGGCGATCCCCGCCCCGAGCTGAGCTCTCGCGAGCAGGAGGTGCTCGGCTGCATCGGCGAGGGCCTGGACGACAAGACGATCGCGGATCGGCTGGGCCTGTCGCCCAACACGGTGCGGAACCACGTCACTCGCCTGTACGCCAAGATCGGCGTCAACCGCCGCAGCGCTGCCGTGATCTGGGCGCGCGAGCGTGGATATTGATCGGAGCTCCACGGAGCCTCCGAAGGCTGGATGTTTCGGCCGGGTGGACCCGAAAAATATACGAAGATCATACGCCGGACCGGCGTTCGTCGTCTCGCTTCCATATGCGGCGACGATCTATCGACCGTCCTCGCCCGGATCCGTTCAGCGGGTGGTCAAAAGGACTGTTCATGCGTCGACTTTCGTTACTCCCCGCCCTTGCCCTTGCGTCGCTTTCATCGGTGGTATGCGCTCAGGACGCGGCTGTTCCGCCGGGCGTGGCCACCGATACGGCCGACTCGGCGACCGCGCCTTCGCCGGCCGTGACGATCACCGGTTCGGCGGCGCTCGTGTCCGATTACCGGTTCCGGGGCGTGTCGCAGTCGGACGAGGACCTGGCGGTGCAGGGTTCGGTGACGGCCACCCACGAGAGCGGATTGTATGGCGGCTTCTGGGCGTCGAACCTGGCGGGCTGGGGCACGTTCGGCGGCGCGAACCTGGAGCTCGACATACTGGCGGGGTACAAGTTCAAGCCGACCGAGGCCGCGACGGTGGATGTGGGCCTGACCTACTATCTGTTCCCCGGCGGCGCGGACAAGACCGACTTTTTCGAGCCCTACGTCAAGCTCTCGGGCACCAGGGGTCCGCTGAACCTGACCGCGGGCGCGGCGTACGCGCCCAAGCAGCAGGCGCTCGGTCGATATTACTTCAACGGCACGTCCGCCGCGAACGGCGTGTTCGACGACGAGGGCGACAAGGAGGACAATCTGTACCTCTGGGGTGACGCCTCGACGGCGCTGCCCGGCACGCCGCTGACCGCCAAGGCGCACATCGGTCATTCGGACGGCAACCGGGGTCTCGGCCCCAACGCCACCTCCGTCGCGCCCACGGGCAAATACTGGGACTATTCGGTCGGGCTGGACGCGACGTACAAGAACCTGACGCTGGGCGTGTCGTACGTCGACACCGACATCAGCCGCCGCGAGGCCGCGTACCTCCAGCCGAGCTTCTCCAACGGGCAGGACGGCACCGGGTCGATCGCCGACGGCACGTTCGTGTTTTCGCTCAGCGCGGCTTTTTGAGGAGATCGGATCATGGGGGACCTTCTGTGGCTGGGCATACTCCTGGGGCTGGTCCTCATGACCTTCGCCTATATCCGCCTGCTCGAGCGGGCGTGAGGCGATGACGGTCGATCTCTGGCTCGCCGCCGTCACCGCGCTGGCGCTTCTCGTCTATCTCGTGGCCGTGCTCGTCCGGCCCGAGCGCTTCTAAGGGGGGCGTTCCATGACCATCCAGGGCTGGCTCCTGATCCTCGCCTTCACGGGCGTCCTGCTCGCGCTCACCAAGCCGATGGGTATGTGGCTGCATGCGCTCTATGAGGGGCGGCGGACGCCGTTCCACATCGTGCTCGGGCCCGTCGAGCGCGGCTTCTACAAGCTCGCCGGCGTGAACCCGTCGGCCGAGCAGGGTTGGCGCGCCTATGCGGTGTCGATGCTGCTGTTCAATATCGCGTTGCTGCTGCTCACCTATGCGGTGCTGCGGCTGCAGGGCGTGTTGCCGCTGAACGAGCCCGGGATGGCGGGGATCGCGCCCGACGGCGCGTTCAACACCGCGATCAGTTTCGCGACCAACACCAACTGGCAGTGGTATTCGGGCGAGGCGGCGATGTCGAACTTCTCCCAGATGTTCGCGCTCGCCATCCACAATTTCACCAGCGCCGCGACCGGCATCGCGCTGGCGTTCGCGCTGTTCCGCGGCTTTGCGCGGCGCGAGGCTTCGGTGCAGGGGTTCGGGGCGATCGGCAATTTCTGGGCCGACGTGACGCGCGTGATCCTGTATCTGCTGCTGCCGATCTGCATCCTCTATACGATCGTGCTGGTCGCGGGCGGCGTGCCGCAGACGCTGACGCAGCAGATCACCGCGACCACCGTCGAGGGCGCGTCCCAGGTGATCGCGCTCGGGCCGATCGCCAGCCAGGAAGCGATCAAGATGCTCGGCACCAACGGCGGCGGGTTCCTCAACGCCAATTCCGCGCATCCATTCGAAAATCCGAGCGACTGGGTGAACTTCATCCAGATGCTGTCGATCTTCGTGATCGGCTTCGGGCTGACCTGGACGTTCGGCAAGGCGGTCGGCGACACGCGCCAGGGCTGGGCGATCCTGGCCGCGATGCTCGTGCTGTTCCTGCTCGGCGTCGGCGTCACCTATTGGCAGGAGGCCGCGGGCAACCCGATCCTGACGCAACTGGGCGTCGCGGGCGGGAATATGGAGGGCAAGGAGGTGCGGTTCGGCATCGCCGCCTCCGCCCTGTTCGCGGTCGTCACCACCGCCGCGTCGTGCGGCGCGGTCAACGCGATGCACGACAGCTTCACCGCGCTCGGCGGCCTGATCCCGCTGTTCAACATCCAGCTGGGCGAGGTCGTGATCGGCGGCGTGGGCGCGGGCATCTACGGCTTCCTGCTGTTCGCGATCCTGGCGGTGTTCGTCGCCGGGCTGATGGTCGGGCGCACGCCCGAATATGTCGGCAAGAAGATCGAGGCGCGCGAGGTCAAGCTCGCCGTGCTCGCCATCGCCGTGCTGCCGCTCTGCATCCTGGGCGGGACCGCGATCGCGTCGGTGAGCGAGGCCGGGCTCGCCGGGCCGCTGAACAAGGGGCCGCACGGCTTTTCGGAGATCCTGTACGCCTTCACGTCGGCGGTGGGGAACAACGGGTCGGCGTTCGGCGGCATCACGTCGGGCACGCCCTTCTACAACGCGCTGCTGGGCCTGGGCATGTGGTTCGGCCGGTTCTTCGTGATCGTGCCGATGCTCGCCATCGCCGGGTCGCTCGCCGCCAAGCGGCACGTGCCCGCCGGCGCGGGGTCGTTCCCGACCACGGGCGGCCTTTGGGTCGGGCTCCTGGTCGGGATCATCCTGATCCTGGGCGGCCTCACCTTCCTGCCGAGCCTCGCGCTCGGTCCCGTCGCCGATCATCTCGCGATGATCCGCGGCCAGCTGTCCTGAACGGAGCACCGGTAATGGCTCGCGCCGCCTCGCAATCCTTGTTCACC
>NZ_CAXSBH010000088.1:0-5269 GCF_964235535.1 uncultured Sphingomonas sp.
CGAACAGGGGATCAGCTTCGCGCGGATCGGGTCGCTGAAGGAGGGTCCGGGCTTCGCCCTGACGATGGACGACGAGCGCGCCGCCAGGCTGGCGACCGAACATCTCCTCGAGCTCGGACACCGCCGGATCGGCTTCATCGCGGGGCCGCCCGACTATGAGCTCAGCGGCTGGCGGGTGAGCGGCTGGCGCGCGGCGATGGACGCGGCGGGCTTCGCGACCGACGATCTGCTCGCGCAAGGGGACTTCAGCTACGAGTCGGGCACGCGCGCCGCGACGGATCTGCTGGACGGCGAGGTGGCTCCCACCGCGATCGTCGCGAGCAATGACCGGATGACGCTGGCGACGCTGGAAGCGGCCCGCGCGCGCGGGCTGGACGTGCCGCGCGACCTGTCGCTGGTCAGCTTCGACGACACCCCGATCGTGCGTTTCACCCATCCGCCGCTGACGGCGGTGGTCCAGCCGATCGCCGAGGTGTCCGCGCGCGCCGTCGAGCTGATCATCGCCGACCAGGTCGGGGGCGACGTTCCGACCGCGCCCATCGTCATCCCGGCGAGCCTGGCGCTGCGCGGATCCACCGCGCCGCGCCCATCCCGTTCTTAAGCGCGCGGTGAGCGGCCCCGACGTGACCGTCCGCTCGGTCGGGATCGAGGGGCAGCCGCTCGTCGTGATCGACGGCTTCTCCGCCGATCCGGCCGCGCTCCGCGCCGCGGCGATCGCCGAGCGGTTCGGGCCGGCGGGACAGCATTATCCCGGGCTTCGCGCGTCGTTGCCGGCCGACTACTTCCAGGAACGCGGGTCGGTGCTCGCCGACGTCATGGCCCGGGCGTTCGGTTACCGGGGACGCGTAGACGTGCTCGACGCGAGCTTCTCCGTCGTGACGACGCTGCCGTCCGCGCTGTCCGTGCGGCAGCGCCTGCCGCATTGCGACGCGTTCGCGGCGGACCGGCTCGCGATCGTGCATTATCTGTCGCCCGAGGGGGGCGACGGCACCGCATTCTTCCGGCACCGATCGACCGGATATGAGACGGTCGACGCCGCGCGCGCGCCCGGCTATTTCGAGCGGCTCGACGCCGAGCTGCAGGATGCGGGCGAGCCGCCGCCGAGCTACATCGCGGACGATACGCCGCTGTTCGAACGAACGATGCTCGCCGAGGCGCGTTTCGACCGCGCGCTCATCTATCGCAGCTTCCTCCTCCATAGCGGTGCGATCGCCCCCGGTGCCGCCTTGTCGCCCGATCCGGCGACCGGACGGCTGACGGTCACGGCGTTTCTGGTCGCGGCCTAGCCGAGCCGCGGTTTACGGCGCGCGGTTGTCCAGTCCGCGCATGCTGAACACGCCCATCGCCGCCAACAATCGTTCGGCGGTCAATCCTTCGACGCCGGGCACCCATTTAGCGAGCCAGATCAGCATCCCCAGCAGCAGCTGCACCACTAGCCTGGTCTCGCACGGCCTGATCGATCCATCCGCCATCCCCGTCTCGACGAACCGCTCCAGCACGATCGTCAGCCGGTCGGCCCATTCGGCGATGACGTCGCGCTCTTGCGGCTCCAAGTGGAAATAGTCGCCGAAATACAGGAGCGGGCCGTCGCGTGCGGAGTCGTGCACCAGCTGCCACAGGAAGTGCTCCAATTTACCCGCGCCGGTCGCCTCGGCCTCGTCCGCGTCGGTCAGGAACGCCTCGAAGCGCGTCATCGATCGCTGATGGCAGGCATAGAACAGCGCGGGCTTGCTCGGAAAATAATAATACAGCGTCGCGTCGCGCAGCTCGAGCGCGGCCGCGATCTCCGTCATGGTCGCCAGCGCGTATGTGCGCGCATTCAGGACCGTCGTGGCCGCGACGATGATTGCGTCGCGCTTCTTGGCCGATTTGACGCTGCGCGACAGCGGACGGGCGGCCTCATCGGTCGCCTCCGCGATTCCTGACCCCACGCATGCGCCTCCCTTTGTCATCGACCTTCCCCTCCCGAGTGGCCCGGTCGGCGCAAGCGCCCATCCTGAACCCTCGTTTTCTAGATTGTGCTAGAATATCTAGTGTGGAATAGAAACCGGGAACACGACGCTCCGGGGTGACATCGGACGATCGGCTACGGGAGACGACGATGCGAAACGGCTTGAACTACGGCATATCCCTTTTGGCGCTGGCGATCGCCGGGCCCGCCTTGGCCCAGACGACCACGCCCGCACCGTCGGCCGGGCCGGATACCACCGCCCCGACCGTCGATCCCGAGCAGCCCGCCGCGCGCGACCTCGCCAGCGGGCAGCAGGGCGATATCATCGTCACCGCCTCCAAGCGCGAGCAGACGCTGCAGGACACGCCGATCGCCGTTTCGGTGACCAGCGCCGCGACGATCGAGCAGGCGCAGATCCGCGACCTGATCGACTTGCAGACGGTGGTGCCGTCGCTCCGGGTCGCGCAGGGCAACACATCCGGCCAGACCAACTTCTTCATTCGCGGCTTCGGCAACGGCGCAAACAACCCCGGCATCGAGCCATCGGTCGGCGTGTTCATCGACGGCGTCTACCGTTCGCGCTCCGCCGCGCAGATTACCGACCTTCCTAATATCGAGCGCGTGGAGGTGCTGCGCGGGCCGCAATCCACGCTGTTCGGCAAGAACGCGTCGGCGGGCGTCATCAGCGTCGTGACGCAGCGCCCGCAATTCAAGTTCGGCGGCTCGGTCGCGGCGACCTACGGTAATTTCGACCAGTACGTCGCCAAGGCCGACGTGACAGGCCCGATCATCGCCGACCTCCTGGCCTTCAGCCTGTCGGGCAATTACAACAAACGCGACGGATTCGTACGGGTCGAGAACCTGGATCGTAAGATCAACGATCGTGACCGGTACGACATCCGCGGTCAGTTGCTCTTCTCGCCGGGCAACGATCTGGAGGTCCGGATCATCGGCGATTACAGCAAGCTGGATGAACTGTGCTGCGGCACGCGCAACGTGCTGGCGGGACCGACGATCCCCGCGCTGGACTTCGCCGCCGGGCAGACGGCGATAAACCGCAACAGCCCCGATCCCGACCGCATCCGGCTGTCACGCCTGCCGGAGAACCGGATCGAGAATTACGGCGTGTCGGGCCAGATCGACTATTCGCTCGGCGACCTGACCCTGACCTCGATCACCGCCTACCGCGAACTGCGCAGCGAGAGCGTCGACGACGGTGACTTCACCGCGGCCGACATCAGCACCAACCTGATCAACACCAAGATCGACACGTTCACGCAGGAGCTGCGCGTCGCTTCGAATTTTGATGGCCCGATCAATTTCCTGCTTGGCGGTTTCTACTTCAAAGAGGATATCAACCAGGTCAATGCGCTCGATTTCGGCGTAGACACGCGCGATTACCTGAACTTGCTGGCCGGCGGCACGCCGGGGGCGAACGGTACGACCACGGGTGGCGGCATCAGTGCCGTGGAAGGTATCTTGCGCCTGCCGCCCCGCACTTTCCAGCAAGCCGGGCGGGCGATCACCGACCAGTTCGACTATAACGACGAGTCCTATTCGATCTTCGGCACCGTCGACTTTAAGCCATTCGATCGGCTTACGCTGACCGGCGGCTTTAACTACACCAAAGATAAGAAGCGCGTTCGGTCGAATGTCGTGTCCACCGACGCCTTCTCCGCGGTCGATCTCGTGGCGGTGGGCGTGGCGATCGGCGTACCGGCGACCGTCGCCAACACGGCAGCAAATCCGTTACTGGCTCTGCAGGGGCTGCAGTTCCTGCCGCCGTTCCTGAATTTTCCCAATGCGGTGGAGAACGGGCGTACCAACGATGACGACTGGTCCTACACCGTGCGCGCCGCATACGAGGCGAGCGACACGATCAATCTGTATGCGACCTACGCGACGGGCTTCAAGGCGAGCTCGTTCAACCTTTCGCGCGACAGCCGGCCGAGTGCCGCCGACTTCATCCGTGGTTCGTCCGCCCAGCGCCCGGCACCCGCAACCTCGCCGATCCGGGCGGCGGGACTGGCGATCCCCAACCTCACCTCCGGTACGCGCTTCGCCGGGCCGGAACAGTCCGAGGTGTTGGAGGCGGGGCTGAAGGCCGATTTCGGCCGCGTGAAGTTCAACGTCGCGGTGTTCGACCAGTCGATCAAGGGTTTCCAGGGCAACGTTTTCTCGGGAACCGGCTTCATCCTCACCAACGCCGGCCGGCAATCGACGCGCGGCTTCGAGTTCGAGGGCAGCGTGACTCCCGTCGATCCGCTGACGCTGTTCGCGGCGGTCACCTATCTGGATACCGAATATAACAGCTTCACGGGTTCGCCGCTCGGTGATCTGAGCGGCCAAGACGTCGAAGAGGTGGCCCCGATCACCATGTCGATCGGCGGGGCGTACACCCACGAATTCGCGGGCGGGCAGAAGCTGATCCTGCGGACGGACTATCAGTATGCCAGCCAGGTTCAGGTCAGCCAGGGGCTTCCCGGCTTCGTCCGCGTCGTGAACGGCGTACGCGACGCCTCGGCCGCGTTGGCGATCGGACGCCAGTTCAAGCGCGAGGTCGACGAGCTGAACGCCTCGGCGACGCTGCAGCTGTCGAACGGGCTCGAGCTGTCGGCCTATGTCCGCAATGCGCTTAACGACCGCTACCTGACCTTCATCTTCGACGGCGTGGCGCAGCCGGGCAGCGTGTACGGCTTCTACAATCAGCCGCGCACCTATGGCGGCTCCGTCCGGTTCAAGTTCTGACCGCCATGGTCGCATCCGCACCCGGCCCGACCGCCTCCACCGCACCGTCGCGGTGGACCACCGGCGCGTTCGGGTTCGGTGCGGTCGCCAACGGGGTCACCGAGACCGGCTTCAACTACTTCCTGCTGATCTTCTATTCGCAGGTGGTCGGCCTGGACGCCCGGCTCGTCAGCCTGGCGATCACCGCATCGCTTGTCCTCGACGCGTTCACCGACCCGGTCGTGGGCTATTGGTCCGACAATCTCCGGTCGCGCTGGGGGCGGCGTCATCCGCTCATGTACGCCAGCGCGATTCCGCTCGCGGTCGGCTTCGCGTTGCTGTGGATGCCGCCCGTGGGGCTGAGCGAAAACGGCGTATTCTGGTACCTGCTGCTGATGAGCGTTGCGGTGCGTGTGGCCGTGACTTTCTATGAAACGCCTTCGAGCGCGCTGTTGCCGGAGCTGAGTTACGATTACGACGAGCGCGCCTCGCTGCAAGGAGTGCGGACGTTTTTCGGATGGTCGGGCGGCAACGTGATGACCGTGCTGATGTTCGTCGTGGTCTTTCCGCTGTTCGTCACGCCCGCGATCG
>NZ_CAXSBH010000089.1:0-4884 GCF_964235535.1 uncultured Sphingomonas sp.
CGCCTGGCTGCTCGGGCGTGAACCGACGACCTTCGAGCGGTTCGCCGAGAAGCACCACGCGGCGTTCCTGGCAACGGTAGAGTAGGAAGGCCGTTCGGGAGTCCGGGGCCGAATATCGCGGCGGGCTGAGTCGGAGAACGCTCAACCCGGGGGATTTCGCGACCGTTCGCGCCGGCGGTCGCGGCCCAGTTCGACAGCCGCGCCTTCACCGGGTTTGCGGTTCACCGCGTGATCGGGGCCGCCGTCGTCGAGTCAGCCCTAAAAGCATCGTATTGCCGTCGGACGAACTGCTCGAAGGACGTAGGGGGGTGACCCAGGAGCCATGCCAGCACGTTCGAGTTGCCGACAAAGTCGTGAGCGCCGTACCTCGCGCTGATGGCGCGAAGCACGCGCGCCTCATGCGGAAACTGGTCCGGCCCGACGTCTCCGAAGAAGGCCTTGAGATACGTGTCGGCGTCGATCTCCTCGACCGCGATCGGTCGTGCCAGCACACGCGAGATGATCGCGCCGAGTTCGTGCGCCGTATGCCGGCCGGGTGCCGCGAGTTCGTAGGTCGCGCCCGCATGGCGTTCGCTGTCCATGAGCGCCATGGCCGCAACCTCGGCGATGTCCGCTGGATCGACCAGCGACTGGCGACGATCCAGTGCCCAAGATAGCCGGAACACGCCTAGTTCGAACGCCGGTCGAAGCTTGATGGGGGACATGTAGTTGGTCGGCTGCAGGATGGTGAAGGCAAGACCGGACGAGAGGAGATGTTCTTCGATGTCGCGCTTGATCTCGTGCTGAATGAGATCGGTCGTGATCGCGTGCAGCACCGAGCTGAAGACGAAATGCCCGACGCTGGCCGCACGCGCCGCATCGACGGCCGCGAACCCCATCTCGCGCTCCTTGGGATGCGCGGTCGGGCCGACATGATAGACTTTCTCGATCCCATGCATCGCCCGGCCGAGCAGTTCCCGATCGGCCATGTCGCCCGTCACGATGTCGACGGCGCCGGCGGACCGGAGGGCCGAGGCCGAGGCCTCGGTACGGACAAAGGCCCGGACATTCGCGCCGGCCGCCAGCAGCCGCGGGACCAACAACCTGCCTTGGTTGCCGTTCGCGGCCGTCACCAGGATCTTCGGCGCGTTCATGCGTCCGGTCGTCCGGATCGGGCTAGCGCCGCGCGACCCGGTTTTCGATCGCGCCGATGCGATCGATCTCGCATCGGACGACGTCGCCTTCGACGAGGAAACGGGGCGGGACCATGGAGATGCCGACGCCTTCGGGCGTGCCCGTCGCGAGCAGGTCGCCCGGCTCGAGCGTGAATGCCGTCGTCAGATAAGCGATCTGAGCCCAGATCGAGTAGATGAGTTGCTCGGTGTTGCTCGACTGGCGTAGCTCGCCGTTGACCAGGCACCTGACGCCCAGCGTATGCGGATCGGCGATTTCGTCGGCGGTCACGATCCACGGTCCGATCGGGCCGTGCGTATCGAACGACTTCCCCATGGTGAAGGTCGGCGTGTGGAACTGCCAATCGCGGGCCGACACGTCATTGGCGACGAAATAGCCGAAAACGTGCCCGGGCGCCTCGTCCGCATCCACATTCTTGGCGGTGCGGCCGATCACCACGCCGAGTTCGACCTCATAATCGAGCTTCTCGGTCACGCCCGGGTCGATGTCATCATATGGACCCGCTACGCAGGTCGTCTGCTTGTTGAACCAGAGCTGATTCGTGGGCGGCGCGATGCCCAGCTTGGCCGCTTCTTCCATGTGCTTGCGATAGTTCATGCCGATGGCGAGGTACTTGCCGGGGCGCTCGATCGGGGCGAGAAGCCGCGCATCGGCGAGCGCCAAACGGGGAGTGGCGGTGGTAAGCTTGTCGCCGAGCCGATCAAGCGCGTCCGGCCCCGCCGCGGCGAGCTGCCTCATTTCGGTGAACTCGGGGAGGACGTCGCCGATTGGCACGATTCCTTCGCCGGATACGGCGCCGATGGTCGGTGAGCCGTCGGCAAGGTAGCGTAACAGTCTCATCGTGATCGTCTCCGTGTCCGGATCGGCGAGACGCCCCCGTCGTGCCCGGCACTCGTCTAAAGCCTGATCGTCTGCCACAAGGGCCTAGCGCACCGGCGATGCCAATTCACGCTCTCCGATACCGAGCGGATGCAATGGAGCCGAAGCGGTCATCGGGGTGGGCCGATGGAACGGTCGCAAGCCCATCGCGCGCCGCCGCGATGCCACGCGAGTATCGCAGAAGCTTTACTGGCATCCTGCGATCACCGGTCGCGCAGGATAATTGGCAGCTCGATATGTGGGAGATCGAGTGTGGCGCTAGTTGCGGGCGATGCGGAGCCGCAGGTCATCATCGTGGGATCGGGACCGGCCGGCTTGGCATTGGCGATCGAATTGGGCACCCGCTCGATCCGCTGCCGGTTGATCGAGCGGAACGAACGTGCGGGCCATGCTCCGCGCGCGAAAACGACCAACGCCCGTACGCGGGAACATCTGCGTCGATGGGGCATCGCCGACCGGCTCGCCGCGGCGTCGCCGTTCGGTATCGACTACCCGTCGAACATTCATTTCGTCACGCGGCTGGGCGGGCCCGGTATCGCACGCTTCGACCACGCGCTTTCCTGCTCGCCAGAGCGTGACCATCGCTATTCCGAACATTCGCAGTGGATACCGCAATACAAGCTCGAAGCCGTGCTGCTCGAGCGCGCTCGCTCGCTCGCCTCCGTCCAGCTCTCGTTCGGCCAGGAACTTGTCGGGTTCGAGCAGGACGCGTACGGAGTGACCGCGCGCATACGCGACATGGTCGACGGCTCGGAAATCCAAGCTCGCTCGTCCTACATCGTCGGTGCGGACGGCGCGCGCAGCACGGTGCGCGACCTGATCGGGGCGACGATGGTCGGTACCTACGGCCTGTCGCGCAACTACAATACGATCTTTCACGCACCCGGTCTGGCCGACGCCCATCCTCATGGCCCGGGTATCATGTACTGGCAGCTCAACCCTGATGTCCCGAGCCTGATAGGGCCCATGGACGAGGGCGACCTCTGGTACTTCATGCCCACCGGGCTGCCGCCAGGCGCGCGACACAGTGAGGAGGAGACGCTGGACCTCATTCGCCGGTCGACGGGTATCGATCTGCCCTACCGCATCCTGAGTTCGGACGAATGGATCGCCAGTCGACTTCTCGCCGACCGGTACTCACGAGGCCGTGCTTTCCTGGTGGGTGACGCCTGTCACCTTCATCCGCCGTTCGGTGGTTATGGGATGAACATGGGCGTCGCCGACTCCGTCGACCTGGGCTGGAAGATCGCCGCCGTTCTGGAGGGTTGGGGCGGGGAATCGCTGCTCGACAGCTACGAAATCGAGCGCCGCCCGGCCCACGAGTATGTCATGGACGAGGCGCAGGCCAACCACGCGCTAGCCCCTAACCAGCTGGTCCGGGACGGTATCGAGGACGCGACGCCCGAAGGCGAGCAGGTGCGTCGGGAACTGGCGGATCTCATCTGGAGCGAGAAGACGCCTGAGTTCTACGGATTGGGCGTCGTCCTCGGCTATTGTTATCGAGACTCTCCGATAATCGTGGACGACGGGTCGGCG
The DNA here is from genome assembly GCF_964235535.1 of uncultured Sphingomonas sp. Taxonomy (GTDB): domain Bacteria; phylum Pseudomonadota; class Alphaproteobacteria; order Sphingomonadales; family Sphingomonadaceae; genus Sphingomonas. The sequence continues at coordinate 3,589 of NZ_CAXSBH010000089.1, forward strand.
CGCGCCTGGGAAGCATCGCGCGACTATGTGCCCTCAGCCTCGCCTGGGTGTCTCGCACCGCATCGCTGGCTGGAGGATGGGACATCGCTTTACGACCTGTTCGGCCAGGGCTTCACGCTCGTCGTGCTCGACGGAGCCGAGGACGACCAGGTGGGAGCCGCCCGGCGAGAGGCGATCGCCACGGGGACACCGCTGAAGATCTTGCACGTCCCTGATCCCGCTCTGTTGGACACATATTCGGCCTCCCTGACGCTCGTGCGCCCCGACCAGCATGTCGCTTGGCGCGGGGAAGTCTGGCCGGAGGGTCTGCTGGCCAGGGTGTCGGGACGACGGGCTGACGAGACCGCGATCGCCGAACTGGCCGCCTGCGCCGCCTGATCTGTCCGCCGGCAACGCGAAAGCCGGCTATCTGGACCGATGCTGCGCGGAACGGCGACCGAGACCGCGGCCGCTATTCGGCCGCGATCTGCTCGATCTGGTCTATGGAAGATGCGTTCGCCGGGCTGCGCCGAGCCTCGGCCTCCCGTCGGGCCATCCCCGCCACGATCCGCCGCATCGCGACCGAGGGCGCGTCGCTCTTGAAATGCACCTCCCGGTAATCGTGCGTATCCTTTTCGTGCATGACCTGGACCAGTTCGATCGCCACCCGATCCTCCTCGAACCCGTTCACGATCATGGTCTTCAGCTTCTCCGTCAGCGCCCTATCGTCCAGCGAGTAATTGCGCGCGAAGAAGTACCAGTATTTCGTCTCACGGTCGGTGATCGGCGTCGTGAAGTGGATGACTTGCCACTCATAGGTCGGTTGCGCTTCCGGGCCTGGACGGTCAAGGACGAAACGTCCGCCGCCGTGGGTCAGCGCTGGAGATACGAAACGGACGGTACTCCTCGCCTGAAACCCAGCCGCCTCGATTGCCTCGGAAGCTTCCGTCGGCAGAAATCCCGATCGTTGATAGTTGGGCGGATTATCGCGATAGTAGGATAAGCGGTCACCGCTGATCTCCAATTTCACGGGCGCTTGTGCGAACGCCTTGGGGAAGTTGAAGCTTGCTTGGTGCAAGAAGGGGATGTGGGTGAGATCCATCAGGTTCTCCGCCATCAAGATCCAATTGCCTACCAGATCATAGTGACCGGTCGCGTATGCCCAGTCGGCACCTGCCTCCAACCAGAGCGTTGCGGGTGGTTCCGGCAGACGGAGCATGGCCTCCTCGCTGCCCATCCAGATCCAAGCGAGCGCGCCTTGGACGCGCATCGGATAATGGCGGATCGCGATCCGAGGACACTTCACCATGCTCGGAA
>NZ_CAXSBH010000090.1:0-4868 GCF_964235535.1 uncultured Sphingomonas sp.
GCGTCTTACTCGCCGCCAGCCTTGCCTATTGGTGCTGATTGAGTCCTAAGCCTAGCCCCTGGCCTGCCGCGGCGGCGGCGGCGAACGTGTCGAGTGCAGCCTGCGCGATCGATCGGTCGGCCACCGAGAAAAGGAAATCCTGGCGCGGGTCGACCTTCGTGTCCTGATAGGTGCCCGACAGCGACGGCGAGAAATCGCCGAAATCCTGGCGCAGCTTGCCTTGGATGATCGGCTCTTCCGACCGGGATTCGGGGTTCAAGTCGCTGTAGATCTCGTAGACGTCGGCCAGGTTGATGAAGTTGGCGTTGATATCCGGGCCGTAGAGACTGCCGAAACCAAGGGCGGCGGGAATTCACTTTACCGTGTAGAATCCACGGCTGGCCAAGGTGCCGGGTGTAGAGGTTGAGTTGGCGTTGACCGCACCGAAATCGAGACGCCCGGGCAGGCGGCCAAGTACGCCGGTCGGGTCGCGCTGGCAGACCTGCTTTTAACTGCGGAGACGCCGATCGTCCTCCTTGAAGTACGGGCCGATGATGTCGACGGTGGTTCCAGCGCTGGGGCCTGCCGGGACTTGGGTCGTCTCGTCCGCGGCCGTCGGCGCCTGTACGGCCGGGTCGACATTTTGGCCAAAGGCGGGCGCAGCGGTCGCGAGCGCCAGCGTCGATGCGGCGAGCAGGTGCGACGTCTTGATCACGGGCATCCCCTCCTTTGAGCGACGCCCGATCTGTCGTCGGTTACGCCCGTTCGTGTTCTTGATATGGAAGGTAGCGCCGTGAAAGAGCGCGCGTCAATGTGTTCGGGTATGGTCCGGCGCAGCGACGGCGACCTTTGTCGCCGCAAGGAAACAGTTGCATTCGCATGCCCGATGCGTTGTCGGGCGGATCGGGGAGGAATCGGACGATGATCGGGGGCGATGACGGCGTGGCGGAGGGAGATCCGGTCGGCCTGGAGCCGACGCCGATCGTGCCGACGGAGGTGCTCGGCGCGATCCGCACGCTGATCCGCTGGGCGGGCGACGATCCGGACCGCGAAGGGCTGCTCGATACGCCGCGGCGCGTGGCAAAGGCGTGGAAGGAATATTGCGCGGGGTACGGCGACGACCCGGCCGCGCATCTGGCGCGCGTGTTCGAGGAGGTGGGCGGGTACGATGAGATCGTGCTACTCCGCGACATCCCGTTCCAGTCGCATTGCGAGCACCACATGGCGCCGATCATCGGGCGGGCGCACATCGCTTACCTGCCGCGCAATCACGTGGTCGGCATCTCGAAGCTCGCGCGCGTCCTCCACGGCTATGCGCGGCGGTTGCAGGTGCAGGAGCGGCTGACGGCGGAGGTCGCCGACTGTATCTGGGAGAACCTGAAGCCGTTGGGCGTCGCGGTCGTGATCGAGGCGAGTCATGCGTGCATGACCGCGCGCGGAGTGCGGACGCCGGGGGTGACGATGACTACCAGCCGTATGATGGGCGTGTTCAAGGAGGATATGCGGTCGCGGCGCGAGGTCCTGGCCCTGATGGGCTGCTGACCGGATGGAGGTGCGAACCGTCCTGGTCACCGGGGGCGCCAAGAGGCTGGGCGCCGCGATCGCCAAGCGGCTGGCCGCCGGAGGATGGCGGGTGGTGATCCATCATCACCGGTCGGGCGGCGAGGCTCATGCACTGGCGACCGAGCTGGGCGGGGTAACGGTCGCGGGCGACCTGGCCGACGACGAAGCGGTGGGCGAGTTGATCAACGGCGCGCGCGCGGCGGTGGGCGGTCCCGTCCACACGCTGGTCAATAGCGCGTCCTTGTTCGAGTTCGACCGGCCGCCGAGCGTGTCGGCCGAGCTGCTCGATCGGCTGACGCGGGTGAATTACGGCGCGCCGGTACGGCTGGCCTGCTCGCTCGCGGCGCAAGCGGACGTCGCGGGCGGCGCAGTGGTGAACCTGCTCGATCAGAAGGTCGCGAACCTCAATCCCGACTTCTTCTCCTATACGGGCAGCAAGCTGGCGCTGGAGGGGGCGACGCGGATGCTGGCGCAGGCGCTGGGGTCCGTCGTGCGGGTCAACGCGGTCTCGCCGGGGCTGACGCTGCCGAGCGGCGACCAAAGCGCGGACGAGTTCGCGGCGGCGGCGGGAAAGAACCTGCTGCGCCGCCCGGTCGGGGCGGAGGCGGTCGCGGAGGCGGTCGCGTTCCTGCTGGAGGCGCGGGGGATCACGGGGCAGAACCTGTTCGTCGATTGCGGGCAGCGCTTCCTGCCGCGCGGCGGGGACGTGATGTTCGAGGATCGGGAGGTGGTCGGTGACTGAGGCGCGGTACGTCACGCTGCTCGAAGGTCTGGAGGTGCCAATACGGCTCGGCATCCACCCGCGCGAGCTGGCGGGGCCGCAGCGTGTGCGATTGTCGGTCCGGATGACCGTCGCTTATCCCGACACCGTGGCCAACGACCGGATCGAGGAAGTGCTCGATTACGACTTCGTGCGCGAGGGGGTGCATGCGATGGCGCGCGAGCGGGTATTCGCGCTGCAGGAGACGCTTTGCGACGCGATCGCCGCGCTTTGCCTGAGCCACGAGCGTGTGGTCGAGGTGACGGTGCGGTCGACCAAGCCGGACATCTATCCGGATGCGAGCGTCGGATGCGAGGTGACGCGGGTCAGGCGCGGTTGACCGCGCTCAGGACCGCGCGGACGCCGGCGGTGGCGATGTCGGGATCGATGCCCACGCCGAACACCGTGCGGCCGTCCGCGAGACGGGCCTCGATATAGGCGGCGGCGCGTGCGTCCGCGCCGTTACCGATCGCGTGTTCGGTATAGTCGACGATCTCCAGCTCGGCCGCACCCGCGTCTGTAAGCGCGGCGATGGAGGCGGAGATCAGGCCGTTGCCGCGTCCGCCGATCGAGCGGGCCGCGCCGTCCATGTCGACCTGCCCGACGAACAGCCGATCGCCGGCGGGGCCGGACTCCTGGTAGTCGCGCAGGGTGTAGCGATCGGACGGGACGGGTAGGTAGGTGGCCTCGAACAACGTCCAGATATCGCGCGCGTCGAGCTCGCGGCCAGTTCCGTCGGCGAGCGCCTGAACGTGGCGGCTGAAATCGGCCTGGAGACGCTTGGGGAGCTTAAGCCCCTGATCCTGCTCGATCACCCAGGCGACGCCGCCCTTGCCGGATTGCGAGTTGACGCGGATCACCGCCTCGTAGCTGCGGCCGAGATCGGCGGGGTCGATCGGAAGATAGGGCACCTCCCACAACTCGTCGTTGCGCTCGGTCTGCGCCGTAAAACCTTTGCGGATCGCGTCCTGGTGCGAGCCGGAAAAGGCGGTGAAGACGAGGTCGCCCGCGTAAGGCGTGCGCGGGTGGACGGGGAGGCCCGTGCAGTAACCGACGGTATTCACGACCGCATCGATGTCGGAGAAGTCGAGGCCGGGATCGACCCCTTGCGTGTAAAGGTTGAGCGCGACCGTCACGAGATCGCAATTGCCAGTGCGCTCGCCATTGCCCAGCAGGCAGCCCTCGATACGGTCCGCACCCGCCATCAGGCCGAGTTCGGCCGCCGCAACGCCGGTGCCGCGGTCGTTATGGGGGTGGAGCGAGAGGACGACGCTGTCGCGGCCGCGTATGTGACGAGCGAACCATTCGATCTGGTCGGCGTAGATGTTGGGCGTCGCGGCTTCGACGGTGGCGGGAAGGTTGAGGATCAGCGGACGCTCGGGCGTGGGGCGGAGCACGTCCATCACGGCCTCGCAGACCTCGAGCGAGAAATCGAGTTCGGCGGTGGAGAAGGTCTCCGGGCTGTATTCGAAGTGCCAGTCGGTGCCCGCGCGTTTCGCCGCCTGATCGCGAAGGACCTTCGCACCGTCGACGGCGATCGCCTTCACCTCGGGTCGGTCGAGCGCGAAGACGATACGGCGCCAGGCGGGGCTAACGGCGTTATAAAGGTGGACGATCGCGCGGGGGGCGCCGTCGAGGCTGGCGAAGGTCGTCTCGATCAGGTCGGCGCGCGCGGGGGTAAGGACCTGGATCGTCACGTCGTCCGGCACGCGGTCGGAGCGGACGAGGCCGGTGATGAAATCCAGCTCGGTCGCGCCGGCCGAGGGAAAGCCGACCTCGATCTCCTTCAAGCCCACCCGGACGAGTAGGTCGAACAGCCGCGTCTTCTTTTCGGCGTCCATGGGGTCGATCAGCGCCTGGTTGCCGTCGCGCAGGTCGGTCGAGAGCCAGCGCGGTGCGCGCGTGATCGTGCGCGACGGCCAGTGGCGGTCGGGCAGGTCGATCGGCGGAAAGGCGCGGTATTTGGACGAGGGATCGCGGAGCATGGTGGGCTTCAGCATGGCGGGGTGCGCCGAGACTGTCGAGCGGCCTCATTAATGCAAATCATTTAGGTTTTTACGTGGCTTTTAGAATTTGTGGGCATCGAGCGGTCATACGGAACGGAAAACAAGCCATGCTACAACTCGTTTATATCAGCACCGCGCGCGGCCAGGTGATGGCGTCCGACATCCAGCGCATCCTCGGGGCGTCCAGGCGCAACAATACGCGGGACGGTATCTCGGGGCTGTTGTTCTTCGACGGGGTGCGGTTCCTCCAAGCGCTGGAAGGTGAGGAGGCGGCGGTCACGACCACATACGAGCGCATCCATACCGACCCGCGTCATTCGGGCGTGGTGGTGCTGTCGCGCCGCGAGGTGCCGACGCGTGAGTTCGGGCAATGGGCGATGGCGAGTCGCACCGCGCTCGAAGGCGAGAGCGCGATGCTCGAACGGGTGGGGGCGCTCGTCGCCGACGCGTCGCCGATAGTGCAGGCCACCTTCACCAGCTTCGCCGAAATCCGGCGTAAGGCGGCCTAGGCTTAGGACTCAATCAGCACCAATAGGCAAGGCTGGCGGCGAGTAAGACGC
>NZ_CAXSBH010000091.1:0-4716 GCF_964235535.1 uncultured Sphingomonas sp.
CCCCGCTCGGCATCCCGCGCGGGACGGCGGTGGCGGGCGACGGCGCGGATGTCGGGCCGATGTTCAAGCTGGGCGTGGGCGCGGTTGACCTGAACCAGTCGGGCACGCGGTATTTCGACATCCATCACACCCCCGACGATACGCTGGAGCGCGTCGATCCGGAACAAATGCGCCAGAACGTCGCGGCCTGGACGGCGATGCTGGCCGTGGTCGCCTATGCGCCGGAGGAGCTCGGACCGGTCACTCCTCGCTAGATGAAATGCGGCGAAATGAAGGCAATTGCTATTGACCTACTAATTTGATCGGGTATTCAGAACGCCTCGTCGGCGACCGGGGGTCGCCGGGCGATGTATCTGGGAGTTTATCCATGAAGAAGTTCGTACTCGCCGTCGCCGCTACCGGCCTGCTGTCGCTCGCCGCCTGCAATTCCGAGCAGGCCGAGCGCAACGAAGCCGTGGGCGAGGCCGTTGCCGACAACCTCCAGGCGCAGGCCGACAACCTCGAGGACGCCGCCGAGGCCGCGCCGACCGAGAACGCCGAAGCCGCGCTCGAGAACGCGTCGGAGAATATGCAGATGAAGGCGGACAATGCCGAGGACGCCGCCGACAACGAGACCGACGTCAACTGATCGGTCGACCGGTACGATGAAGCGTCCCCTCCTGCTCGCGATCGGCCTGCTGCCGCTCGCCGCCTGCTCCCGGTCGCCCGAGGCGACCGCGGTGCAGGTGAACGCCGACATGCTGGCCGACGACCTGGAAGCCCAGGCAGACAATATGGAGGCGTTGGCGGAGGACGCCGCGAACGCGGACGCCGCGGCGGCTATCGAGGGCGCTTCGGCGAATCTCGCGGCCGAGGCGGACAACGTCCGCGACGTGGCGGAGGACGCGGCGCAGAATTTATAAAGCCCGTGTCGTACCGCAATCGAGGGCGCTTCCGCTTTGGTGGGAGCGCCCTTTTTTCGTCGGGCGATCTCGGCTAACCCGCGCAGGCGTGGGCCTGTAGCTCAATGGTTAGAGCTGGCCGCTCATAACGGCTAGGTTGCGGGTTCGAGTCCTGCCGGGCCCACCGAGTTCATGTGAGAGCGCCGCGGCAAGAGCGCGTCGTCGGTCGTAACCGCGTCACGCCGGCCGGGCACGTTGCGCGACGTGCTTAGCTTCGCTATGCGCGTCCGCATGGTGCCGGGGAGTGGCGCAGGCTGGTAGCGCACCTGGTTTGGGACCAGGGGGTCGCAGGTTCGAATCCTGTCTCCCCGACCACTTACCGGTAAGTAGCTGATTCGACGTCGCCCACTCGGCGGTTGGGGATGCTTGTACCCATCGCTGTACCCATCAGGCGATTAGCATGCCTTCACCCAATCTCCGCCTGCGAGGCGGTAGATATTATTGGCGAAGGAAGATCACGATCAGCGGACACGTCGTTCCGCTATCGTTGCCGCTCAGTGCAGGAAATTATCAACGCGCGACCGGTATCGCCGCTTGATTGGGAGCGGAGCTAGAGATCCTGCGCGTGGCATACGGTGAAATCGGCACAGCACTGACCCCAGCGTAGCTGAAGAAGGTCTTCAGCGATGCGATGCGTTGGCAGCTCGATCGCGTCCTGAAGAATCAGGTCGGAAGTGCGATATCGTCCGGGGAGCACGCCAGGATGAACAGCATTCATGCCAAGGCATGGAAATTTCTAGCTCGGGAGGGACACAGCGCGCGCCGGACGCCGGACGAGCATGCGCAATTTTTTGAAAATGGCTGGGCTCCCGCTGATGCCAAAGCCGTAGCTGAAACCTTATCTGCTTACCGGAACGGCGACGCGGTATCCGGCCGACAGCTTTAAGCTTGCGCCGAGGCGTTCGGCATCGCGCGAACGCCAAGCAATTTCGATTGCGTGGAGCGAATGGTGTGCGCAGGTCGTGCTGTCGCCTGTCAGGAAGCAACCGCGCGCTTAAGTGTCGACATGGGCGACCTCAGGTCGTGGGTTGATGATGCCCTCGCCGATGATGGATCACTTGCGTTCGAGATGGTGCAGCGTGACGTTCGAGGTCCCGCGGCCGGCTTCCTTCATGAGCATGAAAGGGTATCGGTAGCCGGAGAAGCTGACCTCGAGTTGGAAGACTAGAGACATCAAGTTCGAAAATATCATGTGAATTACCTGCTTCACTTTCTTGCTCAAGCGCCTCCAAGAAGCTTCTGACTGACGCTGCGGAGGAATGCACCGCAGCGTTTGCAGCCGAAGGTGGGTGGGCCATTACAACGAGCACTCAGGTGCGCACGGCCGCGATGCTGTTCGACCATGCGTGCGGCAGTCAGGCGTATGTGGAGGATGTCATCGAGGCTCATGTGCTGGCGTTCACGAATCTGTGCCGCGCCCTGCCCAGTCGTTGGGGCCGCACGAGAGACGAGCAAGAACGTGGCTGGTGGCCAGCATCGAGCGTGCAGCGGGGCTGCCGAAGGAAAACATCGGTATTTCACAAGCGACGATCAACAAGCACACCACCTGGATCGAACAGGTTCTAAGATTTGCGGGCAGCGAGCGGGGCGGTGGACATAAGCCGGCAGAAGCGATCACGTTCGCCGAAGCGCGGAAAGGTCTTGGAAAGAAGGCCAGACAGCAACGCAAGCTCAATCATGAGAAGCGGGCGAACTGGACGGTATAGGAGATTGCGAAGCTGCTGTCGGCTCCTGTCTGGTCCGGCTCGGCGAGCTTAGATGACCGGCTCCTCCCTGGCTCCGAGATCTTTCACGATGCATGGTACTGGCTGCCGCTAATGCTGCCGCTCTATGATGGTTGCAGCTCTGAACTTATCGGCCTCTCCTTGTCGGACATGCACGAACACGAGCCGATCCCCTATTTGCAGGCGGATTTTACCAAGAAGTGCGCGCTCAAGAATGTACAGTCTATCTGCAAGTCACCTCTTGATCCGGAGCTGATCCGTCTAGATTGCACTGAGCACGTGCGGCAAATAGAGTCCGCGGAACACAGCTTCCTTTTCCTGGAAATGAACCCGCTTGGCTCGAGAAGCTTTGCGAGCACGTTCTTCAAGAGCATTCTTAGCAAGCTTCGAACCTGGGCGTTTCCTGATGGCACAAGCTGGCGACATCGCATTGGCGGCGCCTGACGTGACAAGGACGTCCACAGCTTCCGGGGTGCTGCATCGTCTATGTCGAAGGGTGAAGTTCCCGACAGCGTCCGGTGCGATATCTTGAGCCACGAAGGCGAAATCGAGACGGAGCTTTCCTACGATGAGGAAGCCCAGCTCTCAGATAAGCTTGCGGCCATCAAGTTCCTTTCGCCACTGACTTTCCACATCCAGACAATCGCTCCAATAAACCTCCGACCGTCCGATCGGCAGAGACATGGTGCCTGCCGTGGTCGACCCGCCAAAGCACGCGAGGTCAGCCAGCGGAATGGCAGTCCTTAGAGCGGTTTCTGCCCGGTGTGGGTCGAAGGAGATTCCCACGGACGCGCCGATCTGATTCAGGGTGCCGGCCGGATGGAGCCCGGCTTGGATGGGCAAGCCGTTGTCGATGGACCTGCGATCGCGAGCGCTGGCCGCGGTTGATAAGGGGATGAGTTGCCGGGCCGCGGCGACGCGGTTCGGCGTGGCGGCCGCGACGGTTGTCCGATGGCACGATCAGCGCCGCAGCACGGGCGGCTATGCCGCCAAGCCGCAGGGCGGGGACACTCGGTCGCGCCAAATCGAGGCGCACCAGGTTGTGGTACTGGCACTGTACGGGTCTCGCCGCGACATCACGCTGGATGAGCCGCGCCGCGAGCTTAGCCAAGCAGGTGTGACGGTGGCGATCTCGACGCTGCACCGCTTCTTCGCCCGGCATGGGATCACTCGAAAAAAAAGACCGGGCACGCGGTCGAGCAGGACCGCGCCGACGTCCTGAAGCGCCGGGAGGAGTGGCTCGACGGCCAACTCGACCTCGATCCCGCGCGGCTGGTGTTCATCGACAAGACCTGGACGGCGACCAACATGACCCGCAGCCACGGCCGCTGCCGGCGAGGCGAGCGGCTGCGGATGGGCCACCCGCACGGCCATCGCAAGACGACCACGCTGGTTGCAGGCCTGCGCATGACCGGCATGGTGGCACCGATGGTGCTCGACGGCCCGATCAACGGTGACTGGTTCGAGGCCTATGTCGGCCAGGTGCTCGTGCCCGACCTCAGACGCGGCGACGTGGTGATCATGGACAACCTGTCGAGCCACAAGCGAGCCGGCGTCCGCACGCTGATCGAAGCCGCTGGTGCCCGCCTGCTGTTCCTCCCGCCCTACAGTCCCGACTTCAACCCGATCGAGAAGGCCTTCGCCCGCCTCAAGGCCATGCTCCGCAAAGCAGGCGAGCGCGCCGTATCCGGGCTGTGGCGACCCATCGGCAAGCTGGTCGACCTCTTCCAGCCGGAGGAATGCGCCAACTACTTCAGCCCGTGTGGCTATGACCCAGACCGAAAGGAAACCGCCCTAGGCGATAATGCAAAGCGATCTCTTTAGATCGACCGTTTTCTTCCGACCAGGGTTGAGCGCGTGCAACGTCGTGGTTGCCCCTTTGCACCGTTAAACCCATACCTCCGAATTGATCGTCGCAACTGGACTGGTTAAACTAACTGGCCAGCAAGACTCATTTGCGGTCGTTCACGCCTGCCTTTCAGTCCCCCAGCTCCGGTCGTTTGTTCAGGCCCGGCTAGGCCGCAGAGCGCCGGCCATCAGCAGCCATATCC
>NZ_CAXSBH010000092.1:0-4347 GCF_964235535.1 uncultured Sphingomonas sp.
GCGAGACGTAGAGGATGCGGCCATCTCGCGACAGATCGGTGTCCTGAGCATAGTTTTTCCCGCCGCGCGCCTCGATCTTGGGCTGCGCGACATACTGGACGGGATCACGCAACAAACCGATCGTCTTGCCGTCGGGCGTGACGTCGAGCGTCCTGCGCACTCGTCCGGTCGCGAGGTCGATGAAGCTGACCGTGCCTCCGACCCCATTGGCCACCAGAGCAACCTCGACGCCGCCGCGCGCCGGGCCGGAACCGTCCATGGCTCCGCGCCCTATATGCGCTTCGCGCCAGGCACCGACGCCGACGCCGGCCGCGACCAGGGCGAGACCTGCCGCCGCCGTCTTCCAAAACCTTTTGCGCATCCCCACCCCAACCGTTTTACGGCAAGCTGTGCCGTCACGCGGCATTAGCACACGCGTATGTCCGGGAAAACGCTATTGTTGATGACCCGGACGGATCGATCGTACAGTCATCAGCCATGCGACCCGTCGACCTCGCCTTCCAGCTCATCGAGCTGCTCGGCATTCACCAGCCTGCTGGCGTCAGCGAGCTTGCCCGCTTGGCCGGCATCCCGCGCTCGACCGCGCAGCGGACCTTGCAGGCGCTGCACAAGACAGGCTGGATCGAGCCGGCGGGCGCTGAAACCACCGACTGGGTCATCAGCATGCGAGCGGTCATCGCGACGGGTCGCACGAACCATGCCTTGGCTAGGCTGCGGCTGGTGGCGCTGCCGGTCATGGAGGAGTTGCGGCGCGTCACGGAGGAGACCGTCCATCTAACCTGCCGCTTCGAGCGCGCGCTGGTGCTGGTCGAACGCCTCGACGGGATCAAGCCGGTCCGCTACTTCTTCCCGTATGGCGGCGTGGTACCCCTGCATGCCACGGCATCGGGCCAGGCGATGCTCGCGCATTTCGACGATGCCGAACTCGATCTCTATCTGAAGGAACCGCTGGAAAGCACGACGCAGCTCACGATCACCGATCGGGGCGAGCTGGAGAAGCGGATCGCGGTCGCCCGGAAGCGGGGCTATGCGACCGGCTTCGGCGGCAACCACCGGGGCGTCAACGCCGTCGGCGCCGCCATCATCGACCGTATGGACAGCCCCGTCGGCGCGATCTCCATTTCCGGGCCCGGTGCACGACTCGATGAGCGTCGTGCCGGGGAGATTGGCGGCCTGCTCGTCGACGCCACCCGCCGCATCAGCATGGCGCTGACCTGACCCGCAACGCTCGCGGCGGGATTGGTGGTCGCCCGACGCTCACCGATGCACCCCACGCGATCGGCTGATTGACTGCACCCAGCAGCTTGGCGGCCGCACCATGTGTCGCGGCCCGCATCGACGATCGCCCGGAACTGCATGAGACGCGATCCTCGGCTTGCTTTACGCGAGACGGACTGACGCGGCAGGCGCACGCTCGGTGGGACGGAAATCACATTAGTGGCGGATCGACGCACGATGCTGATCGACCCGCTCACGAGCGACGGAAAGCGGTGGCGAGCGGTTAGGCAGGTTCCGGGCGGGCCGATGCCGCTAACGGCCGCTGCCTCAGCGCCTTTCTTTCCCGCAAACGATGGTCGAAAAATAGCGTGGTTGCGGGTGATCAGACCGCGGCCAGCGCGCAGAGCCGCACGGCGACGCTCAGCTTCCGTCCTGTCCGGCCATGCTCAGGCGTATGGCAAGGATGGCGTCACGCACTTGCGGAAAGGCGGTAAAACCCGTTTCGCCGTTCAGGTGCCCACCGCCCGGAACCACCTCAAGCGACGCACCTAGATGGTTCGCTAGTTGCTGCGAGCGCGGCAGGGGAACATACGGATCGTCGTCCCCGGCCCAGCAGCGACACGCACTTCCTTTCCGCTCATTGATGCTCTTCCAGTCGAACGGTTCGGCGAAGAAGGACGCATTGATGGCGTCGTAGTCGGGCAGACCAAGCGCACCGATAAATCCAGCGGCCAGAAACAGCCCGCTGAACGGCTTGGTCGCCCTCTCCACCAGCCGCAACGCCATGGTGGCCCCGAGGCTGTGACCTACCAGGATGGTGGAAGCCAGAGCCGATGGCGTAACGGCAAGGTCGTAGGCCTCGAACCACGCCTCCAGCGATTGACCTTGCGGGGTGGGAAACCGGGGTCGCACCACCTCGATCCCGGCACCCTCAAGCTCGGCATGAATCCAGGGAAACCAGTTCGTATCAGGCCCTCCGTGCGCACCGTGCAGTACGATCACCCGCAATCTCGTTTGCTCCTGGCTCACCACCGGTCCTCCGCAGGATGGCCATCGCCGATACTCCAGCGCGATGCTCCCGCAAAGCAAGCTCCGTTGAAACAACGCCGTTGCGAAGCACGCCGTGCGTCCCTGACGGGTCACGCTTTTCCAAAAACTGTTCCCTATCAGGTCTCCTCGAATCCGGCGTGCATTTGGGTTTCGCCAGCCAGCCTTCCTCACGGTTTCGGGCGCCTCGCGCGGACTTGTCATCGACGCGCGCCCGCGCCGCCGGTCGTGGTCGGCACTTCAACGATCGTGCGTCTGCCACGTCGACTTGCGGACCATCATTGCGGAAGGCGGGCTCCTGCGATCGCAGGCACGTCCTCGGCCAGCAGAAAGCCTTCGGCCACCAATCGGTTGCTCGCTGCGGTGACGAGGGCGGTGTATTGCGCTTGTCCTCCTGGATACCGGGCTCCGAGTGACGGACGCGAGTCTCCGGCCGCCGCCCGTTCCGCTTCGGTCCGTGCGAAGGGGAGCAAGATGCCTTGCAGGGTGCATTGCTCTCCCGGCGCGTATCCGGTGGTCGTGAAATAGTGCCCGGTCGCGGTCGCGACCGGAACGGCGACGAGTGGGAACACCACGCCGTCGAACTGGTTGCCGTCCGCATTGAGCCGCGTGGTCAGGACGGGATACGTGCCGCGCGGCTGGGCGAGCAGGGGAGAATAGTCCCAGTTGGCCGGCACGTTGCGGATGGAGCTGTAGGGAAAACCGGGGATCAGCGGCCACTGCGCTTGGGCCTGACCGACCGAGACCAGGCTGCCATCCTGTTTGTTCGGATATCTGGAGGCCGGGGGTGGAGTACCGTCCCTCACCCATCGGTCGAGAGCGAGGAACAAGGCGTTCCGGAAAGGGACTTGCGGGTACAGCACGGGCCGTCCGAAGCATCCACGCGGCTGGATCGGTCCGGGTCCGTGCTGGAGTCCCGCGGCGAAATACAGGCGGACATTGTCCGGCTGGACGATCGGATCGCCAAGGGTGTTGATCTGGAGCATCCAGCTGAATGCGCTTCCCATCTCTCCATCGGTGTCGAAATGCATGATCCTTGGGCACGTATTGCTTCGCTCACAAAGCGCGAGCAAGCCGTCGGTCTTACCCGAGACAGGGTCGAAGGTTACCGGATAGGCGAAGGGAAAGCCGTTGTCGGGGTAGCGCCGCCCGGCATGCTGGGTCGAACTCGCCGTCGGGATCGCGAACGGGCGGTTGAAGTCCCCTTTGCGTGCACCGGCGACGATCGGCATGAGTCCATCGAATACCCTGCGACCCCTGGCATCCTCGTTGAAGCCCTGCCACAGGAAGACGCGTAGGAACCGACCGCTTTGCGACACCCCGTAAGCGAGCGTGTTCTTGACGGCGATGGTGCCCGCGCTCGCCAGCGGGTTGGCGCGGCCGTCCTCGTCGGCTTGGTTGAAGCGGAGGAACGAGACAAGGTCGCGCACCGAGGCGAGCCCCAAGCCGGATACGACCCCGTTCGTGGCCGTGTATGTCAGGTCATACAGCGCGCTGTTGTCGTAGCCAGCGGCTTGACGGATCTGCACCCGGTTCGCATCGACGAAGTCGAAGCTCGATGAAGGCAGTTCCGTCAGGGCGTCCTCTTCATACTGCCTCACATAGAGGCGCGCCGTCGATTTGTCGGTCGATGCGGTCGGATACAGGAGCGTGACCGGCCGGATCGCTCCCTCGGGCTCGGCAACCGGCGTCGAGTCGAAGCGGATCTCTTGGCGGAACGCCTGGGTGAGCGGTCCCGCCGTATTTCGAACGATCGGCAAGGTCGCATTGAGCGCCGCGGGGTTGGGTGCCACCTCGCCCTGCCATGCGCTGTTGATGAGCACATAGCCGCGTTCCATGTAGAAACGCGCCGCCGCGTCGCTGGTCGCGCCCAGACTGATGCTGCCGTTGCCGCGATTGGTCACCTCATAGACCAGGGTGCCGTTCGCCTTCGCGAGATCGACGGGCTTGAGGATCGCGGCCTCGAACGAATATTCGACGAGGCCTTGGGCATTACGGGCGGCGAGGTTCAGTCCTTCGACGCGCCTGCTCTCGGCCCCGTCCGGGTTGGCGACGCCGCTGACCTTGACCTTCACCACCTCA
>NZ_CAXSBH010000093.1:0-4180 GCF_964235535.1 uncultured Sphingomonas sp.
AGATGAACACGCGGCTGCAGGTCGAGCATCCGGTGACGGAGGCGGTGACCGGGCTGGACCTGGTCGAGCAGATGATTAGGGTCGCGGCTGGCGAGAAGCTGGGGTTCGGGCAGGACGACGTGCGGCTGGACGGTTGGGCGGTCGAGAACCGGGTCTATGCGGAAGACCCGTATCGGGGGTTCCTGCCGAGCACGGGGCGGCTGGTGCGCTACAATCCTCCCCGGGACGGGGAGGTGGCGGCGCGCAGCGCCGACGGAGGGGGGGCTGCAACGGACGCAGGTCCGCGCGGGTCGATAGCCCCCTCCACCATCGCCTTCGGCGACGGTCCCCCTCCCCGTCCCGGGGAGGACTTCAAGGCGCCCTATGTCCGCGTGGATGACGGCGTGCTCGAAGGCGGCGAGGTGTCGATGTTCTACGACCCGATGATCGCCAAGCTGATCACCTGGGCCCCGACGCGGATCGAGGCGATCGATCTCCAGGTCCACGCGCTCGACGCGTTCGAGATCGAAGGGCCGGGCAACAATCTCGACTTCCTGTCCGCACTGATGCAGCATCCGCGCTTCCGGTCGGGCGAGATCACGACGGGGTTCATCGCGGAGGAATACCCGGACGGCTTCACCGGCGCGCCCGCGGGCGGGGAGCTGCTGCGGACGCTCGCGGCAGTGGCCGCGTTCGCCGCGACCGCGCACGCCGACCGCGCGCGGCGGGTGGACGGGCAGCTGGGCCGGCGCTTGCCGCCGCCGGGCGAGTGGGTGGTCAGGATCGGCGGCGCGTCGCATCAGGTGCTGATCGACGGCGATACGCTGCTGGTCGATGGCGAGCAGCTCGAACTGGCGATGGAATACACGCCGGGCGACCGGATGGTGGAGGTGGAGCAAGAAGACGAGACGCTTACCGTCCGCATCGCCCCGACCACGACCGGCTTCCGCCTGACGACGCGCGGGGCCTCGCATACGGCCCGCGTGCTCCCCGCGCGCGTCGCGCCCTATGCGCGCCACCTGTTGGAGAAGGTGCCGCCCGACCTGTCGCGTTTCCTGCTCGCACCGATGCCGGGGCTGCTCGTGCGGCTCGATGTGGGCGTGGGCGACCGGGTGGAGGCGGGCCAGCCCCTGGCGGTGGTCGAGGCGATGAAGATGGAGAACATCCTGCGCGCGGGAAAAGCGGGCCGGGTCAAAGCGGTCGAGGCCAAGGCGGGCGAGAGCCTGGCGGTGGATGCGGTGATCCTGGAGCTGGAGTGAATGGACGGGACGGGGGTGAGCGATGGCGACGGATGCAGGGCTGATGGGCGATTTTCAGCCAGCGGAGCCAGCGACGAAGAATAGGGAGCTCGTCGACTAGGTGAAGCGCGTCGCTCTGCCGACCCGGCCGGACCGCCTCCATCGGTGCCATGGATCGGACCATGAATGGCATGAACTGTCGGCATAGCTGGTCGCATCCGGAACGCTCACGAGACTTGATCCCGCTAAGCGACCGAACAGCTTCCTTGCACGCTCGGACCCGCGTGATGTGGCGCGGGTCGAGAGCAGGATGTTCATCTCTTCCGAGCGCGAAGGCGATGCCGGACCCCCCGACAATTAGTGGGACCCGGCCGCGACCCGGGTGACGGTGGACGATCTATTCGCCGCCTCCATGCGCGGACGAACCATGCATGCGGGGCCCTTCTGCATGGGTCCGCTCGGCTCCGACAAGAGCGTGATCGGCGTGGAGATCACCGACAGCGCCTACATGGTGCTGTCCATGCGGATCATGGCGCGCATGGGTACGCCTGCGCTCGGAATGCTGGGCGACGACGGTCTCTCCATCCGATGCGTCCACTCAGTCGGGATGCCGCTCGATCGCGATGGTCGGGACGTGCCCTGGCCATGCTCGGACGAGAAATGGATCGTCCACTATCCCGAGACGCGCGAGATGTGGTCCTACGGATCGGGCCATGGCGGCAACGCACTCCTGGGGAACAGTGCTTCGTGTCGCGGACCGCTTCCGTGATGGCGCGGGACGAGGGATGGCTCGCCGAGCACATGCTCATCCTGAAACTCACGTCGCTCGAAGGACGCGCGCTATGTCGCTATGTCGCGGCCGCCTTTCCGGGCGCTTACGGCAAGACCGACCCCACCATCCCGGGCTGGACGGCGGAGATGATCGGCGACGACATCGCGTGGCCCCGGTTCGGCGAGGACGGTCGGCTCTATGCCGTCAATCCCAAAGCCGGCTTTTTCGGTATGGCATCCGGCACCGGTGCCGCGACCAACCGCAACGCCGTGGACACGCTCCGCGCCAACGCCATTCTCGTCCGTGCGCGCGCTTGTTACACGTGCTGCCGGAGTCGGCTGGTGAAGCGATCGAGCCCTGGCTTCGTCGATACCCATTTTCGTATCGCCGGCATGAAACCGCTATCATGCGTTTCCTCGCCGCATCACCTAGGATCGACGGATAACAAAAAAACGATCGTGAAGCCTCGCTTCGAAGCCGGGCCGCGACAGAAGGGGAGGGTTTATGCGTTCAGGCCTGCTGACGTCGGCTTCCATGTTGATCTTGATGCCGGAAGCGGTCTTCGCCCAGGCGACTACGGCACCTGCGGCGACGGGGCCGGCACCGTCCGAACAAGCCGCATCGGCGGACCAGACGCCCGCGTCGGGTTTGGGCGACATCATCGTCACGGCGCAGCGACGCGAGGAAAATTTGCAACGTGCGGCGGTCGCCGTCGACGTCGTTCAGGGCGCGGACCTGGTCACGGCGGGCGTTACCCAGGTCGATCGCCTTGGTGAGCTTGCGCCCGCGCTTACGATCCAGCCGACCGGCACGGGGAACATCACGTTCTTGCGCGGCGTCGGCAACTTCACCGTGTCCGCCAACAGCGACCCGGCGATCGCCTTCAACTATGACGGCGTCTATGTAGGCCGTCCCAGTTCCCAGACCGGCGTCTTCTTCGACCTGGAGCGGATCGAGATCCTGAAAGGGCCGCAAGGTACGCTCTACGGTCGAAACGCCACCGGCGGCGCGATCAACGTAATCCCCGTACAGCCGAGATTGGGTGAGCTCTCGGGCTACGCCACGGCCAGCTACGGCAACTACGACGCGATCACGGCGGAGGGCGCGGTGAACGCCCCGCTCGGCGCGAACGGCGCGCTGCGCATCTCGGGCAGCGTCGCGCGCCGCGATGGTTATCTGCGCGACGGCACCTCCGACGAGCGGACCGAGTCCTTGCGCGTACAGCTGAAATCCGAGCTCACCCCGGCGCTGACCGTGCGTGTAGCGGGCGATTACAGCCATACCGGCGGGGTGGGCGCGGGCGTCAGCTATATCGGCAACTACCTGTTCAATCCGGCCGCGGGGGGCTATCTCCTGATCCCATCGGGCGTTCCGGTCGCGGACGGGCAGTACACCCCGGCCGGGCAGGCCTATCGTACGCGAGTACCCGCGGGCACGGCGGGGCGTTTCCTTGATCCGCTCGAGCGGACCCCGTTTCAGCAGAATGATTTTCTCGGCACCAATGCGGAGATCTCCTACGATACGGGGGCGGGCGTCCTAACCATCGTACCCGCGTGGCGCTACGCGTCGCTGAACTTTCTCGCGGCACCCAGCTTTCTCTATCGCAATCGCGAGAAGGACGAGCAGTTCAGCCTTGAGGCACGCTTCGAGGGCACGCGCATCGGCATCTTCGATTATACGATCGGCGGCTACGTCTATGACGAGAAGATCAAGTCGCGGCTGGCTCTCTCGCTTTCTTCCGCGGTCACGTTTCAGGACGTTCGCTACAAGACGCGATCCTATGCTCCGTTCGGGCGCGTCACTGCCCATCTGACGGACCAGCTGCGTCTGGTCGGCGGCGTAAGGTATACCGACGACAAGAAGCGGTTCAGCGGGACCACGACGGCCGGCGCGATCGTCTGCCTCAACTTCGTGAACGGTATCCCGACGTGCCCCAACGCACCGTTGTTCCCGCTCACGGACAGGGCCGACCAGATCCCGTTCGCGTTCCCGCCCCCGGGCGTACCGGTACTTCCGCTCTTTTCCGGCGGGGTTCCGACCGGCGCGATCGTGGTGCGCACCGATAGGAACGACGACAGCCGGCTGAAGAACAACAAGGTGACCTACCGCGCCGCCGTAGAATTCGACGTGGCCGAGAGGTCATTGTTCTATGCCAGCTTCGAGACCGGATACCGATCGGGCGGGTTCTCGG
>NZ_CAXSBH010000094.1:0-4096 GCF_964235535.1 uncultured Sphingomonas sp.
GGCGTCTTACTCGCCGCCAGCCTTGCCTATTGGTGCTGATTGAGTCCTAAGCCTAACCCTCTCCCGCTTTCGCGGGAGAGGGACAGGCGCGAAGCGCCAGGGTGAGGGGCGGGCCTAGCCCGGAGAGGTCCGGCCCTCACCCTCGCCGCGCTTCGCGCGTCTTTCCCTCTCCCGCGAAAGCGGGAGAGGGCTGGAGGGCGGTTCTCACCTTGGCGCGCTTGTGCCATCCCGGCCGGATGCAACGGCCGAAATCTCGCGCCAGCCCGCACGCTCCTCGCCTTCGTCGCGAGCGGACCGAGGTCGAGGAGCGTTTCTGGCAGCGCGTCCGCGACCGAAGGCTGGAGGGATACAAGTTCCGCTTCCAATCCACGGTGGGCCCATTCGTGGCCGACTTCCTGTGCGTCGACGCCAAGCTGATCGTCGAGCTTGACGGGAGCCAGCATGACGAGATCGTCGATGCCAGACGGACCGCATATCTGGAAAGGTGCGGCTACCTCGTGCTCCGTTTCTGGAACAACGAGGTGACACAGAATATGGATGGCGTGCTTACGGTCGTCCTAGATGCGTTGCGTTCGCGGGCGCCTTGGACCGGTGAAGACTAGACCCGCTCCCAAACCCTCTCCCGCTTTTGCGGGAGAGGGAAAGACGTGGCGCAGCCGCGGCGAGGGTGAGGGCCGGACCCCCTCCGGGAGAGGTCCGGCCCTCACCCTGGCGCTCACGCGCCTGTCCCTCTCCCGCAAAGGCAGGAGAGGGTTGGAAGGGGCGCTCCGCTTGCGGGGGCGGGGTGGTGAGGGTTAGGTACCCGCATGACCGACACCCTCGCCCATCCTCCCGTCACCTCCACTGGCCGTGGTCGCCTCGCACGCCGCATGTCGCGCGGCGCGACTTTCCTCGGGTGCGAGTACGCCATCTTGGGCGGGGCGATGTCTTGGGTTTCGGAGCGGAACCTGGTGGCGGCGATCTCGAACGCGGGGGGGTTCGGGGTGCTGGCGTGCGGAGCGATGACGCCCGAGCTGCTCGACCGGGAGATCGCCGCGACGCAGGAACTGACGGACAAGCCGTTCGGGGTGAATTTGATCACCATGCATCCGGCGTTGACCGAGCTGATCGCAGTGTGCGGGCGGCACCGGGTCGGGCATGTGGTGCTGGCGGGGGGGCTGCCGCCCAAGGGGTCGCTAGACGCGATCAAGGCGACGGGGGCCAAGGTGGTGTGCTTCGCGCCCGCGCTGAGCCTGGCGAAGAAGCTGATCCGGTCGGGCGTGGACGCGCTGGTGATCGAGGGGATGGAGGCCGGCGGGCATATCGGGCCGGTGTCGACGTCGGTGCTGGCGCAGGAGATGCTGCCGGTGATTGCCGAGCAGCTGCCCGTGTTGGTCGCGGGCGGGATCGGGCGCGGGGAGGCGATCGCGGGGTATCTGGATATGGGCGCGGCGGGGGTGCAGCTGGGCACCAAATTCGTGTGCGCGACCGAGTCGGTCGCTCATCCGCGTTTCAAGCAGGCCTTTATTCGCGCTTCGGCGCGCGATGCGGTGGCGTCGGTGCAGCTCGACCCTCGGTTGCCAGTGATCCCGGTCCGCGCGCTCAAGAATGCAGGCAATGAGCTGTTCACGGCCAAGCAGCGCGAGGTGGCCGGGCGGCTCGACGAGGAGGCTGTGGCGATGGCGGAGGCGCAATTGGAGATCGAGCATTATTGGGCGGGTGCGCTCCGCCGGGCTGTGATCGAGGGCGACATCGAGCATGGGAGCGTGATGGCGGGGCAATCGGTGGGCATGGTCACGCGCGAGGAGCCGGCGGCCGCGATCATCGCCGAGCTGATCGACGAGGCGGCGTTCGCGTTCGACCGACGCGCGGCCGGTTAAGTAGTTTCGTTCAGATTCACCATAATCCCGCGGCGACCGAACGACGCCGGGATGATACATAGCTAATCTCTGAAGTTAATGAGCCGTTGTGCGACAGATCATCGACTGTGCCGAATCCGAACGGTCCAAGTCTTCATCACCGCTCGCCCTTCAATCATTCGATCCAGTATTTCCGTTCGGAGCCGCTGCCTGATTCGACGACTGCGGCGAGAACTTTCGGCAAGCACGCCGACGGTTGCGAACAGGGGACGACATCATGCGCGCTACTCTATTGACGACCGCCGTTCTGGCGACACTGGCCCTCGCGACGCCTGCGGGCGCGGCTAGCGTAAGCTTCACCGGCAACTCGCCGACGAGCGGGACCTTCGGCAATTCGTACACGACCAGCTCGGGCGGCGTCGGCGTGCGCGCGACCGCCTGGTCCGGCTCGACCGCGCTCAGCGTACCCGAGCAGGTGTATCTGGGCACATACTCGTCGGGGCTGGGCGTCACCAACCGTTTCGAGGGGAACGGCGTGGCGAACAACTCGCATGTCACCGATAATATCGGCTCCTTCGATTTCGTGGCGCTGACCTTCTCGCGGGCCGTCACCCTGACCGGGATCACGCGTAACGGCTTTTCGGTGAGCGGCGGCGCATCGACCGATACGGACGCCTGGATCAGCTACGGCGAGCTCAACCCGGCGGCTGGCGTGGCGGCGCAGTTCGCCGGCTTCACGAGCCGCGGCTTCGAGGTCGCGGGCGGTAGCGGCTTCGGTACCGCCGCGGCGGCCACCACCTGGCTGGTCGGCGCGTCGCGGCTGGCGTCCGATCGCGACGACGGCTTCAAGTTGGGCGCGGTCAGCTTCGACGTCGTGGCCCCCGTGCCGGAGCCCGCCACCTGGCTGTCGATGATCCTCGGCTTCGGCCTGGTCGGCGGCGTGATGCGTCGACGTCCGCGCGTGGGTTTCGCGGTCGCCTGAACCGGAGCCGCGTCGCCGGGCGCAGCGAACCCCGGCGGCGCGCGATGTGCGCCGGGGAAGGGGTTCGGGCCGATTTGCGCGCCGGAAGGCGTGTACGGCGGGTTGCGCGGGAGGGTGCGTCCTCTACACCGCGCGGAGAACGGCCGGCGGTGGCCGCGATCGACCCGCCGGGGAGAGGCGACAGCGTGAATCCGTTCTTCGAGACCGACGCGGCGACCCTGTCTCCCGTGGCGCTGTTCCTGCAGGCCGACTTCGTGGTGAAGGCGGTGATGGTCGGGCTGCTGCTGGCCAGCATATGGACCTGGGCGATCATCTTCTCCTTTTCGCGGCGGGTCAGGCGGACCCGGCGCGAGATGGAAAAGTTCGAGCGGGACTTCCTGGCCGCGGACGATATCGACGCGTTCTACAAGCTCCATGGGCAAAGCGCTCTGCCGTCGGCGCGCGTGTTCGCGGCGGGGGTGGACGAGTGGCGGCGGTCGACCGCGACCTCGCCGATCGACAAGGGCGGCACGCGCGAGCGGCTGGCCACCGCGATGGGCGCGTCGGTCGCCGCGGAGATCGACGCGATCTCCGACCGGCTGAACATCCTGGCGACCGTCGGGTCGGTCGCGCCGTTCGTGGGGCTGTTCGGGACGGTGTGGGGGATCATGCGGAGCTTCACCGCGATCGCATCGGCGCAGAACACGTCGCTGGCGGTGGTCGCGCCGGGGATCGCGGAGGCGCTGTTCGCGACCGCGATCGGGCTGTTCGCGGCGATCCCGGCGGTGATCGCGTATAACCGCTTCAGCCACGGCGTGAACCGGGTGGAGGCGGGGCTGAACCGCTTCGCCGACGGGTTCCACGCGACGCTGAGCCGCCAGCTGGACGGGGCGCGGTAGGGTGGCGATGAACCTGCCGTCGCGAGCCGGGCGGGGAAGGCGCGCGCCGATGGCGGACATCAACGTCACGCCGCTGGTCGATGTGATGCTGGTGCTGCTGATCATCTTCATGGTGACCGCGCCGCTGTTGACGGCTGGCGTGCCGGTGAACCTGCCCGACAGCCGCGCCAAGCCGCTGGAGGCCGAAGAAAAGCCGGTCCAGATCTCTATCGACCGCACGGGCAAGCTGTTCGTCGACAATACCGAGCTGGCCGAGGGCGACCTGCCCGCGCGGCTGGAGCGGATCGCATCGGCCGGGGATGCTGCGAAGCCGCCGCAGGTGTTCCTGCGCGCGGATCGGGGACTCGATTACGGGCGGGTGATGCGCGTGATGGGCGAGCTGAACCGCGCGGGGCTGA
>NZ_CAXSBH010000095.1:0-4082 GCF_964235535.1 uncultured Sphingomonas sp.
AGCGTGGTCTTGCCCGCGTCGGGGTGGGAGATGATGGCGAAGGTGCGGCGGGGGGTGGTCATGGGCGGTTCCAAATGCACCGTCACCCCGGGCTCGACCCGGGGTCCCGCTTCTTCTCGGCGGCGGTAGACAGCGGGACCCCGGATCAAGTCCGGGGTGACGAATGAGGTATATGGGACGCTACGGCACCAGCGTCACGCTCATGCTGATCTGCTTCGCATCCCCCGGCGCTATCTCGAAGACGCCCGGCTTGTCGCGGAACTCGCCCGCGTATCCCGCCGGGTCGGCGATGCCGTGCCAGGGCTCGACGCAGACGTAGCGCGCCCCCGGTTTGGTCCAGATGCCGAGCCCCGGCGTGTCGGGAAACGCGATGTCGAGTTGCGGGCCGTCCGGTGCGCCGTAGCGGAGCGCTTGCGAGCGGACGGGGTCCCAGACGAGCGCGTCATTGGCGAACAGCGCGTCGTAAAGGCGAAGCTCGCGGCCGCCTAGCGGGGTCGGTCGGCTTTCGGCGGCGATGAAGCCGTCGGGGGTGATCGCGCGGAGGTCGCCGGTCTCGTCGCGGTCGAACAGGATACGGTGCGCGGCGCGGTCGCGGCCGTAGGGGAGCGGCCAGGCGAAGGCGGGGTGGAAGCCGAACTGCGCGGGCATCGGACGCTCACCGCGGTTCTCGATCGTGACCTCGGTCAGCAGGGTCGGGCTGTCGAGGCGGAACGCGACCTCCAGGCGGAACGTGAAGGGATAGGCGGCGCGGGTCTCCGCCGTGTCGGTGAGCGCGAACGCCGCCCGCGTCGCCTCCGCCGCGACGACCTCGAACGTCGATCGGCGAGCGAAGCCGTGCTTGGGCATCGGGTGCTCCACGCCGTCGATGCGGAGCACGTCGCCGGTGACGCGGCCGACCACCGGGAACAGGATCGGCGCGCGGCCGGTCCAATAGGCCGGGTCGGCGTCGGTCATCAGCTCGCGGCCGTCCGGGTCCCGAAGGTGCGACAATTCCGCGCCGAGCGGGTTGATGGCGGCCGACAGCTTGTCGTTGCCGATGCGGATCAGGTCAGCCACGCAAGGATGCTCCCTGCTTCGCGGCGGCGGCTACCACCTTGTCGCCGATCGCCTTGAGCTCGGCATCGGTGAAGCTCTTCTCGCCGGGCTGGAGCATCACCTCGACCGCGACCGACTTCTCGCTTTCGAGCGCGAAGACGTCGAACACGCGGGCGGAGACGATCGCCGCCTTGTCCGCCCCCCTGACCGCGCGGACGAGCCGGTCGGCGGGCAGGTCGGCCGGGACGACGAAGGCGAAGTCGCGGCGGACCGTCTGGAGCGCGGGCGGAGCATGGGCCGGGCGCGCGAAGCCCCCCCCGTCCTTGGCGCCCCGCTTGGGCGGGATCGCGTCGAGGTACAGCTCGACCGCCGCGACGGGGCCAGACAGGTCGAACGCCTTCAGCACATTCGGGTGGAGCATCCCGAAGGCGGCGAGCACCGTCTTGGGACCGAGGCGCAGCGTCCCCGACTGGCCGGGATGCCAAGCGCCCCCCGCCCCGTCCATCACCTGCAGATTGTCGACCGGAGCACCCGCCGCCGCGAGCAGCGCCAGCGCCTCGGCCTTGGCGTCGAACGCGTCGAAGCCCGTCGCCTTGCCGCCGCGCCAGCCGCGCAGCGAGCGGTCGCCCGCAAGGACCAGGCCGAGCGTCGGGCGTTCGGCGTCGGCGAGGTAGCGGCGGCCGATCTCGAACAGGCGGACGCCCTGACCCGGATGTTGGCGAAGGTTTCGCGACGCGGCGCTCAGCAACCCAGGCAGGAGCGACGGGCGCATGACCTTGAGCAGGTCGCTGATCGGGTTCGCGACCGTCCAGGCACCGCCGCCGAACGGGGCGGCTTCGGCGTCGGAGATAAAGCTCCAGGTTACTGCCTCGTCAGCTCCCCGCGCGGCGGCGGCGCGGCGGAGGCGGCGTTCGAGCTTCTGCGCGGGGGTGGCGGTCGGGCGGGCGACGCCGGGGGCGCGGTGGAGCGGGACGGAGGGCACGTTGTCGACGCCCTCGATGCGGATCACCTCCTCGACCAGGTCGGCTGGGCCGTCAACATCGCGCCGCCAGGTGGGGACGACGACGCGCCAATCCTCCCCGACCTCGAAACCGAGCGACCGGAGGATCGCGCGCTGGCGTTCGGGCGCGACGGCCAGGCCGCCCAGCGTCTCGGCCCGGCCCGGGTCGTAGGCGATCTCGCGACGCTCTACGGGGGGCGAGCCCGCACGGGTGACGGCGCTGGCGGTGCCGCCGCAGATGTCGAGGACGAGGCGGGTCGCGTGGGCGAGACCGTCATCCAGGAACCCCGGGTCGACGCCGCGCTCGAAGCGCTGGCGGGCGTCGCTGGTAAGAAGAAGCTTCTGGCCGGTGCGGGCGATCGTGTCGGGATCGAAATAAGCGCATTCGATCACGATGTCGGTGGTGCCCGTAGACACGCCCGACTGTTCGCCGCCCATGATGCCGCCGATGTCGTGGACCGCCTCGTCGTCGGCGATGACAGTCATCGTCTCGTCGAGCGGATAGCTGCGACCGTTAAGCGCCGTCAGCCGCTCGCCCGCGCGGGCTTTGCGCGCAATGAGGCCGCCGCTGAGCCTGGTGCGGTCGTAGACATGCAGCGGCCGGCCGAGATCGAGCATGACGTAGTTGGTGATGTCGACCAGCGCCGAAATCGGCTTCTGCCCGACGGCGAGCAGGCGACGGCGCATCCAGTCGGGCGCTTCGCCGTTGGTCACGCCGGATATGCCCTGGGCATAGAAGGCCGGGCAGCCTTCCGGGTCTTCGATCGCGATTTCGGGACCGCTCCCCTCACCTTTCGTCCGTTCCACGTGGAACGGCTTGAGCGTGCCGAGCCCGGCGGCGGCGAGGTCGCGGGCGATGCCGCGTACGCCCATGCAGTCCTGGCGGTTGGGGGTGACGCTGACGTCGATCACCGGGTCGCTCAGACCGGCGTAATCGGGATAGGCTGTCCCGACCGGCGCGTCTGAAGGCAGTTCGATGATCCCGTCATGCTCGTCGCCCAACTCCAGCTCGCGTGTCGAGCACATCATGCCGTTCGACTCGACGCCCCGGATCGCCGCGACCTTGAGTGTGATGCTGCTACCCGGAACATACGCGCCCGGCGCCCCGAACACGCCGACCATCCCCGCGCGGGCATTGGGCGCGCCGCATACGACTTGGACCGGGCCGTCCCCCGCATCGACCGACAGCACTTGAAGCTTGTCGGCCTGCGGATGGCGCTCGGCGGTGAGGACGCGCGCGACGCGGAAGGCGGCGAGCTTCGCGCCGGGATCGGCGACGCCCTCCACCTCTAACCCGATGCGGGTGAGCGTGTCGGCGACCTCATCGATCGTGGCATCGGTGTAGAGATGCTCGCGGAGCCAGGAGAGCGTGAACTTCATGCGCCGACTCCCCCCGAGAGCGTGGGCACGTCGAGCGCGGAGAAGCCGTAATGCTTTAGCCAGCGCAGATCGCCGTCGAAGAACGGGCGCAGGTCGTCCATGCCGTATTTGAGCATCGCCAGCCGGTCGATGCCGCAGCCGAAGGCGAAGCCTTGCCACTCGTTCGGGTCGAGCCCGCAGGCCTCGATGACCTTGCGGTGGACCATGCCGGAACCGAGCACTTCGAGCCAGCCGTCTCCGGAGCCGCCGATGACGCGCTTGCCCTTCACGAGCGTGTAGCCGACGTCGATCTCCACCGATGGTTCGGTGAAGGGGAAATAGCTTGGGCGGAGGCGGAGCACGATATCGTCGCGTTCGAAATAGGCCTTGAGGAAGGTCTCGAGCGTCCATTTCAGATGGCCGAGATGGATGCTGCGGTCGATCACCAGCCCCTCGATCTGGTGGAACATGGGAGTGTGGGTGGCGTCGGAGTCGGAGCGGTAAGTGCGGCCCGGCGCGATGATGCGGATGGACGGCGGTTGGTCGAGCATGGTGCGGATTTGCACCGGACTCGTGTGTGTGCGGAGGAGCATCTTCTTCTCCCTCTCCCCCTCGGGGAGAGGGTCGGGGAGAGGGGCTGTTTCCGCATGGGCAGTCGGTCGCGTCCGACTCAGCCCCTCTCCCCGGC
>NZ_CAXSBH010000096.1:0-3962 GCF_964235535.1 uncultured Sphingomonas sp.
TTCGCGGGGACGACACGGTCAGCCGTCTACCGCAACACGTTGGGGACGCTTGATTTTTATTATCAGGTCGCCCGCACCGGAGGCGGCTCGGTGGCCAGTCAGTCGATTGATGGCCTGACAGTCTCGAATTTCCTCGGCTTCACCGTGGACGGCTTCGTCAGCGCGGGGGATCCCGACGGCGGCGGCGCGTTCACGGCGGCGAACAACCCGCCCGCTTCCACCACGACGGTCGGCCGCAGTTCCGATGGGCAGGTTGTTCAAACATTCTTCGGCTCGAACGGCCTGCTCGGCTCGGACGTCAGCGCGACCTACATATTCCGCACCAACGCGACCGATTTCACGACCGGCACCTTCGGTCTGATTAACGGCTCCACCTTCACCGGTCAGGCGTTCGCGCCCGCCGTGCCCGAGCCCGCGACCTGGGGCATGATGATCCTCGGCTTCGGCCTGATCGGCGGTGCCCTCCGCCGCCGCAAGAGCACCGTCAGCTTCGCCTGACCATCCCGCTCTGGATCGACAAAGATAGCCGCCGGTTCGCAACCGGCGGCTATTTCCGTTTCGGTCGTAGATGAATGACGCCGCCGTCCCGGTCGCGAGTCGATGCCGCGCCCTCTTCCAATGTTGGATTTCTTCTGCTCCAAGCTGGCGAATGACGGCCCAAGCCACCTCGATCAGCCCTGATGTTCCGGACATCCGCCGGTCCCGTCCAGTGCCGGGGTCGTCGGAACTCGATTTTTTCACGCTCACCATCCGAAATGATGTAAAAGCGGAAACAATCAGCGGCGCGGGTTTCCGTGGTGGTGTCAAGCGTGTCAACTGGACCAACCTTACGGAATGGATCGGCGATTTTCCCGATCGCGCGTTCTTGGCGTGACCCTAGTGACCTATCGCGCGCCCGCCCCACCCGCCATTGAAACGCGTCCACGCCTATACTTCCCTAAACTTGTTCAGGCTCGGCGATGCATTTTGACAGTTCACGGCCGGTTCAATCGGGTTAGCTCACCCGCCCCGCCGATATCCCAAGGAGCCCGTCCGCTGATCTATCCGCCCGTCCCCACCGCTATCCTCGCCGCCGTGCTGGCCTTTGTCACGGCCGCAGTGCCCGTCGTCGCGCAGCAGGGCAGGCCCGCCTCGGGGGCAGGCGACATCGCCGCCGTCCAGCGGCATCTCCAGTCGCTCTCCACGCTAACCGCCGATTTCTCGCAGACCGACCGCGGCGGGCGCGTGCTGACGGGGGTGCTCACGCTCAAACAGCCCGGCCGCATCAGATTTCAGTACGCGCGCGGGGTGCCGCTGCTCATCGTCGCGGAAGGCGGAGCGCTGACCTTCATCGATTATCAGGTGCGCCAGGTTCAGCGCTGGCCGATCCGCAACTCGCCGCTCGGCGTCCTGCTCGATCCGTCGCGCAACCTCGCCCGTTTCGCGCGGGTCGTGCCGGGTCCGCCCGGGGTCGTGTCGGTCGAGGCGCGCGATCCCGCCCATCCCGAATATGGTCGTATAACCCTGATCCTCGCGCGGCGACCTGACGCGCCCGCCGGGCTCACGCTCCAGGGATGGGTCGCGCTCGACAGCCAGAACAACCGCACCACCGTGCGTCTGTCGGGTCATCGCTACGGCGCGCCCGTGAGCGACGGGGCGTTCCGCTGGACCGATCCGCGGAGGGGGTCGCCTCGATCCTGACGCGCGGTTCATCGAAGCGACAGGTTATGGCGGTATAGGCCCCGGTGCGGATGTGGGGCGGGGGTTCGGGATTTTCCCCCTGTTGCTCGGGCCTTGGCTCCATTTCCCGCCTGCGTGACTACGCCAGGTCGGCCCTTGTTCCACGCCCCCGGAGCAAGGGCCATTGGCCGCAGGCGGCCAGCGGCGCATCGCCGCCGGACTCGCCAAGGCGCGGCCGGCGGGGCCCCGCCCCGACCGACGACGCGGCTTCGCCGCGGCGCGCTCCACTCGCCGGGTGACGTTCCACGTGGAACCGCTTACACCGTCGCTCGTGAAGATCGTTTCCTGGAACATCAACTCGGTCCGTTTCCGGATCGACATCGTCCTGCGTCTGTTGCGCGAATACGAGCCCGACATCCTGTGCCTTCAGGAAACCAAGGTCGTCGACGCGGACTTCCCCGCCGATGCCTTCCGCGAACTGGGCTACGACCACATCGTCCTCCACGGCCAACCCTCCTACCACGGCGTCGCGGTCGTCAGCCGCGTCCCCGTGACGAAAGACGACCGCCTAGACTGGCAAGCCAACCGCGAGGCTCGCCACCTCGGCGTGCGCTTGCCGAACGGCGTACGGCTGGAGAATGTCTACATCCCGGCCGGTGGCGACCTCCCCGACCGCGCGATCAATCCCAAATTCGGCCAGAAACTCGACTTCCTGGACCGCATGATCGGCTGGTCCGACACGCTGGGCGTCCCCACGATCCTGGTGGGCGACTTCAACATCGCGCCGCTCCCATGCGACGTATGGAACCACCGCCAGCTGCTCGGCACCGTCAGCCACACGCCCATCGAGGTCGAGGCGCTCGCCCGGCTCCAGGCCGCGGGCGATTGGGTCGATCTCGGCCGCCGGTTTCAGCCTCCGCCCCAGCCCGTCTTCACCTGGTGGAGCTACCGCGCCAAGGACTGGGCCGCCTCGAACCGCGGCCGCCGCCTCGACCACCAATGGGCCACCCCCGACATCGCGGGTTCGGCCCGGGCGCATCACGTCATCACCGAGGCCCGCGACTGGCCCAAGCCCTCCGACCACGTCCCCCTCATCACCGAGTTCGATTGGTGAGCGATCCCCGGCGGCCGACGGCCGTCCCCCAAGCACGCGCGGCTGCCAGGGCGATCGACGCGCTTCGCCGAGGCTGGCCGATCGCCATCGACGGCCTGGGCCTGCTCGCGGTCGAGACCGCCGACCCCGACCGGCTCCGCGCCTTCGAGAATGACGCCCGGAGCGACCTCCTCATCTCATCCGGCCGCGCCGCGACGCTCAAGCTCGCCAACCAACGCGAGGCCGCCACTCCGGACTTTCCCGTGCTTGTCGAGCGCGCACCCTGGATCGACCTCGCCGCCGCCGTCGCGCTCGCCGACCCGCAATTCGACCTCGCTACCCCGCTCAAGGGCCCCTACCGCGCGCTGCCGCCGCCCGATCCCGCGCCCGCCGCCGCCGCGCTCCGCCTGGCGCGCATCGCCGGCCTGCTCCCCGCCTTCTTCACCGGCGATGCATCGGGGGCCGAGGTGACGCTCACCCCCGCCGACATCGACGCGCACGAGGATCCCGGCCGCCTCCGCCTGGCGGTTCGCGCCCGCTTGCCCGTGGACGGCGCGGAGGACGCGGAAATCGCCGCCTTCCGCTCGCCCGACTCCGCCGACGAGCATATCGCGCTGCTGCTCGGCCGCCCGAACGGCCGCCCTCCGCTGGTGCGCCTCCACAGCGAATGCCTGACCGGCGACGTTCTCGGCAGCCTCAAATGCGACTGCGGTCCCCAGCTCGCCCAGGCGATCCGCGCGATCACCGCCGCCGAGTGGGGCATCCTCCTCTACCTACGCCAGGAAGGCCGCGGCATCGGCCTCGTCAACAAGCTGCGCGCCTACGCCCTCCAGGATCAGGGCTTCGACACGGTCGACGCCAACATCCGTCTGGGCCTGCCGGTCGACGCCCGCGATTTCGGCGTGGCGGCACGGATGCTGACGCTGCTCGGCCAGGACCGGGTGCGGCTGCTGACGAACAACCCCGCCAAGGTAGCCGGATTGGAGGCGAGCGGGATCACCGTAGTCGAGCGGATGGCGCATCACCTACCATCCAATTCACACAACGAACGCTATTTGGCTACGAAGCGCGACCGGACCGGCCATCAGTTATGAGGCGATTACGTCACCCCGGACTTGTTCCGGGGTCCATCGTTGCGCGTGGCCCCACCCCGCCGAGTCCGTACGACGATGGATGCCGGAACAAGTCCGGCATGACGAAGAGGGGTGAT
>NZ_CAXSBH010000097.1:0-3771 GCF_964235535.1 uncultured Sphingomonas sp.
CTTGAACCAGTCCACACGATCAACCGCAAGCTGATTGAGTACGGAGCCTAAGCCTGCCAGCCGCTTATTTCGCGCCGATCGCGGCCACTTTCATCCCGAATGGTCCGGGTGGGCAGTTGTGCACGTCGGAGACCGACGACAACGGCACCGGCACCGGTGCGTATGGCGGGTTCAAGCGGCATCTTCGGCGAAGGCAATCTCAAGCTCACCGATGCACTCAAGATCAACGCCGGCCTGCACTACGATAACGATCGCAAGCGTGTGGAGGCGCGCAATACGCAGGTCAGCTTTCTGACGCCGTTCACCTCGATCGACGACTTCACCTCTCCATTTGTCGGCAGCTTCGACCCCGATCCCGGCATCGCCGGCAATCAACTGGTCCCCGGGATCCGTCGCGCGGCCGCGCCGACACGGTCATCATCAAGGATATCATCAACGGATCGAACTGCGCGATTACTTCCGACCCGGGGAGCGCGGCCGCGGTCCGCGGCTTCGTGACTGCGGTCAAACCGCCGATATCGGCCGCTTCACGCTCGTGCCCCGCGTCGACCTTGCCTACGCTAGCGAGTTCCAGGCGAGCATCTTCAACCTATCCGTCGACCGGATCTAGGGGTACATCCTAGTCAACGCGCAGGTGCAGCTCAACGGTCCCGACGAGCGTTTCTATTTGCGAGGTCTTATCCAGAACATCATCAACGACGTTGCAATTACGGGTCGATACCTCTCCGACGCCGCGGTCGGTCTGTACACCGACATCTTCACGCTCGAGCCTCGCCGGTACGGCATCGCCGCCGGGTTCAGGTTCTGAAGCGCGGAGATGGGCGCTACTTCGTCGCTGTCTTGGTGGTGCAACCAAAAGAACGGTTCGAGCGATTTACCGCCAAGGGCTGCAGGAGGATCGAATGACCAAGGAACTGAAGAAGGGCGACAAGGTCGAGTGGAGTTCGCACGGCGGTACCGCGCATGGCGAGGTCGAGCGCAAGGTAACGAGTGACACCAAGATCAAGGATCACCAAGTGCGCGCCTCAAAGGACGATCCGCAATATATCGTCAAGAGTGACAAAGGCGGCGAAGCAGCCCACAAGCCGGACGCGCTCAAGAAGGCGTAACGCTATCCGCCGCCACGATGCGGCGATCAAAAGGGAGGAACGACCATGGCCACTGCCAAGCAGGAAAAGGGCGCCAAGGAAGCGGCCGTCAAGCAGACCAAAGCAGGTACCGGCATCCACGCCCCCGTGCAGCCGTCAAAGGAGCTCGGCGAGGTTGTCGGCGCCGATGCGATGCCCCGTAGCGAGGTGATCAGCAAGGTTTGGGAGTACATCAAGAAGCACGACCTTCAGAACCCTGAAGACAAGCGCGAGATTTTGGCTGACGACAAGTTGAAGGTGATCTTCGGCAAGGACAAGTGCACGATGTTCGAAATGAACAAGTACATTTCGGCCCACCTCAAAGCCGCCTAAGTTCGAACGGGGTACCGGTCGCCCCAACGCGACTGGTGCCCCTTGAACGACAGAGATGGGCACCAAAATTATTGGAGAATTTCTCTTCCACGATGCTGAACTTCATCGTTGCTGACCGCATCGCATATAAGCAAGGCGGATCACCTCCTTGTGGCGGTAATAGCAATCGGGGACGACGGACCCAAGATCGGACGCTCCGCCGGGCTTCAGCACTCCCCGGAAGCAGACGTCCGTTCATCTCCATCGCCAGCATCTCGTCATCGGCGGCGAAGCTCTTGTAGATCTCGCGTAGCGCCGATGGTGGGTCCGCGCCGTAGCGCGCGAACATCGGTCGGAACGCATCGAGCCAAGCCTGATTGCGCACGGGGTTCGTAGGGGCGGTTCCGTGGACGACCAGGTTTACGTTGAATGCGCGGGTCATGCGCGCACGCGTTGCTTCGATCCTCCCGCGTGCGCCGCCCGCGTCGGTTGCGCCAACAGCGATCGAGCCCAGGCCGCCCGCGTTTGACACGGCCGCAGCGAGATCCGGCGTGGACACGCCGGCCATAAGCGGCTATCAAAGAAGGCAGTATCCCCATGAAGAACGCGCATAGCGCGAAGAGCAGGGTGAACCGCTCACCGGTGCCGAATGTGTCGGTGAACACCTGCTCGGCCGAGTTCGGCTGGTAGGGACCAGCCGATGGGGGCTGCTTAGAGGTCGCGTAGTCGAGCAATAGGACGACCGGCGCTCTTGCTCGGTCTGCTCACCGGGCGAGGAGCAGGGCGGAACATGCGGGTGGCCGTCGCGTATTGGCTGAGCCGATGCGTCTTATCGAAAGAATATCCCTGCCCGTCGCGAGGGTGCCCTATGACATGACGGGGGTGAGGCGGCGCGTCCGCTCACCGGCACGTGGCGTGCTCGACAGCCCGTTTCGGCGACAATCCCAGTCGACCAGGAGATCAACGCATGAGCGTCGTGAGATTCGAACGCATCGATGACGTTGGCCACATCGTGCTGTGCGACGCGCCGGACAACAAGCTCGACCGGCGATGGACGGACGAGCTCCGAGTGGCGGTGCATCAGGCCAGCGAGTCCGACATCCGGGCGTTGATCGTCCGTTCCGAGGGTCCCGATTTCGGCACGGGCGGTGCCGTCGCGGAATGGCCCGGTAAGGATGTAGGCTGGTTTCACGCTTTCATTGCCGAGAACATACAGGCCTTCAACGCGATCGAGGCACTACGCGTGCCCACGATCGCCGCAGTTCGAGGCAAGGCCATGGGCGGCCATTTCGAACTGGTGCTCCACTGCGACCTCATCGTCACGGCGACGGACGCCACCTTCCTGGCGGTGGAGGCCTACACTGCCATGACCCAACTGGCCGGCGGCCTCCAGCGCCTGGCCGATCGGGTTGGCCGTAACCGAGCCGCTCAGCTGGTGATGCTCGCCGAGCCGCTCAGCGGTCAGATGGCGGGCGAGATCGGCCTGGCGTGTCGGGTGGTTGCCGGTGACGAGGTGGACGCCGTGGCGCGCCAGTTGGCCGAGCGGCTCGCCGCAGGGCCGACGCTCGCGCACGGGGCCACGCGCGCGTTGCTGAAGGCCTGGCAGTCCGGCGGGGTCGCCGGGGCCGACGCGCTGCAGCTTGACCTTACGATGCGGCTCTTTCAGTCCGACGATGCCCAACGGGCGTTCCTTGCTCTCAAGGAAACGATCGAGACCGGTGGCGACAAGTCCGAGAACGGGCCGTGGACTCAGATCGGCTTTTCCAACCGCTAAAGACGGTCGCCCGCATTCAGAAAGCCGGTGTGAGACGGTTGCATTCACCATGCCGATCCGCCCCCAGCCGGTGGCATCGAAAGGCGAGCTGAAAGCACTGCCGCACCATCGGTGTGCTTCGGGCATCGAAGTTCTTGGCGACCAGTTCACCGTTGGGGGTTGGATTGCGCTTGAGTCGGCGCGTCATCGTCAGCCCCGACGTAATTCGCGTTGACGGTGATCCCGTCCCTCGCCAGCCTGAGCTGCCCCCGTCCGAGTGGTCCATCGACTATGATAGTCTGGACCACGGGAGGGACAACGAATGCCGAGCAAGAAGTGCAAGTCGGAGGAGGTTACCCGCAAGCTGCGTTAAGTCGAGATCGTGTTGGGCCAAGGCGGCACGGCTGCTGAGGCATGCCGGCGCATATGCGGTTAGCCAGCAAGCCGCTGCCTCCGCCGGGGCAGGCTCTGCTGTCGCTGGCGCACGGAATATGGCGGGCTGAAGACCGACCAGGCGCCTCGCATGATCACCGCGTCGGCGGTGGCGCGACCGCCCTTTTCGTCATCATAGTGGTTGAC
>NZ_CAXSBH010000098.1:0-3721 GCF_964235535.1 uncultured Sphingomonas sp.
GGATGTAGTCCTCGCCGTCAAAGACCATCACCTCCTTGCCCTCGGCGACGAGCGTGCCGACGCCGGTCCTGGTGTAGAAGCCGGGGATGCCAGCACCACCCGCCCGGCAGCGTTCCGCGAGCGTGCCCTGCGGGCAGAACTCCACCTCGAGCTCCCCGGATAGGTACTGGCGCTCGAACTCCTTGTTCTCCCCCACATAGGACGAGATCATCTTGGCGACCTGGCGGGTGCGGAGCAGCTTGCCCAAACCCTCGCCGTCGACCCCCGCATTGTTGGAGGCGATCGTCAGGTCCTTCACCCCGCTCGCCCCGATCGCGTCGATCAGCCGTTCGGGAATGCCGCACAGGCCGAAACCGCCCGCGCAGATCATCATGCCGTCACGGAGCAGACCGTCAAGCGCGGATGCGGCGTCGGGGTAAAGCTTGTTCATATCAGATATCCTTGAGGCGGCCGAGCCGTCCGTCAGGACCCCTGGTCAGGGCTCGCGGCCATTCGATTGCCCGTTTCGCGGTCGGTCTGAATGACCCGTCGCAGCGCCGGAGGATCGAAGATCGTCTCCGCGTCGTGCAGGTGAGCGATGAACTCGATCGTCACCCGCCGGTCCAGGTCGCCCGGTTCGACATCGACCAGGAATAGCTCAAGCAGATCGTCCTCGGGTGTCGGCTGGAGAAAGGCGGATCCACCGAGCCGACGTCCGCCCTCGACGGTGGCGCGCACCGCGTAGACGCCGCGGCGGGGGCGAACGTATTCGCCCAGGTCGATGGACGCGTCCAGAAGCGGAAGGTGCGGGTCCTCGCGCTGGCCGCGGCGTAGGACTCCCTCGACGGCGAAGGGACGGGTGAGCAACCTGCAGGCTTCTGCGCAATCCCCGGCGGCGAGCGCTCGAC
Source organism: uncultured Sphingomonas sp. (assembly GCF_964235535.1). Taxonomy (GTDB): domain Bacteria; phylum Pseudomonadota; class Alphaproteobacteria; order Sphingomonadales; family Sphingomonadaceae; genus Sphingomonas. The sequence goes on from NZ_CAXSBH010000098.1 coordinate 888, forward strand.
GGATCCGGCTCGAGGAGATGTCGCACTCCCCGGAAGCGAGCTTGTCGATGGCGATGCATGCGATGCCGCGCTCGGCCCCGAGTTCGCCAAGTCGCCTGACGTCGCCCGAGCGAGCGCGGCCAAACGCGAAATCGGCGCCGGTCACGATGCCGCCTACGTTTCTCAGGCACTGGTCGACGAACTGCTCGGGCGTGACCGCCGCGAGCGGACCGTCAAAGTCGAAGACCATCATCGCATCGACGCCGAGCGTGCCGAGCAGCCGCATGCGGTGTTCGAGCGAGGTGAGCCGGAACGGCGGATCCTCGGGGCGAAAAAACCGCCGGGGATGGGGATCGAAGGTGCCGACGACGGCGGCGACGCCCATGTCCCTCGCCATCATGACCGCGCGCTCGATCACGGCCTGATGACCACGGTGAATGCCGTCGAAATTGCCGAGCGCGACGACGCCGCCGCGGAGACGATCGGGCAACCCGCCGTTACCCGATAGAAGTTCGATCACCTGAGCGGCTGGCGCGCGACCCTGTCCAGGTCCGGGGCCGAATCCGCGTCTCGCCAGCGATCGCCGCTCGCCGCTCCGCCGTCGACGCCGCGGCGCAGGGCCGTGCCGATCGGCTCCGACGTCCTCCGGAAGTTCGCTTCCACACATCATGAGACCTCCGATCCCGCAGGCCAAGCGGCCGTGACTTGCCCTCTTGCCCGTCAGGCCGCGGCCTTCTTTTCCAAGGCATTGAAGTTGCCGAACAGCGGCTTTCCGGCGAGCGCGCGGCCATAGTTCTCGGCGCAGGTCTCATAGTTGAAATGGGCGTGGACGGTGGCGACCCGCGCGTCGCGCGCATAACGCTGCATGGGGTTCGCCTCATGGACCGTCGAGGCGCCACTGGCGCGATGCAGCGTCTCGATCGCCTCGCAGCACTGGCGCACGGACAGCGCGACGTCGAACTTCAGCTTCGTCTGGAAAAGATCGTCCGTTTCCTCGCCTGCGACGGCGCGACGATCGAGCTCGACGCAGTCGGCCGACAGAAGCCGCTCGGCCGCCTCGATCTTGGCGGTCGCCTCCGCCAGCTGGAAATGCGCGATCGGCGCCTCGGCCTGAACCTTGTAGTCGGTGCCCATGATGCCACGGCCATCCATGCGCTCGCGAAAATAATTCAGAGCGCCCTTTGCCATGCCGAGCGGCGTCGAGCCGGACAGGATCGACGTGTAGTCGAGGAAGTTGTTGCGGAACAGCACCTGCCCCGCCGGTGGCTCGGATGCCCAACGGCCGGCGCTCAGGTCCTTCATCGACATTACGCGGTGCTCAGGGACGAAAAGCTCGTCGGTCAGCTCGACCGTGTTGCTGCCCGATCCCTTCATCCCGCTGACGGCCCAATCGTCGAGGACCGTGAGGTCCGCGGTCCGCACCACCGGCGCGATCATGTCCAGCTTACCGTCCGGGCCGGCGACCATGGAGCCAAGCACGATCCAGGCGGTGTGCCGGCAACCGCTGGCGAATGGCCAGCGTCCGCTGATCATGTAGCCCCCGTCGACCCGTCGCGCGCGTCCCGGGCCGTGCGGCGAGAGTACGCCCGAGATGCGCGGCCCGACCCACGGCAGGCCGTAGATCTCGTCCTGCGCCGCCTTGGGATACATCGCGATCCAGCGGCCATGCGTCGTGGTGACCCAGCTCACCCAACCGGTGGAGCCCGCGATCGCGCCGACCGCCGCGAAGACCCTTCGCTGGTCTTCGGTCGAGAGCGCGGAACCGCCATATTCCAGAGGCAGGCTGATCCGGAACACGCCGATCGCGTCCAGCTCCTCGATCGTCTGTTGTGACAGGCGACCGGCCTTCTCCTCGGCCAGCGCGTTCTGCTGCAATTTGGGCGTCACCGCCTCGATCGCCGCGACGATCCGGTCGGCGGTGAGGTTGGCGGACGCACGGCTTGCGATGGGAACGACGGATGCCATTGGCTCTCTCCTTGACTGACGCGAGTCGTAGTCGCCGATCGTGTGACTGTCAACACTTTGCGTGACACGAGATAGCGCATTTGTCCGCACCTAATCGATCGCCGCTCCTAATACACTTGAAACATTCCGCTATTATTGACACTTTGCTGACCGATCTATCTAAGACTGTTAACATAACGGCGGAGAGGGTATGCGCGTGAGCGGAGAAGCGGCCGCCAGGCAGGTCAAGGTGAAGCGGGAGGGCAATAGCGCCTCCGCGATATACGATCGCGTTCGCGCCGACATCATGAATGGCAGGCTTGTACCCGGCTCGCCGCTGTCGCAGCTCGCGTTGGCCAAAACGCACGGCACCAGCCGCGGGCCGGTGCGCGAGGCGCTGCACCGCCTGCAGCAGGACCAACTCATCACCGGCAGCGCGAACAAGCGGTTCAATGTCGCACAGATCGAGCTTGCGGATCTCGAGAGCGCCTTGATCCTGCAGCTCGCCAATGTGACGCTCGCTATTCGGGTCAGCGTTCCGCGCCTGGGCCCGCCGTCATACGGCGTACTCGACGCTGCGGTCGGCCGGATGGAGGCCGCGCGTGAGGGGGACACCGCCGCCTGGGAAGCGGCGTACCGGGACTTTGCGCTGACGATCTGCAGCGAGGCGGGTGACCAGGTCATCGCGCTGATCGCCGGACTGATCGACTCCATCCAGCGCTTTCGCGTGAACCTCCTCGATCGCTTTCCGCGCGTTTATGCGGGCGCAGAGGATTTTCGGCGCATCGCCCTAGCCGCGCGTGACCACGACAGCAGGGCTGCCGCCGAGCTGTTCGCGAAGTTCTTCGGGCGCCTATCGTCGCTCATCCTCGCCGGCGTCGCACCGCGGCACGACGCCGTGCGGCTGCGCG
>NZ_CAXSBH010000099.1:0-3694 GCF_964235535.1 uncultured Sphingomonas sp.
TGCCGTGGCCGTGGAAATACAGCTTCTGCACCCGCCGCGCCTCGACCGGGTCGACGCCGAGCAGCCGCCCGACATAGGCCGTCATGCGCGCGTCGATCCGCTCGAACAGGTTCGACCGCGCGGGGTACAGCGTGTTGTCGAGGTCGAAGATCCAGCTGTCGATATGGGCGAGTTCGCGGATCATCGGGGCCGGCGTCTAGGGCCCGCGGCGCGGAGCGGCAAGCGCGGTGGCGGTCGGTCATTAAGCCGTGATAAACCAGTCGCATCTACTGGCATTGGCGATCGACGGGAGCATGCGTGATGGCGGTATGGAGGTGGCGCATCGGCGCCGGCGCGGCGGCCCTGATGCTCGGCGCGTGCGGCGGAGGAGGAGGCGGACCCGCGTCCACCCCCGCCCCGCCCGTGGCCACGCCCGCACCCGCACCCGCTCCGACACCAACGCCGACGCCAACGCCGACACCCGCGCCCGCCCCCACACCCGCGCCGACCCCCACCCCGACCCCGCCCGCTACGGCGGACACCCCCGAATACCGCGCGACGGTGGGTGCGGTGTCGATGAACGCGCTCGCCGCCTATCGCCGCGCCGCGACGGGGGCGGGCGTCGGCGTCGCGGTGATCGACACCGGCGTCGACCTGCAATCGGAGGAGTTCGGAGGGAGGCTGTCCGCTGCCTCGCGCGACGTGGCGGGCAATGCGAGCGCCGACGACGAGGGCGGGCACGGCACCGCCGTCGCCTTCACCGTCGCGGGCAGGCGCAACGGCGTCGGCACCCACGGCGTCGCCTACGAGGCCACGCTCATCGCGCTCCGCGCCGACCGCCCGGGCTCCTGCGCGACCGAGGCCGTCGACGACGAGGATTCCGGTTGCCGCTTCGGCACCGACGCGATCGCGCGCGGGGTGGACGCCGCGCGGCTGGCGGGGGCGCGCGTGATCAACATATCGCTCGGCGGCGGCGACCCGATGCCCCCTACCTTGCGCGAAGCGGTATCACGCGCGACCGCGGCGGGGATCGTGATCGTCATCGCAGGCGGCAACGACGGCACCGCCGATCCCGACCCCTTCTCGCTCGTGGCGCTCGATGCCGGCGTCGCGCGCGGCCAGGTGATCATCGCCGGATCGGTCGGCGCGGGCGACGCGATATCGGAATTCAGCGACCGCGCGGGATCGGGCGCGCCCGCGTTCTTGTCGGCGGTGGGCGAGCGGGTGCGCGCGCCCGACGAGGAAGGGACGCCGTTCCTGTGGTCGGGCACGTCCTTCGCCGCGCCGCAGATCTCGGGCGCGGTGGCGCTGCTGGCGCAGGCTTTCCCGAACCTCACGGGCGCGCAGATCGTCGATCTGCTGCTCACCACCGCGCGTGACGCGGGCGCGGCGGGCGTCGACCCGGTCTATGGTCGCGGCGTGCTCGACCTGTCGCGCGCGTTCCAGCCGGTGGGCGTCGTGTCCGTCGCCGGATCGGGCGCGGCGGTGTCGCTCACGGGCGGCGGCACGCTGTCCGCGCCGATGGGCGACGCACGCGCGAGCGGCGCGGGCGCGGTCATCCTCGACGGCTTCTCCCGCGCGTTCGCGGTCGACCTCGCGGACGGATTGAAGCGCGACACGCCGACCCCGGCGCTCGTCCGCGCGCTCGGCGGCGGGCGCATCCGCACCGTCGGCATGGCGACCGACGCGACGAGCGTCGCGATGACGCTCGCGCCGGTAGGCGACCGCGGCGTCCAGCTCCGCCGCGCCGAACTCGCCCCCGGCGACGCGCAGGCCGCGCGCGCGGTCGCGGGATCGGTCACGCAGCGGCTGGGATCTCGCGCCAGCTTCGCCTTCGGCTTCGGCACGGGCGGCCAAGCCCTTGGTGCCCGCTTGAGCGGAAGCGCGGAACCCGCCTTCCTCATCGCCGGTGCGGGCGGGCACGGCTTCGACGCGGGCGCGGACGGCGCGGCCGCACTCCGCCACCGCTTCGGGAACCTCGGCGTGACGATCGCCGCCGAGTCCGGCCGCGTCTCCTCGCGCCGCGACGACGACCTGCGCGGCGGCCGCTGGCGGCAGTCGGGCTACGACCGCGTCGCGCTGTCGCTCGACCGCCAGGTCGGGCCGGTCGCCGCGACGCTGACGGGCAGCCGCCTCGCCGAGCGGGACACGCTGCTCGGCGCTCGCATGGGCTCCGCGCTCGGCGGCCCGGCGGGGACGAGCTGGTTCGCCGACGCCGGCGCGCGCGTCGATTTCGGCGGGCGCTGGACGCTCGGCGGAGGCTATTGCCGCGGCTGGACGACCGCGCGCCTGAGCGGGCTGGAGGGCGGCGGGCTGCTGCGCTCGGCGGCCTGGTCGGCGGATGTCGGCGCGGCCGGGCTGTTCGCGCCGGGCGACGGCGCGGGCCTGCGGATCGCCCAACCCTTGCGCGTCGCGAGCGGCGGGCTCGATCTCGTCCTGCCCACCAACTGGAGCTACGTCGAGCGGCGCGTCGATGCCTGGACGCGGCAGTCGCTGAGCCTCGCCCCGACCGGCCGCGAGCTCGATGTCGAGGCCCGCTACGCGCTCCCGCTCGGGGCCGGGACGCTGGAGGGCAACCTGTTCTGGCGGCGCGATCCGGGGCATGTCGCCAGGGGGAATGACGACCGCGGGCTGGCGGTGCGCTACGGGTTCGTATTCTGACGGGCAGCGCCCATGTTGCCTTCCATGACCCCATACTCCTTCCTCGATCTCGTTCCCGTCGTGCAGGGCGGCACCGTCGCGGGCGCGCTGGCGAGCGCCGCCGACCTCGCCCGCCACGCCGAGGCGCTCGGCTTCACCCGCTACTGGGTGGCCGAGCATCACGGGATGGCGGGGATCGCGTCGGCCGCGACCGCCGTCGTCGTGGCGCACATCGCTGGCGCGACGAGCACGATCCGGGTGGGCGCGGGCGGGATCATGCTCCCCAACCACGCGCCGCTCGTCATCGCCGAGCAGTTCGGGACGCTCGACGCGCTGTTTCCCGGCCGCATCGACCTCGGGCTCGGCCGCGCCCCCGGCTCCGACCAGCGGGTCGCGCAGGCGATGCGCCGGACACTGACGAGCGACGCGAACGACTTCCCGCGCGACGTCATGGAGCTCCAAAGCTACTTTGCCGACGACGGGCGTACAGGCATCCGCGCGACCCCCGGCGCGGGTGCGCGGCCCGGGATGTGGATCCTGGGCTCCAGCACCTTCGGCGCGCAGCTCGCCGCCGCGCTCGGCCTCCCCTTCGCCTTCGCCTCCCACTTCGCGCCGGACTCGCTCGACACAGCGATGACGATCTATCGCCGCGACTTCCGTGCCTCGGCCACCATGGCACGGCCATACGCGATAGCGGCGATGAACGTGTTCGCGGCCGACACCGACGCGGAAGGCGCGTTCCTCGCCAGCTCGCAGCAGCAGGCGTTCGTGGCGCTCCGTACCGGCACCCCCGGCCCCCTACCCCCGCCGGTCGAGGGCTACCGCGAGAGCCTGGGCGCGCAAGGCGCCGCGATGCTCGACCACGTGCTGCAATGCTCGGCCGTCGGCTCGCCTACGACCGTGGCGCGCGGGATCGCGGCGTTCACGGCGCGCACGGGCGTCGACGAGGTGCTGGTCGCGAGCGCGATATTCGACCAAGAGGCGAGGAAGCGCAGCCTCGCGATCACCGCCGGCCTGATGGGCGAACTGGCCGAAGCCGCCTGACCCAACCCTCTCCCGCCTTTGCGGGAGAGGG
>NZ_CAXSBH010000100.1:0-3604 GCF_964235535.1 uncultured Sphingomonas sp.
CCCAGGCGGCCCGTGACGACGATGTCGCCCCCGTCGCCCTCGGTCCGGTCGTCCGGGCCGGCCGCTTCCTCCTGCGGGTCCGGGTCGCCTGGCGGCGAGACCTGCGCGGCGGCGGCCTGAGCGGCGAGCATGGCGACGGCGGCCGCGGTCGCCCGCAGCATCGGGTTCAAGCGCATCTGTTTTCCCTGATCCGGCTTCCGTTCGCCGGAAGTCCTCTCGGAAGCGCCTGTGACGACGGGCGGTGACACGCGCACGTCGGGATGGTTACCGTCATGTGACCGTTCGCATCCTCGCGCAGGTCTGATCCCCGCACTGCGATTTCGCCGTGTTCGTCGGACCGTCACATGACGATGGCACAACCTTGCGAGCTCGCAGCCGACCGCTGAGTCGGGCTGGATCCCCACAAGGTTTCATTTATGACTCCGCGATTTCGGTTTCTGTTTCTATCAGCGATCACGATCCCGACCGTCGCGACCGCGCACGGCAGGCACGGAGGACTGGTCAAGGCGCCGCCGCGAGCCACAGCGTCCGACGCCGCCGCGACGGCCGGGCGAAGCTGGCTCGCCGGCGACCATCACATCCACAGCCGCTTCAGCGCCGGATACGAGGTCGATCCCGCCGACCCGGCCGCGCCGCCGGTGCCGCAACTCGGCAAGGACGGCCGCTACCCCATACCGACCAACGCCGAGCGTGCGCGCTTCCACGGCCTGCGCTGGATATCAACGACCGATCACGGCGGGCCGCTTCACGCCAAGCTGAATTACGAGCAGACGTATCCGGAGCTGCTGCGCTCGCGCGCCGCCGTGCCCGAGGTGCTGCAATTCTACGGTATGGAGTTCGACACCCCGGCGGGCGACCACAGCAGCCTGATCGTGCCGCATACGTCGGCCGAACGCGACCAGCTCCTCGACATCGAATCCCGCTTCTCGAAGCGTGAGGCTTGGCCGCTCGATCCGGCGCGCGACGTCGAGCCCAGGATGATCGAGGCTTTGCGGCACATGCGCGCGCAAAGCTCCCCGCCCGTAGTGATCGCGAACCATCCGTCCCGTTCTGCCCCGGCGATCGGCGTCTACGGGCAATACACCCCTTCGGAGTTCCGCAACTGGAACGACATCGCCCCAAACGTGGCGATCGGGATGGAGGGCGCGCCCGGCCATCAGGCCACATCATTGAAGCCGGACGGAACAAGCAAAGCGGACGGCGTACGAGGCTATTACGGCAACGCCCCCACGATAGGCGGATTTGACCAGATGACCGCGCGGCTGGGCCGGTTCTGGGACTCGATGCTGGGTGAGGGACGTCGCTGGTGGATCACCTCGACCTCGGACTCGCACGTCAACTGGCGCGACGGCGGCGGCGATTTCTGGGCGGGCGAATATTCGAAGACCTATGTCCACGCGCGACCCGATCACGCCGACATCCTCGCTGGGCTGCGCGACGGGCGCGTGTTCGTCACGACCGGCGACCTGGTCTCGGAACTCGACGTGACCGCGCGGGCGGCAGGCGCCCCAAGCCACGCGGCGATCGGCGGCACATTGACGGTGCGGACGGGACGCGATGTCGAGGTCAAGATCCACTTGCGCGATCCCGCTGGGGCGAACGCGACCGGGTACTCGTCCGACGTCCGTCGCGTCGACCTTATCGTGGGCGATATCACCGGCCCCGCCACGGATCGCACTGTCGATCGCAACCCGAGCACCCGGGCCGTCAAACGATTCGCAGCAGGCGGCTGGAAGCGCGATGGCGAATATCTGACGATGACGCATCGACTACGACGCGTGCGGACGCCACTCTATCTGCGCGTCCGAGGAACGAGCACGTCCGAACTGGAGCCGACGCCCGATCCGAGGGGAGAGGACCCGTGGAGCGACCTTTGGTTCTACTCCAATCCCATATTCGTCATTACAGCCAAATAAGGGATCGATGCATCCTGTCGCAGGAAAGAAACGAGCGCGCGGTCGGCGGTTGTTCAACTAAACAGAATTGGTGACTTCCGAAGAGTACACGGCCTGGATCGTGGATCTAACAACGACTTCGCAGACCGCCCTCGTCTCATACGATGCTGCCTATCTGCAACGTTGAGACCGACCTATAGTCACGATCCGGCGCCCACCTCGCTTTCGGAGTCTCAGACCCAATCCCGATCATTCAATGGCACCTAAACCCGCCCCGAAAGCGGCCGTTCGCTAATTGCGATTGGCGCTCGAACCGTGGACGTTTCGTTGTCTGGGGCGACGCTCGTCTGTTATGCTGGGGCATGGCTGTGCAGCGACGCACGATCGATTACCTGATCGAACAGGCGACCGGCGCGGGCACGGTGTCGGCCAAACCGATGTTCGGCGAGTACGGCGTGTACGTCGACGGCAAGATGATCGGGTCGGTCTGCGACGATCAGCTCTTCGTAAAGCCAACGGCATCGGGCCGCGTCCACGCCGGACCGGTGTCGGACGCGCCGCCGTATCCGGGTGCCAAACCACAAATGCTAATCGAGGCCGGTCGATGGGACGACGCCGAATGGCTCGGCGAGCTGCTGCGCGTCACGGCGGCCGAGCTGCCGACACCCAAGCCGCGGAAACCGAAGCGGGGTACGTAAGCACCCGCGGCGGAAGGGATCCAGGGAACGCCATTCGCCACGTACCCACTGCCTCCCCAGAAGCGGGCGTCGGTTCACCTAGAGCAAAAGCAGACGGGGGCGATGATAGTCGAGCCACTTACCGCCTGATGGGGACTACGATCGCTTCGCGGGATGTTTGATCCTGGCGGCACCTCTCCCCCAGCCAAACGTCGTATAGCGCTGCGCGTTGTTGATGGATGATTACGCTGAAGCTGCTCATGACCGCTTTTCTGATGGTAACGACTTCCACAAACATCTCTGCGATGAAGTGGGAGAAGCGCGTGCTGCTTGTCAGCGCGCCTGATGCAAACGATCCCTCGCTCAACGACCAACGCCGCATCATTGCTCGATGGAGGGCGGGCGCGAAGGAGCGCGATCTTGCGATCGTCGAGGTCGTCGGGAACAAGGTAGCGGGAGCGAGCGATCCGGCGACCACGCTCCGGCAACGCTACAGGTTGCCCACCGCCGGTTTTACAGTCGTCCTGATCGGGAAGGACGGTGGCTCCAAGCTGCGCGGAACACGGCCGATCTCCGCCGCGATCCTCGAAGAAACGATTGATGCGATGCCAATGCGTCGCGGCAGCAAGCGTTAGCCTGCCTTCTACTCGGGCAGGCTGGGCTGACCTACGTTCCACGCTTACATGCGTAAGGTGCCCGATGCAGTAGCCCCCCATTCCCTCGAACCGACATTCCGGCCCTGGTCGGGAGAGCATCTCCGGCTCGGTCGAGCGTGTCACGTTTCACAACGCCGACACCGGCTTCTGCGTCTTGCGACTGAAGGTTCGCGGCCAGCGCGATCTCGTGACCCTGACCGGTCATGCCGCCGCGATTGGAGCCGGCGAGTATGTCGAGGCGACCGGCGTCTGGCTGAACGACCGCAACCACGGGCTGCAGTTCAAGGCGGACCAAGTCGAGGCCACGGTGCTGACCACGCCTGCGGGGCTGGAGAAGTATCTCGGCTCGGGCATGATCAAGGGCATCGGCCCGGTC
>NZ_CAXSBH010000101.1:0-3514 GCF_964235535.1 uncultured Sphingomonas sp.
AGATAGCCCTGCACCGTCACCGCCATCTGCGTCAGCAGGTCCTGCGTGCGCTGGCGCGTATAGAACAGCGCGGTCTCGCGGATCGCCTTGGCCTTGGCCGGGTCGGTGTGGTCGAGCTCGCCCGCCTTGTCCTCGAGCTTCCCGTCCATCGCCTTGGACAGGTGGATCATCTGCTCGAGCCGCCCCATCGCCGTCCACAGATTAGCGCGTTCCGTGTCGATCGCGGCGTTGTCCATCAGCAACTCGTCCTTGCCGGAGCTGAGCGACTTCAGGATCGCGGCGATGTGCGTCTGCGACGATTTGTAGCTGTCGAAATAGTCGCGCATCTTGTTGCCGAACGGGATCATCCCGAACAGCTTCTTGGGCGAAGTGAGCGAGCCGCGCTTGCCCGGATCGAGATCCTCGACGACGCGGCGGAGTTGGGCCAGGTCGTTGCCCACCCCCGTCTCCTTGTCCATCGCGCGGATCGGGCGGTCGAGGAACCGGTTCGACTGCCCCGCCGCCTCGCGTATCTCCTTGGCCCCCATCGCGGTGATCGCGTCGACGCGCCGCCCGAACTCGGGCGAGTTCACGTCCTGCGCGACCAGGTCGGCGACGAAGCCCTCGACGCGCTCGTCGAGCTTCGACCGGACGCCCGCCTCGACCGGCACCAGCCCCGCCGCCTTGTCCGCGCTCACGACCGGCACGGGGTCGGGCGGGGTCAGCACCAGCTCCGTGTCGACGGTCGGCGTCTGGGTCGCGGTGGCCATACTCGAACTCCGGCGGGTGGAGCGGCGACTCTGACGGGGATCAGACGGGGGTTCAAGTGTATTATACGTCCGGTACACCGAATGCTGGCGAGCGCCGGATACCGGTGCTACATATCATCGCGTGGGAGATACGTGGTGAACGACATGACGCGGATCGACGATGTGGCCAAACTGTTCTGGACGGGCCGGAGCCAGGCGGTGCGTCTGCCCAAGGCCTACCGGTTCGACGGCAAGGAGGTCCGCATCAGCCGCGAGGGAAACCGGGTGATCCTCCAGGCGGTCGAGGAGGATGGGTGGGCGTGGATCAGGCGACTCAGGAAGTTCGATGACGACGCGGCTGCCGCCGCGCTCGACCGTCCCGGGCCCGAGACGATGCCCGATGGCCCGAGCTTCGATAATTGAGCTACCTCCTGGACAGCAACGTCGTCATCGCTTTGCTTGCGAACCAGTAGCCGATCACGACTAAGGTGGAGAAGCGGGCCGCATCCGTCGAGCTGTCCACGGTCGGCATGCACGAGCTGCTCTACGGCGCGTATTGCAGCGCTCGCGTCGAGGATAATCTGGAACGGCTGCTCGACCTGCGTTTTTCAATTCTGCCGTTCGATTTGGACGACGCCCGCGCCGCCGGCGAAATCCGCGCGGTGCCTCGCAAGGCCGGGACGCCGATCGGTCCCTACGACGTCCTCATCGCCGGGCAGGCGCTTGCGCGCGACCTCGTCCTCGTCACGGCCAACACGCGCGAGTTCGCCCGAGTGGCAGGTCTAAGGCTGGAGGACTGGACCCGCGAATGAGTCCAGCCCTTCAATCAGTCACCGCCCGAACGCGACCCGCAGCTGCTGCCCGGCATAGGCCTGGGCCTGCTTGGCCTCCGCGATCACCGGGTCCGCGCCGAAGAACTCGTGCGTGACGCGGGGATACTCGCGGCGGTTCACGCGGACGCCCGCCTGGCGGAGCTTGGCCTCCAGCATCTCGCCCTCCGAGCGGAGCGGGTCGATCTGCGCGGCGACGATCGTCACCGGGGGCAGCCCGCGCAGGTTGGCCATGACAAGGTTCAGGCGCGGGTCCATCGCGTCGGCGGGGCTGCGCGCCAGATGGTGCACGAACCAGCCGACCGTCGCGCGGCCGAGCGGCATCGCTTGCGCATTCTCGCGGTAGGACGGCGTATTCAGGTCGGTGCCCGCGACCGGATAGACCGCCAGGATCGCGACGGGAGCCTGGACCCCGCCGTCGCGCGCCGCCATCGCGGTGGCGATCGCCAGATTGCCGCCCGCGCTCTCGCCCGCCAGCGCGATCTTGGCCGGGTCCGCGCCGAGCGACCGCGCGTTGGCGATCGCCCAGCGATAGGAGGCGAGCGCGTCGTCATGCTGCGCAGGGAACTTGGCTTCCGGAGCCAGACGATAGTCGACCGACACGACGATCGCACCGGTATCGCGCGCCAGCGCCCGCGCGCCGCCGTCATAGACCTCGCTCGACGCAACGACCCAGCCGCCGCCGTGGTAATAGACGATCATGGGCGCGTTCGGACGAACGCTCGCGGGCCGATAGAGCTTGGCGTGGAGCTGGCCCGCCGCGCCGCGCACCTGGATGTCGCTGGCGGTCACGCCGGGGGGCGGGGTCGTGGGCTTGCCCTGCTGGCGGAGCACCATCTTGACCCCGTCGGCGAAGCTCGGCTCGCGCCGCGCCTCGGGCGGGGTCAGGACGTGGTAGGGTCGCATGTTCGCCGCCGTCAGCGCGTCGATGACCGCCTGGTTCGACGCGACCGGCTTTACGCCGCTGGCGGGAATGCCCGGCTGGCCCATCGGCGCGTTGGTGCCCCGCATCTGCGCGACGCCGGTCCCGCCTAAAGCGAACAGCGCCGTGCCCGCGAGGGTGCCTGCGACGCGACGACCGTTGATGTTGTGCATGCGATCTTCTCCGTCGCGAACCAAGCGTTCACGTGAAATCCAAGTCGGAACGGGCCGAGCTGTGTAGAGTTCCGGACCGGAATACTTGATTTCACATCAAGATGGTGTCGGAACTTGCGTAACGTTCGCGCGCTTGCCGGTAGTAGTTCAGCCATAATGATCGGAATTCAACTATGATAAGATCAGCTCTTCTCTCTGCCGCCGCGTTTCTCGTCGCCACCGCACCAGTTTCCGCCCAGGTACAGCCTCTGCCCGTTCCAGCGCCCGCGAAGATGCAGGCCGTGCCGTTCCTGATGGAGGCGGGACAGTCGGACACCTTCGAGATCAGTTCCAGCCAGGTCGCGCTCAAGAAGTCGCGCGATCCGCAGGTCCGCCGCTACGCGACCATGATGATCGACCATCACACCGGCACGACCAACCAGGCGCTCGCCGCCGCCAAGGCGGGCGGCGTGACCCCGCCGCCGCCGTTCCTGACGGCGCCCTACCGCGAGATGATCGCCGAGTTGAACGCGGCCGCCCCGGTCGACTTCGACCGGATCTACCTCGGTCAGCAGGTCCCGTCGCACCGCGGCGCGCTCGAGCTGCAGACCGCCTACGCGGCGCAGGGCGACGTGCCTCCCTTACGCGCGACCGCCAAGGCGGCGGTGCCGATCGTTCGGCAGCATCTGACGGACGCCGAGCGCATGATGGTGCGGATGCGCTGAGCGTTACCGTCCGTTTCCCGCCTGAATGGAAGGTCCGGCGACGCCCTTTCCGCATCGCGGCATTTCCGCTATGCGCGCCGCCGACCCCATTCAGGACATCCGCATGAACCTCCGCAACGTGGCGATCATCGCCCACGTCGACCATGGCAAGACCACG
>NZ_CAXSBH010000102.1:0-3276 GCF_964235535.1 uncultured Sphingomonas sp.
TGCTCGCGAACTCGGTCGTGGGACGGACGCCGGAGGAGCTGACGGATGCGCGCGATGCGCTTTCGCGGTGGCTGGCCGAGGGTGGCGACGCACCGGACTGGCCGGGGCTCGGCGTGTTCGAGCCCGCGCGGCCGCATACGGCGCGACACGCCTCGATCCGGTTGGCGTTCGAGGCGGCGGCCGAAGCGGCGGAGCTGGCGTCGGCCAAGGCGGTCGCCGCCTGATGGAGCACGGACCCGGCATGCTGCGCGACGGAGCGATCCTGCTCGCGTTCGGGCTGGCGTGCGTACTGCTGTTCAGGAGGCTGGGGCTGGGGGCGACGCTGGGTTATCTGGTCGCGGGGGCGGTCGTCGGGCCGCATGTGCTGGGGCTGGTCGGCGGGGCGGAGTCGATGCTCGGGTTCGCCGAGTTCGGGATCACGTTGCTGCTGTTCCTGGTCGGGCTGGAGCTCAATCCGCAGCGGCTATGGAGGCTCAAGCACGACATATTCGGACTGGGGCTGCTGCAGGTGGTGCTGTGCGGCGTGGGGTTGATGGGGGTGCTGATGCTGGCGCGCTTCTCGCCCGCCGCGGCGCTCGCGCTGGGTTTGCCGCTGGCGCTGTCGTCGACGGCGCAGGTGCTCCCGATGCTGCAATCTGTCGGGCGGCTCCGGACGCCGTTCGGCGAGCGGGCGTTTTCCGTGCTGCTGTTCCAGGACCTGTCGATCGTGCCGCTGATAGCGATCCTGGCGGCGATGAGCCGTGCGCCCGCCAACCTGGACGCGACGCCGGGCTGGGTGGTGGGCGTTCAGACGTTGACGGCCGTGATCGGACTGGTGCTCGCGGGGCGGTTCCTGCTTCGGCCGTTGTTCCGGCTGATCGGAAGGCTTGGCGAGCGCGAGATGTTCGTGTTCGCCGGGCTGTTCACCGTCGTCGCGAGCGCGGCCCTTATGGCGTCGCTGGGGCTGTCGACCGCGCTCGGCGCGTTCATCGCGGGCGTCATGCTGGCCGACAGCCCGTACCGGCACGAGCTGGAGGCGGACGTCGAGCCGTTCCGGTCGGTGCTGCTGGGGCTGTTCTTCCTGGCGGTGGGAATGATGCTCGATCTCGGCGCGATCGCCGATCGACCGTTGTTCGTGCTGGGCATGGCGGTGGCGGTGATCGGCGTGAAGACGGGGGTGATCTTTGCGCTGGGGCTGGCGTTCCGCATGGGGTGGCGCGAGGCGCTGGCGCTCGGCCTGTTGCTCAGCCAGGGCGGTGAATTCGGGTTCGTGCTGTTCACGCAGGCGCAGGCGGGGTTGCTGATCGAGCCAGCGACCGCGTCGCTGTTCGGGGCGGTGGTGACGGTGTCGATGGCGTTCACGCCGTTCCTGATGCGATACACCGGGCGGATCCGGGCGGAGCCCAGGCGCGCCGACGACGAGATGCCGGAGGGTCCGTCCAGCGACGGGGCGAGCGCGCTGGTGATCGGCTACGGCCGGTTCGGGCAGACGGTGGCGCAGATGCTGATCCTGCAACGCATCAAGGTCACGCTGATCGACCAGGATCCCGAGATGATCGAGACGGCGGGGTCATTCGGCGCGAAGGTCTATTACGGCGACGGGACGCGAATGGACCTGCTCCGCCAGGCGGGGGCGGCGGAGGCGCAGCTGCTGATGTTCTGCCCGGACGGCGACGCGATCGATGCGGATTTCCTGCACGGCGTGGCGGCGGCATTCCCGGGCGCGTCGGTGTTCGTACGCGCGTACGATCGGCGCAGCATGATCAGGATCGCGGGCGGCCCGGTCGCGGGCGCCGTGCGGGAGGTGATCGAGTCGGCGGTGTGCATGGCGCGCATGGCGATGGGGGCGCTGGAGATCGACGACGACGATATCGACCGGGTCGAGCATGAGTACCGCCGCCGCGACGAGGAGCGGCTGAGGGAACAGTCGGACACGGGCGACCTTCGCGCGGGGATCGAGCGGATCATCACGGAGAACCGGGAATTGGCGGGGGAGAGTTGAACATGCTGCAGCTTCTGGCGGCGCTGTCGGGCGCGGTCGCGGTCGCGGCGGGCGCATACGGAGCGCACGGCGCTCAGGGCAAGGCGGCCGAGTGGCTGAGCACGGGTGCGCAGTATCAACTGGTCCACGCGGTCGCCGCGCTGGTCGCGATGGGCATGGGCGCGCGCGGGGCGGCGTGGGCGTTCGTGGCGGGCGGAGCGGTATTCGCGGGGACGCTGTACCTGATGGCGGCGGGCGCCCCGAAATGGCTGGGCGCGGTGACGCCGATCGGGGGGTTGTTGCTGATCGGGGGTTGGGCGTGGCTGGCGTGGTCGGGGGTGCGGGGGTGAAATCCTCCCCTGAAAGGGAAGGTGGCGCGCCGTAGGCGTGACGCAGGGGTAGCTCTCGACGATCACAGGCTTCGGTTTGTGGGGAGTTACCCCTCCACCACCGGCCCAAGCGGGCCGGCGGTCCCCCTCCCCCTCCGGGGGAGGATTGGGGAAGGTCAGCGTTTCTTGCGGCAGGCGTCGGAGCAGTAGATCACGCTGTCCCAGTCGCGGGCCCATTTCTTGCGCCAGGTGAAGGGGCGGTCGCAGGCGGGGCACGTCTTCGTCGGGAGGTTCTGCTTCTTCACGCCGTTGGGCACTAGCGGGGCTCCTCGTCGAGGAAGGCGGCTATGTCGGCCAAGTCGACCGTGCGGTCGAGGTATGCGCCGCCGATCCCGCGCGTGAGGAGGAAGGGGAGGACGCCGCCGCTCGCCTTTTTATCGTGGCGCATGTGGTCGACCAGACTTCCGCTCGACGCGGTGACGCCGGTGAGGCCGTCCGGCAGGCCGACCGCGCGAAGGTGGCCGGCGACGCGCTCGGCGTCGGCAGGCGGACAGAAGCCGCGGCGGACCGAATAGCGGAAGGCGAGCGCGCAGCCCGCGGCGACGGCCTCGCCGTGCAGGAGCGTGCCGTCGAACCCGGCCTCCGCCTCGAGCGCGTGGCCGAAGGTGTGGCCGAGATTGAGGAGCGCACGGACGCCGGTGGTCTCGTGCTCGTCCGCGGCGACGATCCGCGCCTTGGATGCGACCGAGTGGGCTATGGCGTAGGCACGGGTTTCCGTATCGCCCGCCAGGAGCGCGGGGCCGTTTGCTTCGCACCAGGCGAAGAAGTCGGGGTCGTCGATCAGGCCGTATTTGACGACTTCGGCATAGCCGGCGCGGAGTTCGCGCGGGGGGAGGGTGCCCAGCACTTCCGGGTCGATCAGGACGAGGCGCGGTTGGTGGAACGCGCCGATCAGGTTCTTGCCCGCGCGCGCGTTGATGCCGGTCT
>NZ_CAXSBH010000103.1:0-3243 GCF_964235535.1 uncultured Sphingomonas sp.
GAGGCTATATCGGGCTCGAAGCGGCGGCCGTGCTCGTGAAGCTCGGGATCAAGGTTACCGTCGTCGAGGCCTTGGACCGCGTCCTGGCGAGGGTTGCGGGGGAGCCGTTGTCGCGCTTCTTCGAAGCGGAGCACCGAGCACGTGGCGTCGATGTCCGGCTCGGCACCCAAGTCGTCTGCATCGAGGAAGTCGGGGGCCGGGCGAGCGGCGTCAGGCTTGCCGACGGCGAGATCCTCCCCGCGCAGATGGTGATCGTCGGGATCGGCATCATTCCATCCGTCGTTCCGCTGCTGGAGGCGGGCGCCGGCGGAGGCAACGGGGTCGCGGTGGACGAGTGTTGCCGCACTTCGCTCCCAGACGTGTTCGCGGTCGGCGATTGCGCGCTCCACGCCAGTGCGTTTGCGGATGGAGCGGCGATACGGCTCGAGTCGGTTCAGAACGCCAATGATCAAGCAACGGTGGTTGCCAAGGCGATCACCGGATCACCGGAAGCCTATCACGCCGTGCCTTGGTTCTGGTCGCACCAATACGACCTGCGGCTTCAAACCGTCGGCTTGTCTATCGGACACGACTCCATCGTCGTCCGCGGTGATCCAGCGACCCGTAGCTTCTCGCTCGTCTATCTCAGGGCCGGTCGGGTGATCGCGTTGGACTGCGTGAACGCCACAAGGGACTATGTTCAGGGTCGCGGGCTAGTCACGAGCGGCAGGATGCCCGATCCCGGCATCCTCATGGACCCGACCGTGCCACTTACGTCGGACCTGCTGCTTTGAGATGTTACCGCCCGAGCCTGTGCGGGGCGCTTCACGCCGCGAGCAAGGGTCGGCACAATCCGGGAGGAAGATGACATGTCGGACACAGCCGCGAGCGATCTCGTTCTCCATCACTTCCCCAACGCCTGCTCGCAGACCAGTCTCTTCGCCCTGGAGGAGGCCGGACTGGAATACGAACTGTGCCTCGTCGACCTTGCGACCGACGAGCAATCGTCGCCGAGGTATGCGGCGATCTCGCCGCTCGGAAAGGTCCCGGCGCTGCAAATCGGCGCGACCGTGTTGGCGGAGAACGCCGCGATCCTGACCTACATCGCCGCTGCAAAGCCCGAAGCCGGACTGTTTCCCGCACCCACGACGCCGTTCGCGCTCGCGGAGCGGCAGGCCGGTCTTTCCTTCTGCGGCGGCACGGTGCACCCGATCGTACGCGGAATCGCTGCGCCGTACCGACTGACCGATGGTGAGCCGGGACCTGTTCGCAGCCGGGCGGTCGCCCTGGCCGAGAAGAACTTCACGTTCGCCGACCGTCGGCTGGCGGAGCGGGGATGGTGGCTAGGCGAGTGGTCGGTGATCGACGTGTACCTGAACTGGGCAATGCAGACCGCGGTTCGCGGCGGCTTCGACTTGACCCCATATCCGGAGCTGGCGAGGCTCCCCGAAAGACTGACCCAGCGCCCCGCCTTCAAGCGGACCATGCGCATCGAGGAAGAGTCGCTCGCCGTGCTGGCAGCGCGACGAGTTTCATAGGACGGAGGCCAATGCGACGTGCAGCCCACCGGATCAGCCGGAGGTAGCCAGCTCCGAAGATCGCGCGGTCAACGGTGCGAACCGGGCGACTTGGCGGCCAATCAGTCGAAGCTGTTCCACCACCGCCGGATCACTGGCTCCGCCTTCGTCGTCGAACTTCGTCACCTGCGTGTTGATCGCGGCGGCGAAGGGGGTGGGCCAGCCACGCAACGCGTGAACGATCGAGCGAAGCGCGGCGATCGTCGACCCCGTCGCTTGCCAGCCATAAGCTGTCGAGATCAGGCCCACAGGCATATCGGCAAGGTAGGGACGGGCGTCACCCGCCGTCTCCTCGAGCAGGTCGAGCGCGTTCTTGACCACGCCGGAAATCGAGCCGTGATAGCCGGGGCTGGCGATGATCACGGCCGACGCCTGGCGCACCGCATCGACGAACTCGCGCTCCTGGTCGGTCCGCGCCGCCGCCCTTGGATCGTAGAGCGGAAGCCGCGCCATGTCGGCTCCGCCGAACATGCGCGTACGATACCCGGCCTGCGCCGCGGCCGTGAGCGCGATGCAGAGCGCGCGTTCGGTCGACGACACGCTTCCGACCGTTCCGCCGATCCCGACGACGAGCGGCTGGTCGGCGACCCCCGCGATCATCGTGGGCTCCGTTCGTGAACGTCATACAGGCGGAGGGCCGTCGACCTCGCCACCGGACTAGCGATCGATACGGGCGTGTTCCGCGGCCGTCATGAACTCCACGAGCAGCCCGTTGAACGCGGGCGCATCGAACGTCTGCGGAAAATGGTGCGGGCTCCGCACGACGACGTGTCGTCCGTCGGCACGCGCGGACGCCGCCTCGCTGCTCGCGTCGATGCCGGGATTCCAGCCGCCGGTAACGGTAAGGAGCGGTATCGCGTTCGCCGCCACGGCATCTACCATCGCGCGTACCCGCTCGGTCTCCGGTAACTTGATCGACGCGAGTCCCTGACCGACCTTCTCCATCTCGCCGTCCTTGCGCTCCGCCCTGATTTCTTCGGGGATACCGGCAGCCTTTGAAAAACGATCGGCAAGATCGGCCATCGACGTCGCCTTGGACATCGCCTCGCCCATCTCCCCCATGAACTTCTGCGTGCGCGGGTCGTCCATCGTCAGGGCCTGCATCGCGGCCTCGATCAGCGTCAGGGAGAGCACGGCGGAAGGCCGCTTCGACGCGGCCGCCAACGCGACGAGACCCCCATAGGAATGTCCGATCAGGTGCGCACCGTCTTCGAGAAGGTCGGCTACCCACTCGCCGTCGATCTCGAAATCGTCGGGACGCCCGGCATCGGCGCTCCGGCCATGACCCGGTCGGTCGGGCAGGACGAGCTGCCATCCTTGATCGGCGAGAACGGCCTGGGCGGAGAAATGGGCGTCGCCGCCGGCCGATGCGCCTTTCGCGCCGCCATGTACCAGGACGACCCTGGGTCCCGAGAAACCCCACCGGGTAATATGGACGTCCGCTGAAACCACTCTAATCTCCTGCCCCATGTAAGCTTTTCATCGATACGCGCCAATCGACCCGCGTCGGATCGGTCCGACCATGCCCACTATCAGGCGGCTTCGGCCCGCTCGAGCCTGTCGATCTCGCGGCCGACCCGGACCGCGGCCTCGTCGCATGCCAGCATCGCCGGTCTAAGACCATAGCGTTGCACGACCGGTCGCATCGCCTCGACCGCTTCGACGATCGGCTTGTCTTCCTGGATCA
>NZ_CAXSBH010000104.1:0-3089 GCF_964235535.1 uncultured Sphingomonas sp.
GGCATCATCATCATCGCGGCGACCAACCGTCCCGACGTGCTCGACCCCGCGCTGCTGCGTCCGGGCCGCTTCGACCGCCAGGTCGTCGTGCCTCGCCCGGATATCGAGGGCCGGATCAAGATCCTCGAAGTGCATATGAAGAAGGTGCCGCTCGCGCCCGACGTAGATGCTCGCGTGATCGCGCGCGGTACGCCCGGCTTCTCGGGCGCGGACCTCGCCAACCTGGTCAACGAGGCCGCGCTGACGGCGGCGCGCAAGGCCAAGCGCCTGGTCGCGATGGCCGAGTTCGAGGAGGCCAAGGACAAGGTCATGATGGGCGCGGAGCGCCGCAGCATGGTGATGACCGACGACGAGAAGCGGATGACCGCCTATCACGAGGCGGGTCACGCCGTCGTCGCGATGCACGAGCATGCGAGCGACCCGATCCACAAGGCAACGATCATCCCGCGCGGTCGTGCGCTGGGTATGGTCATGCGATTGCCCGAGCGCGACAGCTATTCGTATCACCGCGACAAGATGTACGCGAACCTGTCGGTTTCGATGGGCGGGCGGATCGCCGAGGAGATCATCTTCGGCTACGACAAGGTCTCTTCGGGCGCTTCCGGGGACATCCAGTACGCGACCAACCTGGCGCGCGACATGGTCACGCGCTGGGGCATGTCGGACAAGGTCGGGCCTGTCGAATATGGCGAACCCGAGGGCGAGAGCTTCCTGGGCTATTCGTCCGGACGTCCGGCGCGCATGTCGAACCAGATGGCAGAGCTGATCGATGCGGAGATCAAGCGCATTGTCGAAGGCGGGCTGGACCGCGCGCGGCAGGTGCTGACCGACCATGTCGAGCAGCTCCACACCGTGGCCGACGCGTTGCTCGAGCATGAGACGCTGTCGGGCGACGAGATCAAGAAGCTGATCGCGGGCGAGGGGATTGACCGTACCGACATCGGACCCAAGACGAACATCCCGCGCGCGGGAACCAGCGTGCCCAAGACGCGGCGGCCGAGCGGTCCGTTCGGTACGCCGAGCCCGCTCGGGGCGTGACGCTGAGGCGGATCGTGCCGGCTTCGGTCGTCGCATTCGGCTTGGCCGCGCCCGCCGAAGCGGCGATGACGGTGGGTGAGTTCCTCGCCAAGGCCAACGGGCTTGGGTCGAATCGGCCGGTATCGATGGCGTCGGGCGATCTCGGGCTGCTCCGGCGTGAGATGACCGGGGTGGCGCAACAGCTGAGGGTCGAGGGTGAGCAACGCCGCGCCGCCGGCCTGCCGCCGCGCGCCTGCCCGCCCAAGGGCGCGAAGATGGGCCCGACCGAGCTGATGAGCGCGATGAGCGCGATCCCGCCGGCCGAACGCGGGATCAGCCTCAAGGACGGCTTCATTCGCGCGATGGCGACGCGCTTTCCCTGCCGCTGACCGGATCAGTTAGGCGGGTCGGGCTGCTCGGTGGGTCGTTCAATCCGGCGCACCGCGGCCACAGGCGCGTGACGCTGGCGGCGATCCGCGCGCTCCGGCTCGACGAGGCGTGGTGGCTGGTCTCGCCCGGCAACCCGCTGAAGGACGGCGCGGACGACATGGCCCCGCTCGCAGCGCGGCTGGCCTCGGCGCAGCGCATGGCCCGGCTCGCGCCGATCCGGGCGACTGCGCTCGAGGCGCGGCTCGGCACGCGGTATACGGTGGATACGGTACGCGCGCTCAAGCGCCGGCATCCGGATACACGTTTCGTCTGGCTGATGGGCGCGGACAATCTGGCGCAGTTCCACCGCTGGCGCGATTGGCGCGGGGTCGCGCGCGAGGTCGCGATTGCGGTGATCGCGCGGCCGGGGTATGACCGTACTGCTCTCGCTGGTCCGGCGATGGGCTGGCTCGGGCGACGCCGGCGACCGGCGAGCCGAGCGACCGGATGGACGACGTGGAGACTGCCGGCGCTCATGCTGCTGCGCTTCCGCCCCGACCCGACTTCCGCGACCGCGATCCGCGCGGCCGATCCGGACTGGCACCGCCGTTTGCACCAACCCGACCAACCCCGAAACTAGGAGCCGTTTTGCCCGTCACTTCCACCGCCCCCTCGCCGTCGCGCACCCCCCCGGCGCCGCCGCGCGCACCCCTTGCGCCGCCGCGCACCGGCGACGCGCAGGAGATCGCGGCCATGCACCGCGTCATCATGCAGTCGCTCGAGGACGACCAGGCGGTCGACCTCATGACGATCCCGCTCGCAGGCAAGACGACGATCGCCGACCACATGGTGATCGCCAGCGGTCGATCGACGCGCCAGGTCGCGTCGATGGCGGCCAAGATCGCCGAGAAGATCAAGGGTCAGTTCAAGCGGCCCGCGCGCATCGAAGGCTTGCCGACCGCCGATTGGGTGCTGATCGACGCAGGTGACGTGATCGTCCACATCTTCCGACCCGAGGTGCGGACATTCTATAATCTGGAGAAGATGTGGGCGTTCGGCGACACGCTGAACCCGACCGCTACCGCCGACCCGGTCGCGCCGCCGCCCGTACAAGCCTGAACGGGTGTTGCTCCACATCGTCGCGCGCGGCCGCATCGGCCGCTCGCCCGAGGCGGAGCTGGTCGATCGGTATCTGGAGCGTATCCCTTGGCCGACGCGCGTGACCGAGTTGCCGGATGGCGGCGGCAAGTCCCCGCTCGAGCCGCCGCGCACCAAGCGAGTGATGCTCGACGAGACGGGTGATGCGCTAGCCTCGCGCGCGCTCGCCGGTCGGCTGGAGCGTTGGCGCGACGAGGGAGTACGCGAGACGCGCTTCCTGCTGGGCGCGGCCGACGGCTTCGACGACGATGCGCGAGCGGGCGCGGACCTGCTACTCTCGTTCGGGCGCGCGACCTGGCCGCACCTGCTCGCGCGCGCGATGTTGGCGGAGCAGCTGTTCCGAGCGACGAGCATCCTCGCCAACCATCCCTATCACCGCGAGGGTTAGCGGATGAGGGTGCGCGTCCCGGCCGGACTGGCGACGGCGCTCGCGCTTGCGGGGAGCGTCGCCGCGCAGGCCCCCGACACCGCCGGCCAGCAACGCCGCCTGTCGATCGCCAGGCGCGGCGCGGCCGTCGCCGCCGCCCGCGCGGGTGCGCTCGCGC
>NZ_CAXSBH010000105.1:0-2880 GCF_964235535.1 uncultured Sphingomonas sp.
ACCTTCCCCAACCCCGCCGGCAGCGGCTTCTTCTCGCTCGCGTCGCCCCATTGCGCGACGTAATTGTCCTGTACCCGGTTGACCGACAGCCCATCCCACCAGCGCGCCCGCGCGAGCAGGCGGATGTTGGCGACCCAACCTTGCGAGAAGGGCGCGGGCATCAGCTGGATCGCCACCCGCCGTGCCCGCCCGTCCGCGCCCGGCGCGAGGTCCATGACGAGCAGGTCCTCCGCCGCGATCGCGCGCCAGTCGCCCGCAGGCGCGGCGGCGGCGATCTGCGCCGGCGACAACGCGTCGGGAGCCGTACGCCCGGCCGACTGCGCGGCCGCCGCCTGGGCGAGGAGGAGCGGGAGCAGGACGGTGATCACGCCCCGAACCTGCACCGAACCGTCCGGCCGCGCAACGCTTGCACGGACGCTTCGGGGTCGATACGGCGCACCGCTTCCAGGCTTGGAATGCGGAGCGGTGGCCGAGTGGTCGAAGGCGCTCGCCTGGAAAGTGAGTATGCGCCAAAAGCGTATCGTGGGTTCGAATCCCACCCGCTCCGCCACTCTCCCCATCCCGCTTTCACCCCGTCCCGCCTCACCCCATCTCGAAGCCCGCGACGCCGTGCTCGCCGCCGTCGGTGCGCTCGCGTCCGGCGAGGAGGTTTTCGAGCTCGGACAGGCTGTGCGGTACGTCGAGATGCTGCGCGCCCAGGAACAGGCGGCTACCGTCGCCTTCGGGGACGGCGTGGGTCAGCTTGTCGAGGTCGACCAGCGCTCGGCCCGACGGCAGGATCTCGAGTTGCATGAAGCGCACGGGGATTCTCCGAAATGGTGGAACGGACGCGCGCTATGCGGCGTCGCGCGTCCGGCGGATAGGGGGGCGTGTGTCGCGTCGGAGGTCATCACCACCGCCGGCCTCAGACCGGGGAGGGTGTAGGGCATACGCCCCGCATAGCCCCAGCCGAAGCGCACCGGATGCTCGCCCGTGTCGCCGACCGTGACGCGGGGGGTCCGCGGGTGGGGGTCCGCGGGCGCGCTCGTCCGCTTAAGCCGTGGCGAGGTGGCGTTCCAGGTCGTCGGCCCCGCCTATCGCCACGCCGTCGATGAAGATCAGCGGCGTGGTCGCGACCCCGTGTTCGGTCTTGAACGCCTCGACCTCGTCGCGTGAGGAAAGGATTTGGTCGTCGACTTGGTATCCCGCCGCCTCCAGCATTTCCTTGGCGCGAACGCCGAAGGGGCAGGTGTGATCGGGCAGCACCATGCGGTGCAGGGTTGCGTGTCCGTTGGCCATGTCCGTCGTCTCCGAGCTGCTGATCGGCTATAGCGCGGGAACGGCCACCTCGTTCCGGCTTGTCGCCGTAAAGCCGACCCGGGCGGGCAGGTCGACCGTATCCCCGCCGAGCAGCCCCGCCGAGCACCCCCGCCGCCGGACCGACCGCGGCGTCCCGGTCGGCGGGATGTCAGAAGCTGAACGCGTCCACGCGTTCGTGCCTGGCCAGCAGCATCGCGTCGGCGACAAGCTGGAGCGGGCGGATGTCGACATCCGACCGGCCGGCCGCGATCAGATCGGCGAACCGGGCGTAGAGCCCCGGATATTCCCGGTTCTCGCCGGGCCGGGGCGTCTCGCCCGGCAGCTCCAGGCGACTACCGCCTTCATGGAGTTTGAGGGTGCCCGCGTCGGTATCGACTTCGATGTCCCAGCTCTGCGGGCCCGTCTGCAGGAAATCGAACTCCGCCGATCCGGCCGCGTCACCAATATGCAGCGCGAGCGAGGCGGCGATCGGCGCATCGCGGTTCTCCGGGGTGCGCAGCGTCGCTCCCTCGATGAACAACGCGTCCGGCAGGATGGCGGTGACGATCGACAGGGCGTTGATCCCAGGGTCAAACACCCCGAACCCGCCCGGCGCCAGGATCCATTCCTGCCCGGGATGCCAGCGGCGGATGTCCTCGCGCCAGTTCACCCTGAGGCCCGTCACCCGCTTGTCCGCCAGCCAGGCGCGCGCGGGCTCGACCCCCGCCGCGGCGCGCGAATGCCAGGAGGTGAACAGGGTGACGCCCGCCCGCTTCGCGCGCGCGGCGAGGTCGTCCACTTCCGACAGGCTGGTGGCCGGCGGCTTCTCCAGCATGACGTGGAGCCCCGCCGCGATCGCGCTTGCGGCGAGCGCATGCCGGCCCGCGGACGGCGTGGCCAGCGATACCGCGTTCAAGCCGGGCGAGGCCGCGACCAGCTCGTCGATCGTGCGAAAGACGGGCAGGCCCTCGACCCCGCCCTTCCGGTCGACGCTCGCGACCAGGTCGAACCGGTCGTTGCCGGCGATCGCGGGCAGATGCTGATCGCGCGCGATCTTGCCGACGCCCACCATCGCCAATCGGATCGCCGCCATCGTCTCTTCCCCTCGATAAACCCCGCCGACCATAAGCGGTGGATACGCGCGCCTCAATGCTGGACATGCCCGTATAATCTTATCATTCAATGGAACGGGAGCGCGGGATCACCGCGCCCGACGAGGGGAAGCGCCGGTGGGATTGTCGACACTCGATCTGGTGGTGGTGGTCGCCTATGCGATCGGCATCTTCGGGCTGGCGCAGTGGGTCAGCCGCGAAAAGGCGGGCCATCAGAAAGACACGTCCGATTATTTCCTGGCGTCCAAGTCGCTCCCCTGGTGGGCGATCGGCGCGTCGTTGATCGCGGCGAACATCTCCGCCGAGCAGATCGTCGGCATGGCGGGTTCGGGCTACGCCATCGGCCTGGCGATCGCGTCCTACGAATGGATGGCCGCGCTGACGCTGCTGATCGTCGGCAAGTATTTCCTGCCGATCTTCCTGCGCAACGAGATCTACACGATGCCGCAGTTCCTGGAACAGCGGTACGGCCCCAGCATCCGCACGTTGA
>NZ_CAXSBH010000106.1:0-2606 GCF_964235535.1 uncultured Sphingomonas sp.
GCTCTCGGCCCCGTCCGGGTTGGCGACGCCGCTGACCTTGACCTTCACCACCTCATATTGACCGGCGCTGCTGTAGCTTGTGCCGCCGAAGCTCGCTCGGCCGAGCACTTCCACCTTCGTGATCCGCGACACCGCCGCCGCCGCCGTGGGCGAGGGACTGGGCGTCGGCGCGGGCACCGCGTCGTCATCGCTGCCGCCGCAGCCGAGCAATAGGGTCAAGAGCGCGGCCGGTGCGCTGAGCCGCCATGCTCGATTTGGTGCCCGCATGATCGTGGTCTCCTCGTCCGGTGGGTCGTCGTTCGCCTCGGGCGTTCGTCACGCACTTCGGCATGTCACAGATCCGATCGGCGGGGTTCAGAAGCGCAGGCGCGCGGACACGCCGTAGGTGCGCGGCGCGCCGACGAAGCAACGGGCCAGGGTGTCGCCGGTTTGCGGATTGCGTACGCCCAGCAGCGCGTCGCTCGGCTGGTACAGGATGTTGGCGCAGTAGCCCTTGTCGGTCAGGTTCTCCCCGAACGCCGCGAGTTCGAGTCGGCCGCCCGGCGGGGTGATGGCGACACGAGCGTTGAGCAACGTATATGCCTTCTGCAGCGTCGCCGGGTTGTTGTCGGTCACGCTGCCGACGAACTGGTCGCCGACATGGGTCGCGCCGCCCGAAATCGTCGCCTTCCAGTCGTTGCCGAAGCTCACGTCGTACAGTGCGGTGAGCGATCCCTGCCAGTCCGGCGCGTAATGCGCGCGGCCGCCCGTCAGGTCGCGCACCGTCCGGACGCCGCCGACGGGGCCGCACTGGGGTATCGCCGGGCTTGCCGCCGAGCAGCCCGGGAAGGCGGACGCGCCGATGAAGCTGCGGAACTCGGAGTCGAGATAGGCCAGCGCCCCGTTCAGCCGGAACGCCGGCGTCACGACGATCCTCGCCTCGGCCTCGACGCCCTGATGACGCAGGCGACCGGCGTTGCGGATCAGGAAGGTCGTGCCGTCGAAACTGCGATCCTGGAAATCGTCGAGATCGACGCGGTAACCCGTGACATTGAGCGTTATCCGTCGATCGGCGAACTGCGAGCGCAGGCCCAGCTCGTAGTTGCGCGCCGTCTCTGAGGCGAAGGTCCGCCGCGTGACGCCGAGGGCCGGCGTGCCGCCGCCCGAGTTGAAGCCGCCTGCCTTGTAGCCGGTGCTGTACGACGCGAAGAGGTTGAGCGTCGACAGCGGCTCCCAGGTCAGCGCGGCGCGATAGGTCGGGCGATCGTCGCGGAAGCGCAGGGCGTCGTTCTCGGGCGCCCGCAGCGCGGTCGCCACCGGATTGGCCGTCCGTTGCACGAAGACGCCGTTCTTGCGGTCCCAGGTGTAGCGCGCGCCGAGCTGGACCGTGATGGTGGGCACCAGCTCATAGTCCAGCTGGCCGTAGGCCGCGTAGCTGTCGCTTTCCTGGCGGAAGGTCAGCGCCGTGGCACCGGCGAGCGGTCCGCGCAGGCAGGCCAGCGCCGTATTGCCGGCCGCGAAGGTGCTGCAGAAGTTCGGATCGAGATTGAGCCGCTCGGTGATGTCGAGCGTCTCGCCGAAATAATACAGCCCCGCGACCAGATCGAGCTTGCCCCCGAGCAGGCGATCCGACGGCGAAACCAGCTGTAGCTCCTGCGAGCGGCTTTCGCTGTAGAGCGACGAGTTCCGCGACGCGAGCGGTTTGGGCAGGAAGGTGATCTCGCCGTCGAACTGGTCGTTCTTGTAGTCGCGCCAGCCGCCGATCAGCCGCGCCTCCCACCCGTCGACATTCCAGACCAGCCGGCTCGACGCGCCCACCTGCCGGTCATCGACACGGCCCGTCGTGATCTGGAACACGCGCCGGTCGGTCGCATCGTCGAGTTCCGGCAGGAACTGCGCGCCGCCCAGCCGGGCGGCGAGCGCGGCCCGTTGCGTCGCGCCGATGGTGCGTCCGATCGCCTCGGTCGGCGTCTGCCCGTCGCCGTTCAGCCCGGCATAGTCGATCTTGCCCGTCCAGCTCAGCGTATCGGTGATGTCGCTCGCCAAGCCCAGACGCCCCGTCATGGACCGCTGCCGCCCGAAGCGAGACCCGTCGAGCAGGTTGCGTCCATACCCGTCGGTCCCGGCGGTTTGCAGCGCGAGACGCAATCGAAACCGGTCGTTACCGGGCGGGTTCAGGACCGCTTCCGCCCTATAGCGATCGAACGCACCATATTCGGCATAGCCGAGCGCCTGCGCCTCTCGCTGCGGATCGGTCGTGCGCAGGATGATGCCGCCGGCCGTGGTGTTGCGTCCGAACAGCGTGCCTTGGGGCCCGCGCACGACTTCCACCCCCGCGACGTCGAGGAACGATGAATAGACGGCGGACGGACGCGCGACGTAGACGCCGTCGAGGAACACCGCGACGCTCTGGTCCACCGACGTGTTGCCCGCGGCGCCGATGCCGCGGATGTTGAGCCGAAGGTTCGAAACCGAAGCGCCGCGCTGCGCGGTCAGCCCCGGCACGATCCGCTGCAGGTCACTCACCGTCTCGACGCGTTGCTCGACCAGTATCTCCGGCGTCACCGCGACGATGGAGAGAGGCACATCCTGCAACGATTGGTCGCGCTTCTGAGCGGTGACGATGA
>NZ_CAXSBH010000107.1:0-2457 GCF_964235535.1 uncultured Sphingomonas sp.
CGACGTCGGCGATCGTCGGCAGCGCGCGCTTGCGCTCGATCGCCTGCTCGCGCGAAGCGCGCGCGCCGGTCACGACGATGTCGTCGACCGGAGCATCGCCGGGCGGCAGCGGCTCGAGCGGTCGGCCGTCGGCCACGCCCGTGCTTTGGGCCGAGTTGTTTTGCGGCGGCGTCGTATTTTGCGGGGCCGCGTGAACGGTCGCCGACACGGCCGCGCCGCCCAGCAGCACGACGCGCGCGGAACAGAGGCCGGCGGTGGCCAGGCCGGAAAAGCTGATCCGCATACACTGTTCCCCGGTAAGGTCGCCATCGGGGCTAGGGCGCGAGGATGACAGCCGCGTGATGGCGTCATGTCGGTTGTGCGACAATCGCCGGGGCGCAAGCGGGGCGAAGCCGAAACGTCACACCGGACTGATAGTCGCTCGCCCGACCCCGCAAGAGTTTCTGCCCATGATAACTCCCCTGTCGCGTCGCTCGGTCCTTCAGGCGGCATCGCTGCTGCCCGCGCTGACGCTGCTTCCCTGGCCCGCGCTGAGCGCACCCGCGCGGGCATTCACGCACGGCGTCGCGAGCGGCGACCCCGGCCAGCGCGGCGTGATTTTATGGACTCGCTATGTGGCGGCCGACGCCGGCGAGGCTTCGCTCGGGGTGGAGGTGGCGGAGGACGAGGGCTTTACCCGGATCGTGTCTCGCGGAACGGCCCGCGCCGGCCCGGCGACCGACTATTGCGCGCATGCGCGATCGAGCGATCTGAAGCCAGGCCGCTGGTACTACTATCGCTTCACCGCGCCCGGCGGTTCCACTTCCCCCGTCGGACGCACGCGGACACTGCCGGAGGGCGCGGTCGACCGGTTCCGCATCGGGGTGGTGTCCTGCGCGAACGCGACATCGGGCTGGTTCAACGCCTATGCCCATGCCGCCGCCAGGGACGATCTCGACCTGATCATCCATACGGGCGACTACATCTACGAGTCGCCGGTGGACCGCTCGGACGCGCTCGCCGCGCTGGCGACGGCGCGCGACGTGCAGCCCCGGGGCGAAGCGGTGACCCTCGCCGACTATCGCCTGCGCTACGCCAGCTACCGCGCCGATCCTGCGCTGCAGGAGCTGCACCGCCGTTATCCGATGATCGCGATCTGGGACGATCACGAGGTCGCCAACAACAGCTGGCGGGGCGGGGCCCGGAACCACGGCCCGGAAGAGGGTCCGTGGACCGCGCGGGTGGCGGCGGGGATGCGCGCGCACCGCGAATGGCTGCCGATGGGCCGGGCCGATTACGATCGCTATCGGATCGGCGACCTGGCGACCCTGTTCCGGCTGGAGACCCGGCTGCTCGCGCGGACCGAACAGCTCGACATCGGCGTCGCGCTGCGCGGCGCGACCGATCCCGCGCGCGCGGCGGCGGCGTTCCGCAACGGACCGCTCGCCGATCCCGCCCGCACGATGATGGGCGCGGCGCAGGAGCGATGGCTGGCCGACGGACTGGCCGGGTCAACCGCGGCGGGGGTACCATGGCAGATCCTGGCGCAACAGGTGATCATGGCCCCGACGCGGCTGCCTGCGGTGACCCCCGCCTGGTTCCCGCCTGGCACGACTCTCTCGGCGCGTGACCAGGCCGAGCTGGCCGCTGCGGTCGGGCTCGCGAAGCTTGGCCTACCTATGGGGCTGGACCGATGGGACGGCTACCCGGCCGCCCGCGCACGCCTGCTCGCCGCCTCCGACCGAGCGCGGGCCGATCTCGTCGTGCTGAGCGGCGACAGCCACAATGCCTGGGCCTACGATCTCGAGCATGACGGCGAGCCCGTCGGCGTCGAGCTCGCGGGGCACAGCGTCTCGTCGCTCGGCCTGGAGAAACGGTTCGGTGGCGATGCGCCGTCGATCGCTCGCGACTTCGTGCGGCTCAACCCCGGCCTGAAATGGTGCGATACCAGCAGGCGCGGCTACCTGACGGTCGACCTCACCCCGGAACGCGTCGAGAGCGAGTGGCTGTTCCTCGCCTCGCGCGGGGAACGGTCCGTCGCCCTGCTCGACCGGCATCGCATGGTGGCCCAACGCCGCGCGAGACGCCTGGTCGACGCCTGAGCCGGAAGGTGGGCGCGCTGGGCGTGAGCGGTGTGACGCAGCGTATCATGAGGAGGTCGTGAGGTTCGGGCGTTCCGGCGCAAGCCTCGCCTTTGGCGTCACGTAACCGCAACGAGGCTGCCCTCCCACCGTAACTTCCAAGCTCCAGGGAACCCATCGACGTTGGCGATGCGCCGCGATTCGCGATCGGGGGAAATATGAAGCGTTGCATGTCCATGCCGCGGGCGACCGTGGCGGCCGTAGCCTTGTTGGCAACGGGCGCGGCAACGGCTCAGACGGTGCCCGCTGGCGACCCCGACCCGAGCGTCGAGTCGGCGAAGGCGGACGACCGGACCGAGGGCGACGGGGGCGACATCGTCGTCACGGGCCGCCTGGG
>NZ_CAXSBH010000108.1:0-2297 GCF_964235535.1 uncultured Sphingomonas sp.
CTTAGGGGCAAGCAGCTCGAGAACCCGTGGAAGAAGCATGATAATATCCCACTCTAGCTTGCGCGCATGACCGACCGCACCACCATCGGCGCTTCGCTTGCCGCGCCTGGCGAGGATCCCGGCGTGCCCCCGAAGGCTCGCGTGCTGCCCGAACCGACCGTAAATCCCACGCTTGCCGATTGGGCGGCGTTGGCGGCGAGGGAGGTGGGGGGCGCGGATCTGGTGTGGCGCACGCCGGAGGGGATCGCGGTCAAGCCGCTCTACACGGCGGCGGACGTGGAGGGTGATCCGGGGCTGCCGGGTTTCGCGCCGTTCACGCGCGGGGTGCGGGCGTCGATGTATGCGGGGCGGCCCTGGACGGTCCGGCAATATGCGGGCTTCTCGACCGCGGAGGCGTCCAACGCGTTCTACCGGCGCAACCTGGCGGCGGGTCAGAAGGGGCTGTCGGTCGCGTTCGACCTGGCGACGCACCGGGGGTACGACAGCGACCATCCCCGCGTGGTCGGCGATGTCGGGAAAGCCGGGGTCGCGATCGACACGGTCGAGGACATGAAGGTGCTGTTCGACGGCATCCCGCTCGACACGATGAGTGTCAGCATGACGATGAACGGGGCGGTGATCCCGATCCTGGCGTTCTTCATCGTCGCCGGCGAGGAGCAGGGCGTGCCCCGCGCGGCGCTCGAGGGCACGATCCAGAACGACATCCTGAAGGAGTTCATGGTCCGCAACACGTACATCTACCCGCCGGGGCCGAGCATGCGGATCATCTCGGACATCTTCGGCTACACCAGCCGCGAGATGCCCAAGTTCAACTCGATCTCGATCAGCGGCTACCACATGCAGGAGGCGGGGGCGACGCAGCTCCACGAGCTCGCCTTCACGATCGCCGATGGGCGCGAGTATGTGAAGCACGGGGTGGCGAGCGGGCTCGATATCGACGGGTTCGCCGGGCGGTTGTCGTTCTTCTTCGCGATCGGCATGAACTTCTTCATGGAGATCGCCAAGCTGCGCGCGGCTCGGGTGTTGTGGCACCGGGTGATGACCGAACTGGGCGCCACCGACGAGCGGTCCAAGATGCTCCGGACGCACTGCCAGACCTCGGGCGTCTCGCTGACCGAGCAGGACCCGTACAACAACGTCATGCGCACGACGATCGAGGCGATGGCGGCGATGCTGGGGGGAACGCAGAGCCTCCACACCAACGCGCTCGACGAGGCGATCGCGCTCCCGACCGACTTCTCGGCGCGGATCGCGCGCAACACGCAGATCGTGCTCCAGGAGGAGACGGGGATGACGCGCGTCGTCGACCCGCTCGGCGGGTCGTACTACGTCGAAAGCCTGACCAAGCAGCTGGTCGACGGCGCGTGGGCGCTGATCGAGCGGATCGAGCATGAGGGTGGGATGGCCAAGGCGGTCGCGGCGGGGTGGCCCAAGGCGATGATCGAGGAGGCCGCCGCCGCCCGCCAAGCGCGGGTCGACCGGGGCGAGGACGTGATCGTCGGGGTCAACAAGTACAAGCTGGAGACGGAAGGTCCGATCGACATCCTGGACGTCGACAATGTCGCGGTGCGCGAGGCGCAGGTGGCGCGCATTGGTCAGGTAAAAGCCGCGCGGAGCGAGGAAGCGTGCCGGGCCGCGCTCGACGCGGTGCGCGAGGGCGCGGGCGGGACGGGCAACCTGCTCGAGCTCGCGGTCACGGCGGCGCGGGCGCGGGCGACGTTGGGCGAGATCAGCCAGGCGATGGAGGACGTGTTCGGGCGCTACGGCACGCAGCCGACGCCGGTGTCGGGCATCTATGGCGGCGCGTACGGGGGCGACGCGCGGTGGACGCGGCTGACCGACGGCGTCGCCTCGACCGGGCGGCGGCTGGGGCGCAGGCCCCGGATGCTCGTCGCCAAGATGGGGCAGGACGGGCATGACCGGGGCGCGAACCTGGTCTCGTCCATGTTCGGCGACCTGGGGTTCGAGATCGTCCCCGGTCCGTTGTTCCAGACGCCCGCCGAGGCCGCCGCGCTGGCGGTCGAACGCGATGTCGACGTGGTCGGCGCGTCGAGCCTGGCGGCGGGGCACAAGACGCTCATCCCCGAGCTGATCGCCGGCTTGCGCGAGGCGGGGCGCGCGGACATCAAGGTGATCGCGGGGGGCGTGATCCCGGCGCAGGACTATCAGAGCTTACGCGACATGGGCGTCCAGGCGATATTCGGGCCGGGCACCAACCTGGTCGAGGCGGCCGCCGAAGTGCTCCGGTTGCTCGGGCACAATATGGGACCCGTGGAGGAAACGGCGGAATGAACATG
>NZ_CAXSBH010000109.1:0-2287 GCF_964235535.1 uncultured Sphingomonas sp.
TATTGGTGGCGCGACACCCCGCGCTGGATGGGCCAGCCGCAGGACGCGCTCAACCACGCGATGCTGGCGATCCGCGACCTGCCGCCGGACCAGAAGGCGCATTGGCGCGATCTGTTCGATTATTACGTCTTCGGGGGCGAGGATGTCGTCGCGCACATACCTCCCGATGCGCGCGGCGTGCTCGCACCGTTGACACCCGAGAGCGCCGGGCGGATGCGCGCCTTTCTGCTTAGGAGCCTCAGCCGGTGAGCCCCCAACCCCAGACCAACGACAACAAGCACCCACGCCGGATCGTGGTCGCGGGCGGCGGCACCGCCGGCTGGATGGCGGCAGCCGCGATCGCGCGCACCATGGGCCGCGCGGTCGAACTGACCCTGGTCGAATCCGACGCGATCGGCACCGTGGGCGTGGGCGAGTCCACCATCCCGCCCCTCGCGACCTACAATCGCCTGCTCGGCATTGGCGAGGCCGAGTTCATGCGCGAAACCCAGGCGACGTTCAAGCTGGGCATCATGTTCGACGATTGGCGGGTCCGGGGGGAGAGCTATTTCCACTCGTTCGGCCTGACCGGCAAGGATCACTGGTCGGCGGGCTTCCAGCATTTCTGGCTGCATGGGCGGAGCAAGGGACACGACCAGTCCTATGACGAATATTGCCTGGAGCTGATCGCCGCGCGGCAGGGCAAGTTCGCGCACCTGCCCGACGACGGGATGAACTACGCCTACCAGCTCGACTCGGCGCTTTACGCCAAGTTCCTGCGGCGCATGGCGGAGGCGGACGGCGCGACGCGGATCGAGGGCCGGATCTCCGGCGTCGAGCTGGACGGCGAGAGCGGCGACATCGCCGCGCTGCAACTCGACTCGGGCGAGCGGATCGAGGGTGACCTGTTCCTCGACTGCACGGGCTTCCGCGCGCTGCTGATCGAACAGAACCTCCACGCCGGCTACGACGACTGGTCGCACTATTTACCGTGCGACAGCGCCATCGCGATCCAGACGGAAAGCGTGCGTCCCGCCGTCCCCTTTACCCGCGCGATGGCGCACGACGCCGGGTGGCAGTGGCGCATCCCGCTTCAGCACCGCACGGGCAACGGCATCGTTTATTGCAGCCGCTACCTGGACAAGGAGGCAGCACTCGAACGGTTGCTCGGCAACATTGAGGGGCGGACATTGGTGCAGCCCAACTTCATCCGCTTCACGACGGGCGCGCGTCGCAAGCAGTGGCACCGCAACTGCGTCGCGATCGGGCTGTCGGGCGGGTTCATGGAGCCGCTGGAATCGACCAGCATCCACCTGATCCAGCGCGCCGTGCTCCGCCTTATCCGCATGATGCCGATGGGACGGGTCAGCGAGCGCGACGTCGCCGAGTTCAACGATCAGCAATTCCAGGACATGGAGCAGATCCGCGACTTCCTGATCCTCCATTACAAGGCGACCGACCGGCGCGACAGCGCGTTCTGGCGGCAATGCGCGGGCATGGCGGTGCCTGACAGCCTCGTCCAGAAGATCGAGCTGTTCCGCGAGACCGGCCGCGTGTTCCGCCGCAACGAGGAGCTGTTCGCGGAGAACAGCTGGGTACAGGTGATGATGGGCCAGGGCATCATGCCCCGGACCTATCACCCCATCGCCGAAAAGCTGCGCGACGACGAGCTCGCGCGCCTGCTCGCCACGGTCCGCGAGCGCGTCGCGCATACGGTCAAAACGCTTCCCGACCACGCCGCCTATGTGTCAAGCTATTGCGGTGCGGCCCGCGCCGAAGCGGCCTGACCACGCGGATGGCGAGGCGTCCGCAGGCGGTCACCATCAAGCATGTCGCCGCCGATGCGGGCGTATCGCTGCAGACGGTCAGTCGCGTCATCAACAACGAGCCCAACGTGCGCGCCGCCATGATGGAGCGGGTGCAGGCGTCGATCGGCAAGCTCGGCTATGTCCCCTCGCTTGCGGCGCAGCGGCTGCGGGGGTCGCGCTCCTATCTCATCCTGGCGCTCAACGACCGCGAGCGCACCATTGCCGACTGGCGCGAGCGGCAGGGCGCGGACTGGGTCGACCAGATGCTGCTTGGCGGCATGCTGACATGCGCCGAGCACGGCTACCGGATCATCGTCGAGCTCGTCGACACGCATAGCGACCATATCGAGCGCGAGCTGATGGGCGCGATCGCCGCGCTGCGCCCCGACGGCGTGATCCTGACGCCGCCGCATTCGGAGAACCCGCTGATCGTCCGGCTGCTGGACGAACAGGGGATCAGCTTCGCGCGGATCGGGTCGCTGAAGGAGGGTCCGGGCTTC
>NZ_CAXSBH010000110.1:0-2276 GCF_964235535.1 uncultured Sphingomonas sp.
AGCGGGGTCAATGTTGGACGCCGATCCGGGGTCAAGATCCCGCGCCGGTTGACAAAGTACGGCGGCCTGGAGGTGTCGGAAGCGAAGCGGTTGCGGGCACTCGAGGAAGAGAACGCGCGGCTTAAGCGCCTGCTCGCGGACACGATGCTCGACAACGCGGGTCTGAAGGATCTGCTATCAAAAAATGGTAGCGCCCGCCGCGAAGCGACAAGCGGTCGCGCATTTCCAGGCGACGTTGGAGATGAGCGAGCGGCGGGCGTGTATGGTTGTCGGGGCGGATCGCACGAGCATGCGGTATCGTTCGTGCCGGGGCGATGATGGCGACCTGCGGTCGCGGCTATGCGAGCTGGCGCGGCAGCGCCGGCGGTTCGGCTATCGACGGCTGCATATCCTGCTGCGGCGGGACGGCATCACGATCAACTGACGTCCTCCCTGTTTTTTTAGCCCGCTTTGAGTGAGAGTATTCCGGCCCTTGTGAGCCTGCGGGCGAGGAGCTGGACATGAAGAAGTCGAGGTACACCGAGGAGCAGATCGCCTTCGCGCTGAGCAACCTAGACGCGGCACCGGCCGATCGGCTCCGGGATGAATGCGCTGTGCGTCAGCGGCGGCACGCTAACGGCTCAAGTAAGGAGGGATAACGCGACGCAGAAAACCGGGTGTCGCGGCATTGCGTCTCGAGATCTTCACTGGTATATACATGGCATATACAAAGGAGAGCGTGCCATGGCTCAGCCTTCAACAAGCACCAACGTGCGTGAAGCCAAGCTCTTCCGCAACAACCGCAGCCAAGCCGTACGCATCCCGGCCGAGTTCGAGTTTCCCGGCAACCGCGTTCTGATTCGCAAGGAAGGAACGAAGCTTATCATCGAGCCCGAGCCCAAGACGGAATTGATCGACGTGCTTCGCTCCCTGTCGCCTCTTAAAGCAGAGGACGACTTCCCAGCCAACCTAGACGTCACCTTGAAGCCGCTCAAGGCCGTCAACCTGTGAGCGCGCCGCACTACATGCTCGACACGAACATCGTGTCGGACCTGATGCGCAATCCGCAGGGTCGGGTGTTCGATCAGATCGCTCGGGTCGGTGGCGACCGGCTGTGCGTGAGCGTCATCACCGCAGCCGAGATACGCTATGGCTGCGCCAAGAAAGGGTCGGCGCGGCTGCTGGCCCAGGCCGAAGCGATCCTTGAAACCATAGAGATAATGCCGTTCGACGTCCCCGCAGACGCGGAGTATGGCGGTATCCGCTCCGAGCTGGAGGCGGCAGGCAAGACGATCGGCCCCAACGACCTTCTAATTGCCGCGCACGCTTATGCGCTCGGAACCACGTTGGTGACGGACAACGTCGATGAGTTCAGCCGCGTCCGAGGTCTCAACGTCGAGAATTGGCTAGCTGACGTTTAGGCCAAGCGCTCGTACTCGACGAGGCGTTCTAAGCGGGCTCCGTCCGGACTAAATACACCACCCCATGGCAGTCGGCGGCCGGATCGAGAGCCTAGAAAAACGGTCGTAGCGTCCAGATGAACAAGTGGCGGAAGTTGGGAACGGCAGCAAGGGCGCTGGATGGCGGATTTTGGGTAACAGCCGTTGCTAGCCGACTACCCGCAACGTCAAGGCTACTGGCCACCTGCCTCACGCTGCTTGGCGGCGCGCTCCGTCAGCGTCTCATCGAACCGCCCCTCGCGCTCGGCTTGGCGCAGGAACTGCACCTCGTCGACCAGGATCTCGCGCGGCGTCGCTTGCTGGGCGAACTGCGCGGCGACCGCGTCGAGCGGCATGTAGCCCGGGCGGTTCGCCTGTCCCGGCGTGAGGTCGGTCTGCACGCCCGGCGGTGCCAACTCGATCACTTCGACCTTGCCCGCCAGCTGAGTCCGCAGCGAGACGGTATAGGAGTGGATCGCTGCCTTGGTGGCCGAATAGGTCGGCGCCGCCACCAGCGGCGCATAGGCGAGCCCCGAAGTGACCGTGACGATCGCGGCGTCGGGCTGGCCCGTCAGATGGTTGACCAACGCGTTCGTCAGCCGGATCGGGCCGAGAACGTTGATCGCCAGCGTTGCTTCGGCATCGGCCAGGGTCAGGACCCATTGATGTGAGAGGTGCGATCTGATTCGGTCTCCCCAGGGAGACTGGGCATGAGCGATCTGTATTGGCTGACGGACGAGCAGATGGCGCGTCTGCAGCCGTACTTTCCCAAGAGCCACGGGAGGCCTCGGGTTGACGACCAGCGGGTGCTGAGCGGCATCGTTTTCGTCAACCGGAACGGCCTGCGATGGCGTGATG
>NZ_CAXSBH010000111.1:0-2109 GCF_964235535.1 uncultured Sphingomonas sp.
TGGAACGTACGCTACTTTGGACGCGGGAACAGGCCGCGACCGCGGCGCGGGAGACAAGCGGCTTGCGCGCCGTCAGGTCGTTCGTTCGCGCTCACCTGTCGCTGCAGCGGGACTCCTATCCGACCGATGCTCCCCGATATGCCCTGCTGTCCGACATGCATTCGATGAGCGGGGACCGGCGCGCGACGCTGACGGCCATCTATGTCGAGGTCGTGTCGTTGCTGCGGGGCGGCTTGAGGATCGCTGATCCCCAACAGGCGCTGGTCGCGACGCTCGTGCTTTTGGCGACCGTGCATT
Source organism: uncultured Sphingomonas sp. (assembly GCF_964235535.1). GTDB lineage: Bacteria > Pseudomonadota > Alphaproteobacteria > Sphingomonadales > Sphingomonadaceae > Sphingomonas. Next base: position 298 of record NZ_CAXSBH010000111.1, read on the forward strand.
GGATCCCGTCCTGGATCAGCGGTTACGCGGACGGGGACATCCCCCGCGCGGAGGCGCGGCTGCTCGACATCCTGACGACTGGTCTCGCCGGATCGCCCGATTGGCCGTCGAACGCTCCGCCGCCCGAGGAGCCCGACCTGCTGGACGCGCAAAGCCGCTTTCTGCACGCGGCCACGACCCTGATAAATCGTGACGGCTACCACGGGGCGAGCGTCGAGAAGATCGCCGCCGAACTGGGTGTCAGCACCGGCAGCTTCTACCATCACCTTGACAACAAGAACGAGCTCGTGGTGGCCTGTTTCCGGCGCAGCTTCGCGCTGATCGATCACGCCAGGATCATCGGCGAGGAAGGCGGCGGAACCCAGGGAGACCAGCTGGCGAGGACCGCCGCGAGCCTGTTCCGCCTGCAGATCGAAGGGCTCAACCCGCTGCTGCGAACCAACGCCTATCAGGCGCTACCGCCGCCCTTGCGACGGCGGATGCTTCACCGCACCGAACAGATGCAGCGCCATTTCGCCGGCATGATCGCGGACGGGATCGCCGAAGGATCGATTCGCGCCGTAGACCCTCTCATTGCCAGCCGTATCTTCATCTCGATCATCAACGCCGCCGCGGACGTTCGTGACTGGCCGACCGGCGCTTCGCTTGCCACCAGCTTGGCGGCGTATCTCTCGATCCTGACAGATGGTCTCTGGGGTCGAGGCGGGCGGCACCGGTAAGCGGGAGCACGGCATGAGCACATTCGACCATGCCGTCGTCGGCAACTCGGCGGGAGCCGTGCCGACAGCGCGGCTCGGCGAACACCCCGACGTCGTGGTCGCGCTGCTCGAGGCGGGCGATCGGCCTCCCGAACGCGAAGCCATGCCGGCGGCGTGCGCGAGCCCTCAGCTCGGTCGCCAAACCGACCAGACGCCTATCGGTGATCCGGGCAAAGGCGGTCGCGGTTTCAGAGATTGGCGGATGCCGGTGCGGCACGGCAAGATGCTCGGCGGATCGTCGGGCACCAACTGGACTTGCCCCGGAAGCCCGGTATGAACGAGTTGCGCATAATCGTGCGTGCCCAGGCGGCGAGGTTCGCGCCCGCTCGGAACGAGGAGAGCGCCGCCCAGCAGTGGGCCACGGTGTCTTGAACCAGATCATCGGCGTCAGAAGCGCTGCCGGTCAGTAGACGAGCATAACGACCGAGTGCCGCGGTCGTATTAGCCAACGCCCACCCGAACGCATCATCCGGCAGCTCGGCGGGCGCGACCAGCTTCAAAGCCAGCCTGTTGTGCATCGGCTGCTCCTGCCTCGTTCAGTTGAATGGGCTTCGTCGAGACGTGATCGGGAGCCAGCACGCTGGGCGTTTCGGCTGCCGCAGCGGCGACGCTGTATCGTCCCGCCAGATCGAGGTGCACGAGACGGGCTATGGAGTCCTCCGTCTTGTTGGCCATGATAAGGGACGCGTTCATCCGCGAAAGAAGATACTGCCTATCCATGTGCTGCTCCCGGTGGTTTGGGTGGCGGTCGAAGGAGTTCGCGCAGCGCGTCGACCTTGCCGCGCGAGATGCCGCCACCCTTCGCGGTCGCGACCGCAGGCCCTTCGTCGCTGGCCGGCCGGCGCAGCGCCAGAACAAGGGCGCGCAAGGCTTCGAGGTGCGGGTCGGAAAGCGGGAGCGGGCCGTAGCTCCCGAACAGCGAAGAGCAGAACACGCCCCATCGGCCTGCGGAGAGGCGCCGGGGCAGAGGATCGCGACGGCCGATCGAGATGGCCAATTGCTCCGACGCATCAAACAGCACCGCGTCTTCCACGGTTTCGGACGCGAGGAGCGT